>JBBQGC010000028.1:0-64595 GCA_038322705.1 Bryobacterales bacterium | reverse complement strand
CGAGACAAGCGCAAGTGATCACTTGCGTACGCGCGTGGCTCTGAACGGCTGGACTTCACTTGCTTACGCGCGTGGCTCTGAACGGCTGGACTTCACTTGCTTACGCGCGTGGCTCTGAACGGCTGGACATCACTTGCTTGCGCGCGTGGCTCTGATGCTCACGAGTCAGGGCGTCTTGCGAACCGCGAATACCGGAAGCTCCTCGATGCCTGTCACTTGCGCTGTTTTATAGTACAAGACAAGCGCAAGACATCAGTTGCTTACGCTGTCTCTCAGGCATGGTTGCGAGCGCGGCCGGCCGGCGCGCTTTCGAGTTTCAGGAATTTGCGAAACCGTTGGACTTCGTCGTTGCTCAAATGCCGGAACTCGCCAATCGCGATGTCCATTTCGAGGAACGCGATCTTGACTCGCCGCAGCTTCTCCACCAACAGCCCGAAATGTTTGAACATCAGCCGGATCTGGTTGGTGCGGCCTTCGATGAGGCGAACCTCGTACCACGGATTCTCCGCGTTTTTGATGCGCTTCAACCCCGCCGGCGCGGTCTTGCGTCCGTCGATCGGAACGCCGGCACGGAAGCGCTCCTCCTGCTCCTCAGTCAGCGCGCCGTTCACCTTCACTACGTAGACCTTCTCCACGTGATTGCGCGCGGAGGTGATGGCGTTGGCGAAATCGCCATCGTTGGTGAGCAACAGCATCCCTTCGCTCGCGTAATCCAGACGTCCCACTGGATACACGCGTTCGCGGACGCCGCGCAGCATGCCCGCAATGGTCTCGCGGCCCTCCGGATCGTCCATGGTGGTCATCACGCCGCGCGGCTTGTTCACCATCAGGTAGAGCAGCCGCTTGGGCGCCTGGAGCAGCTTCCCATCCACTTTAATGTGGTCGCGGCCCAGATCCGCCTTCGAGCCAAGTTCGGTAACAACTTTACCGTTCACGGTGACGCGACCGTCGCGGATATACTCCTCGGCTTTGCGGCGGCTGGTGACGCCGGCGCGCGAGAGGATCTTCTGTAAACGCTCTTCAGGCATTCGGTTCCGCCGGTTCGCCAGGCTCATCTGGCACCGGAACGAACGGCTCATCATCGGGCGGCGGATCTTCAACGGGAGCGGGCTCGGGCGGAGGCTCCTCGATGGGGGCCGGCGCCTGTTGCGGATCCGCTTCGGCATCGGTTAAGGCGAACCGTCCCAACTCCTCGAACTCTTTGAGCGTAGGCAGCTCGTTCAGATCGCGCAGGCCGAACTGCACCAGGAACTCCTTGGTTGTCTTATACAGAATCGGTTTGCCGATCACGTTTTTGCGGCCCGCCGTGGCGATCAATTTCCGGTCGAGCAGCGTCTTCAATACGCCCGCGCCCTGCACGCCGCGGATCTCCATGATCTCGGGCGCGGTGATGGGCTGCTTGTATGCGATCACCGCAAGAGTTTCCAACGCGGCGAGCGACAACTTGAGCGGCGGCTTCAGATTTTTGACGAACGCGCGGATCTCCTCGTGGTGTTCCGGCTTGGTCGCCATCTTGTAACCGCCGGCCACCTCGCGAATGCTCAGGCCCCGATCCGGCTGCCCGTACTCGGCGCTCAGCTCATCCAAAATGGCCTTCACCAGTTCCATGGGTTTGGCCGTGGCTCCGGCGATCTGCTGCGCGGAAAGCGGCTCATCGGTGATGTAGATCACCGCCTCGATGATCGCTTTCAACCGGGCTCGTTCGCTATCTACTGCTTCCGCCGTGATCAGGATCTCTTCGGTGCCTTCCACGGCCGGAGCGTAGGCAGGCGGCTCCTCGGCCTCGATGCCTTGGGCGGGCTGGTTCGCGAGTTCGTCCGATTTTTCGAGTTCCTCAATCACCGCTCTTGCGATCCCTTCGACGGATGTAGGTCCTCGGATAGCTCCGGGTTCACGGCTTGGGCGGCCTCCGCCGGATTGGGCTGCTGCTCGGTCCGTCTCGCTTCGTCGCATTCGGCCGAGTCAGCTTCCTTCACCGGAATCTGGCCCGGCAGGAACGTCTCAGTCGTGTCGATGGCGTCGGCGGGGTCCGGTTTCTCTCTACGTACGTTGCTCATAATGTTTTATGTGTATTGCTGTTCGACTGCATCCATCTCGCTGTCGGCGCCAAACGCCTCGTCGAGGGCGAGCGCGGGTTCGAGGCCGATGTCGCCGAACGCGTCCAGTTGGGTCAGCCGCACGGCCTGCCGCTTCACCAGCTCCAGAATTGCCAGGAACAGACAGATCATGCCGCGGCGGCTGCGCTGCTTCTCGAATAGGGCCGTCGCGGATACGGGCCCTTTGCGTTTCTGCTTCATCAGCTTGCCCAGATATTGAATCATGTCCGGCACGCTGACGTCTTCCTTGCCGACCTCGTAAATGGGCCGGTCCTTCACGCGCTCCAGCACCTGCTGGAAAGTCTTCACCAGGTCGAAAAGTGTAACGGCCAGACCGGGATTATCTTCGTCCGTCATGAAGTGTTGGATCTGCGGGTTCGACCACACCGCTTCCTCGATCACCCGCTTCTGTTGCAACATTTCGGCCGCGCTCTTGAAGCGCTCGTGCTCGAGCAGTTTGTCCACCAGCTCTTTTCGGGGATCCTCTTCGGGCGCGATCTGCTGCAGCTCCGGATCGCGCGGCAGCAGCATCTTCGATTTGATGTGGATCAGCGTGGCCGCCATGTAGACGAACTCGGCGCTCGGCTCCACGTCGAGCTCCACGGCGCGGCTCATGTACTCCAGATACTGCGATGTGATGGTGGCGATCGGGATGTCGTAGATGTCGATCTGTTGCTTACGAATGAGGTCGAGCAGCAGGTCCAGCGGCCCCTCGTAATGCTCCAGATGGAAATTGATCGGCAGTGACGACACTCATCCCAGGATACCAGCCGCGCCCTGCGGTGGAGCGCACCGGTGCGGGCCGCGCTGCGAGAATTTTAAGATCTCGATCCCTATTGACAGGCGTGAAAAACAGGAGCATATTAATGTCAGAGGGTGATGCAAAACGGACCCTCAATCCGGAAAAGCCAGGAGGAAGTCCAAATAGAAAACGAACACAACTTGGGCGGCTACCAGCTATCTGGAATGGATTTCGCTCGTCAAATCTGACGCGTGCAGCCTGACTGCACGGCACGCGGCGCCTAACCGCGAATACGCGAGCGAGTCCGCCAGGAGTTGGCGGTCGCCCTTTCTAATTTCCCGCCGCTCTCTCGATTTCCCCAAACCTTTTTCTGCGGCAAACGGCCGTGCGAAGCCGCCTACTACCCCTATGAAACGTTCCCCAGCCCTGGTTCCTGTGATCGCCGTCGCATCGCTTGTAGTTTTCACAGTCGCCGCCAGCAGCGCCACAAACCAAGCCGCTCCGGGACCACAGTACACGGCCGATCACCGGTTGAAATTCCCCGAAAATTACCGGGAGTGGATGTTCCTGAGTTCTGGGTTGAGGATGACCTACGGACCGCTGGCCTCCATGAAACACACGGGTCCGCCGCTGTTTGACAACGTCTTCGTAAACCCGGAAGCATACCGCGCGTTTCGCGGAACCGGCCATTGGCCCGACGGGTCGGTGTTCGTGCTGGAGGTGCGGGGCTCGGAAAGCCACGCGTCGATCAACAAGGACGGTCATTTCCAGCGGGGCGTCGCGGGCATTGAAGCGGAGGTGAAGGATTCGAAGTCGGCCTCCGGCTTGTGGACGTTTTACGGATTCCGGCTGGACAAGGGCGAGCCCGAAGCGAGCGCGCAGGCATTGCCCCGGAGCGCAGCGTGCTATAGCTGTCATGGACAGAATACGGCTGTCGAGAACACGTTTGTGCAATTCTATCCGACTCTCTACGACATCGCCGTAAAGAAGGGGACCCTCAAACCCGGGTTCCAAAAGTTGCCGTAAACCGCAGGGTGGTTACTCCTTCACCAGCCTCAGCGCACGCCCCGCCCGCGTCCACGGCGACCTCCGGATACGCGCCAACCCGGCCCGGAGAGCATCCACCTCGCGCTGCAAACTCAGGGCCCACTCGGTCCGCTCCTCCGCTTCGCCCTGAAACCGCTTGGCCAGTTCGAGATGATGAGCCACGTCTTTCTCCAGCATCATGGCCCACGCGGTCTTCTCTTTTAATTGTTCGTCCAACTCCAGCGCCCACTGAGTCCGGTCCAGCAGTTGCCGGTCATGCTCGCTCATCTTGTTGCGAACCCTGTCCGCCCACTCGTCGTACTCGGCGATGCGCGCCTGCAGCGACTCCATCGTCTTCAGCATGTGACCGCGCTGCTCCATGAATTCGGTGGCGCTCCCTCGATCGAATACGAACGGCTGCTTTCGCGCGGTCATCGGCAACGACCAGTTCTCGCTATGCACGATCCCGAACCGCTCAGAGCGGCTGCTATAAATCTCGAGCTCCGGGAAACCGGCGTTTTTGAACTGTTTTCGCAGCTCGTCCTCGCTGAACACACGAGTCTCGAGCGTCTCGCCCGGCCCGCCGTGAAATACGAGATTGTCGAAGATCTCGAGCCGCCCGTCGCGTCCCCGGTTCACCATCACGTGCCCGGTGCGTAGCTGCGCGATCCCGCAATCGAAGAGATCCGGGAAGTGTTCCTTGCCCTGCGCCTCGAGCGAGTAAGGCACCGTGAAGAAGAACAGCCCGTGCGGCTTCAAAATGCGAAATGCGTTCTGAAAAGCGATCTCCACCGGCGGGGCGACGTGCTCGAAAACTTCGCTCGCAATCACGAAATCGTAACGGCCATTCTCGCTTTCGGGCGCATTCACGATGTCGAAGACAGGCTCTTTGTGATAGAAGGTGTTGCGGTAGGAAAACTTCGCCGCGAGCGGTTCGGCGTAGTCCGCTGAATCGCTCATCCCGATGGCGCGGATGCTTTTGAGAACCGGAAAGCTTGGCAGCGCGAGATCCAGCCCGAACAGTTCCTGCGAGATCATTCGAATGACGGAACGAGTCCGCACGGTCGAGCCGCAACCGGCGCAGTTTCCACCTTCGCGTTCGAAGCCCGGCGGGCTGATCCGGTTGGCCCTGCCGCAGATATTGCAATCGAATTGGACGAGCGTCTCAGCAACCCTGCTAAGCGGCGCGCCGGAATCTGAGGATGTCAAAGATGGGTCTCCCATGCCGGTCGTGTACGGTGTGCAGTACTTCCTGCGAGTAGCCGAGCGATTCCGCAATTCGTGACAGGTTCAGCCGCACGCCCGTCCACTGCTCGGCGCCCGCGGAATGAGTCACCCATAGCGCGCCCGGGGACGCCAGCATGCGCGTGAGCAGGGCGATTTGCTGCGTTTCATTTGGCGGCCGCAGGGCGAAGCTGGCGTCCTGCACCGGCAGTTCGCCTTCCGATAGCAGGTTCAGGGTTTCTAAAATCCCCCAATCCGCGCCGAAAACCGCTGGGCTGCGTGCCTCCGTCAACCAGGCGGTGAGCGGCTCGAACGCATCGGTCCAACGCACGCCGGTACCGTCGCGAATCAACGTCACGAAATAGGAATCGAGCAATAGCAGATTCGACGTGCACAGAACGACCGTGAAGGTGGCCGTGGCGATAATACCGCGCTGCCCAAGACGGCCAGCCAGTTCCGATAATACAGCGGCGGCGATCGCCAGGTGAAAGGGCCACAAGAGGATCACGTGGTGCACCGCGCCACCTGCACCCGTGGTGACGAACATCAACAGCCACGTGATGACGAGATATAACAAGGAGAACTGAATCATCCGGCGCGACCGGGAGCTCCAGACGAATGGCGATACGAGCATCGCAATCACGCAACCCCACCCGATGAGACTGGTCCGGGGATCGCCGGTGACACGCGCTGCGGCGAAGGCCGTGGTCTGAATCAGGCCGCGTGGAGTACTCGGGCTCGGCGCAGCATCGGGAGCTGTGATGATCCCGAATAGACCGCTGCCGTCAATTGTTCGCTTCAACAGAATCAACTTGATTTGCGGATTGTCCGGTGTGAGATGTGCATTCTGAGTGAACGTTTCGAGCGGGCGCGCGACGTTATAAATCACCCAGGGCAGCGCGCCGGTGAGAAATGCCGCCAGTGCGATGGGCACGTTTCGCACTGTCGTCAGCCGCGTGATCTCGCGGCGGAACACCACCGCGCCCGCGATCGCAACCGCGCCGATGATCCACACGAAAACCGCTTTGTCCCAAGTCGCGAGACCGAATAGAAAGAATCCCCCGGCCAGTGCCGGCCACCGCCGCGTGCGATGGAACGACAGCAACAGCAACAGTGCGCCGAGCTTGAAGCATTGCTGCAGCGCGACGAAGCCCAAGTCGATCGCTTCGGTGAGGACGAAGCTCGCATCGGTCGCCAAGAGAGCGGCGCCGATCCACGCGGCGCGCCGTCCCACCGATCGGTCGAGCAGCAGGAAGAACAGCACGATGGTGACAGCGCCAACCAGAACCATCGGCAGACGGAGCGAAACCGGACCCGGCGGCCACAGTGCGAATAGCGGATTATAGAGCCACGTCTTGAGGGCGCCGACGTAGGTCAACAGCATCACCGGGATGTCCATTCCGGAGATGTGCCAGCTATACCAGGCCGCGCCGTGTTCGTAGATGCCGTTCCCAAGGAGCGCTTCATCGACTTCGATGCCCAGCCTGCGCATGAACGGCCACGCGGCGCCGCAAAAAATCAGGATCAGTGCACACAACCCTGCCGCTGTGGGCCAAACTCTACTCGCGGGAGAATGGCCGGGCGATGATGGGAGCAAGTTCCGATTTTACGTGACGAGTTAGCGCAAGTTAAACTGTGGCTGGCATGAGTCTGGTTTCAGGGCGCTCCATTGCGACGGCCACGGCTTTCCTTTTGTTCTCTGCGTCCGGCGCTGAATCCGATGCGGCGCGTCTTGCCGGGCGCGCAACCGGCGACACACCTTTGGCTCACGACTTGAGCGAGTTGTGCGACGGCATCGGCGGACGCCCGACCGGTTCTGAAGCCTGCAAGCGCGCCGAACAGTGGGCCGCTCGCAAGTTCACATCGGCGGGCCTGGAACATGTGCGCCTGGAGCCGTTCCACGTCCCCAACCTGTGGCTGCCCGGAACCAGTGAAGCCGCAGTGCTGTCGCCTGTCCCGTTCGTGGTTCGCGTTGCAGCGGCGCCATTCACGGCATCCACGAAGGGCTCCATCGAGCGTCCGGTGCTAGATGTGGGCGAAGGCACGCCCGCCGAATTCGCAAAACTCGGCGCACAAGCCCGTGGCGCGATCCTGCTCGTGCGCAGCAAAGAGATGAAGACCTTCGACGATCTCTTCGCCGAGTACATGAGAAACTCCGGTCTGATCGAAGGAGCTAGCAAGGCCGGTGCTGCCGCGCTCCTGCTCGAATCCACGCGGCCCCGCGGTTTGCTCTACCGCCATCCGCTAAACGGCGACTCCAGCCTGGCGCCGATTCCCGCTGCCATCGTCTCGCGCGAGCACGCCTCGCGTATTGCACGCCTCGCACAATCCGGCCCCGTGCGCATGCGCCTGAACTTGGCCAACCAAACTGGCGGAGCCTTCCAGGCCCACAACGTTGTCGCGGAGATCAAGGGGCGCACTCAACCGGATCAGGTAGTGCTGATCGGAGCCCACCTGGATTCATGGGACCTGGGCACCGGCGCCGAAGACAATGGCGTGAATGCAGCCATGGTGATCGACATCGCGCGCGGCTTTCGAGCCTTGGGGATCACGCCAGAACGCACCATACGGTTTGTCCTGTTCACGGGTGAAGAACAGGGCATGTGGGGTTCGGCAGGCTATGTACGGCGCCACCGCAAGGAGTTAGACAAACACGTCGCCGTAGTCATCTTTGACACCGGTTCCGGGCACAATTCCGGGTTCTACTTGAATGGCCGCGAGGAGCTTCGCGAGGCCGTTAACAGCGCCCTCTCGCCGGTGCCGGGTCTCAACGCGACGGCTCACCTGACCGAGGCGTTGGACGGGACCGATAACTTTGACTTCCTGTTATCCGGTGTCCCCAACCTGGTCGCGATTCAGGATCCCGCCACTTACCTTCCGGACTATCACGCCGAATCCGACACCTACGAGCGGTCTAATATTGAAGAGCAGAAAGCAACGGCGGCGGTCGCTTCGGTACTCTTATACGGCTTAGCTGCGACGGCGTCTCCGTTGCCCTGCCGCCAGACGCGTGCACAGGTGGAGAAGCTCATCATCGATACTAAACTCGACCAGCAAATGCGTCTGCTCGGCCAGTGGGACGACTGGAAAGCGGGCCGGCGGGGCTTGTTTTAGACAAGATATATTAAGCGAAAGTGTCGTAAGCTGGTAGTCGGTCTCCACGTATGATCCTTCCGTCCTCCGCGCGCCCCGGTCTTTTCGGGTCCGACTAACGAGCCCGCTGGCGCCTACCTCTCTTCACCAAAAAATTGCTTCAAGGAGTCTTTCATGAGACACCAGAATTCTATCTGGCGGGCTGTGCTTCCCATTTGCCTAATTTCCCTGGCGCTCACGACCGCAGTTTCTGCCCAGGAAGTCACGGCCAGCATTGTTGGCACAGTGACCGATACCAGCGGAGCCGCTGTTCCGAACGCGAGCGTCACGATCACCAACACCGATAACAAATCCGCACGAACCTTGGCCACGAACGAAGCCGGCGCTTTCAATGCGCCGTTTCTCCCCATCGGCCATTATTCGGTTACCGTCGAGGCGCAGGGTTTCAAGAAATACTCTCAAACCCGCATCGAGCTCAATGTGAACGATCGCGCCCTGGTAAACGCGATTTTGGAACTCGGAGCCCTCACCGAGCAAGTCACCGTCGAGGCCAGCCCTATCGCAGTCGATACACAAACGGCTACGAACGGGACAGTTGTCAATGGGACTCAGATTCGCGAACTGCAACTCAGCAACCGCAACTTTCTGCAGTTAGTCACCTTAACTCCGGGAGTGAGCCAAAACAACAACAATGACACGTTGTTTATCGGCATCAGCAATCCCAGCGGCTCTGTCGCCACGATTCCACTCTCCATCAATGGCGGACGGCCCAGTCAGAGCGCCTGGATCGTGGATGGCGCGGACATTCTGGATCGCGGCTCCAACTTGACTCTCACGAACTATCCCAGTGTGGAAGGCATCGCCGAATTTCGTGTTCTGCGCGGGCAATACAGCGCGGAATTCGGACGCGCCGCAACCGGGCAGGTGAATATCATCACCCGTTCCGGCGGCAATCAGTTCCACGGCTCCGCGTATGAGTTCTTCCGCAACGACAAGTTGAATGCGAATAACTTTTTGAATAACGCGAGTGGAACAGCGCGCCCTCCGCTGCGCTATAACAATTTCGGCTGGTCGGCCGGCGGTCCCGTGTGGATCCCCAAGTTGTATGACGGGCGCAAAATGAAGACGTTCTTCTTCTTCTCCGAGGAGTGGCGCCGCCAGGTCACCAACGCTACAGTGGCCTCGGCGCTTCCAAGCGCGGCACAAAAGGCCGGAACGTTCAATACTCCGGTCTGCATCGCTTTCAACTCCGACGGCGATTGCACTCAGACGGGCACCAAGATCAACAACATCAGCCCCACCGCGGCAGCTTACATCAAGGACATCTTTTCGAAGATCCCGAATGGCACCGGCGATGGCAACCCGATTTTCAACGTGTTCAACGGCAAGTATTATTACCGCCAGGAACTGTTCAAGATCGACCAGTATTTCACCGACAAGTTCTCGATGTGGGCGCGGTTTATCAACGATCAGATTCCGACCACCGAACCCGGCGGCCTATTTACCGGTTTGACTGTGCCCGGAGTGGCTACCACCAATACCAACTCGCCGGGACGCGGCTGGGCATTGCGTGCCACTTACGCGTTCACGCCGACTCTGCTCAACGAAGTCGGATACACTTGGTCGCACGGCGACATCATCAGTACCCCGGTGGGTCTGATCAGCGGGCAACTGTCGCCCGATATCCGGCCAAAACTGGTGTACCCGTCGAGCTTCGGCCGCGTGCCCGGCGTCAGCTTCGATACGGGATTCGATGGCGTCGACGGTTTTGGTCCGTATTTCGATCCGAGTCATAACCACACGTTCTTCGATAACGTGACCAAGGTGATCGGCAAGCATAACTTCAAGGCCGGAGTCGCCTTCAACTGGTATCGCAAAAAGGAAAACCAGATCAGCAATAACATCGGCGGGTTCAGCTTCAATGGCGATGGCGCGCCGGTTGACTCCGATCAGGGTGTCGCGAACCAGAACTGGGCAAATTTCCTGCTTGGCCGCGCGCTCAGCTTCAGCCAGGCGCAAACCGATCTTATCACCGACTTGCGCGCGCATCAGTACGAGTTCTACGTGCAGGATGACTGGCGCATAATGCCCAATTTGACTTTTAACATCGGTGTTCGCTACGGCATTTACCGCAATCCGACGTCGCCGGATAAGCTTCTAACGAACTTCGATCCGGCGTTATACAATCCCGCAAAGGCCCCCAAGGTCGATCCCAAGACAGGCCAATTGATTCCCGGTACGGGCGATCCGTTCAACGGCATTATCAATGGCGGGAAGACCTCTCCCTTTGGCGATCGGGTCGAGAACAACGACAACAGCGCGTGGGCTCCCAGATTTGGAGTCGCTTGGGATCCGTTCGGCAACGGCAAGACTGCAATCCGCAGTGGCTACGGGATCGCATACGACATCCCCACGGTCGGAATCTGGCAGGATAACATCGGCACCAATCCGCCGTACGCCAACAGCGTAGTGATCAAGAATACCTCGCTCGACAACGCCGGCTCGGGTGTTGCCGCGCCCAATCTATCGCCGGTGCCGCTGCAGGCAACGCCTCTGCCGTACCATCAACCGTACGTGCAGCAGTGGAGCTTCGATATCCAGCGCGAACTGGTGAAGGACTTCATTCTGCAAGTCGGCTATTACGGTGCAAAGGGCACTCACCTGATCGGACTGACTGATTTGAATCTGCTCCGGACGGGTCAACTCGTTGCCGCCGGATTGTTAGGTCCAGGTCAACCGCTCACGTCGCGAAGTTATGCTCTGGTTGCGGCCCAACGTCCTTACCAGGGGTACGGCCAGATCGCGGCGATTGAGAGCGCATTCAACTCGAGCTATAACTCGCTGCAGGTAGCGGCGCAGAAGCGGTTCAGTGGACGCTCGCAGATTGGATTGGCTTATACGTGGGCCAAGACGCTGACCGATGCCCAGAGCGATCGCAGCTCCGGCTTTGCCGATCCGTATAATACGCGTCTTGATCGCGCCAAGGCCAGTTTCAGTCGCACTCACGACATCAGCATCAACTACGTCTACGATCTGCCGCTGTTCCGCGGATCGAAGGGTGTTGTGGGCGGTATTCTCGGCGGCTGGCAGTTGTCGGGAATTTTCAGCGCCGCCACCGGACTGCCTTTGACTGTCACTGTGTCCCGCTCGTCCGATCCTGGTGGCCTGGGACTCGGCCTGGACACCGGCCCGACTTCATCGCGCCCCGATCGTATCGGCGATCCGAACGCGATCGATAACCGCACGCTGTTGCACTGGTTCAATACGGCTGCTTTTGCTCGTGTACCTACGGGAGTGGTTCGGCCCGGCAACTCGCCTCGTGGAGTTTTCGACGGACCGGGCTTTTGGCGTGTGGACCAGAGCCTGTTCAAGAACTTCCGTATGGCGGAGCGCTTGAACCTGCAGATTCGCGGTGAAGCCTTCAACGTATTCAATCACACGAACTACGCGGGCGTGAGCACCAATTTCAGTAGCTCGGCTTTCGGCCGGGTCACATCGGTGCGCGATCCGCGACAGATGCAACTCGGCATGAAATTGGAGTTCTAGACTGACTCCCCGGCACGCCCGTCGCACTCGTCTGAGCCGATGGGCGTGCTCAGTTTGGAGCGCTCCCGCCGGCGCCCTGCTATACTTTTTCCTGTTCGCCAAATTTTATCGAAGGGCACCTAATGACTAGACGATATGCGGCTCTCGCGTGTGCCGCCGCCGCGCTCCTGGTGGCGCTACCCGGCGCTGCTCAAGATAAGCCGAATTTCTCCGGAACGTGGAAGCTGAACGCCGCAAAGAGCGACTACGGCCCAATTCCCGCCCCGGAAAAATTGCAGCGCACTATTAAACACTCCGACCCCGACCTCAACATTTCAACGACGCAGACCGGACAGCAGGGCGAAAGCACGACTGAGTTGGTGTATACAACCGATGGAAAGCCGGTAACCAACAAGACACCGCGCGGGGAGGTTACAGGAAACGCCAAGTGGGACGGCAACGTCCTCGTCATAGCGTCCAAGCGCGAAATGCAGGGAGCTGAGATCACAACCAACGAGAGGTGGACCCTTTCGGAGGACGGCAAGATGCTCACCATCGTGATTAAAATCAACGCGCCTCAGGGCGATTTCGAAATCAAGACAGTACTCGACAAGCAATAGGAATCGAATATGAACCGACGCACTCTTCTGACTATCGCGCTATTCTCCCTGACTCTGGCCGCCACGGCTTGGGGCAAACCGGATTTTTCCGGCGACTGGAAACTGAACACCGATAAGAGTGACTTCGGCCCCGTTCCGCCGCCCACTTCGATGACGAACAAGATCGATCATGCGGATCCCGATCTCAAAGTAGCCACGTCGCAATCCGGCGCTCAGGGCGACATGAATTACGAGGTGAAGTACACCACCGACGGGAAGGAAGTTACTAACACGATCGGTCCGATGGAAGCCAAGAGCACGGCGACTTGGGAGGGTGACGATTTGAACGTAGTCACGAAACTGGAGACCGGCCAGGGAACGGTGTCGATCAAAGGCAAATGGTCGCTGTCCGCCGATGGGAAGACGCTAACTCAGACGGCGCACATCATCAGCCCGCAAGGCGAGATTGACATCAAGTACGTGTTCGAAAAACAGACCAAGTAAGATGGACTCTGGCGACCAGTTCGAGCAACTCAAGCAAAAGTTCGCCCCGGCTCTTCAATTTCTGGAAAGCCGGGGTATTCCTCTGCAGGCGCTCAACATTCAGGACGATCGTTTGCTGGTGCGGGCGGTCGCGCCATCCGAACAAGTTCGCGACGAAATCGTGGAACAGTTCCGCCGCCTGGATCCATCCCTCGACCAGGTTCACCCCGACATTCGCATCGATAGCGCCGATAGTGTCGGCTCCACCGGGCAGAGTTCGGTTCAGCGTTAAGTCCGCGTCCAAACGACTACCGTCCGACAATCCCCTTTCGCGGAACCAAAGTTGTCAGGCCGCTCGCGCCCGGGCGCTGCGATCGATAGCCGCAGCGTTGTACCGGTCACCTCGTAAATCCCATACTGGACCTTCCCGGCGTTCATGCCCTCGCTGTTGTACAAATCGATCGCGGCCGGAGTCTTCGAGCGATCGACAGTGTACTTGGCTTTGGCGTAGACTTCACGCCCGAAGGTCACCATCGTGTCGTTCCCTTGCACGACCCGCTTGGCTGATTTCACGAACCCGCTCGGGAGCGCTTTGCCGTCGACAATTCCCGACACCATCGACCATTCCCCGGCGAGTTCGGAGGCGGGCTCGAAGCTCACATTGGCCAGGTCGAATGCCGCGGGCGCCGGTTGCTCGTCGACAGTTGTCTGGTTTCGCTTCAGGACCTCAAGCGCGATCCCTGTGCCCGGCGGCGCGGCGAACCGTTGCGGCCTGTTTGTGCCCCGCGTCGCCAGGCAAATCCGCCAAGTATCTCCCTCCAGTTCGTAGATGCCCAAATTGCTGTTGCCTTTTTCGGGACCGGTGGTGAAGTTCAGGGCAAAGGCTTTGGGTGTCGATGTGGGATCCAACTCGATGGTCCCCTCGTAGGCAGCACCCATCCCCGTCGAGATGAAGCGCTTCCCCTGGATCGAAATCTTGGCACTGTCCAGCGCGGCGCCAGACGACGAATGCCCGTCCATCTCGAGCGAGACGATGCTCCAGACTCCTTGAAGCTGTTTGCTGTCTTCGTTCATCGTGATCCTCCTCGGTTGTTTCTTGCGGCGCGCATCACGCCCCCGAACCACGCCCCCAGCGGCCCGGCCAATATGAGCGTGAACTGATACCAAAGCGGTGCGCGGACACCGGTGACGGCCAGGGAGACCACGCCCATCACTGCCGCCATTACCGCGAGTGCGATCGCCGCCCGCGGACGCATGCACGCCGCGAGATAGCCGCCGGCGGTCATCGCGGGCAGCGCGACGGCCAGGCTGATGAAGCAGTAGATCAGCGGAGTGCTTCGAATGAGCTGAGACATGACCGCATCGCTCACGCCGACCAGCATTGCCACAGCGATATACCCGAACACGGGCGCCCCCAGCGTTCTCAACCACTGGCCGCGCAGGATATTGGCCCACATCAACGGCGCGATCGACCGCAGAACTTGAGAGCGGTACCAATGCGAGGCCGCGCGCTCCCCTTGCGATGCAGCCAGCAGCGCCCGCTCCTCCTTCAGTTCACCGGTGAGCATTTCCTGGTAACGATTCCATGCGGCCAACCCGATCAGCCAGCTCGCGAAACGATCGGAGTGCGTCGCTCTCATGCCGTCCGCCAATCGGATTCGAGCCCCGCCATCATCTTCCTCATCGTTTCCTGCGCGGAGCGCAAGGCGCGTTCACCATCCGGCTCGATACGAAAGAAGCGTTTGGCGGCCGCCCCGCTCGGCTGTCGCATCGCCCACCCTCGATGAAACGTATCTCTTCGACTCCAGCCGTTCCAGCGTTGCGTATACGGCCCCGATCGAAACGCGCCGTCCGGTTCGCTCCTCGATCTCGCGGCGAACCGCCATGCCGTACGCTTTCAGATCCAGGCGCAACAAGGCGGCCAGCACGATCTGCTCGAATTCGCCCAGCGAATCGCCCTTCGGCACAGTTTCTACATAATAGGACAAACCTCCGGAAAAGTGAATTTCCGATTTGCTGGTCCGGCCGCCTCAAGCCTTCGCGGCGCCGCGCCGATATGGAAAAGGTGAGCCGCTTCGACCACGTTTCCGGATTGGTGCGCCCGGCGTTTGCCGGCGTGCGGAATCTGAAAGTGGTTACACCATTGCTGTTCGTTCTCGCGGCATCGTTAACCGTATCCACCGCGATCTTCACGCAGCGGGAGGGTTGGCCGCCGGAAGATAACCCGCGGTACGCCTGCTATTTCGTCGTCGCCCTGGTGGCAGCTTGCCTCAAGATTCACAGCCCTGAGCGTCCGGACGGCACGTCCATGTCGTTCCTATTTAATATCGTGGCGCTCGTGGAACTCAACCTGACCGAAACGGTGCTGGTCGGCGGCTCCGCGATCCTGATCCAGGCGGCCGCCCGCCGGATGACCCAGACTCGCGCGCTCGAAACGCTCAGCACGCTTGTGAGTACGCTGTCCGCGGTCATCGTTTCCCAAACCGTGTACCGCTCCGGCCTGCTGCGCAACTGCGGCATGGAAGCGCCGGTACGGCTGGTGGTGGCTGTGGTCCCGGCGTTCATTGCGTTCAACGTCTGCTCGGCGGCGATCGGCGTTGCGGCGGACTACCGGAAACGGGGCCGCTTCGTCGACGGAATGCACTTGTGGTCGTTCCCCTATCACCTGATCGCGGCCATGATCACCGCTTTGTACGCCTTCATTTATCCGTTTGTGAGTTGGTACTCCGCAGGCCCCCTGATCGTGCTGATCTATGCGATTTACCGCTCGTACAAGTTGTATGCGGCGAGATTGGAGTTGCAGCGCACGCACGCCTCAACGGTGTCGAGTCTTCACCTGCGCACCATCGAGACGCTTGCGCTGGCGATCGAAGCCAAGGACCATACCACCCACGAACACCTGGAGCGCGTCCGGATTTACGCCGTCGAAATCGGGAAGGATCTGGGTATTCGAGGGCAGGAACTGGAAGCGCTTACCGCGGCGGCGGTGCTGCATGACATTGGCAAGCTCGCAGTGCCGGAGCATATACTCTCGAAGCCCGGTAAGTTGACCCACGAAGAGTTCGACAAGATGAAGATCCATCCGGTGGTGGGCGCCGAGATCGTGGAGCGGGCTCAATTCCCGTACGCTGTCGCGCCGATTGTTCGCGCTCATCATGAGCGATGGGACGGCAATGGGTATCCGGATGGGCTGAAGGGGGAAGCGATCCCGATCGGAGCACGCATCCTTGCCGCGGTGGATTGTTTCAACGCGCTCGCCTCCGACCGGCAATACCGGCGTGCGCTCCCGATCGATCGCTCTATGCAGGAAATTTCAGCGGGGGCGGGGAAGGAGTTCGATCCCCGCGTGGTAAAGGCTCTTGAGGCCCGGTATCGCGATTTAGATGAGGTGCTCCGGCGCGCCGAGCCCGCACGGCCGCTGTTCAATCCGGAGTTGTGCGCCCCGGACGCGCGTGAAGCGCCGCCCGATTCCCGAATCGCTCCGCCCCAATTCCCGCACAGTATCGGGGCGGCGCGCGAGGAAGTGCGTCAACTGTTTGAGCTCGCGCAGGAATTGGGCAGTTCGCTCGAGCTGCGTGCCACGTTCTCGGTGCTGAGCCGCGGCCTGGCACCGCTGGTCCCGTACGACGCTCTGGCCCTCTTCATGGAATGCGACGGGCGTTTGACTCCGCGCTACGTGGCGGGCCCCGACGCGGGACTGTGCAGTTCATTGGCGCTCGAAATCGGCGCGGGCGTTACGGGCAAGGTGGTGTCCAGCGGCCGGGCTGCCGTGGACTCTGATCCGTCGGCGGAAGGTCCGGAACTGGCCGCTTTCGGATCGATGTTGTCCATCCCGCTCACCGGACGTCAGGGTGTTGCGGGCGCGCTCTCGCTGTACCGTCGCGCGCGCGGCCACTATCACGGAGATCACCTGCGCCTGCTCGACGTCGTCGCTCCAAAACTGTCGCTGGCGATCGCAAATGGCGAGAGCTTCGAACTCGCGGAAAATTCCGCCACCACGGACTACCTGACCGGATTGCCCAACGCTCACTCGCTTTTCGTTCACCTCGAACACGAGCTGGAGGTGAGCCGCTATCTGTCGACGGATCTCGGCGTCCTGTTATGCGATCTGAACGGGTTCAAGCAGATTAACGACACCCTGGGCCATCTGACGGGCAACCGGCTGCTTGAAGCCGCGGGAAGGGCGCTCAAGGCCAACTGCCGGGAGTACGATTACGTTGCGCGAATGGGCGGCGACGAGTTCGTTGTGGTCTGCTCCGGGTCCGCGATGCCCGCACTGCTCGACCGCATCCCGGCCATGCGCGCCTCTTTGCGCGAAGCTGGCGAGCGCATCTGCGGCGCGGGATTGCTCGATTCCGCTTTCGGCGCGGCCGCCTATCCCGATGACGGCAACACCACGGACCGGCTTCTGGCCGCCGCCGATCTGCGAATGTACCGCCACAAACGCAGCATCAAAAGCGGCAAGGCGTTTACATCCTCAGCAGCTTGATGCTGCCATTGGTGGTGGTGAGGTCGATCAGCGGCCCTCCGCTGCCCAATGTTCCGTCCATCGAATGCTTGCCAGTCATCGCGTGGGAAAGCGCCTCGAAGTCCGTCGTGATTGGGGCGTTCGAAGTTCGCGCACGGACACGCGCCCCGGCCGATTCGGGCATCCGCACCACGATCGATGAGTTGGAGGTGCTCGCATACACCTCGCGCACCGCATCCAAGCTCAAATCGATGTGACCATTTGAGCTGTCCAGGCGCACCGGTTGCGCCGCATCCGGCTTCATCAACCGCGCGTTGATCGACCCGTTACTGGTGGTTGCCGAAAGCGCGCCGCTGTTGATCTCCACGCGGATCGAACCGTTGGACGTGCGAAGAGTCGAATTCCCGGTCTGCCCTGCCACCTCGATCGCGCCGTTGCTGGTCTGCGCGTCCAAGCCGCCGTTCAAGCGCCATACGCGGATGCTCCCGTTTGAGCTTCGCGCGTTCACGCTTCCTTCAATGTCTTCGATCCGGACGCTCCCGTTCGAGCTCACGATCCGGTCCAACTGCACGCGGCGCGGCACGCGGATGGAATAGCGGGCTCCAACATTTCGAGTACCGAAGGGGATGACCGTGCGAATTTGCAGCACGTTCGGCGTCGACGTTACATCGATCTTTACGTCTTTCACGGCCTGTTCGGAGCTGGCATATTTGGTGCCGTTCAGCTCCACCGAATCCTTCTCCCAACTGGAGATCTCGACTGCGCCATTCAGGTTCTCGAGGCTGATCCGGCCACCCGCGGCTAATGGATAGCTCAGGTGGAAGTCTTCTTTATAACGCTCGAAATCGCCAAAATTGAACTCGTCGCAGGCTGCCAGAAAGAATAGCGGAGCGATCGCGGCCAACCGCAGTGCTGAACCCATGAATCACCTCTGAACCGACAACGATATCAGACGCGCAAAAGTTCCCGGCACTTTCAATGGCTCATCGCGCGCAGGCCGGTCCGGCCTTCCGTGATATTTTGGACTGAGCGCACTACCCGCCCCGCGCGGCGCCTCGAAACTCCGCACTCATGAAGAAACTCCTGGCTCTGAACCGCGGCGAAATCGCCATCCGCATCCTTCGCGCCGCCAACGAACTCAAGCTGCGCACAGTCGCCGTCTACTCGGAGCAGGACCGTCTCAGCTTACATCGCTTCAAAGCCGACGAAGCCTACTTGATCGGCCAGGGCCAGGGTCCCGTTCAGGCCTACCTCGACGTGGACGGCATTGTCGCGCTGGCGCGTGAGAAGAACGTCGATGCGATCCACCCCGGATACGGATTCCTATCGGAGAACCCCGCTCTCCCCAAGGCCTGCGAGCGTGCGGGGATCACCTTCATCGGACCCAGCGCCGATCTGCTGGAGCTGCTCGGCGACAAAACCGCGGCGCGGCGTCTGGCTCAGAAGGCCGGAATCCCCGTCGTGCCCGGCACCGAAGATCCGCTCACCGATGTGGATCGAATCGCTTCGGTGGGCGCGGCCATCGGCTTTCCGCTGATTGTGAAGGCGGCGTTCGGCGGCGGCGGACGCGGCATGCGCGTGGTGAATAAACCCGAGGAACTGGGCTCGCGCGTTGCCGAGGCGCGCGCTGAAGCCGCGGCCGCATTCGGCAACGATGCCGTGTTCCTGGAACGCTACATCCGGCGCGCCAAGCACGTCGAAGTACAGATCATCGGCGATCGCCACGGCCACATTCTGCACCTGTACGAACGCGATTGCTCGGTGCAAAGGCGGCATCAGAAGGTGGTCGAAGTCGCGCCGGCGTTCGGTGTAGCGCCCGCAATTCGAACCGCGCTCGCCGATGCGGCCGTCACGCTCGCGCGCACCGCGGGCTACTTCAACGCAGGCACAGTCGAGTTCCTGGTCGACGTCGATACCGGCGAGTGGTTCTTCATCGAGGTGAATCCGCGGGTGCAGGTGGAGCACACGGTGACGGAAATGATCACTGGCATCGACATCGTGCGCTGCCAGATCCAGGTGGCGCAGGGGCACGCACTCGACGGGCCGGAAATCGGATTGCCGCCTCAGAACGAAATACCAGTGCACGGTTTCGCGCTGCAATGCCGCGTCACCACCGAGGATCCCGCGGCCGGTTTCATTCCCGATTATGGCCGCATCATCACGTACCGTTCGCCGGCGGGCATGGGCATCCGTCTCGACGGAGCGTCGGCCTACAGTGGCGCGGTCATCACGCCCTTCTACGATTCGCTGCTGGTGAAAGTGACTGCGTGGGGCCGCCGCTTCCCCGACGCGTGTAGCCGCATGGATCGAGCGCTGCGCGAGTTTCGCATCCGCGGCGTGAAGACGAACATTCCGTTTCTCGAGAACGTCGTCAACGATCCCGGATTTCAGGCCGGCGATACCACGACTTCGTTTCTCGACGACAGCCCCGAGCTGCTGCAGTTCACGCCGCGCCGCGATCGCGCCACGAAACTGCTCAGCTACCTGAGCGAAGTGATCGTCAACGGCAACCCCGAGGTCGCCAACAAGCCGCGTCCCGCCGTCATTCGTCCCGCACCGGTCCCACTGCCTGACCGTTCCTCGCCCCCGCTCGGAACGCGTCAACTGCTCGATCAGTTGGGCGCGCAGCAGTTCGCCGAATGGACGCGTTCGAACCCGCGCCTGCTCATCACCGACACCACGTTTCGCGATGCGCACCAGTCCTTGATGGCCACGCGTGTGCGCACGTATGACATGCTGCGCATCGCGAATTTCGTTTCGCACCGGCTGCACAACCTCTACAGTCTGGAGATGTGGGGCGGCGCGACATTCGATGTAGCGTTGCGCTTCCTGCTCGAGGACCCGTGGATGCGTCTGAGCCACCTGCGCGAAGCCATTCCGAATATCTGTTTTCAGATGCTGCTGCGGGCCTCGAACGCGGTCGGCTATGCGGCGTATCCGGACAACGTGGTCGAAGAGTTCATCGTCGAAGCCTCGGCGCAGGGCATCGACATCTTCCGCGTGTTCGACTCGCTGAACTGGCTGCCGAACATGGAAGGCGCAATGGCGGCGGTGCGCAAAACCCGCAGCGTGTGCGAAGCGGCGGTGTGCTACACGGGCGATATTCTCGACCCGGCCCGCGACAAGTATTCGCTCGCTTATTACGTGCGCCTGGCCAAGGAACTGGAACGCATGGGCGCGCACATCCTGGCGATCAAGGATATGGCCGGGCTCTGCAAACCCTACGCCGCCTACAAACTGGTGAAGGCGTTGCGCGAGGAGGTCGGCATCCCGGTCCACTTCCATACGCACGATACCAGCGGCATCAATTCCGGTTCGATTCTCAAAGCTTCCGAAGCGGGCGTCGATGCGGCGGACGGCGCGGTCGCCTCGATGAGCGGAACCACCAGCCAGCCGAATCTCAACTCCATCGTCGCGGCCCTGGCGCACACCGAACGCGATACCGGGCTCGATCTCGACGCGCTGAATGTCTGCGCCGACTATTGGGAATCGGTCCGCACGTGGTATCGCCCGTTCGACAACGCGCCGCCCGCCGGCACCGCGGAAGTGTACATCCACGAAATGCCCGGCGGCCAGTACACGAATCTGAAGGAACAGGCCGAGTCCATGGGACTGGGCGCGCGCTGGCACGACATTGCGCGCACCTACGCCGATGTCAATATGGCTTTCGGCGACATCGTGAAGGTCACGCCGTCGAGCAAAGTGGTCGGCGACATGGCGTTGTTTCTGGTCAGTCACGATATGACCACCGCCGATCTCGAACGCTTGCCCGTCGAGCACGGACTGCAGTTGCCGAACTCCGTTGTCGAAATGTTTGCCGGTGCTCTTGGAGAACCGGAGGGCGGCTGGCCACCGAAGCTGCAGCGAATCATCCTGCGTGGCGCCGAACCGCAGCGTGGACGTCCTGGAGCGCACCTTCCCGCGGTGGATCTCGACGCCGCCCAAGCCGATGTCGAGAAGAAGGCGGGGCAGAAGATCTCGCGCACGGATCTGATGAGCTACCTGATGTACCCCGAAGTCTTCCTGAAGTTCGCGAAGGCTCGAGAGGAATACTCGGATGTCGACGTTCTGCCGACGCCCGAGTTCTTTTATGGGATCTCGAAGGGTCGGGAAGTGGTCGTCGAGCTCGAACCCGGGAAAACCCTCATCGTCAAATTTCTCACCGTCAGCGAACCTCATCCCGACGGCACGCGCACCGTATTCTTCGAGCTGAACGGACAGCCGCGCGAAGTTTCCGTACGCGACAAGGCGCTCAAACCACTGGTGGAGGCGCGCTCCAAAGCCGACCCCTCCAACCCCGGCCACGTCGGCGCGCCGATCCCCGGTTCGGTGAGCACGATCTCATTCGATGTGGGTGAAAGCGTAACCAAGGGCGAGCGCATGATGGTGCTCGAAGCGATGAAGATGCAGACCACCATCTACGCTCCGATCGCGGGGAAGGTGAAACAGAAACTCGCGGAAGTCGGCGATACGGTGGAAGCGAAGGACCTGCTCGCGGTCATCGAGCCGGGCGCTTAGGTGTCCCGCGGCCTTCAGTTCATCACGGCCATTCCGTGGAATGTTGAGCGGGGCAGCGGATGCTACGTCGGAACACGAACGCTGGTGGAGAGTCTGCGCCGGCTGGGAGTGGACGTCGCGGTTACAGGGCCCTCGATCCATACTCCGGTTTACACCGCGACGCGAGTGCTGTTCAACGAATCGCTGCGCTGGCGCCGGTTCGATGCTGCTGCGACCGTCGGCATCGATGTGGACGGTTATACGATCCCGCGCCGGCCGGATTCGCCGCCGCACATCGCCTGCATCAAGGGAGTTCTGGGCGATGCGGTGCGTTTCGAAAAAGGCGGGACGCGTGCGAGTCTTGCGTTTCAAGCCTGGCTCGAAGCAAAGCATGCGCGCCGTGCGGATCTGGTGATCACGATCAGCCGGTATTGCGCTGAGCGCCTGGAAGAACTGTACGGCGTGCGAAACGCGGTGGTCGTGCCGGAGCTGATCGATTTGTGTGCGTGGCAGGAATTGTTCCGCGCGAATCCCGCACAGCCGGATCCCGAAGAATTCACGGTGCTGTGTGTATGCCGTTTCTATCCTCGCAAACGTTTGGATGTTCTAGTTCGCGGCGCAGCCATCCTGCAAACGGCGATCCCCGGACTCCAGGTGCGCATCGTGGGGAATGGGCCGGAGCGGCAGCGCCTGGAACGTATTTGCGCCGAACTGAAGCTCGCACCAGTGGTCCAGTGGCTCGGCGATGTCTCCCGGCAAGCGCTCGCCGTCGAATACAACCGGGCCCACGTGTTCTGCTTGCCCAGCGTCCAGGAAGGTTTCGGGATCGTGTTTCTGGAAGCGATGGCCGCCGGAAAACCGATCGTGGCTGCTCGCGCCGCCGCCGTACCCGAGGTCGTCTCAAACGGTCTGCTGGTGGAACCTGGGGATCCCGAAGCGCTGGCCGGCGCGATCCTCCGGCTCTATCGCGACCCGCTGTTGCGGCAATCCCTCGCGGCGGCTGGCCTCTGCGACGTAAAGCAATTCGAGATGCAGCGTGTTGCGGCACAGTTCCTCTCGGCGGTCGCGGAGGTCGCTCCCGAAGCGCGCGGGTGAGCCCACAACCTGCGGCGCGAACACTCGCTAGAGCCGCTTCGTTGCGGCCTTCTTCGCCGCGCTGGTCTTCTTCGCTCCGCCGCGCTTGGACAAGCTACCCCTCACGTTTGCCCTCTCACGGCTTACAGAAGGGCGAGACTTCGTTCATCACATTTCTGGAACCACTCTTCCCACTCGATGTGCTCGAGCCGTGATCTTTTGACTGAACGTATTGGGCGAACAAAATATCGAGGAGCGATACTGAACCGGGTAGTGGCAGAAATCCCGCTCATGGTAATTAGTTCTGACCAGCCGTTGAAGCACTCGCGACACGTCAATCATTGCCGCTGCACCGCGAATGTCGCGGTAAGCTGTAAACGCTGCGTGACACCGGAGAAGGCCGAGCAAGTCATCCCGACAACTATCCTTTGGAAAGGGAGCCTCAGGTGATCGATGGTGAAGAACGGTTCCCCGCCGTCGGCGTGACGAACGAAGGCCGAGGGCTGACCGTGATCGTCACTCGGCGCGGAGCCAAAGCGCGAGTGGGCACTGCGTTTAGAAATGGGGCGAATAGTGGACGAATTTGCAGTCCCCAAATTCGAGAGCGAGGCCGAAGAGGCGGGATTGGTGGTACGCTAACGCGAGCAGCTAGCCACGAGCTTTGACAAAGCTGCGGCCGCGAGCAAACTGAAACGCGGCTCGACGGTGTTAGATAGAATCGGGCCGCCCATCCACAGTCTTGCGGAACGATCCGGAGTCGATGATGCCAGCTTCGCGGGACAGTTCCTGCGGCAGGCGCTGGCCCACCGGTGAACGGGTTGCGCCGCTCAGTGTGCAGCAATTCGACTCTGACGAACGCCAGGCAACATCCCTGGAACGCTAATAAAAAGCGCGTATTGCCAGCGCCAGCGCCGCAGCAGGGCGGAAGGCGAGGCTCCTTGCGCGTCTAAGTCTCGATCCTGAACACAGCCTGACGTTTCGGTCGCGAAGGTCGCCCCGGGAAAGGGGGCAAGTGAACCCGTAATCGGCGGCTCGATCGCGCTCTAGCGCCGCTTCGTCGCGGCCTTTTTGCCGGCCTTCTTTACAGCCTTCTTCGCCGCGGCTTTCTTTGAGCTGCTCTTCTTAGTCGCGCTGCTCTTCCTGGCCGCGCTGGTCTTCTTCGATGCGGCTGCTTTCTTCACCCCTGCGGTCTTCTTCACCGCGGCGCTCTTCTTACTCGACGCGCCCTTCTTCGCTCCGCCGCGCTTCGACCCGCTACCCTTCACGTTCGTAGTCTCACGGCTCACGAGTTTATTGAAGTTGCTCTTCTCGCCCGCGGCCGTCTCCTCCTGGTACAGCAGCGCGAGATCCCGGTCATCGAATTTCTCGAACCACTCTTCCCACTCGATGTGCTCGAGTGTGTCTTCGCCGGTGAAGCCGGGAAAATCCAAACGTAAGATCCCGATGTCGTTCTTCGCGCCTGTTCCGCGCACATGCGGGCTTCGCATCTCGCTCTTCCGCCCAACGCTGAATCTGGTAGTGGTCGGTAGTCACCTGTGAGCTGGCCTTCGATTTAGTTGCCATTAAAAGCACATCCTCCCGCGCGTATGCAAGCAATTCTTCATCCACCCCAGTATTCGGGATTCGTTGTGGGCCTAATTCGACTGCCCCGCCTTACGAGAGCCGTTCGGCGAAGAGCAGCGATAGTGGACCGGGTAGCGGCAGAAAACCCACATCTCGGGTCCAGTCTACTGTCGGGCACCTTGCGAACCATGGCGTGACACCCGGAGAGAGAAGTGGGGCGAATCGTGAACGAATCTCAAATGACCTAACTCGCCAGGATATTCCGCGTCATCTCATTAGAGTGACCCTGGAGGAAGAGCGCTGGATAGCATTAATCCTCGAAGAGGGCCGGAGAGTCATGCCGGAACCACCGCCAGGCTCTCCGCATACTCCCGAAAAACTTCGTTCAGAGCGCCGGTCTTCACGGCGCGCCCGTGGTCGAGCCAAATCGCCGTCTCGCAAATATCGGCCAGCATCTCTTTACTGTGCGACACGCAGATGAATGTCTTGCCCGCGCGCCGCAACTGGAGGATTCTGTCGAAGCACTTCGCCTGAAACGCCGCGTCGCCCACCGCAAGCACTTCGTCGATGATCAGAATCTCCGGATCGAGATTCACTGCCACCGAAAATGCAAGCCGCACGATCATGCCGGTCGAATAGGTGCGCAACGGCCCGCCGATAAACTCGCGAATGCCCGAGAAGTCGACAATCGGCTCGAACTGCTCCTTTGCCTCGCGCTCGGAGAACCCCAGCAGCGACGCGTATAGCAGCACGTTTTCTGCGCCGGTCAAGTCCGGGTGAAAGCCCGATCCGAGTTCCAGCAGCGCAGCCACTCGGCCGTTCACCTCGACGCTGCCCGAGGTGGGACGCGCCAAGCCCGACGTCAAGCCCAGCAGCGTGCTCTTGCCCGCGCCGTTCGATCCGATCACGGCCAATCCCTCTCCCGCGGGCACCTCGAAGGAAACATCGCGCAAAGCGTAAAATGCGGTCGCGGCCTCGCGATCGGCCGGCCGGAACCAGCGCCTCACGCGCTGCTGAAGCAATTGCTGGCCTGTGTGACGTGGAAACGTCTTGGTCACATTGCGGAACGCAACCGCGATCATAGGTAGTCGTAGAAGCGGTGTTTCAAGCGTTGAAATAACATCCAGCCCGCCGCGAGCGAGAGCATCGACATTACAAAAGCCTTGGTCAGCAGCACCTCCGAAGGCGCTTTGTCTTCCAGAATTACTTCGCGCATTGCCAGCACCAGCGCCGCGATCGGGTTGAATTGATACACCTCTTTATACCGCTGCGGAATCACGGCGAACGAATAGAATATCGGCACCAGCCAAAACAACACCGTATTCGTCGACTCCACCACGTAGCGCGTATCGCGGACGAAAACGTTCAAACTCGAAGTAGCCAGCGCGAGCCCGCACGTGAACACGATCTCGAGTACCCAGATCAACGGCAGCCACAACCATTTTGCCGTGACAGGGATTCCGGAAACCAGCGCGATCACCAGCAACAGGCCGATCTGAATTCCGAAGTGCAGGCAGTTGGAAAGCACGGCCGCCACCGGAAACACCTCGCGCGGTACACGCACTTTCTTCAGCAATCCCGCGTTATCGAGAATGCACGTCGTGCCGCTGGCCCAGGCGAGCGTGAAGAAATTGAAGGGGACCAAGCCGCATAACACGAATACCGGGAAATGTTTTTCGTTCGATGGAAAGATACGCGTAAAAACGAACGTCATCACGCCCATCATCACCAGCGGATTCAACAGCGACCAGAACACGCCCAGCGACATGTTGCGGTAGCGGATCCTGAAATCTTTCAGGATCAGACTCTTCATCACAAAGCGCAGATCACCGTGCCACACGAACGCTCCTGGGAAAAATCTCATTCTACCGTGCAGTCACTTCGCGGAACACGCGCAACAGATTCCCACCCAGAAACTTGCGAATGCGGTCCTCGGTCCAGCCGCGCTTCAACATCGCCTCGGTCAGCATCGGCAGGTCCTGGATGCCGTGCATTCCGGCCGGCAGCGGCGGGCCGCCATCGAAGTCGCTTCCTAACGCGACGTGATCCTCCCCCGCAATCTCGATGGCGCGCTCCACCACCTTGAAGTAATCGTCAAGGGTGTAGCCGGCGTCCTCGGGCGCGGGCTTGGCGACCATGGGGAACGTCGGTGCCACCATGCGGTCGATCTCCGCGATCGTCAATTCGCGCCCCGAAACGCCGCTGGCGTCCCAGAAGGGCTTGCCCGCGCGCTTCTGACGCGCCTCAAACAGCGCGCGTTTGTGAAACTCGCCGCCGATCTGAAATCCGATCACGCCCCCCTTCGCCGCCATTTTCTTCAACAGGCGCGCCGGCATATTGCGCGGAATGTCGTTGAATTCCCGCAAGCCATGGTGCGTCGCCAACACCGGCGCGGAACTGACATCGATCGCCTGCTCGATCGTCTCATCGGACCCGTGCGAAACATTGATCACCATCCCCAGGCGGTTCATCTCTTTCACCACCTCGCGCCCGTGCTCGTTCAACCCGTGCCACTTCGGAGGCGCGCAACACGAATCGGCGAAATTGTTCGCCCAGTTGTGCGCCGGCAGTTGCAGCGAGCGCATTCCCAGCCGGTACAGATCGCGCAGAATTCCGAGGTCGCCGTCCAGATCGAACCCGCCCTCGAGATCCAAAACCGCGGCGATCTTGCCCGCTTTGCGAATCCGCTCCAGCTCGCTCGCATTGTGCGCCAGCTCGATCACGGACCGGTTCTTCTCCAATTGCGTCAACGCCAGATCGAGCAGCCGCAACGTCTGCCGCGTCTCCATGCGCTGCGGATAATAATTCTCGGTGACGAAGATCGAAAAGAACATCGCACCCACTCCGCCTTCGCGAGCGCGCTCGAGATCGAAGTGGCCGTCGGCCACGCGGTCGCCAATGTCCCCGCCGTTATAGAACTGGCGGTCGATCACATGCACGTGTCCATCGAAGACGAGCGACCGCGCGTGCAACTTGCGCGCCCGTTCGGAAACTTCGCCGCCCAGCGCTCCCGCCAGGCACGCCGCTAGAATCATTAGCCGTGTCACCTGCCTATGATATGCTGGCCTGACATTGACTGCCCGCCTTCTGCTGCTGGCCGCTGCGGCGCTGTTTTCCACCGGCGGTGCGGCCGTGAAAGGCACCTTCCTCAACGCGTGGCAAGTGGCCGGCGCACGCTCGCTGATCGCCGCCGTGGTGATTCTCGCGCTGCTGCCCGAAGCGCGCCGCCCGTGGCGTTGGAGCTATGTCCCGGTTGCGTGCGCCTATGCCGCAACAATGCTCCTGTTCGTCTCCGCCACGAAACTCACCACGGCTGGCAACGCCATCTTTCTGCAGAGCGCAGCCCCGTTCTTCGTCGTCCTGCTCAGCCCCGTGCTGTTGCGTGAGCCGGTGCGCCGGTCCGATCTCGCCGTTCTCCTGGCGATCGCGGGCGGCATGGCTCTCTGCTTCGCCCCGAACGACAGCGCGCAACACACAGCGCCCGATCCTATTCGCGGCAACCTTCTCGCGGCAGCCTCCGCGCTCACCTGGGCGCTCACCCTCGTCGGCTTGCGTTCGCTCGGCCGCCACGCCCCGCGCAACTCGGGCGCTGCACTGGCAACAGTTTCTATCGGCAACCTGATTGTCGGCGTTGTCGCGCTTCCGTTCGCGCTGCCGCTGCCATTGCCCGCTTGGCACGACACTGCGGTTCTGTTATGGCTCGGCGTGTTTCAGGTCGCGCTCGCATACGTGTGCTTGACGCGGGGTTTGCGCAGCGTGCCTGCCGTCGAAGCGACGCTGCTGATGATGCTCGAACCGGCGCTCAATCCGGTATGGGCTTGGGCAATCCACGGCGAAACACCGGGACGCAATGCGATCGCTGGAGGCGCGTTGATTATGGCCGCGGTAGTCGCGCGGACGTGGTGGCAGAACCGCCGGTGAACTATTTATTTGTCCGAAGACTTCGTTGCTGGAGCCGTGGCCGCCGGTGTGGACGTCGAATCGGACTTCGAGCTACTGGACGAATCGGACTTACTAGACTCGGAGGATTTCGAGCTATCGGCCTTATCGCTCTTCGCGTCCTTATCGCTCTTCCCGTCCCCTGCCTTGCTCTCGCCGCCGTTCGCGCCCGGCTGCTTGGTTCCACCCCGCCCATAGTCGGTGATGTACCATCCGGTCCCTTTAAATTGGAAGGCAGGCGCGGTCATGAGCTTGTGTACCGGGCCCCCGCAAACTTCGTGGACCGTCAACGGCGCGTCCGCGAACTTCTGCATCTTCTCAAAAACGGAACCGCATGCTTCGCACTGGTATTCGTAAATCGGCATCGTAGCTTTCAGATCACGGCTTCTTCTGCGCTGGAATGTGCAATGGCGTCATGTCGTCGCCTGCTCCCGGTTTTGCGCCATCGCGGGCTCCGTTGCGGGAATCCGAAGCCACTTGCGGCGCGCCCTTGGTGGCCACTTCAATGGCTTTCTTCAACAGCAGATCTTCGCCTTTGGGCTGGCGCGATGGTTCCACCGGCTGCTGCGGACTCTCGTCGTCAGTCTCCAACTGCGGTTGCGCCTCGATCATGGCCACCGTCGGCGTCACGCCCACATCCTGAATCGCCTTTCCGCTCGGCGAATAATACTTGGCAACCGAAAGGATCACGGCGCTGCCATCGTCCATGGTCACCGCCTTGCGCACGCCCGCCTTGCCATACGTCCGCTCGCCTACCAATTCAGCGCGCTTGTCTTCCATCAATGCCGCCGCGGCAACCTCCGCTCCTCCCGCCGTCCCGCGATTCGCAATCACCACCAGCGGCAGCTTGCTGACTGCGTTCGCAGCCACCGCCTCGAAATTCTGCCGCGGCGACTTCTGCCCCTGCGTATACGTGATGAGCCCTTTGTCCAGAAAGAGATTCGCCAGCTTCACGCCATCCTCTGGCACCGTCGTGGAGTTGTTGCGCAAATCCAGAATCACCTTCTTCGCGCCTTGCCTCTGCAGATCCTCCAACTTCGTCCGTACATCGTGGAGCTTCGCGGCGTTGAGGAAGGGAACCTGCACCAACCCGATCTGCTCCGGCAGCATCCTGCTCGTCACCGGCGGATCCTGAATCATCGCGCGGGTCAGCGTCACTTTCAACGGCTCAGGATTACTGAACTTGAGAACGCCCACTTCGACCGTGGTTCCCGCATCGCCGTCCAGCAGCATCTCTGCATAGACAAGCGGCATGTCGCGCGTCGAAACGTTGTTGATGCTCTCCAGAATGTCGCCGGTGTTCATGCCGGCCTTGTCAGCGGGCGACCCAGGGATTGCGTCGACGATGCCGACATAGCCAAGCCGCTTGGATAGCGCAAGGCCCACGCCCGCCTTCTTAGGCGAGCCTACGGTCTTCAAATATTGCTTGTACTGATCCGCATTCAAGTAGCTCGCGTAAGGATCCACCGACTCGAGCAGACCGTTCAAGGCGCCCAACGTGACGCTCTTCATGTCCGGCTCCTCGACATACTCGCTCTTGATGCGCGAGAGCACTTCGGTGTAGACCGCCAGATGCTTGTATTGATCGTCGGAGGAAGGCGCCGCCGCTTGCCGCGCTCCCAGCAGCAGCACAATCACGACGGCCGTGGATAGGGACACCACTAAATACTTGAGCCGGTTATTCATAAAAGCAGGCGCACCCTCGCTTGAACAAGTTTAGCAGCAGAGCTGCCACGTTATTGGACGCGCCATGGCGGGTTTCGGATGCCGGGGTTTTCGCAGCTACTCGGTCAACGGGATCTCGAAGTAGAACAGCTCGTTGCCGGATTTGGCCTCGCTCAGGCCCGTCAGGTACAGCTTCGAGCCCGGTTCCAGCCTCGTTTGGAAATACAGGAACCCGTGGACGCTCTCGCCGGGAGGCAGCAGGCGGGCGGAGAATGCGAGCCCGATCAGCTCCACCGATGCGAGCGGGTTCTTTTTCTTGGGCATCGGAATCGGACTCTCCACCCCGACATTGGGCCGCTTCGGACCCGGACCCGCCGACAGAATATCCCGCGGTGCGATCGCGTCGATATGCCTCTCGCGCGGGTCGATGTACTCGGCTTTCAAATCCAGCCGCAACGCCTGGTCCGACGCGTTCTGAATCACAACCAGCACGGGCAGCACGCCCACCTTATACGGATTGGACTTTCCGAAGGCGGTGCGAATCTCCTCGTCGTTCACATAGGGGACCGCCGCCACGGTCACTTTTCCTTGGCTCTGCTTAGTCGCGTACGAGCTTGCCAGTCCGGGTGCGAAACGCTTCTCGTTGTCGCCCGCCCACGCCGCCGTTATACTCAAAAGCATCGAAAAAACAGCCAAACTTCGCGTCATTTATTTCCTCTACCGGCTTCTGTCCATCGCCGCCATTCCGCTGCTTGTATTGTATTTCTCTGCGCGGATGCGCCGCGATGGACGGTACCTCCGCCGCTTCACCGAGCGCTTGGGAAGCCTGGAGTTCTTCTATCAGCCGACGGCGGCCGGCGCGGTCTGGTTGCATGCGGTGTCGGTCGGCGAGGTCATCTCGGCGGTTCCGCTGGTGGCCGCGCTGCGCAAGGCCTATCCTGGCGCGCCGGTCTTCGTCTCCTGCTCCACCGTGGCTGGCCGCGCGATCGCTATCGAAAAACTGCGCGATTCGACGACTGCGATCTTCTACGCTCCGCTCGACTATGTCAGTTGCGTGCGTCGCGTTTTACGCAAGCTACGTCCGAGCCTTGTCATCGTGATGGAAACCGAGATCTGGCCGAACCTGTACCGCGAAGCCAAACGGCACGGCGCGGCGCTCGCCATTGTCAACGGCCGGATCTCGGACCGCGCGTTCCCCAGCTACCGGCACTGGGCGTGGGCGTTCGAACCCGTCCTGAGCGAGCCCGACGCCATATTCGCGCAGAGCGAGCAGGACCGTCTCCGCTACCTGCAACTCGGTGCGCCTGCCGACCGCGTACACGTCGCAGGCAATCTCAAATACGACATCCCGCCCCAATCCGCAGCCGTTCCGGAAGCCATCGCCAACTTCGTCCGGAAACTCGTGCCTGGCGAAATCTGCATCGCAGCCAGCACCATGCCCCCTCGCGATACCGCCGACGTCGACGAGGACGACATCGTCATCGAAGCGTTTCGCAAGCTCGCGCCCACGCATCCGGGCCTGCTTCTGATCCTCGTTCCCCGCCGTCCTGAAAGGTTCGAGATCGCCGCGCGCAAGCTCGACCAAGCCGGCGTCAACTGGGCGCGCCGCTCGCAATTGCCCTCGCGCCCACCCGCCCTTCCCAGCGTTCTTTTACTCGATTCGATGGGCGAACTCAGCAGTGTGTTCCCCATCGGGGACGTTGTATTCATGGGCGGCACTCTGGCGCGGCGCGGCGGCCACAATATTCTGGAGCCCGCCTTTGCCGGCAACGCGATCATCGCCGGTCCGCACATGGAAAACTTCGCGTCCATAGCGGACCAGTTCACTGCCGGTCACGCACTGGTGCGCATCCCGCAGCCCGCCGATCTCGCACCCGCCATTCATGCGCTGCTGTCCGATGATGTCGAGCGAAACGCCACCGGCAACCGCGCCCGCGTGATCGCCGAATCCGATCGCGGCGCCACCGAACGCATCTGCGGCAAACTGCTTGACCTCTACTTTCAAGCTATCCCCCGCCAGCCGTCTTCAGCGCCCATGCGATTCCTTGCCGCGCTGTGGTCCATCGGCTCCCGTCGCCGGCGTGAGCGCGACACTGCGTCCCAGCGCCGTCTCGACCAGCCAGTGATCGCCATCGGCGGAATCACGATGGGAGGCACCGGCAAAACTCCCTTCACCGGCTGGCTCGCTCAACAGTTCCGCGACCAGGGCCTCAAGCCGGCGATCCTCACACGTGGATACCGCAGGCGCTCGATTGAGCCGTGCGTGATCGTGCCCGCGGGCGCTTCCGCCAACGCCGATCTAACAGGGGATGAGCCGCAAAGCTACATTCGCCAGGCGGCGGCGCACGTCGGCATCGGCGCCGATCGATACAGTTGTGCGCGCAGCCTCTCGCGTCTCACGCACGCGGATATATTTCTGCTCGACGACGGGTTTCAACACTGGCGTCTGGCGCGCGATCTCGATATCGTCTTGATCGACGCTCTCGACCCCTTCGGTCAAGGCTCCGTGTTTCCAGCCGGCCGCTTGCGCGAACCGCTCCAGGCGCTCGGCCGCGCTTCCGCATTCGTCATCACGCGCGTCGAGCACGGGTTCAACACGGCACCCATCGAGCGCGAGCTGCGCATATGGAACCCCGCCGCCCCGGTATTCCGTTCCTGCGTTAAGGCCCGGCACTGGATCGATGCGCGCACGGGACGCACTTTCGACGCCGCGCCTTTCAAGTCCGCGGGCGCGTTCTGCGGATTGGCCAACCCCCGCGCCTTCTGGCGTACGCTCGACACGCTCGGCGTGGATGTGCGCTTCCACTGGGCCTTCGCCGACCACCACCGTTACCGCATGCGCGAACTGCAGCGACTCACCCGGCGCGCCCTGCATCGTGGCGCGCAAGCCCTGGTCACCACCGAAAAAGATGTCGCCAATCTGGGCCGGGCGCGAGCCTTACTGAACGCCCCTCTGCCGATCTATGCGCTCGAGATCGCCATCGAAATACTCGAGCGCGACCGGCTCATGACGTGGGCTGGTGAAGCGCTCGAGCGGCGCGGGGCAAACCGGTGACACGCACGCGGCGGTTCTCGATATACTGTCACTTCTATGCGTAAAAAAGTGACCGTCGTGGGCGCGGGCAATGTCGGTGCGAACTGCGCCGTCAACCTCGCCCATAAAGAATTGGCCGATGTTGTTCTCGTTGACGTTGTGGAAGGTATTCCGCAGGGTAAAGGCCTCGACATCCTGGAATCCGGACCGATCGAGGGTTACGACGTCATGGTCACCGGCGCAAACGACTACGCGCCCACCGCCAACTCCGACATCGTCGTGATCACGGCCGGATTCCCGCGCAAGCCGGGCATGAGCCGCGACGATCTTCTGCTGGCGAACTATGAAGTCGTCAAGACCGCCACGGAGCAGGCCGTCAAGCAGTCCCCGAACGCAATCCTGATCCTGGTCACCAATCCGCTGGATGCGATGTGCTGGACCGCGCACCAGGTTTCCAGGTTCCCCAAGCAGCGTGTTATTGGTATGGCGGGCGTGCTCGATACCGCGCGTTTCCGTGCTTTTATTGCTCAGGAATTGCAGGTTTCCGTTGAAAACGTGACGGCCGTGGTGCTGGGCGGACACGGCGACACCATGGTGCCCATCACGCGCCTGTCCAACGTTTCCGGAATTCCGTTGACCGAGTTACTTGAGCCCGCAACGCTCGAACGCCTGGTACAGCGCACTCGCGATGGCGGCGCTGAGATCGTCAAGTATCTCAAAACGGGCAGCGCTTATTATGCTCCCTCCGCAGCGGCGGTCGAAATGGTAGAATCCATTCTCAAAGACAAGAAGAAGGTTCTTCCGTGCGCCGCTTATCTCGAGGGCGAATATGGCATCAACGGCTTATTCGTCGGTGTGCCCGTTAAACTGGGCTCCGCCGGCATCGAGAAGATTTACGAGTTGAAATTGACCGCCGGCGAAACAGCGCAATTGAATAAGAGCGCCTCGGCCGTACAAGAGTTAATCGATGTCATGAAGCAGAAGATGACCGCTTAGTTGTGAATTCCCCATCCCTGAAGAGGACCTGACGTGGACACACAAGACCTGGTTCGAATTGTAGCTGGCATACTGCTGGTGGTGATCGTCGCCGTTATTATCATGCGGCGCAAGAAGAAGACCAAAACAGAAGACGACTTTTAGAGCCGTCTCGACTGCATGCCTGAAACACCGACGATCGACACCAGGTATTCTCCTTTCAAGTTGCGCATGGGACGCTCTGCGATTCATCGCTGGGGTATTTACGCGGCTGAGGACATACCCGCGAAGCGCAAGGTATTGGAGTATATCGGCGAGCGCATCAGCCGCGTCGAGACCAAGCGCCGCTCCAATGAGCGCGAGTTCAATTATCTGTTCACATTGGATAATTATTGGACCATCGACGGATCGGTTGGCGGCAGCGGCGCGGAATATATCAACCACTGCTGCGAGCCCAATCTCGTGTCTCGCATCACCAAGGGACATATCTTGTACTTCTCCCTCCGCGCGATCAGGAAGGGAGAAGAATTGACCATCGACTATCATTTTTCGCCCGATGTCGAGTTAGTCCCTTGTGCGTGCGGCGCGCCCAAATGTAGGGGAACGATTAACTTGAAGAAGTAACCCGGCCATAACAGTCGTGGTGACGCGTATCAGGTGCGGCTGTGACAAGACAGGATCTCTACCACGCCCGATGAGCGCGGGTCAGGAGTCCCAGGAGGGTGGATTCCATGGCTGCCGGTGCACCCTGATTCAATCCTCGATGTCGCGAGCGAAATCGTCATCCATCACCGCCGTCGATCCCCGCGCTTTCAGATCGGCGACCACTTCCGAGATCATCCGCCCCGGCGGCTTCGAAGGTTTTATGACGGCTACTCGGCGGTTTCCCTGCTCGATCACAATCTCGCTGCCCTGCCGCACCTGTCTCATCACCTCGGCGATGTTCTTAACCAGTTCGGCTTGTGTCATGTTGACGATTGCCATGTCTCGATCATAGCCTTCCGGCGAGCAAATCGTTCCAGGCGGTATCATGTCGATGGCCTGATCTCCTAATTCACCTGACCACGACCATTGAACGTGTCCACCGCAAAGCCTCCACCGCTCCCGCGTCTCTGGGGTCATCCCGACTTCATGAAGCTGTGGACCGGACAGACCATTTCTCAAATCGGGTCGCGAGTGACCCGCGAAGGGTTGCCGATGACAGCGGTGATCGTACTCGGCGCGACACCGCTTCAGATGGGCCTGCTGAGCGGTGCGGGCGCGGCCACGATGCTCATCTTCGGTCTACTCGCCGGAGTTTGGGCCGATCGTTTGCGCCGCCGCCCGATTCTCATCGCGAGCGATCTCGGGCGCATGGCGGTGCTGGCCGTCGTGCCCATCGCCGCCATGTCTCACACTCTCACCATCACGCACCTGTACTGCGTGGCCGCACTCACCGGCATTCTCACTGTGTTCTTCGATGTCGCATATCAGGCCTACACGCCCTCGCTGGTGCATCCCGAACAACTCGCGGATGCCAACAGCAAACTCGCAGTCACTGAGTCGCTGGCTGAGATCGCCGGGCCGGGAATGACTGGCGTCCTGGTGCAGTGGCTGACTGCGCCCATCGCCATTCTCGTGGATGCAATCTCGTTTCTGGTCTCAGCCGTGTCGTTGACATTCATCCGGCGAGCGGAACCACCTCCCACTCCACAGAGCGAAGCGCATATTGGACACGAAATCGCCGAAGGTCTGCGCCTGTGCTGGCAAAATCGAATTCTTCGCGCCATGGCCGCCCGCGCCGGCTCAGCCGCATTCTTCTTCGGATTCTTTGGCGGGCTCTACATCATCTTCGTCATGAGGGAGCTCGGAATCGGTCCACTGATTCTGGGTTTTATCGTGGCTGTTGGCGGCGTAAGCAGTCTGGCCGGCGCGTTGCTTGCCGGACGGGTTGTGCGCCGGTTCGGCCTCGGCCGTACGATGATCGGCGCAGCCGCGATGAATGGAATCGCCAGCCTCGCGATCCCGCTCGCTCACGGACCGGTTGCGCTGTGCATCGCCATTCTCGCCTTATCTCAATTAGGTGACTTTGCCTGGCCGCTCTATAACATCAACGAAGTAACCCTGCGCCAATCCATCGTCGCGCCGCGCCTGCTCGGGCGTGTCAATTCAGCCATGCTGTTGCTGTTTCGCGGAGCCGTCCCGCTTGGCTCCATCGCTGGCGGCGCGATCGCCCAAGCTATCGGCGTCCGTGGCGCCTTGTTCATCGCATCCTCGGGAGTTATCCTGTCCACGCTCTGGCTCGTGCTCTCACCGTTGAGGCGCCTTGATGCGATTCCGCTTGCCCCATCGCCCCCCGCTCGTTGATAATCAATTTTGAGCGATCATCCTATAGTTACCATAGTAACTCCGTCATATAATCAAGGCGCATTCATCCGCGCGACGATTGAAAGCGTACTTTCACAGGACTACAAGCCTTTGGAGTACATCATTGTCGATGGCGGGTCCACCGATGAGACTCACTCGGTGGTAAAAGACTATTCCAGCCGGCTCACGTTCATCTCCGAACCCGATCGCGGCCAGTCCCACGCGGTGAATAAAGGCTTCCGCATGGCTCGCGGAGAGTTGGTCGCGTGGCTCAATTCCGATGACTTGTTCATGCCGGGCGCAGTCAGTCGGGCATCCGCCAGGCTCGCGGCCGAACCCGCCCTCGGTGCCGTGTATGGAGAAGGCTACCTGATTGCACGCGACGGCTCCATTACGCGCCCGTTTCCCCACACGCAGCCGTTTGATTTACGGAGGCTCATATTTGTCTCCGACTACATCCTGCAGCAGACGGTCTTCTTCCGCAAGACGGTATTCGATCGCGTCGGCTATCTCGACGAAGACCTGCATTACACCATGGATTGGGACATACTCATCCGCCTCGGTAAACGATTCCCAATCGGTTACATACCCGAGTACATGGGGTGCCTTCGCGAATATCCTGAGGCGAAGTCATTCGCGGGCGGCGCGCCACGCATCGCCGAGATTCGCCGGCTTATGATCCGCCACACCGGAATGCGCTTTGCCCCAGGCTATATTTTCTACGGTCTTGAGACATACAAACAGATCTGGTGCGATCGCATTCAACAACACACTCCGCCGGTGCTCGCGCGGCCTTCGAGTCAACTGCAACACATGATTGTAATCGCTTTTAATCTGGTGATCGCCGCTTATCACGCCCGCTGGTCAGAAACCGGCATATCCGCGAAGAAACCGGCCCGGCGTCAGCCCATTAAACCGCAGCCCCAACGGCAATGTCAGCGCATATTTCCACCATGACGGCTGCAGCGGCTCGTAAAACTGATCTCGCCCATCAATCAAATAACACGCATACGCGTAGACATGGCCGAACGGCGCATAACCTGTGTTTGCCCGAACAGTATCGATCGTCTCGCGCAGCACACGCCGCCGCGCACCGAGGGTCTTGTTATCGCGGTGCATCCGCGACTGCGCTAATTCCCGCGGAAGATGGTAAAACCGGTGACGCCGCGCGAGCCGCAGCCATAGGTCGTAATCGAACGTGTACTGCCGCGCGGGATCCATTCCTCCCACTGACTCAAAAGCAGTGCGCCTCACGAATGCCGCCGGTTGGCAAATAAAACACTCGGAGGCTAAATCCTCAACATCGAAGTCGCAGGTCGGGTACCGGCCGAGTGGAGCGCCCTGCTCATCGATCCACCGCGCGTCACCATAGACGACGTAGGCATCCGGGTTATCTTCAAAGGCCCGAACTACGGCGGCGACCGTACCCGGAAGATACACGTCATCGGCATTCAGATATCCGAATATATCGCCCGTAGCACTTTCGAACCCCCGGTTGATGGCGTCGGGAGCTCCTCCATCTGGTTGCGATTCATACCGCAGCCGTCCCGCGTAACGCTCCAGGATGGCAACCGTGCCGTCGTCCGATCCGCCATCCATAACAATGTATTCGAGCGAGATGTGATCCTGAGACAGCACGCTCTGAATCGTCTGCTCAAGGAAACGGCCCATATTGTATGAGGGCGTGACGACGCTAACCAGCACCTAACTTCCTATATATCGCGAATACAAACTGCGGGCCACGCCCGTATCTGTGGTGCCCTTTATGATCGCTCGTCCATCGGGAAATATCGTGAGTTCGAACGAGTCAATGGAGGCACGCAGGGCAAACTCATTGAATCGTACCTGTCCCGCACTTTCTAACTGGCGCGCAAGTGCCGGAAGATCGACCGGCCGCCTTCGCTCGTGGATCTGCACGGCATTGCGCCCGCACAGGCTAATCGGCGCCTGATGGCGGCCGTCCAGGTATTCGAACTGTCGATGAACACAGCACGGGCAATCTGGATCCCGCGCCGGCGCGCCAACCTGCCGTATCCGAAGATCCCATAAGTCCAGCGTGACAATAGCGCCCGATATCGAGCCCTCCGCCGCGAACTTCAAAGCCTCGGAAGATTGCAGCGCAGCAATCGAAGCTGTAACCGGTCCAAATACACCGGCGGTTTCGCACGTGGGTTGCACACCGCCCGGCGGCTCCGGGTATACGCATCGAAAGCACGCAGTGTCTCCCGGCATCATCGCCATCTTGATTCCATAAGTGCCCACGGCCGCGCCGTAAATCCAGGGCCGTCCCTGGCTGACAGCGTAGTCATTGATCAGGTAACGTGTCTCGAAATTATCCGTCCCGTCGAGAATGATATCGGAGTTGTCCAATAGGTCATTTGCATTCTCAGGGGTCAAGTCAGCCACCACGGCTTCCACTCCAACGCTCGAATTGATCGCCAGCAACCGCTTCCGCGCGGCAATTGCCTTGGGTAGAGCGTCCCTCGCGTCCGATTCGTCGAACAACAACTGACGCTGCAGATTACTCAGTTCAACGAAATCCCGGTCGACAATCCGCAGATGGCCCACGCCCGCCCGAACAAGCAGTTCGGCCTGAGCGGTGCCCAGTGCCCCGCAACCCACGACCGTCATGCGCGATGCGGAGATCCGTTTTTGACCCTCCTCGCCCACTCCCGCCAGACGCTCCTGTCGCGAGTAGCGGCCGTCCTGCTGCTGCATTCATCCAGATGGTAGCAACCGTTGCGCTATGATTTGAAAAGTGCGCCTTTCCCCAGGCATCTGTGTATTGATGCTTTTGGTTGCTTTTCTGATGCGGACAGGCGTGGTTCTCGCAGCCGCGGGCGATTCCCTGGAGGGTAAGCGCATCGCGATGGTCGACTTTGATCCCGCCGGTCAACCGCTTCCTCGTGATGAGATCGAACGCTTGATCCCCGTCCACGCAGGCGATTCGTACAGCGCCGCGGCGATTCGGGCCGCCGTCCAGAAACTGTATTCCACGGGCCGCTATTCCGACATCGCAGTCGATGCGACCACGTCGGACGATGGTGTTGCGGTCCGGTTCATTACCACCCGCACATATTTCGTCGGGCGCGTTGCTTCCGAGGGCTCGCCCGATCCGCCGAACCCCGGCCAGCTCGTCACGGCATCCAAGCTACAACTTGGCGCTGAGTTTGCTGACAACGACATGCAGCAAGCGCTCGAAAACATTCAGGTACGCTTGCGTGCGAATGGACTCTACGCCGCTACCGTAGTGCCCACTGTACTGCGCGACGCCGAGCTGGAACAAATCGACATCGACTTTCGAGTAGTTCCCGGTGCTCGCGCAAAATTCGGCGGGGTTGTTGTGCAGGGTGATCCCGGAAGGCCTTCTGCCCGAATCGTACGTTCTACAAGATGGCGGCGGCCCTTTGGCTTGTTCGGATGGCGTCCGCTCACTGAGAATCGCCTGCGGACGGGCATCGAACATGTGCTCGCCTATTACCAGTCCCACGACCGCCTGCTTGCACGTGTCACGTTGTCGAGCCTCGATTACGACCAGGACACCAACACTGTTACGCCTACATTGACCATCGACCCCGGTCCGCTGATCGAGGTTAATATTGCAGGTCAAAGGATGTCGAAAGGCAAATTGCGGCAGTTACTCCCGATCTATCAGGAGCGTTCTATAGACCGTAGCTTGTTATCGGAAGGTCAGCGCAATCTTGTCGAGTACTTTCAGTCGCAAGGTTACTTCGAGGCGGAAGTGGATTTCGACTTTGAGCCAGTCCAGAAAGGCCGGCAAATGATCGAGTACACAATCGATCGCGGGCAGCGTCACAAACTGGTGAGCATCGAGATCGCTGGGAACCGTTATTTCGACCGGAATTCCATCCGCGAGCGGATGTACATCCTGCCCGCGAGCTTTCTACGGTTCCGGCACGGGCGCTATAGCCAGCGCTTTCTGGATCGCGATGTAGATTCCATCCAGGATCTGTACCGCGCAAACGGATTCCGCGATGTCCGTGTTGCCTCGCGCCTCCTGGACGACTACCGCGGCCAGTCCGGTGCGCTCGCCGTCAGTCTGCAAGTGGAGGAAGGGCAGCAATGGACCGTGTCCGAGCTGCAAATTGACGGAGTCGCCGGCTCGGATCGCGAACAGTTGCTCGCGGTGATTCATTCCACCCCCGGTCAGCCGTTCAGTGAATTCAACGTTGCCGCCGACCGGGATAATGTGCTCGCGTATTTCTATAACAATGGATATCCCAACGCGACCTTCGATTGGAACCAGTCGCCCGCTACAGGCGAACACCAGGTCAAATTGCGCTACTCTCTCCATCCGGGCGATCGCCGCTTCGTCCGTCGGGTTGTCGTCAATGGGCTCCACACAACCAACCCTGAGTTAGTCAACGACCGCATCGATTTCCACGAAGGTGATCCCGTTTCTCAAGTCCGCATTTCCGACGCACAGCGCAGGCTTTACGATTTAGGCATCTTCGCCAAGGTCCAAACCGCGGTTCAGAATCCCGAAGGCCAGGAAGAGAGCAAATACGTCCTCTATCAATTGGAGGAAGCGCGGCGGTATTCGGTAAACGTCGGCTTCGGTGCAGAGGTGGCGCGGATTGGCGGCGGCGTAACTACCTTTGATGCTCCTGCTGGCAGCGCTGGCTTTTCACCACGCGTGTCTTTTGGTGCCAGCCGCCTGAATATGTTTGGGCTCGGCCACACATTGAGTATGCAAACCCGTGTTTCTACCTTGCAACAGCGGGCCCTTGTCTCGTACTTCGCCCCTCAATTTCGAGGAAGCGATAAGTTGAACCTCACCTTCACTAGTTTGTACGACGACTCGCGCGACGTCCGCACGTTCGCTGCGCGGCGCCTCGAAGGCTCCGTGCAATTGGGTGAACGTCTCTCGCGCGCCAGCACTTTGCAATACCGGTTCACATACCGCGATGTCATCGTCGATCCCAACTCCGTCAAAATTAACCAACAGTTGATTCCTATCCTGTCGCAGTCGGTGCGTGTTGGTCAGATATCCACGACGCTCATTCAAGATCGGCGCGATGACCCGACGGATGCCCGCAAAGGTTACTATCAAACGATCGACGCGGGATACGCTGGCGGCGGACTCGGTTCTCAAACATCGTTCGCGCGAGTTATCTTCAAGAACTCCACTTATCACCGGCTGAACCGCGATTGGACATTCGCTCGCAGCGTCAATTTCGGGCTGATCGACCGGCTTGGAGGATTGCCCGACATCCCCCTGCCGGAGCGCTTTTTCTCTGGCGGCGCGTCCTCTCACCGCGGCTTCCCGGACAACCAGGCCGGACCGCGCGATCCCATTACCGGGTTCCCCCTCGGCGGCAAAGCCGTGTTGATGAATTCGCTGGAACTTCGCTTTCCCTTGCTGGGCGACAATGTGGGCGGCGTCTTTTTTCACGATGCGGGCAACTTGTATTCGAGTGTCACCGACATCAGTTTCCGCTTTCGCCAGCGGGATTTGAATGACTTTAACTATATGGTCCAGGCGGTTGGATTTGGTATCCGCTACCGTACTCCGGTGGGTCCCATCCGTGCCGACTTTGCACTGAGCCCCAATTCGCCCCGGTTCTTTGGATTTCAGGGCGACCGCCAAACATTGCTCACCTGTTCCGCTCCAAGTAGCCCGGCGCCTTGTCTCGGGGTACAACAGCGCATCAGTGTGTTCCAATTTCACTTCTCATTGGGGCAGGCGTTCTGATGCGCTCGTGCTATACCCTTGCATTATTGCTGAGCGCGTCATTGCACGCCGAAATTGTTGATCGCATCGCCGCGACCGTCGGATTTGAAGTGGTCACCGAAACTCAAGTTGCCGGCGCCGTCCGTGTAACCGCGTTTCTGGATGGAGTTGAACCTGATTTCAGTGCTGAGAATAGGCGCAAGGTTCTCGACCGTCTCATTGATCAGGCGTTGGTGCGCCGCGAAGTTGAGTTCACGCGTTTTGCTCCGCCCGCTGTGGCTGACGTCGATCCGCTCGCCAAGCAAGTTCTTGACCGGTTTCGCGATCGCAGCGCGTATGTCAGAGCTTTGGGTGCATACGGCATCACTGAGGCGGAAGTCCGCGAGGCTCTCACCTGGCAATTGACGATGCTACGCTTTATCGAGTATCGGTTTCAGCCGTCGGTTCAAGTCACCAACGCCGAGATCCGGCAGGAGTACCGGCGTCAAGCGGCCGCGTGGCGTGAACAGCACGGAACCGAACCACCCACGCTGCAGCAGATCAGAACGGAAGTCGAGAAGATTGTCCGCCAGCGTCTCACTGACTCTGCGCTCGACCGCTGGTTGGGCGAGGTGCGCACGCAGAACACGATCCTTTATCGCGAGGGATACAAGAGGTGAGCCGCACCACACGATGGCTGTGGATACCGGCGGCCGTCGTCGCTCTGCTGGTTATCGGCTCAGTCCTTAGCGTCGCGTTCCTGTATCGCAGCGGCTGGATCCACACTCAGATACGCAACCGGGTCATCACTGAAGTCGAGAAGGCGACTGGCGGCCGCGCCGAAGTTGGTCAAGTCGAATTTGACTGGCGTAAGATGCAGGCCCGCGTATCACCGTTCACCTTGCATGGGAAGGAGAAGCCCGGCGAGCCCGTGTTCGTACGCGCGGCTAGTATTGAGGTTGGACTCAAGATCATCTCCGCCTTTAATAAGGATGTAAACATCGCTTCATTAATCGTCGACCACCCGCAAGTCAATATCATCGTCTATCCGGATGGTACGACCAACTTGCCATCGCCTGTTCACCGTTCAGGGACGCCGGTCGCCGAAAAACTGCTCAAGATCGCGGCCCGTCGTTTCGAACTGCGGCACGGACTGGCGAACATCCGTGACGAACAGATCCCGTTCGATATCCGCGGCGAAGATCTCATGGCCGCGTTCGACTATGATGCAAAAGGCCCGCGGTATGTCGGACACCTCTCTTCGCGGCAACTGCACTGGTCCGGGCGCTACATTCACCCTGTCGCCTTCGACTTCGATACTGATCTTGTACTTGACCGTGATCAGTTGCGGATAGCTAAGGCATCTTTCAAGAGCGGGCGGAGCGTCCTGCATGCCGCTGGTTCATTACAGGATCTGAGTTTCGACGCGAACGTTTCGGTTGCCGAGTTAGCCAACGTCGTTCGTTTGCCCATTCAATCCCAGGGTGATGCCAAGGTGCACGGCAACGCAGTCCTGAACTGGGAACATAAATTCCAATACGCTGCCAACGGTCAGTTCACGGCTACCGGACTTGCGTACAAGGACTCGCGTGTCCATGTGTCGGGCATCGGAGCGCGCGGCCGTTTCGAACTCGGACCGGATGGCGTTGCCCTACCGCAGTTGTACGCGACGGCGCTGGGCGGGAGCTTCGAAGGCCGTGCCGAGCTTCTCGATAAGTTCAAACGACTACGCGTCGAAGGAGTCGCCCGCAACGTCGGCTTAGCGGACTTGACCCGCGTCACCTCCGAGCCTGCGTTGGCCTGGAGCGGTGTCGCCTCCGGGCCGGTGCACATCGACGGACGCATCGTTTCCGGTCGCCCACAAGACTTCACCATCCAGACCAGCATGAACCTCGTCCCGGCGCCCGGCGGCATTCCGATACAGGGCAACGCTGACCTTATATATGATCAGCGCGCCGGCTCGCTTCGCTTCGGCAACTCACAGATCTCGGCCGGTTCATCGCGGGCCAGTGTTACGGGAACACTCGGTCAATCTCTCCGTGTATCTCTCGAAACCCGCAATCTCAAGGACCTTCGTCCGGGCCTTGCGATGATCGATACCTTGCCTCTCACTCTCAGCGGGCCAGCCTCAGCTAACGTCACCGTCACCGGCCCACTATCGAGTCCGCTCATCGCGGGACACGTGACGCTCGGCCGCTTCGAAGCGCAAGGCGAGACATTCGACAGTGCCGCCTCGGACGTCACGCTGTCAGCGAGCGAGCTCACCGCACGCAACCTGGAGCTGCTTCAGGACGGCATGCGCGTTACTGGCTCGGGGCGTATCCAATTGCGCGACTGGAAGGCCGTCGACTCCAGCGCTCTATCGGGCACTTTGCATCTCAAAGGCGGCGACGTTCATAAGCTGCTTGCCAAATCCGTCAGCGGCATCGCATCGGCCACCGCGATTGTGAGCGGAAGCTGGGCTTCACCCGCCGTCTCCGTCGACGTGACCGTCGACAAGCCCACCGCATATGGCGAGACATTCGGCCCTCTGCACGCCAAGGCCGAGGCTTCGAAGACCTCGGTCCAGGTCACCGATGGCGACCTTCGAATCGGAAGCGGACGGGTGCGCTTCAGCGGCTCCTATCAACGCACTGGCGCTGACTGGAACACGGGCTCCGCGCGCTTCGATCTGCAAGGCGGCGGGTTCACGCTCGACCGCTTTCAGCACGTGCGCGAGTACAAGACCGGGCTGTCGGCCATGGTGACGCTGAAAGCATCGGGCACGGCGCACCTGAAGAACGCGAACTTCGATCTTGACTCACTCGACAGTCAACTCACGCTTGCCGGCATGACGCGCGGCACGAAACCGATAGGCAACATCTCCGCCACCGCGCGAACCAGGGGCGACGTGCTGGACGCTCAAGTGAGCGGCGCCATTCGCGGCAGCGCGATCGGGGCCTCGGGACAGTGGCGCCTCGAAGGCGACTACCCGGGCCGCGCTGAAGTACAGTTCACGCCACTCACCTTCGCCGCTCTACAGCAGATGCTGGCACAAGGTCCCGTCGAAAGGGAGCTTCCCTTTGCCGGCCAACTCGAAGGCCATGCCGTCATCGCCGGGCCGCTGAAGAAGCCCGATGCTCTACAGGCCGCGGTGACTCTGCCGCGCATTGAGATGCGGGCCAACCCGGCGCAGCGCAGTTCTGACCTGGTGCTGCGCAACACCGAACCCGTACAACTGCTCGCGACCTTGAAGACGGTCACGATTCAGTCGGCCAAGTTCGCCGCCGAGAATACCAGCATTGAAGCGAGCGGGCGGGTGACGTTCAACGCGCAGTCGCCTTGGAACGCTGCGTTGAAGGGCAACGTCAACCTTGCGATCCTACGGCTATTCAACTCCGACATCACGGCGCGAGGCAATGCCGTGCTTGACACCACCGTACGAGGCGCGCTGAGCGACCCGCAGGTGAACGGACGCCTCGAACTCAAAGGCGCATCGCTCTATCTCGCCGACATCCCGCAAGGCGTGGACAATGCCAATGGCGTGGTGACCTTCGACCGCAACCGTGCCAACATCGAGAAGCTTACGGCCGAGGTGGGCGGCGGCCGGATCGGCTTCGGCGGCTTCATCGGCTTCGGCAGCGGCGTACTGGTTTACCGCGTCCAGAGCACCGCGGACCAGGTCCGGTTCCGCCACCCGGATGGGGCGAGCGTAACGCTGAATGCGGCGCTGAATCTCACCGGAACATCCGAGAACGGTCTTGTTTCGGGCACGATCACCATCATGCGCGCGGCGTTTGAACCGCGCGCCGACCTGGGCAGTCTGCTCGCGCAAAGCGCACGTCCTCTTCCCGCGCCTTCGGCTCCCAACGAATACCTGCGCGGGCTCAACTTCGACGTCCGCATAGAGAGCGGGCCCAGTCTCGAAGTTCAGACCTCACTCACGCGCGACCTCGAAGCCGAGGCCGAGTTGCGGTTGCGGGGCAACGCCGCTCGCCCGCTGTTGACCGGCGACATATCGGTCAGCCAGGGCGAGATACAGTTCTTCGGCAACAAGTACAGCATCAACCGCGGCGACATCCGCTTCATCAATCCGTCGAAGATCGAGCCGGTGTTCGACATCGATCTCGAAACCAAGGCCCGCGGCATCACCGTCAACATCAGCTTCTCCGGTACGCTGAACAAGCTGAACCTGACCTACCGTTCCGACCCGCCGCTGCAGACCAACGACATCGTGGCGCTGCTCGCGGTGGGGCGCGATCCGACCACCGCCGCCTTTGCCAACACACAGACTCGCAGCAATCTGCTCGAGACCGGCGCGAGCACGCTCGGCCAAGCGGTTGCGGCGCCGGTATCGAGCCGGCTCCAGCGTTTCTTCGGCGTCAGCAGGCTGAAGATCGACCCGTCGCTCACCGGGGTCGAGAACATTCCGCAGGCCCGTCTCACTCTCGAGCAACAGGTGTCGCGCGACATCACGCTCACCTACATCACCAACCTGACGCGCACACAGGAGCAGATCGTGCGCATACAGTGGGACATCAACCGCCAGTGGTCGGCGATCGCGGTGCGCGAAGAGAACGGCGTCTTCGGCATCGACTTCCAGTACAGAAAGCGCTTCAAGTAACATGACCGGACTCGACGAACAGCGGCTATCGATGGTGGAGTTTCAACTCCGCAGGCGCGGCATACGCGACGAGCGCGTGCTCGAAGCCATGAAACATATCCCGAGGGAAATGTTCGTGGACCCGCAATACCGGGTCCAGGCCTACGACGATGCTCCCATCCAGATCGGCTTCGACCAGACCATCTCGCAACCCTACATGACTGCGCTGATGTGCGAGGCGCTCGAACTCCGAGGCGATGAGCGGGTGCTCGAGGTGGGCACGGGCTCGGGCTATCACGCCGCCGTCTTGTCGCTGCTTGCCGGCCGGGTGTACTCGGTCGAGATCATACCCGAGCTGGCCGAACTCGCGCGGCGCAACCTCGTTGAAGCGGGGCTCGCGGACCGCGTCGAGGTGATCACCGGCGATGGCTCCCTCGGCTTTCCGGCGGCGGCTCCCTACGATGCGATCACCGTTGCCGCGGGCGCCCCGGAGGTGCCCTCGCCGCTTCTCGAACAGCTCAGCGATCCGGGGCGGCTGGTGATCCCGGTGGGTTCGTTCGGCGATCAGGACCTGCAGGTGATCACCAAGCGGGGCGGCGCAATCGAGAAGCGCGTGCCGACGCTGTGCCGGTTCGTTCCCCTGCGCGGCGATCAGGGCTGGAAGAACTGAATGCGCTTACGCAAGGCCCAGGGCAAGCTGAAAATCGAGCACAGCATCATCGACGGCGTACGCGACCGGCTTGAAGAACTGCTCAAAGCCAATCCCGCGATTCGCTCCGTGATACCCGGCGTGATACGGCCGGTGCGCGACGCACGCGGCTCGATCAAGATACACGTCACCGTGCCAACGGCCAACGGCTGGAAGGCGATCGCGTTGAGCGCGGGCGCCCGTCAGGAGTTGTTCATCAGCACGGCGCTGTCGAAGGAAGAGTTGGAGTCGGCGCTCGAGCTGTGCCTCAGATGAACTTGTAAACGCCGGGGACGGGGAGCGGCGGAATATCCATCTTCTTGTCGTAATCGAATTCCTTGGGCTGCAGATCGAGCTTGGAATTCATCATCATGTCCCAAGTGAGTTTCTGGCCGGAGTAGGCGGCTTCGCGACCCATGATGCAGGTCATGGTGGTTTCGGCAACGGTCATGCCGTGATTCACATAGGGTCCGTCGCCGCGAATGCTGGCGATCATTGCGGCGTGCTCGCGCACGTAAGGATTCTCGCGCTGGTCCTGAAAGGCGGAGCGCACGTCCTGGCCCGTGCCGGTACCGAGGTCGTGAGCGTTGCTGCGGCCCTTGGTGCCGACGATCAACTCACTCACATTCTGGGCGGAGCCGCGCGGATACTGGCGGCAGCGGCTGCTCATGTGCGTGCCGTTTGCGTATATGAAATCAGCGCCGATGTGGTCGTAGATGTTGCCGTAGAATTCGGGATCCTCGCCGGGCTTGCGCCAAGTGACGCCGCCGCTGGCGACGCATTCGACGGGGTGGCCATTCATCACCCAGTTGCAGACATCGATGTTGTGGAGGTGCTGCTCGACGATCTGATCGCCGCAGATCCAGACGAAGCTGTACCATTCGCGATGCTGCCAGGCCATCTCGCCCCAGTTCGGCTTGCGCTGGGCGAGGCTGGGGATGGGGAACACGGGGGTCCCTTCCCAGGAGGCATAGGTTGCCACGACGTCCCCGATCTGGCCGTCGTGGATCTTTTTCACGGTCTCCATGTAGTCCTTGGCATTGCGCCGTTGCGCGCCGGACATGACGGTGAGCTTGAGTTCCTCGGACTTTTTGGCGGCCCGCATGAAGCGCTGCACGCCGGCGGGGTCGGTACCGAATGGCTTCTCGCAGAACACGTGTTTTTTGGCATCGATGGCGGCTTCGAAGTGCTGCGGACGGTAGCCGGGCGGTGTGGCGAGCATCACGTAATCGATGTCGGAGGCCAGCACCTTCTTGAATGCGTCGAAGCCGACGAAGCGATGGTCGGGTTCGATTTTGACGCGGTCCTTATAGGTGTCGAAATCCTTTTGCTTGCGGATATTGGCGATGGAGGCTTCGAGTTTATCCTCGAAGATATCGCCCATGGCGACGATGTCGACGTTCTCGGTGCCGCGCATCATATCGACCACGGCTTGGGTGCCGCGGCCGCCGCAGCCGACGAGTCCTGCGCGTAGGCGTTCCTTACCTGCGCCGCGCACGAGCTCGGGCTTGATAATCATGAAAGTGGAAGCGGCAGCGGCCGCCCCGGAATTTCGAATCAATCCTCTTCGGGATATAGTATTCACGTTGCCTCCCTGGCAGGGTCTTTCGGATGGATAGTTCATCATTTTATAACCATCTCGGGCTGGAATGTTGAAGCGCAAGCAGCAGGCTCCGGCAGCGATCGGCGGAATTTATGCGGCGGCGATCACTCCGCGGCGCGCGCGCGAGGTGGAAGTGGATCTCGGCGCGATGTTGGAACTGGTCGATTTTTTGGGAGCGCAACCCGTGCAAGGCATCGCGCTGTTCGGCACGACGGGCGAATTCGTGCACTTCACGATCGAGGAGCGCAGCCGGTATGTGGCGCTGCTGGCCAAGCGGAGCCGCGTTCCAGTGATGGCGAACGTGTCGCACTCGACGCTGGATGGAGCGTTGATGATGGCCGAAGAAGCCGCAGGCGCGGGGATAGCGGCGGTGCTGTTGATGCCGCCTTATTATTTCCGGTACCCCGAGGAGAGCGTGGAGGCGTTCTGCGTTGAATTTGCAGAGCACGTTGCCAAGTGGATCAAAGTGTTTCTGTACAACATTCCTGCGTTTACGGCCGCAATGCCGCTGGCGATGGTGGAGCGGCTGATGGCGACGGGACTGTTTGCGGGGATCAAGGATTCGAGCGGGGATCGCGACATGATGGACGGTTTGCTGCGATTGCGCGGGGAGCGTCCGATGACACTGATGGCGGGCAACGATGCGTTGTTCGCGGGCGCGAGGCGGGCGGGTGCGGACGGAGCTGTTTCGGGGGTGGCGTGCGCGGTACCGGAGTTGATGGCGGCTCTGGACCGGGCGATCGTGGGCGGGGATGAGTCGCTGATATGCCGTCTCGACGCGAGGCTCCATCAGTTCATCGCAGCGATCGACGAGTTCCCCGTTCCAATGGGGATTAAGGCGGCAGTCCATTGCAGGGGAATCAAGGCAGGTCCACATGCGAGTCCTCCGGGTGCTGAGTTAGGGGCGCGGCTGGCGCGTTTCCAGGGCTGGTTTGGGGAGTGGTTGGTGGATGTGAAGAGGGAATGCGGGTGAGGCAGTTGTCAGTTGCCGGTTGACAGTTGTCAGTGCCGGTGGGCTGCGTGTAGCGGCATTTCGGGGCGCCGGACGGGGCCGTTGGGTTCGTTTGGCAGTTCGTCTCAGCGACATCATCGGCTGGTCCTAGGGGCACGTTTTTCCGGAGTTCCATCAACGTCCGGAGGGCGCGCTGATATTCGTTTGCGAGGCGCGCTCCGTAGCGATTGAGCAGCGGAAGCGCGGGTTGTTTTGCCAGTTCGTCAAATGCCGCCGCAATACGAGTACGTTCGGGGAAGTTGTCGTATTCGGCGGCGAGCTGCGCCTCCATCCGCAACATTTGCAGATTCATTAATTCCGTCTCGATAGTCCAGCAGCGGCGCAGAGTCCAGGTTGCGTGCACCATGCGGTCGACTAAGTCAAGTTCGACCTGATCGCGGGGCAGGAATCTCGAGATATAACTGTCGCGCATCCGGCGACATTCCTCAATATCTTCATTGGCAACAATAAAGCTCGATCCGCAGAGTCCATGCTTGACGGCATTACGGGACGATGCGGCTTTACCGGCGTCCGATTTGGGGCCGGTGGATTTGGAGGCGTTGGCTCGGTTGGCAGCGAGACGACGCTGGGAGGGGGTTTTCATAGTGGTTAGTGGTTAGTGGTCAGTGGCCGGTGGTCAGTGGTCAGTTGTTGGTTTCCTTTTCCTTCTCGACTTCAACATAGCGCCTGGCCCGTATGAGGATGCGAGGTTCGCCCGGGTGGTCTCGGGGTGTAAGTGGTTGTGTCTGAGGTGGATGGGGGTCTTCTAGATTTATTTGGGGAGGACGTGAACGGCATTCACGGTTGTCGGAACTTTATTTGATTTTGAGAATGAGCGGGTTGCGGGCGGGCGGGGATTGGGAGTGTCGAACTGGATGTTAGGTTCAGGGTAGGAGGGGCTCATGACAATGAAGCATCAGAAGTTCATGCTTATGGATGATCCGGCCTTAACCATGCGGCGGATGTTGGAGCAGAAAGCCGCGGAGGATGATTCGGATTTTGAGACTCGGATCGGGTTTCCGGCGGATCCGATTCAGCGGGACGTTTTGTGGAGCGGGGGCCAGCGTTTGATTTTGAATTGCACGCGGCAATGGGGAAAGAGTACGGTGACGGCGGCAAAGGCAGTGCACCGGGCGTATTTCAGCGCGGGCAGTTTGACTTTGGTGATTAGTCCGTCGGAGCGACAGAGCGGTGAGTTTGTCAGGAAGGCCGAAGACTTTGTGCGGGCACTCGGGATACGTCCGCGGGGGGACGGGTTGAACGATATTTCCATTCTGCTGCCGAACGGGTCGCGGATTGTGGGCCTGCCTGGAGAGGAGAAGACGGTGCGCGGATTCTCGGCGGTGTCACTGATGTTGATCGACGAAGCGTCACGGGTGAGCGATGAACAGTATCACGCGGTGACTCCGATGCTGGCGGTGAGCGATGGTGATTTATGGGTGATGAGCACGCCGCTGGGCAAGCGGGGGTTCTTTTACGACATCTGGGCGAAGGGCGGCGCGGAGTGGAAGAAAGTGCAGGTGCAGGCGACGGATTGCCCGCGCATTTCCGAGAAATTTCTCAGGAGGGCAAGAGAGGCGATGGGCGAGTCAATTTTCGGGCAAGAGTATATGTGTGAGTTTGTCGATGTCGAGAGCGCGCTGTTTGACCGGGATGTGTTGATGGAGGCGGTGCGGCGGGATGTGAAGCCGCTTTGGGGATAGTGGTCAGTTGTCAGTTGGCAGTTGGAAGGTTAGAGAGTACTTATGACACATTATTATTTGGGTCTTGATTTGGGGCAGCGGAAAGATTACACGGCGATTGCCGTGGTGGAGCGGGAGGAGCCGGTGCTTTTCCGGTTCGACTACGTACGGTGGCTTAGACAGGAGGAGAAGTTAGCGCCCAAGTTTGCGGTGCGGTATTTGGAACGGGTGGCGCTGGGTACTTCTTATGTGTCGATTGTTGGACGGGTGCGAGATATGGTGCGAACGCCGGAGTTGCGGGCGCGCTGTACCGTTGTCGTTGACGGTACGGGCGTGGGCGGGGCGGTGGTTGACTTGCTGCGCGAGTCAGATATGGACTGTGAGTTAGTCGCCGTGCAGATAACTGGAGGCGGGAAGGCGCGTTCGGAGCGAGGAGTGTGGAATGTGCCGAAGCGGGATTTGATTGGAGTTGTGCAGGTGTTATTCGAGCAGCGGCGGCTCATGTTCGCCGAGGGGATGCCGCGGGTCAAGACGGTTGTGGACGAATTGATGGCGATGCGGGTACGAGTTACAAATGACGGGAATGAGCAGTATGGGGCGTGGCGGGAGGGGGCGCATGACGATTTGGCGCTGGCGATGGCGCTGGCTTGTTGGCGGGCGAAGGGGGATGAGCGGGTTGTCGGGGAGGTGGGGGATGGGCGGCTGGTTTGAGGGGTCGTGGTCAGCGGTCAGTTTTATTAGTTGCGCTTTGCGATCGTTTTGGTGATATAGTCTAGGGCGATCTCAAAGAGGAGCCGTCGGGCAATGACCTATTTGTTCCGGGTGGAGGCTGTGAATTTCCAGCCCACTATTCTCGATACGAACGATCTTTCGACAATTCGCGGGATGGGGCTGGAGATGTTGGAATCTCCGGTACGGACCGTGGATGGATTCAGGAAGGTGTATTCAGGGGCTTCGATCGCTTTGTGGGAAATCGAGGCGAAGTCCTTGGAGGACGCTAAAGCCAAAGCGGGTGAATATGAGGTCGCGTTGTGCACGGCGCCGGGCGGTAATGAGGGTGGTGATTTAACGCCTCACCGGGAGGAAGCACACCGGCACATCACTTTCGTTTGGGACATGGCTTCAGAGGAGCAAGGATTTGAGGCGGCGCACCGGGACGTCATCGCAGGGTGCCGGTGGAAGCAGATGGAGCAGCCGACGCTGATGTATCCGCAAGTCCCCGAGAAGGTGACGAGGGTCTGTGACGTGGACGGTTTGCGGCCGGCAACCCAAGAGGAGCAACGGCCGGAGGGACGGACGCGATGGGTGAGCCCGTTCACGTTCTCGCGGCGGCAACTCGGGTTGGCGGACCGGCATGTGAAGGAGCGCTTTTATGCCGGGTACGTGCATGCACAGGATGCGCCGGACGAATACGTTTCGGACCTGGATCAACTGACCGACTATCGTGGATTCGGGGCGAGGCTGCGTCACAAGATGGCGGTGATCCATCTGGATGGCAATCATTTTGGCAAACGCACCGTCGCTTGCACCGATGCCGGCCAATTGGGTAGCTGGTCATCACGCCTAAAAGGAGAGCAAGACATCTTCCTGCAAAAGCTGGTGCGTGTAAAGGACGAGCAGAGCGAGGAAGAGGATGATTTTACGCGCACACCGTGGCGGTGGTCGGGGAAGCAGGTCAGCAATCAAGGGTTCGAGCACGTTAAGAATAGCGCGTGGCGGATGGAGGTTTTGTTGTGGGGTGGGGATGAGATCACGGTTGTGGTCCCGGCCTGGACCGGATGGTGGACTCTCGCGAAGATCCTCGCCGCGAAAGCAAATGCCAATGTAGAGGACCCGTTATCGTACGGCGCGGGGATAGTTTTTTGTCATCATAAGGCGCCCATCCGGCGCGTTCGACATTTAGCCCACATGCTTGCCGAGAGGGTGAAGGCGGCGGACCGTACGAAGAGTCTGTGCGCGTACCAGGTGCTCGAGTCATTCGACGATTTGGGCCTGGATCCGGACGCCACTTTGGACAGGCTTGTCCGGCCCGCGGGGCTCACGAACAGGGATTTGGTGATCGACGCAAATAGTCTGGAACCGATGCTGACGAAGGCGAAGCTGTTGCACGAGTGCATCCCGAAGTCGAAGGCTTACGAAGTGGTGAGGCTCATTCTGGACGGGAAGGATGAAGAAGCGAAGAAGTTGATCGGGAAAACAATCAAGAAGGCGAATGAGGAAGCAGGCGCGGGACTCGAAGATGGCATCGAGGTTTTCAAGCTCGCTGCGAAAGAAGAACCTTCGCTAGGGAAGTCATGCAAAGCCGGGTGGCTGAATCTGGTCGAGCTATGGGACTACTTACCAGAGCCGAAGTGGAGCGATCCGTTCAAGGAGGGCCAAGCCAATGCCTGAACATTGCTACGCGGTAGTGATGACGGTGAGGGGTCCGATTCTTACGGCGAGTTCGGTGACGCAGGCTATCGGAATCGACATTCCGGCAGCCCGCAGGGTTTCGGACGGCAAGTATTATCTGGCTGGGTCGCTAATCCGGGGCAAGCTGCGGGAGCAGGCCGAGTTACTCGGACTTGCCCGAGTAACGGGCCTATTCGGACGGGAGGCGGGTAATAAGGAGAAGCCCGAGGAAGCATTCGATCCCGTGCGTTCGAAGATATTTTTTACTGATTTTGTGGATCCCCTGGCGCGTTCGGCGGCGCGGCGGACGAGGATCTGCGTAGACGACGATCGCGGGGCCGTGAATGAGCAGATGCTCGCGGTGCTCGAGTCGCCGTACGAGCCGGGGACGGAAGCGGAATTCACGGGATCGATACGTTTTTACTCGCCGGATGGCGACCGGGTGGAGATCGAGCGCGAGCTGAAAGCCGCGTTGCGAGCGATCTCCAGCGTGGGTTCGCAGCGGACCGCGGGATTCGGGCGGGTGGCCGGGGTTGAGTTGAGGCATTCAGCGGCGGCGGGTCATGGTGCAGCCGCAGGTGGACAAAAGCTGCCGCTGGCTCTAAGTACATCGGATCTCATTTGCGTGGCCCGTGTTCAACCGGCGGATAACCTGTTCGAGAGTTCGCAGGACCTACCAGGGAACGCAATCAAAGGGGCGATTGCGACTACGTGGTGCTTGCGGATCGGCAAGGATCCGCAGCCAATCACGGCCGCCATTGACCCAAGCCGGAAGGAATTGGGGGCCGTGTTCGAACGGATTCGATTCCGGCATGGTCGCCCGGTGGAGGCGGGCTGCCACAAGCGGCCGCTTCGCGCGCCATTGTCGATGATACGAATCGGGGCCGAATGGAAGGACACAGCTCTACTAAATAGGAATCCGGGGGGATGGACAGCTCTGCCGAGCTTTGAGCCGGACTGGAAAGATGGTCCGCCCTCGTTGTTCGGAGAGGCACGCGTGCCGGTGGAACTGCGCGTCCGGACAAAAATGGATAGGGAGACGCGGCGGGCGGAAGACCAGAAGCTGTTTGCGTACGAGATGTTGAGCCCAGGCGAGCGTTTGCAATGGCTGACGTACGTGGACTTTCCGGCCGACGCGCCGGCGGCTGCGATCACGCAACTTCAGAATCTGCTGGGCGAGGGAATCGACGCATTCGGAAAGACCAAGGCAAAACTGAATTGCGGAACTTTCGATGCGGATGCTGCAGGGGGCGGCGGTCCTCAAGCTAGGGACGGGTGGTACGTAGTGGTACTTCAGACGCCGGCGTTGTTGAACGATCCACAACAGTACAATGCCGATCTGATGGAGGACTACAAAATCGCCTGGCGCGACCTGTCCGGAGGCGCCCTGGACTTATCTCATTTCAAGGCGAGGCAGGAGCTGGCGGGCGGGTTGTATCAACAGCGCCGATTTGGCGGAGGGGAACCCTACCGGCCCTGGCTGCTGACGCAGGCTGGCAGTGTGTTTGTCTTGAAGCCCACCGGGTCCGGAGCGGAGGAAGCTGTGCGGGAGTGGCTGGGGCAGGGGCTAAAGCTTCCGTCGAGTGTCGCGAGCTTTTATGGCCTTCAGAACAGCGCGGCGGACTGGTCGCGTTGTCCGTATATCCGGGAGAACGGGTTCGGAGAAGTCGCCGTGAACGCGGACCTGCATTGGGATTACCGGTTGAAATAAGACAGGAGAGCGAAATGGCATTTGTTGCGCAAGCTCAGTCGCGTTGGGAGATCAGCGGAACGCTGAAATGCGAGTCGCCGCTGCACGTTGGGGATGGGGGTTGGTTGAGCGACCGGATACCCCCGGCGGACCGGGTGAAAGGGGAGGCGGACGTCGCCTCGGTGTTTACGATGCCGCAGAAGACGGGGGGCGGAGTTATTCCCTACATTCCGGGCACGTCGTTGAAGGGGTGGTTGCGATCGTACGTGAAGCAGGTATGGAGCGATGATGACGGCAAGCTACGCGTGCGCCGGTTGTTCGGCGAGGAGAAAGACGGGGCGCAGGGCGGGGCGCTCGAGTTCCACGATGCACCGATGTGCGCGGGCGCATTCTTTCGGGAGCCGATGCCGCGGGATTGGGATCCGAGGCGGCGCACTCGAATCGCGCCGTACGTAGCGATTCACCGGCATACCGGGGCTGCATCGCACAATTTTCTGTTTTTCGAGGAGTTCGTGCCCGAGGGGAGCGCGTTCCGGATGACGGTCACCTGTGAGCGGGTTGCGGAGGCAGATATTCGGGCGTTCGTGGAGCTGCTCGACTCCTTTGCGACCGAGTGTCCGGCGCGTCTGGGCGCGGAGGTTTCGAACAACTATGGGGTGATGAGCTGGCAAGCTGGCGAGATGAAGGGGCTAACGAGGGAAGGCTTGGCGAGCTGGGTCGCGGACCCGGCTGGGCTTTTGTCCGAGGCGCTTTCCGTTTGCGTCAAGGCGGATTTAGAGGGCACCGCGGTAGTGTTTGGCGATAGAGGGCGCTGGATGAAGTTCCGCATAGAGTTGAAAATGGAAGGCGGGTTTGTCGCGAACGATGCGTTCGCCGCCAAGCCTAAGGGTCAAAAGGACGATTCAGAGACAGCGAATGTCGCGCCGCGGAGGAAGGCGGACGGCACCCACATTCTGCCCGCGGCTTCGATGCGGGGCAGTTTGCGATCTCAGGCGGAGCGGATCCAGAGGACACGAGGCAAGAAGGCCAGCGATCCGAGCTCAGAGAAGCGGGACGAGCGTCCGGCGGAGGTTCGGACGGTGGAAGGGGCCAAGACTCTGGATTTGCCGGCGCAACTGTTTGGATCGACGGGTTGGCGGGCAGTGGTACAGGTCTCGGATTTCGTCGCGATCTCGGGAACCGAATACAGGCAGGAATTCGTGGCGATTGACCGGTTCACGGGAGGCGCGGCCAGGAATAAGAAATTCAACGCAGACGCGTTGTGGAAGCCGAAGCTGGTTGGCGAGGTGAGGGTGGACGTGGAGCGGCTGAAGATGTGTTGCGAGGATCCGAAGCCGGTTTGGGAATTGCTTTATTTCGTTTTGAAAGATCTTGCGGACGGGTTCATTCCGGTTGGGCATGGGACATCGAAAGGTTTCGGCGCGTGCACGGCGACCATAAAGATGGAGAGTGCCGGGCAGTGGACTGCGGAATTTAGCGGAGAAGCGTTCCAGAGCTTGCGAAAGATCGAGGCACCGGCGATTGACGCGGCTGCTGCTGTTGCAACTGTGCAGGCAATCGGAGCGCCCGTGAATCCGAGTGAAGGAAAATTCTTCAACCCATATCATTTTATTCCGGCGGAAACCGCGCCGACGTATGCGGAGCCTCCGACTTCATTGAAGCAGGGTACTTTTTTTGCGGAGGCAAGACAACAGGGGATCTCGCGCGCTTCTTACGACGAAGGCTTACTGCACGGGAGAATCGAATGCGCTCTGGAGAACTTGACGCCGCTATTTATCGGGTCAAAGCGCAGCAAGGAGGGGGATCATCCGCGTGCAGTATTTCCCGCGGTTGTTCCGGACACGCAGAAGGGCGAGTACCCAGGCGATCCGATCATCTGGGCGAGCAGTTTGCGAGGCATGATTTCGTCGTTTGCGGAAGCGGCGTCGAATTCCGCGCTTCGAGTGTTGGACAACCCGGATGTTTACTCGCGCCGTTCGATCGTGAATGAGGCACTGAGCGCGATCGGGGTGTTGGTGCAGCGCGATGTGAATGGAAAGACGAAATGGTTTATCCGGCCGCTTTGTCTTCCGATGAGGGAAAACGGAACGTTTGCCCCATTGTGGCAGCACGTTTTTCCCACGCCGCTTCTGAGAGTATACGTTGGCGCCGATAGGCAGACTATTCAGAGCGCGAAGTTCTTGGGGACGGGAGCGACGTATAAAACCTGGACGGATTCCAACCGGGTAATCGAAAATATGCACGTAGCGCGGCTAAATTGGAAGGGTGCATATATCGAGCCCTTTCATGCCTTGCACGAACACGGTGTTGTGCTCGCGGCAAAGCGCGACGTCGCGCAACCGACTCAAACTGGAATCATGCGAATTCTAGGTTGTTCAGACAAGCGAAGCGTTGCCAAAACGAAGGAGCATGAGCTGTGGCTTCCATTCTGCGATGCCGCAACTTACAAAGTGAGTGGTGGCTGGGACCCGACCGAGGCATATCGCCTACTTGACACACCGCCGGAAGTGCTGGCTCATTTTCAGCTTCTCTCCGATGAAATGATGGAGGCGACCAGAGATAACGAGGCCATGAAGCCGTATGAGCCGCACGGAACTAGGGCCAGGGCACGAAAGGATGGTCTGGTTCCACAATCTGGAGACTTGGTGTACTTCGAATGCAACGAAGGAACGGGGAGGGTGACCGAGATTTCTTATTCGTCAATCTGGCGGAAGGGGGTCCGGGGACGGGCGGCGGAGTACTTCAGCAAGGTACATTCGGATCTGCTGCCGCTCGGATTTGATTTGCGGCCGAATCCGAAGTTGACGATCGCTGAGGGGATGTTCGGGATCGCGGAGTCGCGCGAGGGCAAGAGCGAGGATGCGCTGGTCGCGTTGCGGTCTAAGATCCGAATTTCTAATGGGATTTGGGAGGGTGAAGTGGGGCGCGCGCCATGGATGGACGCAGCGTCTCCAAAGATCCTGAGCAGCCCAAAACCGCCATCGCCTGCGATGTATTTTCGAAATGTGCAGGGCAATGCCGCAATTCCGAAGAAGGATTTGAATTCGCAAAAACATCGGCCGCAAGGGCGGAAGGTCTATTTGCATCACAATCAGGCATTAGCCTACGAGAGCTGGCAGGAATTGCCTCAGCCGCAACCTGGAGGCGAACACGCCGATCAGTATGTCCGCATTCGGCCCTTGGCTCGTCGCCAGAGGTTCCGCTTCCACGTGGATTTCGAGAATCTGACGCCGCAAGAGTTGGAACTGCTTATGTACGCGTTGAATCCGGGCGAGGGATTCGTCCACAAATTGGGCATGGGGAAGCCGCATGGGTTAGGGAGTGTGCGCATCACTACGTCGAGCGTTCGGCGCTGGTGTCCGGGATACCGATATATGGATCCTGCCGGCGCGGAGATCTGCTGGTACAACTCTAAATCCGCAACAACATACACGCCTAGCGAGGGAATTCGGAGGGCGATCACCGCCCTCGGAGCCAGGTGGTACGAAGAGATCCAGTATCCTAAGGCGCAGAACCTGAACACGGGTACGCCAGGGTCCAAGAGTTATGAGTGGTTTGTAGCGAATGATACAGGATCGCGAGGCCCGAGTAAGACGGACAAGCAGCTACCAGCGGGAAAAGTGCTGGAGCCAATTGGCGCGAACGACAGGGTGCCTGCCCTGCCCTATTTGGATTTCTGGCCGTCGGAGCCATAGGGATCCGCAGCCTCGGTGTCTGACTGCTTCTTGGGAAAGAATCGGAAGAGGACGTAAAACAGGCCTGCGACGCCGGCGACGATTATGAAGGCCAGGAACACGCGCCAGAGGATCAAGGCGGACCCGGAAGGATTCCAGACATGGTGGATCCAATAATTGAAATCATCCATTCCTACGCTCATGCCCAGAAAGGACAGGGTCAGGGCGACCGGCAGCCAGAAAGCGGCAATGTTCGAGAGACGTGTTTGCTCAGAGGCGAGCTTCTGCGCCCTGTTCTGGACGCGCTCTTCATAGTTCACCTGTTCGACACTGCGGGCGAACTCGATTTGGCGCATTACTTCGGCGAAGAGGCGATCGCACTGCAGATTTGCCCGGATCATGGAAAAGAGCTCGAGGGCTTGCAGTTGGTTACTGACTTGGGAGAACTCAAAGAGAGCGACGTACTCGGCGACATCCTCGGAGAGCCACTTCTGATCGCGATGAAAGTCTTTACGTTTTTCAGGGGACTGGTCGGCGCTGGCGTAGATGCGAATGATATCGCTGAGGCGTTGCCAAGCGATGAGCAGCGAGCATTTTTGCATGAGCGCCAGCAGATTTAGAAAGAAGTAGTGACTCTGAAAATGGTCATGGAGATAATCGGCACTTGGGAAGGCATCGCGTAAGAGCACAAAACTGTAGCCGGTGGAGAGATAGCGAGTATTCATCCAGCCAGAGGATCGCTCCCAGAACCGGTCGTAGAAGATCTGGTCAGCCTGCGCGCGAAGAAATTTCGGATTGTAGGCCCAATCCGTTCCAGCTTCATCGAGGAAGGCGATCCGGTATTGATGATAGTCGGCCAAGTCGTGAGGACGGTCGACGGAGAGATAGACCATCGTGTGACAGCGCTCGTCACCGAGTTGGTGAAAGGCTATGGGGCCGGGACTGGAATTTGCAGAATCGAGCCACGGAGCAACCAGACTTTGCCAATGGCCGATCATCGGCGGGCGACGACTGTCGATGGCAGCGCCGATTTGCGCCTGGCAGCGGTAATCGCCCGCGACGCCGATCTGGTTGCCGGCGGCATCGAGCCAGAAAGCGGTCAAGGGCGTTTGCCCGGGATGATCGCCATTCCAGTAAGGGGTGTAGACGCGGCGTACCTGGTCGGGAAAATTGAAGGTGAGCGACAATGCCGCCTTCGGGTCGAGCGTCTGCAAATGCGATCCGGGTATATGGAGTTGGACCGCGACCAGCGCCAATTCGGTGGTGAACAGGAACATCTGCGCGCGCTTGACTTGGGCTTTGACTTCGGTGGAGTCGTTGAGCTTGACCGCGAGTTGCCGGACGTCGTTTCGAGCGAGAACCGCCATGGGGCGCGCATTCGGATCGCGCTCGTAGAGAACGCGCTGAATGAATGGATGGAAGTACGCGAATTCGGCGAAACGCTTGGCGTCGGTGGAATAGAGATCCGGGAAGCCGAATTTTTCGGCGAAGGGATCGGGCAGGTATCGCCAAGAGTTTTCAGTTCCGGCGGAGGCGCTCTCGATGGCGCGAGCGAATTGAGTCAGCCAAACAGAGGGCTGGAGTTCGGGATTGGAGCGGGCCTTTATCAGCTCGGCTTCGAGAGGCTCGAAGCGTAGAGGCAGAAACAGAATGATATCCAGATCGAGAACTTTGACTGGAGGCGGGACGTACGCTTGATCGCTCATGAGCATTGTTATTGGATGATGTCCCGGTCGGTTGTTGAGGACGCGGAGGTCCCATGGATTTCGCCGAGGAGGAGATGTGGGCGGCTTGGGAGCGGGTGCAGGAGAATGCGGGGTGCGCGGGGGCGGATGGCGTTACCGTGGAGGCGTTTGCGCGGAGGGCGGGGCAGCGGATCGCGCAGTTGGTGGAACGGGTGAGGCAGGAGCGTTACCGGCCGTACCCGCTGCTCGAGATTGTTGTTGAGAAGAAGCCGGGGTCGGAGGCTACGCGGCGGTTGCTGGTGCCCTCGGTCGGCGACCGCTTGTTGCAGACCGCCGTGGCGCGCTATTTGTCGCGCTCGTTTGAAGAAGAGTTTCTCGAGTGCAGCTATGGGTACCGGCCTGGGCGAAGCGTGGACCGGGCGATTGCGCGCATCCGGAAGTGTCATGAGCTGGGATACCGGTTCGTCGTCGATGCCGACATTACCGCGTACTTCGACCACGTCGACCACCGGTTGCTTCTCCAAAGACTCGGGTCGCGGCCGCTTGGGGCGACCGTTCAGGGATTGCTCCGGGCGTGGGTGAAGGCGCAGGTCTGGAACGGGCATAAGATCTATCCGTTGAGGGCGGGGGTTCCGCAAGGCTCGCCGATTTCGCCGCTGCTCGCCAATTTCTATCTGGAAGACTTCGACCGGGAGTTGGAGAAGTCGGGTCAGAAACTGGTGCGGTATGCGGACGACTTCCTGGTGTTGTCGCAAACCGCGGAGGAAGCGCAGCGGGCGTTGCTCGAAACCGAGACGCTGCTGGCGGCGGAGCATCTGAAATTGAACGAGGGCAAGACGCGGATCGCGGATTTCGAGCACGGGTTCCGGTTTTTAGGCGCTTTGTTTTTGGAGGAAGGGATTTGGATTCCGTGGAAGCACCAGGCGCGACGCGGGCGAATCCTGTCGATGGCGCGTCCACTGCCTGCGACGTTGCGGGCGCGGTATGAGACGGCTCCGCCCAAGAGCGCGATGGAGTTGGCGCTGACGAAAGCGGAAATCATCGCGCCTCCGAGGGTTTCGGAGAAGGGGGAAGCTGTGGCGTATCTTTACTTGACCGAGCAGGGCTCGATTCTGCGGAAGGCGGGGGACCGGCTGCTGGTGGAGCGCGAGGACCAGTTGTTGCTGGACATTCCGTATCACAAGCTGGAGGCGGTGCTGTTATTCGGCAACATCCAAGTGACGACGCAGGCGATGGGGGAATTGCTGGACAAGGGGGTACACCTGAGTCTGTTCACGCTGCATGGCGTGTTTCGGGGATCGCTGACGCCGGCGCGGGGGAAGAACGTGGAGCTGAGGATCGCGCAATTCACGACGTTCCGGGATCACGAGAAGTCGATGGCGAACGCGCGGGCGACGGTGGCGGCGAAGATCGCGAACGGGACGGCGGTATTGCAGTCGTTCCGGCGCCACTCGGATCCGGGCGGGGAGTTTGACGCCCGGTTGAAGACGCTCGAGGAATCGGCGGCGAGGTGCGCGGGGGCAGCGGATCTGGAAGTGCTGAACGGGATCGAGGGTGCCGCCGCGCGCGACTATTTCGACTTGCTGATGAGGTTTAACAGGTCGGAGCTGGCGTGGAAGGGACGTATCAAACATCCGCCAACGGACCCGCTGAATGCGTTGTTATCGCTGACTTACACGCTGGTGGAGCACGAATTGAGGGCCTTGGCTGAGGGGGTAGGGCTGGATGTGGCGATCGGGTTCATGCACCAGCCGGACTACGGGCGGCCCTCGCTGGCGCTGGACCTGGTGGAGGCGTTCCGGCATGCGACGGCGGACCGGCTGGTGATGTTCCTGGTGAACAAGCGGATGCTGGAGGAGGGGGACTTCGAATCAGGCGGGGAGGGGCGCGGCGTAGTCCTGAAGCCGAAATCGATGACGCGATACTTTGCCGAGTATGAGCGGTGGATGTTGAAGAAGGCGGAGGGGCGGACGAGTTTCCGGGAACTGCTGCGGACCGAGGTGGAGCGGCTGTGCGGGTCGTTGCGGGAGGGGACGGTATTCGAGCCATGGCGTTTGAAGGCGGGGGATGAACCGGAGGTGTGAGTGGAGTACGTGGTATGTTATGACATCAGCGACGACGCGCGCCGCAGCCGGGTGTCGGCGGCGTTATTAGATTTCGGTACGCGCGTGCAGGAAAGCGTGTTCGTGGCGCATTTGGATGACGAGCTGGCGGAGCGGATGAGGGAGAGACTTGGGCGGCTGGTGGATGTGTATCAGGACAAGGTGCACATCTTCGTTTTGTGCGCGGCATGCGATGCGCGGACGAGTGTGATCGGGGAGGGGGAGATTGTACGCGATCCGGAGTGGTACATCATCTGAAGGGGCGGAGAATGAATGATTTGGGAACAACCCAGAGGAGGTGTTAAAAGTGGGCATCATCCGGCAAAGTCTTTGGAATGTGGGGGATAGGTGTGTTTTTGGGGTATTTTTTGAGGGGTGTTGTGAGCTGAATTTTAGGCTTGACAGGCCGGGTCCGGCATATTACTATGCTAAGTGGTTGGTTTGGTTGAGGTTGTTTTCGACAGAGTTGGAATTAGCTCCCCGATCCGAAGGGGATTGAGACATATATGTCATCGAGTGTTTGCCCGTAGTCGCTGACATCCATGTTGGAATTAGCTCCCCGATCCGAAGGGGATTGAGACATCAACAACTCCAGGCACTGCAATACTCCCCCAATAAGTTGGAATTAGCTCCCCGATCCGAAGGGGATTGAGACCTTCCGGCTCCGGTACGGGAGCCATATCGGCAGTGTGTTGGAATTAGCTCCCCGATCCGAAGGGGATTGAGACATTATCCAATGCGTGGTAAGGTGCTTCCTCAACCCTGCGGTTGGAATTAGCTCCCCGATCCGAAGGGGATTGAGACCAGTTAGCGAATGCTTATAGTTCCCTTCTCCATCCGTCTTGTTGGAATTAGCTCCCCGATCCGAAGGGGATTGAGACTCGAACTGTTCCTGTGTTTGGCAACATTCTGCGATCAGGTTGGAATTAGCTCCCCGATCCGAAGGGGATTGAGACGGGTCGGGAGTAACGATCCCCAAGGCCTTCTTGACGAACGTTGGAATTAGCTCCCCGATCCGAAGGGGATTGAGACTTGTAATTTCCATAAACTCCGGACTATAACTGCGCAGCTCGTTGGAATTAGCTCCCCGATCCGAAGGGGATTGAGACTGTAGTTATTCGCGTTGTTCGCGAGATTGTTGCGCTGTTGGAATTAGCTCCCCGATCCGAAGGGGATTGAGACTAAGCACGCAAGCGATCACCAACAGAAAGCACATCACTGGTTGGAATTAGCTCCCCGATCCGAAGGGGATTGAGACGTTGTAGTCGGTGGGCACCGTCACCTCGATGGTTTTGACGTTGGAATTAGCTCCCCGATCCGAAGGGGATTGAGACACATTATGCTCCGGCGTTACCACGTTGGTTTGGCCGGTTGGAATTAGCTCCCCGATCCGAAGGGGATTGAGACGTCACCGGGATTTAGTCCGCACCTTCTTTTGAAGGTTTTATTTGTTGGAATTAGCTCCCCGATCCGAAGGGGATTGA
>JBBQGC010000027.1:0-64890 GCA_038322705.1 Bryobacterales bacterium | reverse complement strand
AAACTCGTGCTGCTGCTGGCCCCGCCATTCAATCGCTCAGAACCGAGCCCGGGCTACATCATGGGTTATCCGCCCGGTCTCCGTGAGAATGGCGGCCAATACACGCACGGCGCGCTGTGGCTCGCCATGGCGTGGGCACGTATGAACGACGGTGATCGCGCAGTGCGGCTGTTGCAGATGATGAATCCGGTGGAATTAACCAGAACGCCGGAAACGGTTGCTCACTATCGTGGAGAACCATACGTGGCTGCGGCGGACGTTTCCTTGGGTGCGGGTAGGGCCGGCCAGTGCGGCTGGACTTGGTACACCGGTTCGGCGGGATGGATGTACCGGGTTTGGATCGAAGAAGTGTTGGGATTCCAAGTACGCGGCGATCGATTTAGGGTGGATCCTGTGCTGCCCGCGTCGTGGCCAGGCTTCGAACTAACGTATCGTCATGGCTCAACTGTTTATCGGATCAAAGTGGTGCGCAGTTCGGGCGGGCCGTCGGTCAAGGTGGACGGCCAAAGCATGGTGGACGGGTTTGTACCGCTCGTGGAAAACGGAGGAACCCGGAACGTTGAGATCTCACTAGGCGACCCCGCGCCCGGGTTGCCGCAGCTTACATCCGCGGTGAACTACCTTGAGACCGCTCATCCTTAGTCGGCAGACCCAGAAATCTTTTTCGATGATCGTGGCCGAGCTCACCCGCGAGCGGGCGACTTCGCGAAAAATGGTTGCGCTATCGCCGGCGGGGAGTAGGACGAAGTGATCCATCGGGGACTCGCCCTAATGTTAAGCCGTTACCGCGTCTATTGGAGAACGATGAGCAAGCTTCTTCAGCCCAGTCGTTGCATCTGACGGCAGGTTTCGCCGAAGCTGCTGGATGACGCCTTCGGTGATGTGGTCTGGCCCGAATGCACGAATAGCCTGCAGAGCAACTCCCTCAGGAGTACCCGCTCCCAACAAGACCCTTGGGCCTGCGTGCCTAAAATAGATGGTCTGGTTTCCGACTTTGATCTTGCGCGAACTGCCGTCGATCAAATACACGATCTGCGCGGGAACCTGCGAGGACAGACCGAGCGCGTTCGCCGCGCGCGCGGGCGTCGGCTGCAGACGGTATCCTGCCTGATCCGCGATAGCCCTCGCCACGCTGTCGGGGGCCGGCGAGAGCGGACCCGATCGTGGGATGGTTCTTCGGGATATCGTAGACACCTCGAGATATTCGTCTGATCTTACCTGCTTTGCTCAATCGGCTTAAAGCCTGATCCACGGCAGCGCGACTGCCTAGGTCGGCGAACGCTTTAGGCGTTTGTGAGGACGCTTCAAAACCTTCAACGTGAGATCCCTCATGTCAGAAATGTACTAACCCAACCTTCGCAGTTCCGCCGCCATGTTTGTATTCACGCCGGATCTGCTCGAACAACTCCACTCTCGTTCTCCTCATGTACAAACCAAAGCCTCCGGGGCTCGCAAGCTCGGGGGAGTCTCAGCGGACGACATCGAGTTGTAATCCGCTCCGGCGGCTCCAGGATCGAGTCCGGATAAAAATTCGGCGCCGGTCGGCGCTGCAGAAATTGAACCGGCAGGCGAATGAGAGCGGCCGGAGTTTTGACACGGAGAGGCCTAACTGATGGGGTTTTGTCACGGTTTTGCCACGGTCGGGCCTGTTTTAGGTAGTTTTTGTCCTCGTCGCGGAGTGCGGCGAATCAAAAAGTATTTTAGAATGAAGGAAGCACAATATGTCGGGGCGTAGCGCAGCCTGGTAGCGCACCTGCCTTGGGCGCAGGGGGTCGGGCGTTCGAATCGCCCCGCCCCGACCAATAGAATCAATAGTTTACAGCAGTTTTGGGAATTGTCCGAAACCCACTGTAGTAGACTTTGTAGCTGCACGACTGCTCAAGATTCACTCGCTCGCCGACCTGAACGCGCACCTGTCATCGAGTCAGGGGCTCGGACCTTCGTATAATCTACGCTCAGCGAATCGTCGCGAGAATTTCGTCTCAGAGGTTCTCCGCACGCCCAGGGCGAAGCAGCCCCCATCAGAGGGATTCTCATTAGATATCCGCCACGGAGGTTGCCCGTTCAGACCCACGCCTGAGCAACTTGGGTCTCGCGAACCTCGCCGACTTGGCGTGATTAATCCGAGGCCGAACCACTTCTCCGACTTGCCAACTATCCGTTCGCTGAAACTGGATCGGGAGCAGATGTCCCGGCGGTTGTTCCTGCAGGTTGGGATACCAAACATGGAGCGCTTGAGCGTGAGGAGGAAGCGCCGTGAGCGCAAATCGGATCAGTAGGAAATAGTTGCGTGTCTTGCCGAACCCCGGAGGGCGGCGGATCCTGCTTCCGAAGGGGGTGGGTCGAGAATGCGGCTGCAATGTAGGCCCTTGGGTGTATACTGTGGGCATCCGGAATGTCAAATGGAGATTCCGGATAAGAAGGAAGGTGCCAAGGTGCCGGAATATCGGATTAAGATTGCACCCAATACAGTAGCGTATGCTGACGGGGAGAACCACAAGTTAGTAGTGGAGTTCGCCATCCCAGGTGCGCCAACGGAGACCATCGATGTGAAGATTCTGGAGGACAGTCTCCACCTAACAGCGCCAGCAAGGGACATCGAGTATGTTTCGGCACTGGCTTTAGGTTGGCCGGTGAAACCTGACAAAGCCGAAGCGACTTACGAGCACGGCCTGCTACGAATCGAGGTGCCCTTCAAAGATCCGATGGAAGATGCTGTGAAGGTCGCCATCAAAACAGGTGGCGCGGAAACCAAGACCAAAACAATCGAAGTTAAAGATCCATAGGTGCCGCGTCCGCCGCAAACGCCAGCGGCTTCGTTATAGCCCCTAGCCGGCTCCTCGTCACTTGGACGTGTCTAGTCCGAGTAGTGCGACGATTTGGATTGTCGAACAATAGGTCCCGACAAACGCGCTTGAATCCGCCTCGGGCGAATGGTCGGCGGCGGGACACTCACCGCGGGGGGCACAACGTGGGTCGATCAACCGGTGTCGGTCCTCACGAAAGAATGGCAGTGCTGCATTCCGCATTGACGCTGCGGTCGACAGTAACAAGGCAGATCCATATACGACGCGTCCACTCGATGCACGTTCCACTGCGCCCAAGGCATGGGTACCTTCTAGTTGGTCGATCTCCTAACTCAGCGGGAAGAGGATACAAGCTAGGTTGATGATTTTGTTGCCGGCGAGACACCTCTGTTTCATGAGAGCCGCACAAGGCTCCGGGGTTCCCCTGCTAGCCTGAGACTCACGCCACTACACCGCCTAACGAGCAGGAGCGATGGGCCTCCCGGAGTGCGCCGATGCAGACCGGCAGCGGTCCAGATGAAGCGACCGGAGCACCGCCGATGCGGTCGTCAGAACAATGTGGGACGTTACCAGCGAATGCCGGCAGTTCCCCTCGGTGGGAGACCGGCGAATGTAACCAGGGTCAAAACGTTCTTTGAAGCCAGCTACTCCTCGCCAACTAGCTGAATGATCGCGGCATAGTGATCTGCTCTCAGACGGAAACCTGCTTTTAGGAGCGCATCCAGCTTTGGTTTAATCGCCGTGATGCGGCCACGCGCTTTGGCCAGTCGGTAGATGCCGGGCGTGCGCAGAACGCTGATCCCGATCTGGCGCGCCCAGTTTACTGCCGCCTGATCATCAGCCAGCAGCGTATTTGCCTCCAGGTCCAGCGCGAGTCCGATTGCTTCGCTTTCTCCCCGATGCAAGCCACGTTGGTGCATCAATTCGTCCACCGTTGCCGGTTGTGAAAGATCCTAAATTCGAATACACCCCGCCGCCAGGGCCTCCTTCACGGATTCGACCACCGGTCCCTGGCCCTTTTGAACGACCTCGTAGCGGACCTGTGGCGGAATAATGATGGTTCCAAACAGGTTTCGAAGGAGATCAAATCAGAGAGGGCCGCAAGGGTAAATCAGGGGCGAACTATTCGAGACGTACCAGCCTGACTCGCTCGCCAGTCGGCCTGCGGAGCCATCCCCCGCCGGCGCTCGATCTCGTCAATCGTGTTACCGTCCGCCTCCCAATCCTCAACGGTGTAATCCACTGCGGGGATTCCCCGCAGCTTTAGGAAGGCGAGGAAGTCCATACGTTCCAATCCGAGAATCCGCGCGGCGTGGCCGGAGGGAATCTTTCGCTCGGCAAATAGACGGAGCACCGCATCTTCCTTGAGGTGCTTCGCAAAGTCCGTCGATCAACTCGGCAGGGCTATCGAGTTCGAGTTCGACCTTCATCGGCGTAAACCCATTCTACCGCTGTAGTCAAGATTGTAGCTGCCAGGAGCATTCGTCTTCCACACAGCTCAACAAGTCACAATCAGGGGGCTTTGCCCGGACGCACGCGACACCCGGGGGCAGTTCCCATCCAAACAAAACGTCGGCAACGTTCCCCGATGCTTGCACAATTCGTGATTTATGCACAGTAGTGAGCGGAATGAACACTTGTCGCGGACTCTTGTTCAAATTCGAGCTTCTGGCGGCCAGCCGAAATCGCGAAGTATGGGCCAGCGCAGATCCGAAAGGATCGAGACCGGCGCCGCTCCCGCCGACATCCGGCAAGCTCGGTCGGATCGCCGCCCGCGGGCCCACGAATCCATCGCCATACGACGTGTACTGCGCATCGTCGTCTCGCCATGTGCGTCGAGCCATAAATCGGGAGTTACATGACGGGTGTATTATCCCTAAATGCGACTTCGATTCGTACTGTATGCGTGTTGTCTTTGGACCGGCGTCTTTTCTCAAACTGGTAAATGGCAGAAGCCGGGCGAGATTCAGAAGCCTAAGGGGACGTGGCAAGTTCCAGGCGAGATCCAGAAGCCTGGCGAGATTCAAAAGGTCAAGGAGCAGTGCAAGTCACGCTTCCTGGTTGGGTCGGATACGCTGTTCGAATTCAATAAATCCGATTTGACTCCGGCGGCGGAGAAAGTGCTATCTGGTCTCGGTCAGATGATTCAGAAGGAGGGCAAGCACCCGGTTATTATTGAAGGCCACACCGATTCGATCGGCGCGTCGGCCTACAACCAGGAACTCAGCGAGAAACGGGCTAAGCGAGTGGAAAGCTGGCTCGAAGAGCACAAGTATGTCGCCCCCGGATCGGTGAAGATTGAGGGCTACGGCAAGAATAAACCCGTGGCGCCTAACACGAAACCGGATGGGACCGATAGTCCCGAGGGCCGCCAAAAGAACCGCCGAGTGGAAATCGTCGTCGACACGTGCAAGTAGATTGCAACTCAAACTTGGCTCCTGGCGCAGGAGGTTAGGGCCTGTCTACAAGTCTGAATCAGTCTCCGGTCTGCCGATTCATACGCCGGCGCTCGATCTCCTCAATCGCCTTGCCGTCCGCCTGCCAACCGTGGACTGTGAATACGGTAGGTTAGAGACGCCATGAAGCTCACCGATCTAGCAATCCAATTGGGATGCCAACTGCACGGGGATGACGCCGACATCACCGGAGTCGCTGGGATGGAATCCGCCGGCAACTCGGAGGTCACCTTTCTCGCCAACCCCAAGTACGCTCCGCGCCTGAAGCACACGCGCGCAGCGGCCGTGCTCGCCACTCAACCGGTCCAAGGGATCCGGACGCTGGTATCGGCGAACCCGTATCTCGATTTCGCCCGCGCGCTCGCGTTATTTTATCAGCCTCCGCGTCCTCAGCCTGGCATCCATCCTCTGGCCTCCATCGCGGCCTCGGCCACCATCGGCGAGAACGCATCCATAGGACCCTTTGCCTGCGTCGGAGAGCGCGTCCGCATCGGCGCAAATTGCGTCGTCCACCCGCACGTGGTCATTTACGAAGGAGCCGAGATTGGTGATGATTTCCTCGCGCATTCGCACGCTTCCATCCGCGAATACTGCCGCATCGGCGATCGCGTCACATTGCAGAACGGCGTCGTAATCGGCGGCGACGGCTTCGGTTTTGCCAAGCGCTCCGACGGTACGCACTACAAAATCGTCCAATCCGGACCCGCGGTGATTGAAGATGACGTCGAGATACAAAGCCTCACCTCCATCGATCGCGCCACCGTCGGTGAAACTCGCGTAAAGCGCGGCGCCAAGATCGACAGCCTGGTGCAGATCGGTCACGCCTGCATCGTCGGCGAGGACAACATCATCTGCGCGCAAACCGGACTCGCCGGCAGTTCCGTTCTCGAGAAGAACGTTCTGCTGGCCGGCCAGGTTGGCGTCTCTGGCCATCTCACCATCCACCGGAATGCGGTGATCTACGCGCAAAGCGGTATCGGCGGCGACGTCCCCGAAGGCGCCGTCATGTCTGGTTCACCGGCGTTCGAGAGCCGCACGTGGCTGCGCGCCATCACCGCGTTTCCCCGCCTGCCGGACCTCGTGAGGACAGTGAGACAATTGACGGGAAGGCTCGACAAACTCGAACAGGCCGGCCTCAATCCATCGAAACCCGCAAACGAATGAGCAATTCCTCCGACGACACGAACCGGGAGCTGATCGACGCACTCACCCTCAACGGGCGCCGCCCCGTTGCATACCGTAACGAAACGTTTCTGGACAGTGCCGACGCCCGGCCGCTGCGCATCATCTCGGAATACCTGGAGCCGCTATCCCACTTCCGCGACGAGCACATACAGGACACGATCGTGTTCTTCGGCTCCGCGCGTATTTTGGAAATGGGACCCATGGGCCGCTACTATCGCGACGCCCGAACGCTCGCCCGCTTGATCACCCAGTGGACGAAAACCATCGAGAGCCAGACGCACCGCTTCGTCGTGTGCTCCGGCGGCGGCCCCGGCATCATGGAGGCCGCCAATCGCGGAGCTCAGGACGGCGGCGGTAAAACCGTGGGCTTGAATATCGGCCTGCCCTTTGAGCAGCGCCCCAACCCGTGGATCACGCCCGAGCTCTCCTTCGAATTCCACTACTTCTTCATGCGGAAGTTCTGGTTCGCCTACCTCGCGAAAGCTCTGGTCGTGTTTCCAGGCGGCTTCGGCACTCTCGACGAGATGACCGAGATCCTCACGCTCGCGCAAACCCAGAAGCTCGAGAGCAAGATTCTGATTCTGCTGTACGGCAGCGCCTACTGGAAGGAGATACTGAACTTCGACGCTCTCGTCAAATACGGTATGATCGCCGCCGAGGACCTCACTCTGTTCCGTTACGCCGACGATCCGCAAACCGCCTTGGACCTGCTGCGCGAATGGCTCACTCGGCACTATCTCGAGCCTGAGGCGCCGCATGCCGAGCCCGGTCAGGAAGCTCCGGACATCGCCAAATCCAGAGTTTGAGGATGCCGCTCCCGCCTCAACTGAAAGACGCCCTGTCGCGGCTCGGATGGGTCGAGAAGACGTTCGCCGTCCTTCTCATCCTCTGGGCTGTGCTGGTCCTGGTTCTTCCGCTCAGCGGCTGGACCTCGCTCGTTCAGTTCCTGGCGATTCTGTTCGGGTTTTGGATCGGCGTCAAGATGGCGCGCGTCGCCGTCCGGAAAGCCATTTGGCGGTTGCGCAACCGGCTCATCGTCACGTACCTGTTTATCGCGGTTGTACCTGTCCTCCTCATCATCACGCTGGCCAGCCTGGCGCTGTACGGAATCACCGTGCAAATGGCCGTTTACCTGGTTACCAGCGAGCTCGACCGGCGGATCGGATCGCTGCAAACCATCGCCGACAACGTATCGCGCGCGGATCGCGCCAGCCGCCCTGAAGTGATGCGGCGCATGGCCGAGCTCATATATAAGGACCGCTTCCCCGGCATCGAGATGGTGGCCCGCACGCCCTCGGGCATTGTGCGCTACCCGGACGATGGCGAATTGGATCCGCCCCCGCCAGGATGGGATAACATCTCCGGCGTCGTGATGAACGAGGGCAAATACTACGCCTGGTCGCATACCAAGCTCGCGGATGGCGATTTTACGGTCGTCGCGCCGCTCTCCCGCGAGTACCTTGCGAACCTCGTCCCTAACCTCGGCGTTGTCCACTTTTTGCTGTTGAAGCAAGCCGCGCCCGGCAAGCGCGCCTTCAACATTGGGGGGCGTGCGGTGGAAGTGCAACGCGATCCTGCCGGCGAGACATCGGAACAATTGGCGGCTCCCGAAAATCGCTTCGACATCGAAGTGCGCTGGTCCGCGCTGGTGCCGGTGGAACATTGGGAAACACCGGCGTCGGAATCGCACACCTTGCTGCTGGTGCGCTCGCGTCCCTCCGCCGTGTACAGCGCGCTATTCAGCCGCAAATCGGATACCATTCAAGGCTTCATTCCAATCGCTCTTCTCGCCATTTCCATCGCGTTTTTGATCGTGGAATTCGTCGCGTTGATCATCGGTATCACCATGACGCGCACTATCACGAACGCGGTGCATCATCTATATCGCGGCACCCAGCGCGTCATCCAGGGCGATTTCGCCCACCGCATCGAGGTGAGCGGCAACCATCAACTCGCCGAGCTCAGCCACTCGTTCAATCAGATGACCTCGCGCATTGAGGATTTGCTGGTCGTCGCCAAGGAAAAGGAGCGCCTGCAATCGGAGCTCGAAATCGCGAGCGAAGTGCAGAACCAGCTCTATCCCAAGAAGGTGCCGGATGTCCGCACACTGCGGCTCACGGCCGTTTGCAAGCCCGCGCGCATGGTGTCCGGGGACTACTTCGATTACGAATGCATGCGCGATTCGAAAGTGGCTCTTTCCCTCGGCGATGTGGCCGGCAAGGGGATCTCGGCGGCCCTGCTGATGGCGACTCTACAGTCCTCGCTGCGCACCGAGTTGCGCGGAAACTTCGAGTTGGCCGTCGCCGCAGGGGGTGGCTCGCAATCGACAGGCGCCCTCTCCACCGCGACACTCGTGGGCCACTTGAACGAGCATCTGTACGCCAACACCGCTCCCGAAAAGTACGCGACGTTTTTCCTGGGCATCTACGACGAAACCACGAGCCTGCTCAGTTATACCAACGCGGGCCATCTGCCGCCCATCCTCGTGCGCAACGGCCAGGCGAGCAGGCTGAACGTCGACGGCACCGTGGTGGGCGCCTTCCCGTTCGCGCAATACGACGAAAGCCGCCTGTTGTTGGAAAAGGGCGATCTGCTGGTGTGCTTCACCGATGGCGTTTCCGAGCCGGAGAACGAGTACGGCGAGATGTTCGGCGAGGAGCGCCTGATGGCCCTCGTCACGCGCAATGCCCATCGCGGTGAAGACGAGATCATCGCCACCGTGATCGAAGCGGTCGAGCAGTGGACCGGCACTCCGGAGCTGCAGGACGATCTCACCCTGCTTCTGGTCCGTCGGCATTAGCCATGGATCATCTGTCGCGCCGCTTCGCCTTTCTGGGCGCGGCCATCCTGTTCACGCTTGCCTTGGGTACCGCGGGTTTCACCAGCATCGAAGGCTATCCCGTTTTTGACGCCTTCTATATGACCCTCACCACCATTACGACGGTGGGCTACGCTGAGGTGCACCGGCTGCATACGGCGGGGCGCATATTCAATTCCTTTCTGATCTTCTTCGGCGTTACGACGATGTTTCTCGCCGTCGGATTGATGACGCAAACCGTCATCGAGCTCGAGTTCGTTCAATACTTCGGGAAGCGGCGGATCAAGAACATGATTGACACTCTACGTGACCACTACATAGTGTGCGGATTCGGACGCGTGGGCCGCGGCGCCGCGCAGGAGTTGACTCGCGCGGGCGTGCCCTTCGTCGTCATCGACAACAAGGAGGAGCGTGTTACGCGCGCGATCAAGGCGGGCATGATCGCCGTACTTGCCGATGCGACGCACGACGAGAGTTTGCGGGAAGTGGGCGTCGATCGCGCCGAAGGTCTGATCGCGACGCTCGCCTCCGACGCCGACAACCTGTTCGTCACGCTGTCGGCCAAGACGTTGAATCAGTCACTCAAGATCTGCGCGAGAGTCGCCGAAGAAGAGTCGGAACAGAAGATGCGCCGCGCGGGAGCCGAGTTCGTCTTCGCGCCGTACGATATCACTGGTCACCGCATGGCACAGGCAATGCTGCGGCCACACGTGTCCCAGTTCATCGATTTCACAACCAAAAGCGTCGGCCTCGATGTTGGGATCGAGCAGGTGCGCGTCGCCGACGACAGCGAGTTCGTCGATCACACGCTCGCTCAGATGCAGGTGCGGCGCGAGTTGGGCGTGATTGTCCTGGCCATCCGGACGGCCGATGGGACGATGCGTTTCAATCCGCCCGCCGATGCCGTTTTGAAAGGCGGCGACTTCTTGATTGCCATGGGCGAGCAGGAGAGTTTGCGTCGATTGGAACGGCTGCTGACTCCGGGAGCGAAATGATGAAGGTGCTTACCGCCGAAGAGATGCGGGAGGTCGATCGACGCGCAGTCGAGCTCGGTATCCCCAGCATCGTTCTGATGGAGAATGCGGGTCATCGCGTGGTCGAGATGCTGGAACGCCGTTTCTCGCCATTGCGCGCTCAGCGGATTGTCATCTTCTGCGGCAAGGGGAACAACGGCGGCGATGGGCTCGTGGTTGCGCGCCAGTTGCTGACGCGATTTCACCCGGCGCGCCTGGACGTGATTCTCGCCGCTCAGCCCGATGAGTTGCAGGGCGACGCGAACATCAATCTGCGAATGTTCGAAGCGGTCGGCGGACGGGTCGCTCACGAGATTCCGCTGGAGGCGCGCGCGGCGACGTTGGTGATCGACGCTCTACTGGGCACCGGGATCAAAGGTCCTGCAGCCGGCATCTATGCGGAGTGGATCGAGCAGATCAACTCGGGGTTTCCCGCGGCCAAGGTGATCAGCGTAGATATGCCGTCGGGGGTTCCCCACTCGCCTGCCGTTCGCGCGCACGCAACTGTTACTTTCGTTGCGCCGAAGATCGATCAGGTGCTGTGGCCGCATTATGAGTGCTGCGGCGATCTGATCGTAGGTGACATCGGCGCGCCCGCGCAGTTGCTGGCGAATGCAAAGCTGAGTCTGTCCGAGCCTTCGGAATTCGCGGATCTGTTTGCTCCCCGCCGGGCTCACTCGAACAAGGGCCTGTACGGTCACGCGCTCGTGATTGCGGGAGGGCGCGGAAAGACGGGCGCGGCGGCAATGGCGGGAATTGCGGCCTTGCGTGCCGGGGCGGGCCTGGTAACGGTGGCGTCGGCTGAATCGGCGATATCGCAAGTTGCCTCGTATGCGCCGGAGCTGATGACCGAGCCGCTCGATGAAACCGAAGAAGGCGCGATCGCCTCAGGCGCGTTCAACCAGATTCGGAAGCTATCTGAGAAGAAGACCGTGCTCGCCGCGGGCCCCGGGATGGGAACCTACCGGCTCACTGTCGATGTGGTGCGCCGCTTATTCGCGGAGATCGAATTGCCCATGGTAGTCGATGCCGACGGTCTGAACGCGTTAGCGGGTACGGAATTTCACGCCGGTGATCGCATGCGCGTGCTCACGCCTCATCCGGGCGAGATGGCGCGCCTGTGCGGGAAGGAAATTCCCGAAATTCAGCAGGACCGTTTGGGTGTTGCGCGAAAGTTCGCCGCCGAGCGGAACGTCACCGTCGTGTTGAAAGGCGACCGGACGGTCATCGCTGCGCCCGACGGAACGGCGTGGATCAATCCGACAGGGAGTCCCGCTCTTGCGACGGGCGGTACGGGCGATATCTTGACTGGACTGATCACGGGATTGATCGCGCAGTTCTCCGACTGGCCAATGCAGGCGATCATCGCCGCAGTCTGGATGCACGGGCGTGCCGGACAGATCGGCGCAGCGGAGCGGGGTGAGAAGTCATTTATCGCAACCGACATTCTGCGCTATCTACCGGAGGCCATGCGTGAGTGTTCGCCGGTTTGAGACCGCATCAGAGCAGGAGACCGTGGCGCTCGGCGCACGTCTGGCTCATGAACTCCCGCGACGCGGCGTGGTGTTGCTGATCGGCAATCTGGGGGCGGGCAAGACGACGCTCGCCAAAGGCATCGTTGCGGGGTTGAGCGCGGCCGAGCCCGACGAGGTATCGAGTCCGACGTTCACTCTGATTCACGAGTACGGTTTCCCGGTCCGCGTATATCACATCGATCTGTATCGCCTGGAGACGCCCGCCGAAGTGGCGACACTTGGCCTGGATGAGATCTTCGACCGCGATGCAGTGGTGTTGATCGAATGGGGCGAGCGATTCCCACAACTGATGCCGCCCGACCGCATCGAGATTCGATTGGAATCGCTGCCGTCTGATCGGCGCGAGATCGTCGTCCGGACTATAAAAATCGGCGAGCCCGCGCTGGGGTAATGCGGCGTGAGAGCTCGTGTGGCGTTCCGGAGCGCCATTCCGTAGTTCTCTTCCCGTGCAGTCGTGCTGATCGGCGGGACCGCTACTGCCAAGCCGGCGCGAGATTGTCATCGGCACTATAAGAGCCGGCGTGCCCGAGCCGGGGTGGAGGCGGCGGGCGAGCGCATGTGGAGTTGCGGAGCGCCATTGCGTAGTGCTCTCACGAGTGCAGCCGTGCTGATCTACGGTGCCGCTGCTGCCAAGCCGGCGCGAGATTCTCGTGCGCACTATAAAAGCCGGCGAGCCTGAGCGGGAGTAACCCAACATGGCCGGGAGCGGCCCGCGTCTTATCGAGCGCCGTCGCGCAGTTCTCTTGCGAGGCGGCAGTCGTGCTGATCGACGGTACCCCTGCCGCCGGACCGGCGTGAGATCGTCGTCGCCCCCTATAACAGGCGGCGAGCCCGAGCGGGAGTGACGCGCCGAGCCAGCCGCGTCTCGCGCTTGCGCAGCGCTTCGGAGTCGCCGTAGCCGAGCGCGGCCCGAGTCATCTCGAGCGCCATCGCGTAGTTCTTCTCGCGATGCTCGTAATGCTTGGCGAGTTCCTCGAGCGCCGCTGTACGAAACGGATTGCGGCATTCGGTGAGCTCGATGAGAGTGGCGATGGCCGCCTCCGCGCGTCCGCACTTCTTCTCGAGCGCCGCGATGTCCCACAGCGTGCGGAACAACAACTCGTCGTTCAGACCCTTGTCCACCGCGAGGCGGAACAGCTCGAGCGCACGATCGTATTGCTGGGCGCTTCGAAACCAGCGCGCCAGGCCGGCCATCTCGGCTCCATGCGTAAGGCGCGCATCGCCGGGCGTCCGGAATGCCCAAGGCACGACGCCGGTCAAACACGCGAGCGTCAGGATATCCATCGCGTTGTGATGCAGTATCGGAACCAGCTTGTACGCCTCGCCCGTCCTCAGGAACTCGAAGTAGACGTACGGGATCATCTCGCCCGGCAAATCGCCTTCGCGCTCGACACCGAAGATCTGGTTCTCGAGATCGACCAGGCGGCAACTGTCGAAGCGCAGTTTCCAGAGCCGGCGTGCGCCCGCCAGCAGGTCGAGATGGGGCAGCCGCTCAAACGGTGGACGGAAGCGCGACATGCGGTAGCGCGTCTCGAGCAACGGCTGATCGTAGGTCTTGCCGTTATAAGTAATGAGAACGTCGAACTGCGCCAGGTGATCGGATAAGGCCGTAAGCAGGCTGGGCTCTTCGCCGTGCTCGCGCATGAAGAACTGGCGCACGCGGAATCCTTCGGGAGTGATGCGGCCCACTCCGATCAGGAACGCATAGGTTCCAGAGCCGCCCGCAAGCCCGGTTGTTTCGGTATCGAGAAAGGCCCACTTCTCCGGCCCGCACGGCGGGATCGAGCCTTGGGCGATGGCGTCGAACAGATCGTGCGGCAACGTCGCGAGATCGCCGATGTCCAGGCTGCCGTGCCTGCGGTGGCGCTCGTAGAGCTTCTCGGTTTCGAAGTGCTTTCCGTGCGCAGTTTCGATCTCCTGGCCGCTCAGCCATTCCTCGACGAAGTAGCGCGCCGGGCGGTAGCGACTCAAAGCCGGAGCAACCGCGGGCGCCGTGACGGAGGCATACTTGCGGTCGATTCGCGCGACGCGAAGCCGCAAGGCCGAGAGTTGTTCCTGGATGTCGCTCAAGAATCTTGTTCGCCTTTTATTTGCCTAGCATACCGCATGTCACTATTAGCAGCGGAGAGCGGCATGGGATAATTCGAAGCTATGAAGCTGTTATCCGCAATTCTCCTGTTTACCTCCATGTTTGGAGCGGAACTGAAGTTGGGCAAGCCTCTGCAGTTGAAGCGACCGGTGTCAATCGCGGAGCTGAACGCAAAGCCAGATGAGTACGTGGACAAAACGGTCCAGGTAAAGGGTAAGGTCACCGAAGTTTGCCAGATGATGGGATGTTGGATGGCGCTGTCCGACCCGGCCTCGAACCAACTTATTCGCATCGAGGTCGAGGATGGCGAGATGGTGTTCCCCAAGGACGCTGCCGGGAAAATGGCGATTGCCGAGGGAAAGCTGACGAAGACCACGCTCACCAAAGAGCAGGCGACGGCGCGCGCCAGGCACGAAGCCGAGGAACAGAAGCGGACGTTCGATCCCGAGTCGGTGAAGGGTCCGGCGGTGATCTACCAGATCCACGGCTCGGGCGCCGTATTGCTCGACTAGGCATGAAGCGTCGCACCGTTGCGCTCTGTCTCGCTCTCGCGGCCTGTTCACTAGCTCAAACCGCCCGGCACGGCGAACTGCGGAAGCCCAAGCTGGTGCTGGGCATCGTTATCGACCAGTTCCGCTTCGAGTATCTGAACCGCTTCCACAAGGATTACACGGGCGGCCTCGCGCGCCTGCTGGAGCACGGCGCCGTGTTCACCAACGCGCATCACGAGCACTTCCCGACCGTGACCGCGATCGGCCACTCGACATTCCTGTCGGGGGCGACGCCGTCCATCAGCGGCATCGTCAACAACTCGTGGTACGACCGCGAAACCGGTAAGAACGTGACCAGCGTTTCCGACGAGGCGACGCAGTTGCTCGGCGCGACGGGACGAGGGTCGTCGCCGCGGCGTCTCCTGGCCAGCACCATCGGCGACGAATTGAAGATCGCGGGCAAGAACTGCAAAGTGATCGGCATCTCCATCAAGGACCGGAGTGCGATTCTCCCGGCCGGGCACGTTGCCGACGGAGCATACTGGTTCGATGGCGGGACGGGCAACTTCGTGTCGAGCACGTTCTACTTCCCTGAGCTTCCGCAATGGGTAAAGGACTTCAACGCCCAGCGGCCCGCGGATAAATTTCTCAGTCAGGAGTGGAAGGCGCTCGATTCGTCGAAAGTCTTTTCGAAGATGGCGGCCAGCGCCGGACCGAGGTTCTACAGCGCACTCGAGGCGACTCCCTTCGGCAACGAGTTGATCGAGCAGATGGCCGAGCGCGCGATCGACGCCGAGCAGTTGGGCACGCATCCCGATACCGATGTTCTCACCGTGAGTTTCTCGGCCAACGACTACGTGGGTCACGCTCTCGGACCCGACTCGCCCGAAGTTCGAGACATCTCGCTGCAGACCGACCGCCTGCTGCTCAAGCTGCTCGATTATGTGGATTCGAAAGTCGGCGCTGGAAATACGCTGGTGGTGCTGACCGCCGATCACGGTGTCGCGCCGGTGCCCGAAGTGAACCAGAAACGCAATATGCCGGGCGGCAGGTTGAACCAATCGGACCTGTTCCGCACCATCTCGACCGCGCTTGCGGCCAAGTACGGCGATGGGCAATGGATCGTCGGCGCTTCCGGGCCGATCCCGTACCTGAACTACAACCTGATCCGCGATAAGAAGCTGATTCCGGGAGAAGTGGAGCGCACGGCCGCGGACGCAATCCGCGCCCAGCCTCATATTTTCCGCGTGTTCACGCGCGAGCAGATCATGTATGGCGCGGCGGCGCAGGACCGCTTCAGCACACGCGTTCGCAATGGATTCTATCCCTCGCGCTCGGGCGATATCGTCGTGGTGCCCGACGCGTACTGGATTTATGAGGCCCACGGCACATCGCACGGCACGCCGTTCAACTACGATACGCACGTGCCCGTGATGTTCATGGGTCCGAACATCGCGCCTGGACGTTACGATGAACAGATCGCGGTGAACGATATCGCGCCGACCATCGCGACCATTCTCGAGATCGAGTTCCCGAGCGGTTCGGTGGGCCGCGTGTTGCGCGAGATGTTCGTGCACTGATGCATATTCCGGACGGCTACCTGAGTCCCGCAACGTGCGCCGCGTTGTATTGCGGATCGGCGCCGTTCTGGTATGTCGCCCTCAACCGGATGAAGCGGGCGTTGAATACGCAGATGGTCCCGCTGCTTTCGGTGTTCGCGGCGTTTTCGTTCATCATCATGATGTTCAACCTGCCGCTGCCGGGTGGAACTACGGGTCACGCGGCGGGCATCGCGATCGCGGCGATCGTGCTGGGCCCCTGGGGCGCGATTCTTTCGATATCGGTTGCGCTCATCATTCAAGCACTGCTGTTTGGCGATGGCGGCATCACGGCCATTGGAGCGAACTGCTTCAATATGGCGATCGCCGGGTCGCTGGTCGCCTACGCGGTGTACCGGTTGATCTCGGGCCGCGCGGCGCTCGATGCGCGACGGCGCGTGATCGCCGCAGGTGTCGCGGGTTACGTGGCGATCAACGTGTCTGCCTTGCTCGCGGCCATTGAGTTCGGCATCCAGCCGGCATTGTTTCATGACGCGTCCGGTACGCCGCTGTACGCTCCCTATCCGTTACACATTGCGGTGCCGGCAATGATGATCGGACACTTGACCATCGCCGGCATCGCCGAGGCGGTCCTGTCGGCGGGCGCGGTCGCGTACTTGCAGCGCGCCGATCCTTCGCTGTTGAAGACGACAGCGCCGGGCGCATCCGGCTCAGCGGCCATAGAAACGGGGTGGGGCCGGACACGACCGCTGTGGATCGCCCTCGCAGTTCTGCTGGTTCTGACGCCGCTCGGGATACTGGCGGCAGGGTCGGCATGGGGCGAGTGGGCACCCGAGGACTTTGGGAATGCGCAGGCGCGCAAACAGATCGCGGCGGCGTCGCACGATCAGGCCCCGCCAACATCCGCGCCGGCTGGATTACAACGGCTGTCCACGTTTTGGACCGCGCCGCTGCCGCGCTATGCTCCCGCGTTTCTGAAGAGCGCAGCGTTCGGCTACTTGCTGTCGGCGATGGCGGGTACGGGAGTGATCGTGCTGCTGTTCACGTCAGCATCGTGGCTTACGAGCCGCTTGCGCCGATGATCGGACACCAGCACACGCGCGGCGGGTTCATCGAGCGGACTCTGGCGAGCCTGATCGCAATCGCGGAGTATTCGGCCAACGCGGAAGCTTTGGTGGAACGCGGCGGGGTTTTGCAGCGCGTCGATCCTCGCGTGAAACTCGCCGGGTTACTCGCACTGATTGTGGCTGTGGCGGCATCGCGCCGGTTGGCGGTGATCGGCTTCGTATTTGCCGCGTCGCTCCTACTTGGTTTACTCTCGGGCATCCGCTTGGGCATGCTGGCGGGTTTGATCTGGGTTCCTGTCCTGTTATTCAGCGGCGTTCTGGCTGTGCCTGCCCTGTTCCTGACGCCGGGTCCGGAGTGGGCGCCGTACATAACGTACCCCGGCATTCGCGCCGCCGCCTTTCTGATTTCACGGGGCGGAACTGCTGCAACAATTTCCGCGGTCCTTGTTTTGACCACTCCATGGCCCCATCTGCTGAAAGCGCTGCGCTCGTTAGGACTCCCGGTGGTCCTGGTGGTGATTCTCGGGATGACGTACCGCTACATCTTCGCGATTCTACAAACGGCACTGGATATGTTTGAATCACGAAAGAGCCGGACTGTCGGTACGTTCGCGCCCAACGAGCGCCGGCGTATTGCGACCGCAGTGGTTGGCGCGCTTCTCAGCCGCAGCTTTCAGATGAGCAACGACGTGCATCAAGCGATGCTCTCGCGTGGCTTTCGCGGCGAGGTCTACTTGTTGGACGACTTCACCGCAACCCGTGCCGACTGGTGCTGGGCAGGGCTGTTTGCGGGCAGCGCGGCGCTCGCATTTTGGCTGGGCCGATGAACATCTTCAGCGTCTCGGACGTGACGTACCGCTATCAGAACGTGCTCGCGCTCGACCACATTTCACTGGATATCGAAGAAGGCCAGCGCGTCGCTTTCCTGGGTGCCAATGGTTCGGGCAAATCGACGCTCTTGCGGCTGCTCGACGGGTTGTATTTCGCCGAATCGGGACTCATCACCTTCCGGGACGAACCGCTGATTCCGCACATGTTCGAACACGACAGCTTCGCATTCGATTTCCGGCGCCGCGTCGGGCTGGTGTTCCAGAACCCCGATGTACAGCTCTTCAATCCGACGGTATTCGACGAAATCGCATTCGCCCCGCTGCAGTTGCGCTGGCCCAAGCAGGAGATCCTGCAGCGCGTGGATGAAGCGCTGGAGCGGATGGAGATCCAGCAACTGAAGCATCGCCCGCCGCACCGGCTTTCGGGCGGCGAGAAGAAACGTGTGGCGCTCGCCTCCGTGCTCGTGCTGGATCCCGAAGTTCTGTTGCTGGACGAGCCCACCGCGGCACTCGACCCGCGCAGCGAAAGCCAGGTGATCGAGCTATTGAGCGGCTTTGCGGGAAATCAGAAAACGGTGGTGATTGCGACACACGATTTGGCGGTCGTCGCCGATATCGCCGACCACTGCTTTGTATTGCAAAGAGGACAGGTGGCGGCACAGGGCGCGCCAAAAACTATCCTCGACGACACGGCCCTACTCGAGCGAGTGAACCTGATTCACGGCCATCGTCACCGGCATTCATCGGGCATCATCCACTCGCACCCGCACAAGCATCCCCACGAGCATTAGCAGGCTGCTGAAAAGGCCCGAGCGGTCGTGGCTCTGTGAGTATTCTGAGCCGCGCGCGCGAGCAAGCCAAAATGTCCCTGCCGGACATCGGACGTGATGAAAATCCGGGGGGGGGGTGATTTTCGACGGGGCGATCAGAGCCGCGCGCGTCAGCAAGCGATCAGAGCCGCGCGCGCAATCAAGCGGTTGTTAGCATTTTTCTGCAGCCTGCTATGTCCAGAACTCTTCACCCTGCACGAGATTGGCGCGCAGGTAATCCTGATTCAGATCGAGGCCCAAGCCCGGCTGCATCGGAACCGTGAGCCGGCTGTTGCGCACTACCGGAGCGTTCGATGAGGCCATGTTTTCGACGTGATGAGTGGGCCGCCCGAGCGCGCTTTCGCTACGGTAGAAGTTCTGAATGCCCGCGCCGAAATGGGCATTCGCAAACGTGAGAATCAATGAGCCCACATTATGTAGCGCCACTGGAGTCCGCGTCAACGCGGCATAGTCGGCGATTTTGCGAGTGCCCGTAATACCGCCCGCGAAGGCCAGATCGGGATGGACGATGTCGGCCGCCTGCGAATCGAGAAACGGACGGAATCCGCGCACCATCTCGAGTTTCTCGCCGGTAAGAATCGGGATGCGCGTGGACCGCTTGAGCGACATCCAAGCTTCTGAATACGGCACGTTCAGCGGATCCTCGAGGAACAACGGGTCCATCGGTTCGACCGCCTTGGCCACGGCGATCGCGCTGGGTGCATCCAGTTCGTTATGACAGTGCACGGCGATGTCGATGTCCGGTCCCGCGGCTTCGCGAGTGTTCGCGTAGGCCCGCGCCACCTTCCGCAATTGTTCGCGATCGAGCGTCGTCGCGTAGCGCGCCGATGGAACGCCGAGCACCGGGTCGATGCTGTTCTTGAAGGCCGTGAATCCCTCGGGCGATTCGCGAATTCGCTGCGCCCAAGCGCGGCACGAGCCTTTGTCGAGCATATCCAGACCGAGGCCGTGCGAGTACATCGGAATCGAGTCGCGAAACGGGCCGCCCATCAACACGCACACCGGCAGATTCGTGATCTTGCCGGCCAGGTCCCAGAGAGCCATATCGATGCCGCTGATGGTCGGGATGTGCGCCATGTAGGTGTGCATCAGCGTGGTCATGTTATGGAAGTGCTGCTCGATGGCCAGCGGATCCTTACCGATCAACATGGGCTTCATGGTCTCGATGCGGGCGCGCGCCATGGGACCGGTCGCGCCAGCTTCGCCAAAGCCGCTGAAGCCCGCGTCGGTGTTGATGCGGATCAGGCAATTGCCCGCGATATTCTTGATCGCCATGGCTTGGATGCCCGTGATCTTCACCTGCTTGCGGTACGGCTCGGCATACGCGCGATAGCTTGTGAACAGGTGGCCGAGAGGCGCGGCAAGAGCGGCTTTGAGCAGGCCGCGGCGAGTCCAGTTGGGTGAAATCATCGTTCGCTCCGAAGCAGCCAGCATATCGCACGCCGGTCGCGCGAGCGTACCGCCTATACTGGAATTGACCCATCCACCTCCCCAGTACACGCGGGACGAACGCGCCCGCACAGGATGGCCTTTCTCGATGTCCGATACACCATTCGTCCACCTGCATTGCCACACCGACTACTCGCTGCTGGATGGCGCGTGCGAGACCGGTCAGTTGATGGACTTAGCCGTCGAGCAGAAAATGCCGGCTCTCGCCATGACCGATCATGGCAATTTGTTTGGAGCCGTCGAATTCTATAACAAGGCCAAGGAGAAAGGGGTCCAACCGATCATCGGCTGTGAAGTCTACGTTTCGCAGCAAAGCCATCTGGTGAAATCGGACAGCAACCGCTACAACCATTTGGTGCTGCTGTGCGAAAACCAGGACGGCTACCGCAACCTGATCAAGCTGGTTTCCACCGGCTTTCTGGACGGATTTTATTACAAGCCACGCATCGATAAAGACCTGCTGGCGAGCCACTCAAAAGGGCTCATCGCATTATCGGCCTGCCTCAAGGGCGACATCAACGAGACGCTGCTCGCGGACCGCTACGGGGAAGCTCAGCGCATCGCTTATCAATACACGGACATGTTCGGGAAGGACAATTTCTTCCTCGAAATCCAGGACCACGGTCTCGACGAGGATCGCGTGGTGAATCCGCTGGTGAACCGGTTGTCGCAGGAGACAGGCGTGCCGCTGGTGGTGACCAACGATTCGCATTACCTGCGCAAAGACGACCCGCGCATGCACGAGATCCTGCTGTGCATCGGCACCGGCAAAACCATGTCGGATCCGAATCACATGCGCTTCACGACGCCGGAGTTTTATCTGAAGAGCCGCGCCGAAATGCACGCCATCTTCGGCGAAGTGGAGCACGCGATGGATCGCACGTGGGACATCGCCCAGCGTTGCCACGTGAAGCTGGAGCAGGTCCGCGATCCGTTCCCGAAATTCGAGGTTCCCGCGGAGCATTCCACCGACACCTATTTCGAATACATAGCGAGGCAGGGATTCGAGAAGCGCCGCTCGCGCCTCGAAGCGCTGCGGGCGTCCGGATATCTCAAACACGATTTAGCGGAATACGCCGACCGCCTCGATCGTGAAATCCGGATGATCCAACAGATGAAATTCTCGGGATACTTCCTGATCGTCTGGGACTTCATTCGCTTCGCAAAGCAGTGTGGCATTCCGGTAGGGCCGGGGCGCGGATCGGCTGCCGGCAGTCTCGCCAGCTACGCGATGCAGATCACCGACATCGATCCGCTACAGTACGGGCTGCTATTCGAGCGCTTCCTGAATCCGGAGCGCATCAGCATGCCCGATATCGACATCGACTTCTGCACCAAGCGCCGCGGTGAAGTGATTCAATATGTCACCGAGAAATACGGGCGCGAGCAGGTAGCGCAGATCATTACGTTCGGAACGCTCGCGGCGAAGGCGGCCATCAAGGACGTGGGACGCGTGCTCGACATGAGCTTCGGCGACGTCGATCGCATCACCAAACTGGTGCCGCCCACCCTCAACATCAAGCTGAAAGACGCCATCACGCAGGAGCCTGGGTTCGCCGATTTATCACGCCAGGATCCGCGCGTGAAAGAGGTGCTCGAAGTCGCCCAGAAGATCGAGGGCATGGCGCGCAACGCGGGCGTGCATGCCGCCGGCGTCGTGATCTCGCCCGTTCCGCTGAAAGAGCTCGTTCCTCTCTATCGAACAAACCGGGATGAAATTGTAACGCAGTACGACATGGCGGGGCTCGAAAAGCTCAGCCTGTTGAAGATGGACTTTCTCGGGCTTACCACGCTCACCATCATTCAAGGCGCGCTGGAACTCATCAAGCACCATCGCGGCATCACACTCGAGCCCGAAGATTTCCCGCTGGATGATGCCAAGAGTTACGAGCTGTTTTCGAAAGGCCACACCAGCGGCGTGTTTCAGTTCGAATCGCCGGGCATGCGCGATATCCTGCGGCGCTATCAGCCGTCGCGCGTCGAAGACCTGTGCGCGCTGAATGCGTTGTACCGTCCCGGGCCGATTCAAGGCGGGATGATCGACGACTTCATCGATCGCAAACACGGCCGCAAGCAGGTGAAGTACGACCTTCCCGAACTCAAGCAGGTGCTGGAAGAAACTCTCGGCGTAATCGTGTATCAGGAGCAGGTGATGCAGATCTCGAATCTGATCGCCGGTTACTCGTTGGGCGACGCCGACATTTTGCGCCGCGCGATGGGGAAGAAGAAGGCCGACGAGATGGACAAGCAGCGTGCGCGGTTTGTCGAAGGCGCACTGGCACGCGGTTTTCCCCAACCGAAGGTCGAGAAAATTTTTGACCTCATGGCCCAGTTCGCCGGTTACGGTTTCAATAAGTCGCACTCGGCGGCATATGCGTACCTTGCCTACGTCACCGCTTATCTCAAGGCCAACTATCCCGTCGAATTCATGTCCGCATTGCTGACCTCGGAAACGGGGAACACAGCGAAGGTGGTGAAGTACATCAACGAATGCCGCGAAATGGGAATTGCTGTGCTCGCCCCCGATGTCAACGCCTCGGGTCAGGATTTCACGCCGGAGTATCCCGCCCAGACCTCGCTCGTCCAAACGGGCGCGATCCGTTTCGGGCTGTGCGCGATCAAGAATGTTGGCGGGTCGGCTGTGGAAGCGATCGTAAAGGCGCGCGGCGATGGCGGCCGGTTCACGTCGTTGTTCGATTTTTGCGATCGCGTCGATCCCGGGGCGGTGAACAGGCGCGTGATGGAAAGCCTGATCAAAGCGGGCGCAATGGATTCGTTGAACGGAACGCGGTCGCAACTGACGACCGTTCTCGATTCGGCGATCGAAACCGGGCAGCGTACCTGGCGCGACCGCGCAAGCGGACAGAGCGGGCTGTTTGGCGATCTGTTCAGCACAGCCGGGCACGATAAGGAGCAGCCGCTGCCGAACGTCCCCGACCTGACCAGCCATGAAAAGCTGGCTGCCGAAAAGGAGATGCTCGGCTTCTACGTGAGCGGACATCCGCTTGATCAGTTCATGGACAAGATCACCGAACTGGCCACGCACAATACCGAAACGGTCCAGGAATTGGAAAAAGGCGTGGAAGTGAAGATGTGCGGCATACTGACCGGCATTCAGCGGCGGCGTAATAAAGAGCAGAAACCGTGGGCCTCGATGGTGCTCGAAGATCTGACGGGCTGCATGGAAGCAATGGTGTTCTACACGCAGTACGAACGCATCCAGACCATGCTTCAAGAGGATAAGGCCGTGCTGGTGAAAGCGACGATCCTACCCGAAGAGAATGCGCCGCCCAAGCTTTCGATCCAGGATATCGTTCCGCTCGAGCTGGCGCGCGTGGATCTTCCGGCCGTCATCTCGATTCGCGTTGCGCTCGGGCCCAACGGCCATGGCGTGAAGGCGGATGAGTTGAACGACCTTTTCCAACGAAAACAAGGCGCAACGGGAGTCCGGCTGCGGCTCGAGAAGACGCGCGATTTCTCCGTTATCCTGGATGTTCCGGCGAAGGTGCGGCCCGATAAGGAATTCCGCGCCGAGATAGCGCGCATCTGTGGCCCGGAGGCTTTGGAGATCGTCGCCTCCTAGCGCGGCCGGTGTTGTTCGCTCAGTCAAACATGTCTCAACCATCGCCTGAAGCCGAGAGCCCCGAACAAGCCCCCGAAGCCGAGCCCCCAAAGCCGGAAACTAACCCGGCATGGGAGCGCGTTCAACTCGCGCGGCATCCGAAGCGCCCGCACACTCTGGATTACATCCAGCGGATCTTCACGCAGTTCTCGGAACTGCACGGCGATCGCGCGTTCGGCGACGACCCGGCGATCGTCGCTGGAATGGCGTTCTTCGATGGTCAGGCGGTGATGGTGATCGGGCAGCAGAAGGGCCACGATACAAAGCAGAAGCTGCACCGGAATTTCGGCATGCCCAAGCCGGAGGGTTACCGGAAGGCGATGCGGCTGATGAAGCTGGCGGCGAAGTTTAACCGCCCGATCATCACGATGCTCGACACACCAGGCGCTTATCCGGGCATCGATGCCGAGGAGCGCGGACAGGCGGAAGCGATCGCGCTCAACCTGCGCGAAATGTCGAGGCTGCCGGTTCCTGTCATCGTGACCGTGATTGGCGAAGGCGGAAGCGGCGGCGCTTTGGCAATGGGCGTGGGCAATCGCGTTCTGATGATGGAGAACGCGGTGTACAGCGTCATTTCGCCGGAGAGCTGCGCGGCCATCATCTATCGCGATTCCGGGAAGGCTGCCCAAGCCGCCGCTGCGTTGAAGCTGACCGCGCCCGATCTGATCGGCCTGGGTCTGGTGGACGAGATCGTGCCGGAGCCGGGAGAAGGCGCGCACACCGATTACGATGCGGCCGCGGCGAGCCTGGGTGCGGTATTAAAGAAGATGCTGGGCCAATTTCGCGACGTGCCTCCCCAGCAACTCATCGATGAGCGCTATACGAAATTCCGCCTGATGGGCAACTTCTTCACCGAGGCAGAGGCGTGAGAAAGCCGGTGCTGGCAGGGATCGTGTTCGTGATCGTGTTCGCCGCGGTGCTGGTGATTTCGACCGTCAATCTCACGCGCGGCCGCCATCGCGTCGAAGTCTGCATGCAGTTCAATGGGCGCACGGATTGCCGCGTGGCATCGGGCGGATCGAAGGATTCCGCGCTGCGCACCGCCGTCAACAACGCGTGCGCTTTGATCTCCGGCGGCGTCACCGATTCACAGCAGTGCGAGCACTCCACGCCGGTCAGCGTTCGCTGGCTCGACTGAGTTTATGACCGGGACGCCCGCCGCCGCGATCGCGGTTCACGAGTTACTCAAGCGGTACACGAAAGCGAACACCAACGCCGTCGACGGAGTTTCCTTCGAAGTCTCGAAAGGCGAAATCTTCGGGCTGCTCGGCCCAAATGGCGCGGGGAAAACTACGACCATCGGCGTACTGACCACGGCCATTGTGCCGACCGGCGGATCGGCGTCCATTAGCGGAATCAACGTCGCCAGGCACCCTATCGAGATCAAGCGCCGGATCGCGGTGGTGCCGCAGCAGAGCAATCTCGACCGCAGCCTGCGAGTGCGCGAGATCCTGACTTTTCACGCCGCCTACCACGGCGTTCCGAAGAAGCGCCGCGAATCGCTCGCCGATGAACTGCTGAATCAACTCGGGCTCGGCGAGCGCAAGAACGACAAGGTGTCGCGTTATTCGGGCGGCATGGCACAGCGCTTGATGATCGCGCGTGCGCTCATGCACGATCCGGACGTTCTGTTTTTGGACGAACCCACCAATAATCTGGATCCCCAATCGCGGCTGTTCCTCTGGGAGCGTATTCGCGAACTCAACGCGCGCGGGTTGACGATTCTGCTTACGACCCATGATATGGACGAGGCCGATAAGCTGTGCCACCGGATCGCCATCATGGATCACGGCAAAATTCTGGTAAACGATACCGCTGCGGAATTGAAGAAGCTGATTCCAGGCGGGACCGTACTCGAGATTCGAGCGTGCGCCGTGGACGCTGCCGCGGAACGCTTGCCCGCTGCGTTGACCGCGCTTCCGGGTGTCACCAAAGTCGATCGATCGGATGAAGCCGATGCGGCTGAGCCGGGCCTGGTGACATACCGGGTCTACGCGGATTCGGCGAACGCCCTGATCGGACCGTCGGCGCAAGCGGTGCTGGGCTGCGGTGCGGAGGTTCGCGACTTGAGCGTCAAGCAGCCTTCGCTCGAAGAGGTATTCATTTTCATGACCGGGAGACATCTCCGATGATGACGCGAAGTCCCGCGTGGCTGGCAATCAACGCGTTCCTGGCGACGTTGCGCCGCGACTTCGTCGTCACCGGGCGCGAGTTCGTTCCGTTCCTGCTACAGGCGCTGATGCAGCCGCTGTTCTTTCTGTTCATCTTCGGAAAAGTGCTGCCGGGTATCGGACTCGCCGCGGGAAATTTCGGCGCGCTGATGTTGCCAGGTATTGTTGCGCTCACCGGGTTGTTGGCTGCGATTCAGGGCGTGACACTGCCACTGGTGCTCGACCTCGGATTTGCGCGTGAGATCGACGACCGGCTACTGGCGCCGTTGCCTGTGTGGTGGGTCGCGCTCGAGAAGGTTTTGTTCGGAGCGATGCGGGGCGCGATCGCGAGCTCCGTGATCTTCCCGCTCGGCTGGTTGATCCTGGGCAGCGGTTTTGCGGTGCGCGGCGATCGCGTCATGACGCTGGTGTGCATGGTAATCCTCACCGCCTTTGTCGGCTCCACGATCGGACTGCTGATGGGAACGGTGATCAAGCCGGAGCAGATCAGCCTGATGTTCACGCTGATCTTCACGCCGCTCCTCTTCACCGGCTGCACATATTATCCGTGGGGAGCGCTCGGCAATATCCGGTGGTTTCAGATACTGACGCTGTTCAATCCGCTCACCTACGCGGCGGAAGGGCTGCGCTACGCCATGGTCCCGCCGGTCGGCGGGCATGAGTTACGCACGCTCAACTTCGGTTGGATCCTGTTCGCCCTCTGCACGTCGGTGTTGGTGGTGTTTGCGCTGGGCTGCCGGACGTTCCAGCGCCGCGTTGTCACGTAGCTGCGTTCACCGGCGCGTACTGAAGCCCTCAGTCAAACCGTAGCGCTCGCGCCTGCCGCGATACAATCGGTTTTGATCCCGCAAGCGTAGCTCGATGCCCATCCAAACCCTATTCGGATCCGTTCCACAAGAACCCAATCTGCTCGATCGCCTGAAAGCCGGGATTGAGAAGACGCGCGCCGGACTCGTCGATCGCGTTGAGGACCTGGTTTCCGGCAAAAAAGAGATCAATGCCGATCTGCTCGAGGAGTTGGAGTACACGCTCGTCACCGCCGACATCGGCGTGCGCACCACAACCGAGATTCTCGAGAGCATCCGCCAGCGCGTGGATCGCAAATCGATCAACGACGCGGCCGAGTTGAAATCGCTCATCCGCGAACACCTGCTGGGCGTTTTGCAGGCCACCGAACGCCCGCTCGCGCACGTCACTCAGCCGCCCGCGGTCGTGATGCTGGTGGGTGTGAATGGCTCGGGAAAGACGACGACGATCGGTAAACTTGCGAACCGGTTTCGCTCCGAAGGCCGTTCGGTGCTGCTATGCGCCGCCGACACATTTCGCGCAGCGGCGATCGAGCAGCTTCAAGTGTGGGGTCAGAGAACGGGCACCGAAATCATCTCTCAACGCGCCGGCGCCGATCCAAGCGCGGTGGTCTTCGACGCCGTTCAGGCTGCAAAGGCGCGCAAAACGGATTACGTCATCATCGACACCGCCGGCCGCCTGCATACTAAAGAGAATCTGATGGCCGAGTTGGAGAAAATGCGCCGCACCGCAGCCAAAGTGGTGCCTGGTTCCCCCCATGAAGTCTGGCTCGTGCTGGATGCGACTACCGGTCAGAACGGGCTCGAACAGGCCCGCAAGTTCACCGAGACCAGCGGCGTCACCGGCATCGTGCTCACCAAGTTGGACGGCACCGCGAAAGGCGGCGTCGTAGTGGCGATCGCTCGCGAACTGAATCTGCCGATCCGCTTCGTGGGCGTGGGCGAGAAGGTTGACGATTTGCTCCCGTTCGAGCCTGAAGAATTCATCCAATCGTTGTTCGAGAAATGAACGCGTCCTACATGGAGCGGGCCTTCGAACTGGCGCGCGAGGGTGTGGGCCGCACCAGCCCGAATCCCGCGGTCGGCGCGGTGGTCGTGCGCGATGACAAAATAGCCGGTTGCGGATTCCACACCTGGGCGGGCGTGAAACATGCCGAGGTGCTCGCGCTTGAGCAGGCCGGCGAGCAGTCGCGCGGCGCTACCGTCTATCTCACGTTGGAGCCTTGTTCGCACACCGGACGCACCGGCGCTTGCGTGGAGGCGTTGATCCAGGCGAAAATCGCACGCGCCGTCATCGCCATGGAGGATCCCAATCCGCTCGTGCATGGCGACGGAATCCGCCGGTTGCGCGACGCTGGAATTGAGGTGGAGATCGCGCGCGAGTTCACCGCCGCCGCCCAACGCCTGAACCAACCCTTCGTCCACTTCATGAAGACGGGCCGTCCCCTGGTGACGCTGAAAGCAGCAGTCACGCTCGATGGCAAGATCGCCGCGCCCGAAGATAATCGCGGCTGGATCACCAGTGAGACCGCGCGTGCGCACGTCCAGACGCTCCGTCACGGCCACGATGCGATTCTCACAGGCATCTCCACGGTCCTCGCCGACGACTGCCTGCTTACCGACCGCACCGGCGTCGAACGCAGCCGTCCTTTGCTGCGCATCGTGCTCGATTCTCAACTGCGCCTGCCGGTCAATTCGAAACTGGTCACCAGTTGCCGCGGTGATGTCTTGGCCGTGACTACCTCCGCCGCCCCCGCTTTACGCCGCAAAGCGCTCGAGCAGGCCGGCATAAAAGTGATCGTCGGCGATGGCCTCGATGGCCGCACCAATCCGCGCTGCGTGCTCGATTACCTGGCCGCGGAACGGTATCTGTCGCTGATGATCGAGGCGGGCAGCAAGGTAAATTGGGCGGTTTTGGAAGCGGGCATGGTCGACAAAGTGTTCCTGTACTACGCGCCCAAAATCCTCGGCGGCATGCAATCGTTACCTATGGCGGGAGGCGCTGGAAGGCGGCGGCGCAAGGACGCTATTCGTCTTCGACACCTCGAATTACATCGCATTCCGCCCGACGAGTTCGCCGTGGAAGCCTGGACCGAGAAGGAGTGAATCGTGTTTACCGGAATTATTGAAGAGACCGGAACCGTTGCCGCGTTGGACTACAATCCCACCGGTGCGCGTTTGCGCGTGCGGTGCAAAACCGTGCTCGAAGACGCGCACGAAGGCTCCAGCATCGCCGTCAACGGAGTGTGTCTCACCGCGCTGGATCTCACGCCCGAGTCCTTTGCCGCCGACCTCGCGCCGGAGACGCTGGCCCGCACGAATCTGGGCGATCTGAAACAGGGATCGCTCGTGAATCTCGAGCGTCCATTGCTTGCAACCGGCAGGCTTAGCGGACACATTGTTCAGGGGCATGTGGACGGCACCGGCGAGCTCGTCTCCTATGAACTCCTGGGCGACGACAACTGGTGGTTGAAAATTCGCATCCCGCCGGAGCTCGACCGCTATCTGGTGTTCAAAGGTTCCGTCGCCATCGACGGTATCAGCCTCACCATCGCCTCGCTTGAGGACGGCATTCTGGGAATCACGATCATTCCGCACACGTATGAGGTCACCGCCCTCAAGCGATATGGACGGGGCGACCGAGTGAACATCGAGTGCGACATCCTCGCCAAGCACGTCGAGAAGTTAATGGCGTTGAGGACCTCGCTTACCGTATAATAATTGGTTATTCTTCCGCCTCCTCACGCCTGTGACGCGCCGGAATCGGGTAGTGTCCTTCCATAACGGAAATTCATGCTGGTCAGAATCTTCTATCACGATCACTGTTTCGACGGCGCGGCTTCCGCGGCTTACTTCACTCGCTTCATCGAGGACAAACTCCACCCCGAGGCGAGGTTCGCCTACAGTGGCATGGCCCACAAGGCTTCCAACATTTTCGATGACGCCCCGTTTGACGGCGACGAAAATGCCATCGTCGATTTCAAGTACTCGTCCAATCCTTTGTTGACCTGGTGGTTCGATCATCATCAGAGCGCCTTCCTCAGCCCCGAGGATGCCGAGCACTACCGACTGCACCCCGACCCGAAAAAGCGCTACGACCCGAGTTTCCGTTCGTGCACGAAGTTCATTGCAACGTGTTTGAAACAGCAGTACCAATACGAGACTCCCGACCTCGCGGAACTGGTGCGATGGGCCGACATCGTCGACGGAGCGCAATACAAGGACGCCGCCGATGCAGTGGGACTGGTGGCGCCCGCCGCGAAATTGACCCTGGTGATCGAGAGCGCGAAAGGTTCGGAAACGGTGCAACGCGTGATCGGCATGATGCGGACGATGCCACTCGAGGAGATCATCGCCGACGCGTCAATTCAAGGTTTGTATACGCCCTTGTACGAGCGGCATCTGCGATCGATCGACGTCATCCAGCAGCAAGCGCGCTTCGATCGCGGAGTGGTTTTCTTCGACCTGATCGGGCAGGAGTTGGAAGCCTACAACAAGTTCATTCCCTACAACCTGTTTCCGTCATCGGTTTATACAGTATCGGTCAGCACGTCAAGTTTCCGGACGAAGGTCTCGGTGGGATCGAATCCGTGGGCGCCCCAACCGCTCAAGCACAACCTCGCAACCATCTGTGAGCGATACGGCGGCGGCGGGCACGCCAAAGTCGGCGCGATCAGCTTCCCGATTGGAGCCGTAGAAGACGCCCGCACGGCCGCAGCCGAGATCACCGAAGAATTGAAGAGCTAACTTAACTTAGCGTGTCAGGCTCTCGGGCAAGCCTCGAGCAACGCACGGGAGGCCACATGTTGCGCAGCGCTCGAGTCCACGGCATAAATCAGAATTGTTGGCGTCGATAAAAGCGTCCACGGAAAGATTCAACTCCTTGGCGTTCGCGACCAACCGGGCTTCGGTCTGTGGAGAAACGTCCAGACTCGGCAGGTAATCCCGTATCGCAACCCGCCCTATCGCCACCCCGCGTTTCCGCTGGGAAGCTAGCCCGCAGTCTAAACCGATACCGTTAACGGCAGCACCAGCATGGATGCGATCGGAAGTGAAAGTATTGTTGAACAACTATCAGGCGGAGTACGGACGTAACGCCGGCCTCAATCTCTATCCCTTGCCTAACATCACCAACCGGGCTCTCACCGGCGGCAACTACAACTATCAATATCAGGAGATCACTACTCAGCCCAAGAAGCAGAACCTGGTCAAGGTGGATTACAACCCGACTTCAAACGGTATCACGTCTGGACGTGCTACCAGACATGGTGGTCCGACCGCCGGGGTTTTCAAGGGCTCGCGGCATTCAACTCGAACTGGAACGATTTCTATTACGACTATTTGTTTACCGTTAACCAGGTTCAGTCCGATTACACTCATGTCTTCAGCCCGACAATCGTCAACGAAGTGAGCGTAGGATTCGCGTCCTGCACAAAGGGGAAGCCTCCTCCGCGCCATCTTTGTTTGATTCTCCACCCGCGCCCCGCGCGAAATGCAAGTATCGCTGAAGTCTCTACTCTGACCTAAGAATCTGCAAAGATTGACTCATATGAATTGTTTTCGTCCGGTATTCCTGGCGCTGGCGCTGACGGCGATCAACGCCGTGCCGGCTCAGCACTCGACCTCTCTACCGCGATTAAAGGTGAGCCCCGACCACCGGTTCATCCTCCGGGAAGATGGGCAACCCTTTTTCTATCTGGCTGATACGGCTTGGGAGTTGCTGCACCGGCTAAATCGGAAAGAGGCGGCGGAATACTTGCGCACCCGCGCCCAGCAGGGCTACACCGTGGTGCAGGCAGTGGCATTAGCTGAACTGGACGGAATTTCCGATCCGAACCCCTACGGTAAACTGCCGTTGACGGATCGCGATCCAACGAAGCCTGCGATCACACCCGGCTCCAATCCTGGCAAGAACAGCGAATACGACTACTGGGACCACGTCGACTACATTGTCGACGAAGCGAATCGCAATGGCATTTATGTGGGGCTTCTACCCACGTGGGGCCGTTGGGTCGTCAAGAGGCCGACCGCTCCGGATGAGGTGATTTTTAATGTCACCAATGCTCAGAGCTATGGCGAATTCCTGGGCAAGCGTTACGGGAAGAAGGGCATCATCTGGATTCTTGGCGGAGACCGCACCGCCGATGGCGTTGAAGATGTTTGGCGCGCGCTAGCCCGCGGAATCGCGATTGGAGTTTCAGGCAAGGAAGACTACAGCGCCGTGTTCATGGGATTCCATCCGCGCGGTGGAGGAACGTCGTCCACGTGGTTCCACAAGGATGAATGGCTGGATGTGAACATGCAGCAAACCGGCCACGGGCTCGCGGAAACAGTGCAGCCTTGGAAGAAGATCGCAGCGGATTACGCACTGACGCCCCCCAAGCCGGTGATCGACGCCGAGCCGCTCTACGAAGACCATCCACTCGCGTTTCGGTCCAAGGCGAACGGCTACAGCCTCGACGCCCACATCAGGCAGCGGGCTTACTGGGATATCTTTTCAGGCGCGTGCGGCCACACTTACGGCAACCATGCGGTATGGCAGATGTACGCGCCTGGGCGCAGGGCTATCAATGGGCCTTTGATGTATTGGCACGAAGCGATTCACCGGCCGGGGGCTAACCAGATGCGTTATGTCCGCGAACTGATCGAATCGCGCCCGGTACTTTCGCGAGTGCCGGATCAATCCATCGTTGCGGATGAGTTGCAGGGCGCGGATCATATTGCCGCGACACGGGGCGACGGCTACGCATTTGTGTACGATGCGCAGGGCCGCCCGTTCACTGTGAATATGGGGAAGATTTCGGGAGACCGCGTGAAGGGCTGGTGGTTCAATCCGAGGAGTGGCGATTCGGAACCCGCGGGTGATTTCCAAAACAGGGGAACCCACGATTTCGGAGCGCCTTCGGAAGGTTTCGGAAGCGATTGGGTCCTGATTCTGGACGATGCCTCCAAGGGATATAAAGCGCCGGAACGGAAGGACGCGCCGGCGATCTGATCTGAACCGCCAATGGTATTGGCAACGCCTACGATGCTTTTGATCAGGCGGATCTTGAATACAAACCGCGCGCAGAATGGCGATCCAAAGAACGCCCTGCCCCTTACAGCCGCAAAATGCCGTTGTGGAGCACGCGCAGAAACATCGCGTTCGCCACCGCCTTACCCGCAGCGCCGAAGCGGGGACCCCGGAACCAGATGTGATAGCTCTGCCATTCGACGGGCCACCGGCTCGCGTTCATCAGCGGCGGTGTGCCACCCACGCCTTTGTTGTCGATCCAACGCTCGTAGATACCGCCGCAATCCAGATACTTCGGATGTTCGACGCCGCCGGGATAAGGCGAATTGAGGATGGGCCTCTCAAAAAACGGATTGTCCAGGTCGAGCCGCTCTCCACGCCCTCCTACCTTGCACGTATCTGTCCGGCCGTCGACAGATCGGCCGTTCCCGGACGAGAAAAATCTTTTTATCGTCCCTTTTCAACTACTTCCGTGATCCGTTCCCATTCTATTTCAAACTTGCCCGGTACATTGAAATCGAAAGGACACCTAATCAGTCATGAAACAAACCGGAAAAACCAGCAAGCGCCGCCAGGACGCATCCCGCCGCAACGGAGCCCTGTCAATAGGCCCCGTCACCCCCGAAGGCAAAGCCCGCTCCAGCCGTAACGCGATCACCCACGGCTGCCTCGCCATCGACATAACCTTCAATGACGACGAAGCCCAACTCTTCGAGCGCATCCGCGACGGCTATGTCGCCCGGTTCGAACCGCGCGACCAGGTCGAACACGACATCGTCGAGGAAATCGTCTTTGCCAAGTGGCAGATGCGACAGGCTTGGCAGTACGAGAAATCGCTGGTCACCCTGAAGATCGTTGACGACGCCGAATTAATCGATTCCACCTGGGATGAGATCAGCAAAATGTGCCGCCGCTCTCTCGCATACTCCGCAACCTTCAACAGCGGCAAAGTCATCGGCAACCTCCAGCGCTACGCCCGTAGCCTCGCCCTCCAAATCGAACGCTCCATCAAGTTGTTGATGGAATTGAAGGCTCTCCCCCTTCCGCCAGCGCCCACCGAGCCAGCCGATCAGCCCGCCGAACCCACGGAACGAAACGAACCTAATCCCATTTCCGAACACCCGGCCGCGGCTCCCGAGCCAGCACCCGCAACCACCTCCGGCTGCGTCGCCCCACCCGCAGCGCCCCAAACCAGCTCGCCTGTCGAAGCGCCCCTGAATCATCCAACGAATCAGCTCTCGATTTCTCTTGACGGCGATTGCAATATGCAATATGCTTATTGCGAAGTGCGATAAGCGGGACATGAAACTCGGTGAAAAGCTTCGGTACTTGCGCGAGGTCGAGGGAACTCTCCGCGGACTGGAACGCGAAATGACCCAACAGGAGGTCGTCCGCTCCATGAAGAGCGAGATGCGGCGATCCATCAGCCAGTCCTATCTGTCGCAAATCGAAAGCGGCGCGCGCCCCCACCTGACCAACGTCACACGCCTGCTGTTGGCCAAGTTCTTCAAGGTGCATCCGGGGTACCTGGTGGACGACCCCGCCGGCTTTCACACGGAGCTGATGTCGGACGTCCGGGCCGGCGAGGATGGGCTCGATATGTGGCTGATCGAAGGCGCGGAGCGTTTCCGCCGCGACCCGCAGCTCAGCGCGGCCCTGCTGCGTCTGGCGCGTCACGACGATTCGCGCGAGTGTCTTGTACTGATGGACGCCATTCTGGACACGCCAGGGTTAGCCGGCCGCTTGATGAGCGTACTGAAGCCGCAGAATGGCAAGGCCGCCAGCCCTGACGGGAGGCAAGCAAAGTGACTTGGGAAAGTTTTTATTTAGTCTGCTTTTTGGTCGGATTCGTCCTGAGCCTGGTGTCGTTCCTCGCTCAATCGGGACACATTCACATGCCCGGCGGACCCGCGCACGGCGGCCACCTGGGACACGGACACGCCGGTCACGGCCACATAGCGCACGGCCAAGCGGGCCACAACGGCGACGAGCAAGGCTCGGGCATCATGGCCCGCATGAATTTCAGCACCATCACCGCGTTCCTTGCCTGGTTTGGCGGCACGGGCTACCTGCTCGAGCGCTACACATCGCTCTGGGCTTTGGTGGCGCTGGCCGTCGCAGCCGCTATGGGCCTGGCGGGCGCGGCGATCGTCTTCTGGTTCCTGACCAAGTTGCTGGCCCGCGACCGCACGCTCGATCCCGCGGACTTCGATCTGGTCGGCATGCTCGGAAAGGTAAGCAGCACGGTTTACATCAACGGAGTTGGCGAGATGGTCTTCACCCAGGACGGCGCCCGCAAGAGCGCCCCCATCCGCAGCGAGGATGGCTCGCCCATCGAGAAAGGCGAAGAGGTTGTCATCACGAAGTATGAGAAGGGAGTCGGATATGTCCGGCGTTGGTCGGACCTGGCAGGCATGACCGCTGGCCAGTAGTCGGAAGAATTGAGGATACTCATGTTGAATATCTCCAGTGAAGTGTTAGTCGTCGTTGGTTTGATGGTTCTCACCATCCTGTTCCTGATGATGATCATGGCCCGGATGTACCGCAAAGCCGGTCCGCACGAGGCGCTCGTGGTGTACGGCTTCCGCGGAACGCGCATCGTCAAAGGCGGCGGCACCGTGATCTTTCCGCTGGTGGAAAGCTATCGCGAGCTCTCGCTCCAGCTAATGTCCTTCGATGTCGCGCCGCAGCAGGATCTCTACACCAAACAGGGCGTCGCAGTCACGGTCGAAGCGGTCGCGCAGATCAAGGTCAAGTCCGATCCCGAGTCGATCCGCACGGCCTCCGAGCAATTCCTCACCAAGACCGACGCCGCCCGCGAAGGGCTCATTCGACTCGTCATGGAAGGGCACCTGCGCGGCATCATCGGCCAGCTCTCTGTCGAGCAGATCGTCAAGGAGCCCGAAATGGTGGGCGATCGCATGCGCGGCACCTGCGCCGAAGACATGAACAAGATGGGCCTCGAAGTCGTCTCCTTTACCATCAAGGAGGTCCGCGACAAGAATGAATACATCAGCAACATGGGCCGTCCCGACGTGGCTCGCATCAAGCGCGACGCCGATGTCGCAACCGCCGATGCCGAGCGCGACACCGCCATCAAACGCGCCGAATCGATGCGCGCCTCCGCCGTCGCCAAGTCGCAGGCCGATCAGGAGCGCGTGCTCGCCGAAACCCTCTCATTAACCAAGCAGGCCGAAGCGCAGCGTGATCTCGAAATCAAAAGAGCCGAGTATCAGGAAACCACCAAACGCCAGCAGGCCCAGGCCGACAAAGCCTACGACATCCAGGCCAACATCATGCAACAGCAGGTGGTCGCCGAGCTGGTGAAGGTCCGCCAGGTCGAGAAGGAACAGGAGATCAAGGTTCAGGAAGCCGAGATCATCCGCCACGAAAAGGAGTTGATCGCGACCATCCTGAAGCAGGCCGAAATCGATCGCAAGCGGATCGAAACGCTCGCCGAAGCCGACAAGTCGCGGGTGATCGCCGAAGCCGAGGGCCGCGCGTCGCAGAAGCGCCTGGACGGTGAAGCGGAAGCCGATATCATCCGCAAGAAAGGTAACGCCGAAGCCGATATCATCCTCGCAAAGGGCGAGGCCGAAGCGAAAGCCATGAACGTCAAAGCCGAAGCCTATCTGGAATGGAACCAGGCGGCGGTTGTCGACAAGTTGATCACGGGCATGCCCGAAGTGGTGCGCGCATTGGCGTCCCCGCTCGCCAACGTGGATAAGATCACCATCATCAGCACGGGCGATGGCAGCGGCGCAGGCATGAGCAAGATCACGGGCGACATGGCCGCCATGGCCGCTCAAATCCCTGCTCTGTTTGAAACATTATCCGGCATGAAGATGTCGGAACTGCTGGGCAAGGTGAAGAAGATCGGCGACGACGGGCCACGCCGTGATTCGGATAAAACAAAGGGCGCTGGTCTGTAGGAGCTTCCCATGGCATTGCTCGATCGAGTCAGTACGTTAATCCGGGCCAATTTGAACGATCTTGTGGACAAGGCCGAAGACCCCGAGAAAATGCTGCGGCAGGTGATCCTGGATATGCAGAATCAGCAACTGCAGGTGAAAACCCAGGTCGCCATCGCCATCGCCGACCACCATCTTCTCCTCAAGAAGAAGAAGGAGCACGACGATCACGCGGCGGAGTGGATGCGCAAAGCCGAGCTGGCGGTCGGCAAGAACGAGGACGGCCTGGCGCGGGCGGCTATCGAGCGCTCGGTCGGCTTCAAGAAGATGGCGGCCAGCTTCGATGAGCAGTTGGGCGATCAAACGGCTCAGGTCGAGAACCTGAAGAGCGCGCTGAGCAAGCTCGAAATGAAGTTGGTTGAGGCGCAATCGAAAGCCGAGTTGCTGATCGCGAAGAACCGCCGCGCGCGTGCGATGGACCGGGCGGGAACCGCGCGCTTGAAGCTGGACGATGCCGTCCCGGAAGCGGCATTCAATCGCATGAAGCGCAAAGTGGAGTACACCGAAGCGTTGGGCAGCGCCAAGACCGAACTGCTCGGCGAATCGGTGGAGGACCGCTTTGCGCAGCTCGAAAAGCAGGATGAGATCGAGCGCCTGTTGGGCGATATCAAGTCGCGGAAGCTGATCGCCTAACTTAGCCTCAATCCGAGCCGCGCGCGTCAGCAAGCGTTTTCAGTGGCACGAAAGTCCAAAGTGACACTAGCGGACGATGGGATCGGGCGGGAACCGCGCGCGTACTTTGCGCAGCTCGAAACGCACGATGAGATCGAGCACCTGTTGGGCGAGGCCTCAATCCGAGCCGCGCGCGTCAGCAAGCGTTTTCAGTGGCACGAAAGTCCAAAGTGACAAAGTATTGAGCCGATCCGCGCTATCGAGCAATCGAAAGCCGGGTTGCTGATCGCGAAAACCGCCGCGCGGGCGATGGGATCGGGCGGGAACCGCGCGCTTATATCAAGTCGCGGAAGCTGATCGCCTAGCTTCGGCAACGTCGTGCAGCGCGCTGACCTGCGCATGGACCCGCTCGGTCAATGCGTGGCGGTCCTGCAGGGTCAGGCCGGAGGTTTCGATCGGGTCTCCGATGTTGAGCGTCACGCATCCGGGTTGGATCCGTCCTGAGCCAAAGGGCAAAACCTGGCGCGTGCCGCTCAACGCGACCGGCACGATCGGAGCGCCGGACTTGATCGCAATATAGGCGGCGCCTTCCTTGAATGGCTGCAGTGCGCCGTCTTTGGTGCGGCCGCCTTCCGGGAAGATCAAAAGCGAGATACCGCGCGCGCGGATCATCGCGGCGGCGGCGGTCATCGTTCGAACGGCGGCGCGCGGGTCGGCGCGTGGAACCGGGATGTGGCCCGCGCGCGCCAGGTGAGTCCCCAGAAACGGAATCTGAAACAATCCCTGTTTGGCCATAAAACGGAATTGCACTGGAATGTTTCCGAGCACGACCGGCGTATCCATGAAGCTGGCGTGGTTGGACACGATCACGTAACTGCCGCCCGCCTGGATCTTGTCGATGCCGTGAATGGTCACGCGCACGCCGCCGATGGTGAGCAGCGACTGCGCCCATCGCCGCGCGACGCTCATCTGCGCGCGTCCCGTCGACTCGAAAAACGAGGCGGCCAGACTGATCGAGCCGTAGAGGATCGTGCTCAACACGACCAGGGCCGCGCGAATGGCGTACATGAACCTTTATTGTACGAGCAGCGGTTGATCCGGCGACCGCGGCCAAACCACTAACCACTAACCACTAATCACTAATCACTAACCACTAACCACCGACCACTGACCACTGACCACTAACCACTACCGTACGAGCAGCGCCCGCGCTTCCCCAACCACGAACAGCGAGCCCGTGATTATCACGACGTCGGTTGCCGCGGCTTGGCTACGTACGGTCTCGATCGCATCGGGCAATGACGGCGCGGTCCGGACGTGCGGCGATGGCCACGCCTCGGCAATCGCCTCCGGCCTCAACGCGCGCCCGAACTGCGGCGCAGTTACGATGATCTCGGATGCGAGCGGGAACAGAATGGCCGTGATCTCCTCCACCGCCTTGTCGCGCATCGACCCGTAGACCAGCCACAGCCGCCGCCCCGCATAGAACCGCTCGATGTAGGCGGCGAGCGCGCGAGCGCCGGCCGGGTTATGCGCGCCATCCAGGATGATGTCGGGCGCTTCGGCAACCCGCTCCAATCTTCCCGGCCACACGGTCCGCGCAATGCCCTCCGGCGCCGTGCCTGAGGCGCACAGAGCCAGGGTAGCCGTGAGCGCGTTCGACAACTGATGCTCGCCCGCCAGTGGACATTCGATCCGGTGTCCTTCATAGACGAACCGGCTCCCGCGCGCATCGATCCGAATGTCGGACACCGCGCCGAGCGGCGTGATCACCCGGCACCCGAGATCGACGGCGCGCTCCCGCACAACCCGCTCGGCCTCGGGCCGCTGCGGCGCCAGTACAACCGGCACTCCGGGCTTCAAAATCCCGGCTTTCTCCGCCGCGATCGCCTCGATCGTGTTGCCCAGGTACTGCTCATGATCGAAGTCGATCGGCGTGATCACGCACAACTCCGGCATCACTACGTTCGTCGCATCGAGACGCCCGCCCAGGCCGGTCTCGAGCACAACGCGTTCGGCCCCGGCGTCGCGAAACAGCGCGAACGCCATCGCGGTCACGGTCTCGAAGTAAGTCGGATGCAGATCGATGCTGCCGCTCGCGAGCAGCTCTTCGGCGGCCCGATGCACCGTCTCGAATGCCCCGGCGAACTCTTCGGCGCTCACGGGACGTCCCGCAATCTGAATCCGCTCCGTGGGCTCGATCAGGTGCGGCGAAGTATACAGGCCCGTTCGCTCGCCCGCCTCTCGAAGCCCCGCCTCGATCATGGCCGATGTCGATCCCTTCCCGTTCGTCCCCGCAACATGTATGAAGCGGCACGCGCGCTCCGGATGTCCCAGCGCATCGAGCACCGTGCCGATTCGCTCCAACCCGAACTTGACCGTCTTGATCTCGTTGCCGAGCGCGTAGAGAAACCGGACCGAATCAGGATAGTTCATACCGCCGCGCGTCTACCCCGCAGATGCACCCACACGGACGGAACCTCCGCCGTCGCCGCGAGCCTACACGCCACCGCGAACGCCGTCACCGCTCCCGTAATCGAGTTCCACCGCGCACGCGTCGCCACATGACTCATTGCGCCGCCCATCTCCCCCGCAGATATAGCAATCGCGCCGAGATGCCGAGAGCCAGAGTGAAGGCGGCAATTTTCGCTTCGAACACCCACACGGACCGAACCTCCTCAGTCGGCGCGAGCGTGCACGCCACCGCAATCGCCGTCACCGCAATTCCCGCAATCGAACTCCAGCGCGCGCCGCAGCGCCAGGCCGCGGTGAATATGTAGAAGAACGGCGCGAGCCCTCCGATCGCCATCATGTCCGTCATGATCTGGTATGTCGCCCGCAGCGTTTCGCCCGCCTGCGCCAGAACCAGAAACAGCGCCGAGAGTCCGCCGAAAAACAGGATCGAGACCCACGGCGTGTGCCAGCGCGGGTGAACTCGCGTCAGCATCGGCGGCAACAGTCCAGCCACGCCGACCGCATACGGCAACCGCCCCGCCGACGCGCCGAACACGCTCAACTGCCCCACCGCCGCCACAAACAGCAGCACCGCGGTCACCGGCGAAATCCAGTGCCAGCCCGTGATACCCGCCGCAGCGAAGGCGCTCTGTGCTATCCCATGCAGCGGGCTGATGCGCTGTGCCGGAACGATCACCAGCAGCGCGAGCGTCGCGACGATGTAGTAGCCCGACGCGAGCGGCGCAACGATGCCCGCCGAAATCGGTAAGTCGCGCTCGGGCCGCCGTATCTCACCCGCCAGAATCGGCGCCATCTCGAGGCCCGTCAGCGCGAACGCCATCTGCGAGAAGAAGTTGATCCGCTGCCAGTCCCATCGCAAGTGGAAATCGAAGAGCGTGGCCGACCCTTGCCGCATATACACCAGCAACGCCGTCGCCGCGATCGCGACGCACAACGCAACCGCGCAGACCGCTCCCACGTTGTCCAGCCACTTGCCAAATTGCAGCCCGATCACGTTCGCTCCGATCGAGACCACGAGCGCCGCCATCGCCAGAGTGAACACGAACGTCCGGTCTTCCGCCAGGTACACCCAGCGCGACCCGAACGCATACACGGTCATGCTCGCGGCCGACAGCAGCGCGCTCATGAACGTGAACGCAAAGCCCAGCCAGTAAACCCAAAAACATAGGAACCCGTGCCAGTCGCCGCAGGTCTCGCGCGTCCAGATGTACAGCCGCCCGTTTGTGGAAAGCGCGCCGACAGACGCGCTACCGCGAATGCGGAGGGGATGAAGAAGAACGCGGCGGCCAGCACCCAAAGCGTGATCGATCCCGGCCCCATCTGCGCCGCCATTGCCGCGCCGCGCGTACCCGCCACACCCACGAACGAAAACAGAACCAGGTCGCGCAATCCCAGCTCTCTTTTGAGACCCGAGGATGCGACGCCGGCCACCGCCATGCGTGCATGGTAGCAGGCCGCCGTCTACCGCAAAAATTCGATCGCCAGTACCTCGCCGGAGTGCCGTGCTCGGCATCGGTGGCGTCGATGTACTCAACCAGAACCGGCGTGTCCTGCGGGCCGCACGTCATATTCACCGTGGAACCGGCGTTGTTGCGAATAGCGATCCGGCCCGGTTTGCGGATCAGCAACCGGAGCGTCGCATCGCCCGCAAGCACTTGCATGCGAGCCGATTCGCCCAGACAATCCAGTTGCCTCAAGCGCCCTTTCGCGGTCAGGCGCGGTTCCGCGGGCGCAGCCGTCGCGACCTCCGTCACTGGCGCCGATGCAACTTCCTGGGGTGCCGGAGCGACACGGTCCCTACCCTCGAAATATGCCTGCATCCGCTCGACACCGGAAATATCGGCCTGCTTCGTCGCGTACTTGCGAGCCTCGTCGATATATCGTTTCGCTTCCGGCTTCAACTGAGCCTCGACCGCGCAGTGGGCCATCATGAGAAACACCGAGGCGGCCTGTTCCGGCTCCACCCGCTTGATCTGCCGCAGCGTCACGAGCGCCTGAACATAGCTTCCCTGCCGGTACAAGTCGTTGCCCAGCAGGATCCGGGCGTCCACCAGATCCGGGTTCAACTCGATGGTCTTGCGAAGCGCGCTTGCCCGTTTCACTGACCTCGACTCATCGCCTTGCGCCAGCCTCGCGTAATCCCAATTGGTCTTCCAGTTTGTCGCTCCGCAGTCGAGCGCCGCGTCGAAGTGGGTGCGGGCCGTGTCCAGATCACCCTTACGCCAAGCGTTATAGGCCAGCGATTCCTCGATCTCGAAGTTGCCGGGATGCTCCTTCTTCAAAGCAGATAGCCGCTCCGCAGCCTCATCGGCGCGCCCGAGCAGCATCGTCAATTTCGCCAGCGTCAACTCCACCTCGAGTTCGCCTGCCGGACGCGGCGCACCGACGTCGATCTTCTCGAAGCGCGTCTTGAACAGAACGCCCTCAGCGAATTGCTGTGGAAGTAGGCGCTCAAGTGCTTCGTCACTTCCGGGATGCTCTTGCCGTACACCGCGGTGAGCGCCGTCTCCATGGAACCCGTCTGCGACACCTTCGAAACGAATTCAGAGAACTTGTCCTTGTAATCGGTGCCGAGCATCAGCATGTGAGTCAGCAGCCAGCTCTCGGCATAAAACACCCCCGCGCGGTCCTTCTCGTTGTACTCGGGCGATCCCACGCGAACCGCGGCCAGCGCTGGCAAGCTCAGCCATTTGCCCTGACTCAGCGCATATCCGCGGCCCTCCGGAGCCGAGCCCAACAGGATCTGCCCGCCCGTGGGTTTCAACGTCGAGTACACGTCGGCGAACCCTTCGTTCAGCCACAGCGGCATCTTGAGGCCCGAGTGCCGCACCAGCAGGTGCATGTATTCATGGATTGCGACCGGCGCGTTTTCGGAGGTCAACCCGCTCATCACGATGTAGTCCTGCTGCTCGTCCCCCGTGTAGTACGCGGCGCTGACCTCGTTGGCGCTGTACGGCTTGTATTCGTTGCGATTGCGGAAACCCACGATCGTCACCGGCAGCCGTGTCGTCACGCGGGACGAGTTCACCCGCATGAAAAAATCGCGAACCTGCTCGAACCGTTCGAGCGTCGGCCGCGCCTCTCGCGCAGGAGCCGTAGTAAGAAGATGGAAGTTCACCGAATCGACGCGGCTCCATTCCGGCGTGCCCGCCACGGCAACAACGCCCATACACAACACAATGACGCGCTTCATGGCGCTAACAGATTATCAAATCCGATTATAGGAATAGCCCTACCATCAGCGCGCGATCACGACATGCGACTCGTATTCGTAGCCGATCAGTTGCGTATCCTCGCTCGCGCGGCATCGCACAACCACCTGGTAGGATCTCGGCCAGCCCTGAATCCCTTCCTTCCGGAAACGGTCCTGAAGGGCGCGCAGATTCGCGGCGGAGGTGAAGAACGCAGCGGCCCCATGCGTTCCAGCCGACGTGAGGCCCGAGAGCACGACGATGTAGCGGCCGGCATCGGAAGGGTCGTCGCCTGGAAGCACGGTGATGAGGCCGAAAACCTGCTCATATTCGCCGCGGGCGGTCCGCTTGGGAAGGAACTTCTTGCCCGACTGCGAATCCCGGCCGATGATCCCGATCTCAGCCGCTTTCTCATCCAGCGCCAGCGTGAACGGCGTACGCTCCATCAGGGTTGCCGCGGCGCGACTGTACCAGGGCGACCCTAGCAGAACCACGCTCCGTCGCCGCATCGCCGGTAACGGGGAGTTGGTCTCCGGCAGAATGCGGTAGGTAGAGCCCAGATGCTGGAGCGTCGATGTCACCATGGCCAGCGCCTGCACGCTGCCCATCGAGACCGACTTCTGGATCGGCTGCATGGCGAGATTGGCGTCGCGCGGCATGGGCCGGTAGCGCCGGAATAACGGGTAAAGCTCCTGAGGCGCCGGGAATTTCAGCGTGCCCTCAGGCACCGTGGCCATATAAGGAGAGACCAGGAGGGACAACGGCGTCGACATGCAGATCAGGACTTCATCGCCTTTCACCGTGACGGGGGCCCAGGCTGTCTTCAATACCGGGTCGGGGCGCGGCAGAGCGCTCCGGCGCATTACGATGTAGCTGACCGCCGCCGCCAGAACCGCCCCGATTGCAAACGCCACCGCCAACGACCGCCAGGGGCGGGCTTGAACGGCTACCGGCGCAGGACTCGGCGTCTCGACGATGGCGCCCTGTTCCGACAACGCCTGTGAGCCGATCACAAAGCGGGGTACATAGGAGCCCTTCGGTAGTTCGATCCGCACCGCCCCGTGCGGATCCTCGCTCGAATAATACTTCTGGAGCCGCTGGCGAAGTTCGTAGGCGCGGGTGCGGACCGAGGAATCCTCCAGCGGCGAGTATGACTCGGGCCGGCCAAGAGCCTTGACGCCGATCATATACTCCGACAGCTCCGGACCGCGTCCGGCCATCTCCATTTCGCAGACGAGTTTCAGAAACGCGCGCAGTTGCTCGGATCGAGCGAAGGTACTACTACCCAGGACTGCGTCCAGGGCAGATTTCTTCTGCTCGTCCGGGGTTAGCTCCGTGGATGAGACCACTCCTCCGATTTTACAAGCAGTTAGCGAAACTCGTAACGTGCTCGTAACCAGGAAATAACGTCATCTGACTTTCAGCATGCCGCTACTCGATCGACAATCAGCCATACAGCCGTCGTAGTAACCGCTGTTCAGGGAGGTTCCTCGTGCGCCATGTTGCGTCCTCAGTAGCTCTTTTGGCTCTCGCCTGTTTGCCTTCATTCTCACAACTCGACCGCGGAACAATCACGGGTACGGTCACCGATCCGACCGGCGCCGCGATTGCCGGCGCCAAGGTGACCATCGATCACATCGGTACCGGAGAAGCGATCGATGTGATCACCAACGAGTCGGGCCAGTACAGCCGGCCGAACCTCGCGCCCGGCGACTACCAGATTATCTTCGACACGCCAGGGTTCAAGAAGATGATCCGAACCGGGGTCACTCTCAAGGTTACCGACGTCCTGAGAGTCGATGCGCAGCTCGATTTGGGATCCGTCACCGATGCGGTGGAGGTCACGGCCCAGGACGGGCGCGTGCAGACCGACTCCGCTGAGGTGGGCACCGCGCTATCCGGGAAGTCGATGATCGATCTGCCGTTGAGCTTCGGCTCCGGCGGCCGCCACGCCGAGGACTTCGCCTTCAGCATCACGCCCGGCGTCACCGGCACGGGTCTGGTGAGCCATGTCAACGGTACGACGGGGTACTCGAAGGAGACGCTCGTCGACGGAGCGTCGGTAACCGTGAATCAGTCGGGCGATCAGACCGCCGCGCTGATATCGCCGGAGGCGCTGCAAGAGGTGAAGGTTCAGACCTCGGCTCTGTCGGCCGAGTTCGGGCGCACACAGGGCGGCGTCTTCAACTTCGTAATGAAGTCAGGGACCAACGACATCCACGGTAGCGCCTATTTCGGACTCCGCAACGAAGCGCTGAACGCGAACACCTTCGCCAACAAGTTTCGCGGAGCGGACCGCGCTCCCGACCGCAAACAGAATTACGCGGGCAGCTTCGGAGGTCCTGTCGTCTTGCCGAAGATCTACAACGGCCGCAACAAGACGTTCTTCTACGCCTCGTACGAGCGGTACAAGGAGCGCTCCTACGGATTGGGTGCGCCGACCAAGAGCGAGCCCATCCCCGATTTCTACAACGGCGATTTTTCGCGCTTGCTGGGGCCGCCGACTTCTTTCAAGGACGCGCTCGGCAACACGGTGCTCCAGGGCGCTATCTACGATCCCGCGACGTTCGCGCAGCTTCCCAACGGAAAATGGATCGGGCAAATGTTCCCCGGAAACAAAATCCCGGTCACGCGTTTCAGCCAGGTTTCGCGAAAATTGAACGCGATCGCGAGCGCGCACTATATCCCGACCGTCAAGGACGCGAACGGACAATACGCGCTGCAGAACAACGCGTCCTTCCCGTCATCGGGACAGCCGGAATGGGATCATTACCAGGGTTCCATCAAGCTGGATCATGTCATCAGCCCGATGCAGCGGCTTTCGTTTTCGGCCAACCACCATTTCTCACCGCGGTTCATTCTCGATTCGGGCGGGCTCTGGGATCCCACGGACAAGTTCGGGGGGCCGCTAGCGAAATCGAGGCTCAGGGACGACACCGGATCGCTGCTCCGGCTGGCTCACGATTACACGGTCAGCCCAACCGTCTTGAATCACGTAACGCTCAGCTTCAACCACCGCGACAATCCGCAGAAGGTCATCCTGAGCGACACCGATGGAGCCGCCGAAATCGGATTGAAGGGACTCAGCACGCACGGATTCCCGCAGATCACATGGGGCACCGGGCCCTTCGTGACGCTCGACAACCCCGGTTTTATCAAGGATGGTTACCGGGGCGATCTGAGTTGGGGCGTGCTCGACACCGTGTCGTTCTCGAAGGGCCGCCATTTCTTCAAGGCCGGGTTCGATTACAGGCGCAACCTGCAGACTTATCAAAACAGCGCCGCGAGCACCTTCGTATTCAACCCGCGCGCCACCGCGATTCCGAACGAGGCGTTTTCGGGCAACTACACGGGCTACGCGTTTGCGAGTTATCTGCTGGGCATCGTCGATAGCGCCACCATCACCGAGCCGAATTCGCTCGGCGGCCGGCGCAGCTACTACGGTCTGTTCGTCCAGGACGACTTCAAGGTTAACTCGCGGCTGACCTTGAACCTGGGACTTCGATGGGAATTCCAGCCTCCCCAAACCGAGGCGGCCGACCGTATGTCGAGTTGGAATCCGAACAAGATCGATCCGCTAAGCGGATTACCGGGCGCCTACGATTTCGCCGGCAACTGTAGCGTCTGCACGGGGAAGAATTACTTCGGAACGAAGGACTACAGAGACTTCGGTCCCCGCTTCGGTTTTGCGTTCCGTGCACCGTGGGATTTCGTGGTGCGCGGCGCCTACGGCATCCTGTACGAGGCGGATTCGTTCAACGTGTACAATGCAACGCCGCTCGGCCAGCAGACCAGCGTGCAGGCATTCAGCACGTACTCCTACAGCGCCGACCCGATAACTCCTTGGGCAGGCATATTCAACTGGGATAACGGCCTGCCGCGGAACCGCTACACTCCGGCCGGCTACGACGTCTCGTGGGGAGACAAGAATCAGCCCGGCATGTTCGACCCGAAGTATGGGCTGAACCCGTACATCCAGCAGTGGAGCTTCAACATTCAGCGCGAGATGTTCAAGCGCACCGTCATCGACATCGGATATCTCGGCAACAAGGGCACGCGGTTGAAAGTCGGCGAATTGCAACGCATCAACCAGTTGTCCCCGGCGGTTTTGGCCCAGTATGGGACGAAGCTGACCAACCCGATTCGCAACGCCCAGGATGCGGCCGCGAACGGCATCGCCTACCCCTACCCGGGATTCACCGGCACGGTAGCGAGCGCACTCAGGCCGTATCCGCAGGTGCAGGGCAATAGCACGGTTACTGTATACGGGTCGCCTCTCGGCTTCTCGACATATCACGCGCTGCAGGTGACGGTGAATCGCGAGATGAAGAAGGGCTTGATGCTTTATGCGAACTACGTCTGGTCGAAGTCGATTTCGAACGTGGATAGTTCGCTGGTTGCGGATAACCCGTCGCGCCCGCTCGATTATTACAACCTGAAGCTGGAGAAGTCGGTATCGAGCTATGACGTCCCGCACATGTTCAAGGCGTTCATCAACTACGATCTGCCGTATCGCGGCCGGGGAGGGCTGATGAAGCCGGTGCTGGGCGGCTGGTCCGTATCGGCGATCCTGAACTACTTCAGCGGAACACCGCTCGGTCCCTTCACCGCCCCGAGTGCGTTCTCGTCCGGCTGGAACGGCGCTGTAAACCGGCCGAACGTCGGCGCAGGCGAGCTGTACAACCTGAACTTCAACAAGGCGTCGTTCGAGTTGTCGAATACGAAATCGGCCGCCGACACCTACATCAATAAAGCGCTGTTCTCGGCTCCGTCGCCGCTGACGCTGGGAACCGGCGCGCGGTATTACAGCCAGCTTCGGGATTTCGGCACCACCAACGAGGATTTATGCCTGCAGAAAGTGGAGCAGATTAACGAGAAGCTGCGGTTCCGGTTAAGGGCGGAGTTCCTGAATGCCTTCAATCGTCACGATCTGGGCGGCATCAACACGGCGGTGAACAACGCCAGCTTCGGGCAAGTTACCAGCGTGACGGGCAACCGTCAGGTTCAGCTCAGCGCGCGTTTCGATTTCTGAGTGAACATGCGATACCTACTTGCTGTCCTGATCTGTCCGGTGGTGTTGAGCGCCGCCGAGTATCGCGTCGATTGCGCGGCCGCAAACTGGCAGACGCTCGATGCCGTGAACGCCCTGGAACTGAAGCCCGGTGATCGATTGCTGTTGAAAGCGGGTTGCCGCTGGACAGGCACTTTGTCGCCGCGTGGTTCGGGGGTGGAGAAGGCACCGGTGGTGATCGACCGGTATGGCGAAGGCGCGGCGCCGAGGATCGACGGCAACGGCGCGGAAGCCGCGATTCTGCTACGCAATCAGGAGTTCATCGAAGTGCGGCGTCTAGAAGTAACCAACGACGCCGCCGAACCAGGACTCCGGCGCGGCGTGCTGGTGCGCGCCGACAATCTCGGGCGCGCGCTGCATCATGTGTATTTCTCGGGGCTCGACATTCATAACGTGAAGGGCAAGCTCGGGGCGGACATGGTGTCCAAATGCACGGGCGGCATCGGCTTCGAGATCGGGACCAAGCAAAGCGCCACGCGGTTGGACGACATCGTGATCGAGAACAACCGGATCCACACCGTCGACAACATGGGGATCTACATCAACACCGATTCGGGGCCGCATCCGCGCGATCCACAGTGGGAAGCGCTGCGTCATACGCGGGTGGTCGTGCGCGGCAACCAGCTCGACGATATCGGCAAAAATGCGATGTGCATCCGCGCTTCGCTCGAACCGCTGATCGAGAAGAACGTGATCCGGAGAGCGTCGGCGCGGCTGCACGGAAATGCGATCTACGTGTTCGGCTGTAAGAACGCGGTGATGCAGCACAACGACGTCGGCGACACCACGTATTCGGGCCTGGAGGGAGCCGCCTTCGACAGCGATTATAACTCCGAAGGCACGCTGATCCAGTACAACTACAGTCACAACAACGGCGGCGGGCTGGTGGACCTGTGCAACAACCCCGCCGTAAAGCCGCCCCGCGGTTACAACGATGGGACCGTGATCCGGTACAACGTGAGCCGCAACGATATCGATCGCGTGATCGCCTTCGACGGCACCGCGACGAACACGCAGATTTATAACAACACGCTCTACATCGGACGGGGTTTGAAGCCGCACATCGTGGAGTTCGACTTGTTCGGACAGACTCCGGGATATGCCGACCGCACTCAGATCCGCAATAACATTATCGTGAACGAGGGCGAAGGAACGTATGTGTGGGGCAAGGCGACGAACTTCAGCTTCGATGGAAACTGCTTTGCGGGCAACCATCCCGCGAACGAGCCCGACGATCCGCACAAGGTGACGACGGACCCACAATTCACCGCGCCCGACACGGTCGGGGACACGATTGACAGTGTCTCTGGCTTTGCGCTGAAGGCCGGCTCGCCCTGTCTTGGAAATAGCGTCGCTGTGCCGGGCGGGGGCGGAACAGATCTGCCCGGCAATCCGCTTCCGGCGCTGAACCGGGATCGCGGCGCGTTCCAGCACCCTGCGGTCGAAGTCGTTCGCGGGATCGTGTTCGATTCGCCGCAAGGGATCCAATTGAAAGCCGACGTATATTTGCCGCGCGGAACGGGGCCGTTTCCCGCTGTCGTATATCTGCATGGAGGCGGTTGGAGCCAGCGTCAGCGGCAGCAGTTACGGAAGCAGGCGACCCACTTCGCCTCGCTCGGCATTCTCGGTTTTGCGCCCGAATACCGGCTGGCGAACGAGGCTCCGTTCCCGGCTTCGCTGTACGACGCCAAGGCAGCCGTGCGATGGTTGCGCGCCAATGCAAGGAAGTACAACATCGACCCGGAACGGATCGCGGCGGCCGGCAGTTCGGCGGGCGGGAACCTGGCCGCTCTCCTGGGCGTGACCAACGGCGAATCGAGATACGAGGGCGATGGCGCTGCGAGAGAATTCAGTTCGGGCGTTCGCGCGGTGGCGATCTTCAACCCCGTGCTCGACATGACCGACATGGCCCACCGCGAACCGCTCGTAACCAGATTGCTGGGCGGCAAGTGTGAAGCGCGGAAAGAACTGTGCCGCGAGGCATCGCCCATCGCGCACGTATCGAAGTCGTCGGTCCCGTTCCTGCTCATGAGCGGCACGGGCGACGAGACGGTGCCCTACCGGCAGATTGAGGCGATGGCGGGAAAGCTCCGCGCCTCGGGAGTGGAGGTGGAGGTGTTCACCGCGCCCGGCGCCCCGCACACGTTCTGGAACAGCCCGCGCTGGTACGACGAATCGCTCGAAGCGATGCAGAAATTCTTGATGGAACACCTGCTCGAGCCGAAGCAACCCGGAACGAAGCGGCAGCCCACGTCATGAGCGCTCGGGCGAATTGCAAATCAGGGTCACTGGCCCGTCGTTGTCGGAGTGCACGTTCATGTGCGCCTGGAACACACCCGCGGCAACGGGTAAGCCGGTCTTAACGGCCTCACCGACGAAATAGTCGTACAAGCGGCGGGCTTCCTCGATCGGCGCCGCGCTGTCGAAACTCGGCCGGCGTCCGCGCGAGCAATCGCCGTACAACGTAAATTGCGAGATGATCAGCAGACCGCCGCCCACCTCGCGAACATCCCGGTTCATCTTGCCGTTCTCGTCATGAAAGACGCGGAGGCTGGAGATTTTCGCGAGTAGCCAATCCGCATCGGCTTCCGTGTCCCCGCGTGCAATACCGAGATAGACCAGAAGCCCGCGCCCGATCGCGCCCACGACCTTGCCCTCCACCTCGACCCGCGCCTGGACGACGCGCTGCAGCACCACTCGCATAAAATCAAGTATCCGATGATCGAGAAATTCGCCTACGCCCGGGCCGGACTGCTTGGAAATCCGAGCGACGGATATTATGGGAAAACGATCGCGCTGATCGCCCGCAACTTCCGCGCGCGCGTGTTGCTGTATCCCAGCGCCCGCCTGGAGATCAAGCCGTCCAAGGCCGACATGCCCGTGTTTGAAAGCCTCGACGACCTTCACGCGACCACCCGATGGCGCGGCTACTATGGCGGCATCCGCATTATTCAGGCTCTGATTGTCCGGCTCATGGACTACTGCCACGAAAACGGCGTTGAGTTGGAGAACCGCAACTTCACCATCGAGTACGAATCCACCATCCCGCTTCGCCTGGGTATGGGCGGATCGAGTTCCATCATTATTGCTGCATTACGCGCTCTCCTCGAGTACTTCCAGCTCGACATTCCCCTGCCCATACAAGCCAAACTCGCGCTCGAGACGGAGACGCGCGAACTGGGCGTACCCGCCGGGCCGCAGGATCGCGTGATCCAGGTTTACGAGGGCCTCGTATTCATGGACTTCGCTCGCGGGCTGATGGACTCGCGCGGCTACGGCGAATACGAGCGCCTCGACCCCGGTCTGCTGCCCAACGTCTATCTCGCCTTCCGCAGATCGCTCAGCGAAGGCACCGAAGTGTTCCATAACAACGTCCGCGAGCGCTGGAACCGCGGCGACGTCGAGATTGTTTCCGCAATGCTGCGCTGGGGCCAGATCGCGGCGGAGGGCCGCAGCGCCATCCTCGAGCGCGACTACGACCGCCTGAATTCTCTTATCGACGAGAATTTCGATCTTCGAGCCAAAATTTACAAGATCGACCAGGGCAACCTCGATATGATTCAGGCGGCCCGGCGCGCCGGCGCTTCGTCGAACTTTGCGGGCTCGGGCGGCGCGATTGTAGGACTGTGTAGGGACGAGGCGATGTTCCGCCGGCTGCAGGAGGAAATGAAACCCCTCGACGTCGCGGTGGTAAAGCCTTCCATAATTCCGGCTCAGTAGAAGCTCCCCGTCCCGCGCGGTGCTTCGACCGATGGCGCGCACCCGCCAGCCTCGGGCATCATCGTTCAAGGTGATTTACCGGCGCACAACCCGGCGTAAGTCAGCCGAAACCGGCTTCGTACAACTGCAATCGGAAGGCGACGCGGCGCAACTGTTCGGCTTTTCGAGCGACGGCCATGTCCGGCTGCGTGATGAACAGGGCAAGGTCTGGTCCGGCGTCGTGGATCGCGGCGAAGATAATCTGCTCCACTACCGTCTGCGCAACAGCGAAGGGCGGTATCTGAGCGGCGTTGGAACGGCGTACCTGCGCGTGTTTCGCGACGACCGCGGCCATGTCTGGCGAGGCGTCGTGGATTGAATCAGTCCTGAAGGAAGGGGTTGCGCTCCGCCTCGCGCCCGATCGTGGTCTGCGGTCCGTGGCCCGCGATCACAGCCGCGTCGTGCGGCAGCGTAAGCAGCTTCGTGTGGATCGACGAGAGGATCTTGCGCGAGTCGCCACCGGGCAGATCCGTGCGCCCGATGCTGTCGCGGAACAGCGTATCGCCTGCCACCAGCTTGTTCTCGGCCGGAATCCATACCGATATGCTCCCCGGTGTATGCCCCGGCGTGTCCAGAACGTGAAACTCAGCAGCCCCGAGCTGGAGCGAATCGCCTTCCTTCACAGCGGTATCGATCGCGGTTCGCGAAGGCGTATCCATGCCCAGCCACGACGCCTGCCAGTCCAGATGATCGTACAACTCCTGATCCTTGCCGTTCATATACACCGGCGCGCCCGTCAGCGCTTTCAACTTCGCAGCCCCGCCGATATGGTCAATATGCGCGTGAGTGATCACGATCGCTTTCACCTTCAGCGCGTGCCGGTTCAGGATCGCTTGAATGTCCTCGATATCGTCGCCCGGGTCGATCACGATCGCTTCCTTGGTCGTTTCGTCGCCGAATATCGAGCAGTTGCACTGCAGCATTCCCACCGGCAGAATCTCGTGGATCATTACCCGATTGTAAGATGGGTGCATGGACCCCACTCTGCAAATGACTCTCGGTGTGCTGATGCGTTGGGTCCACATCATGAGCGTTGTCATCTTGATTGGCAGCGCCTATTACGTGCGCCGCACCCGTACCGCCTTCGCGCCGAACTTCCGGACCACGGTGTACGCGGGCGTCGCGGGCGTGTTCATCTCGGGCTTGTATAACTTCCTGACCAAGGCAAGCTATCCGCCGCACTATCACATGTGGTTCGGCATCAAGGTTCTGCTCGCGTTGCATGTCATGGTTGCGTTATTGCTGGCCGTAGGACATCAGACCCCATCGGAAAAGCTCGAGCGCTCCTTGCGCATCCTTCTTATATCGGCGACGGCGGTCATCGCGATTTCGAACTACCTGCGCTGGATTTCGCTCAGTCCCGTGGTGAAGTTGCCGTGAAGGGCTACCAGGATCTGCGCGAATCCGCGGCGTGGATCGACCTGTCCGCGCGCGGCAAAATTCGCCTCACCGGCGACGACCGCGCCCGTTTGCTGCACGCCATGAGCACCAATCATGTTCAGCAGTCGAAGCCGGGCCAGGGTTGCTACGCCTATTTCCTGAGCGCGCAGGGCCGCATTCTCGCCGACGCGAACATCCTGTGCCGGCCCGATGAGTTCCTGCTCGATACGGAACCGGAAACGCGCGAGAAGCTGTATGCCCATCTGGACAGGTTCATCATTGCCGATGACGTCACGATCGAGGACGTTACGGACTCCATGCCGGTGATCGCGATCGAAGGGCCGGATGCCGCCGCCGTGTTGGCTCGCATCGGCGCGCCGGTGCCTGAGAACGATAACGACAGCATCCAGTGGGAAACGGCGCTGGTCGCGCGCTTGAACTACACCGGTTCGCACGGCTACTTCATCATGGGTGGGCCGGAGTTGCGCGGCAGGCTTGCTGAAGCGGGTGTTGCCGAGGCCGATCTCGAAGCGGCCAATGTGGTGCGTCTCGAACATGCGAAACCGCGCTACGGCGACGATCTCAGCGAACGTTATCTGGCGCAGGAAGCCAACCAGATGCGGGCGCTCCACTTCAGCAAAGGCTGTTATCTCGGCCAGGAGATTGTGGAGCGTGTTCGCTCGCGCGGTCAGGTACATCGGCGCCTGCTGCCGGTCACGATCGATTCGACGCAACCGCCGGCTGCAGGAACCAAGCTGCAATCCGGGGGCAAGGACGCTGCCGAAATCACCTCGGCGGCCTACTCGCCGGCGCTGGGGCGCACGGTCGCGTTAGCCTACGTCCGCATCGACTTCAAGCCGGGCGATGTGTTGACGCTCGGCGATGTTACGGCGACAGTTGGCGGAGCCGGCGAGTCCGCATCATCCTGCTGAAATCGTCCGATCATTTCTCATCCGGTTCGTGCGGGAGATGCACGTAGCGGAACACCACTGCGTAGTCATTCAGATCAGAAGCCTCTTGGGAAAGAGCCGCGAGGGCAGGATTCAGCGCGGCGCACTGGCGACGCCGCAAGTCGCGCATCGTAGAGCACCTTTCCCTCTCGCGTGATGGTTGTGGGTAGAGATGCCCTCACATTGGCGGCGCGCACGCCGAAGTCGCTCGCCGGCCATCGAACCACGTCCGCAGCCATACCCAAGTCCCACGGAACCCGGTGTACACCTGGCCGATAGAGGGCCGCCGGTGCATCGTCCCGCAGGACCACGCAGAAATCGAGATCGCTGTCCGGGCCGGCATCACCGCGGGCGGCAGACCCGAACAGATAAATACGCTCAGGGTGGCAGTAGTCCACCAAGCGGCGCGTAATCTCCGCAATGGCCTGGTCCTAAGTCATTCCGGTTGTCCATTGAATTCCCGCAGCCGGAGTTTATCGAACTTCGCACGCGAAGCCGGCCCCAACGCCGCGCTGAATCACCCGAGTTTCACCCATCTACGACGTCAGCCCGAACTACCTGGTGGGATATGTCGAGGGCACGCCGATGCCGGCCCCTGGAGACCCGGAGATGTACGTCGGCGCAGGCGGCGGGCATCGCTCATCGCGACCCGAGGCCCGTCAACGTTCTGATCACCCGCGAAGGCCGCATCAAGATTCTGGATTCCGGCCTCGCGAAAGCTAAACAAGCGTTGCCGGCGAGCGCCGCCGAGCGCCACGCGAGCGATTGCGATCACCAATCCAGGAACCGTGCTCGGAACCGCCGCGTATATGAGCCCGGAGCAGGCCCGCGGAACGGATGTCGATGCGAACATCGATCAGTTCCCTTTCGGATGATCAACGGTACAACTGACGCCAGCCGCTCGCTCGCGCGACGGGCGAATCGACTCAATGGTGAATCGCGAGATGGTGCTGTCCGGATCGCGCCCAGTTACGAACGCAGGTGGCCGCGAGTTCCTGCCGCGCCGCGGAGCACCCACGCCGCCGCCTACACGCCGACGCTGCCGCACCGTCGCATTGGCCTACGTCCCTTCGACTTCAACCCGGGCGATTTGGCGGTGAAGCGGGGATTTACCGCGTACGCACGTGACAGCTCGCGCATGTGTTCTGGAACGTGTGGCAGGTAAAGCAAGCGCGGTTGTCGAGCATGGCCAGACGCGCGTGGCCGCCCGCTTTGAACATCGGCAGCGGAGCATGACTGCGCGGAAGTTGGTTGTGGCACCGGCTGCAATAGTCCGCGGTGTGGCACGTCGCGCACGCGGTGCGGTCCAGCGCGGCCCATTTGCCGTGTATGTCGTCCTTCCAGCGGGCCGTGTGCGAGACGGGCTTCATCGTCAGATGGCACGAGGAGCAGACTTCGGCGGATCCCGACCCGGCGCGAACGTTCTGGTGACAGGCGAAGCATTTGGTATCCGCGGAGGCGGCGGCCGAGGCGTGGAGGCGCCGGAACGCGGGCGTGTGGGATGGCGGCTTCACATCCGGATGGAGCACCTGTTTCTCAGGCATCGCGGTTGTGTGGCAGGTTTCGCAATGCGACATTCGAAAGTGCGCCGCAACCTGCCGGCCGTCGTGACACTCCGCGCAGTCGGCCATGCGCGGAAGGCTGCGCTCGTTGAGGGAAGCGCTGACGACCGCCGCGGCGTGACACCTGGAGCAATCGATGCCCGCGTTGACGTGCGGGGCGTGGGAGAAGCGGATGCCCGAATATTGCAGAGGCCGAACCGGCGCCGCACTGGACTGAGGGTCATGACAGCCGAGGCAGCCGGCGGTTCGAAGAAAGGGCGTGAGCTCGGGCTGAATCCCGCTCTTGCCATGGCAGACCGCGCATTGCTTGTGACCGGGAATGCGCGGCTCGGTTCCGTGGCAGAACGCGCAATCTCCGCGGAACCCGCTCGGTGTCGTTCTGGCCTTGGGATCGGCATGGTGTGCATGCGAGAAGCGGCTCAGCGAAGCCGGCACCGGGGATGTCAAGTCCGAGGCGGCCGGTTTCGACGAGTTATGGCATGGCGCGCACACCGGACCTGCAGCCGATTGGAATGCCTCGGCGTGACACAGGCTGCACTGCGCATGCCCCGGACGTTTCAGATCCACCGATCCCCTGGCGGCTGGCGGATGGCAGAGATTGCACTCCAACCGGCCGAGCTTTTGCGCGTGCAAGATGTGAATCGCCGAGCTTTCACCCGCGCACGCGGCCAGAGACCACACCGCGCAGACGATCGCGGCACGCCCTAATACTTCCACCGCACCCCCAAGCGAAGTATTCGCGAGTTAGCGATGCTCGGGCGATAGAGGAAAAAGTCGTTGTCGAGGTTGTATTCCCCATACAGCCGCGTGCGCGAATCGAGCCGGACAGCGGCGCCCGCAAGCCATCCGCTCTGGTACGCGCCGATGGGTGTGTGCAAGTTGTCTTGCAACCGGACGAGGCGATAGTAGGCGCCGCCACTCAATTGCAACCGGCTCTCGAAGAAATTGCGGCGCGCTTCCGCGGTCACGTCCTCGATGCGCGTCTCGCCCGAACGCTGGATATCGTCGAAGGCCGCGCCGGGCGCGGGTGGCAAACGATCGCTGTTTCGCTGATGATATTCGACCTGCGTGGTTGTACCCCGCCATGCCGCCAGTTGCGCGTGAGCCCGAAAATCGACGAACGATGTGTCGAATGCACCCTGCGCGGCAGCATCGTTCAGCCGTCGTACCCACACGGATGATCCCGCTTCCAGGCGGCCAGTGAATGCCCGTTCATAACTCGCGGTCAGTTGGCTGTAAGGCGAGATCGGACCCAGATTCAGACGCGATAGCAGAACCCGCGGATCGCGGTTGGCGGCAAAGTAAGTGTAGTCGTAATAATAGTCGCGGTTGGAGAGCTTCTGAAAAAATCCGAGGCGCAGCGTCGAGCGGCCGTTTGCGGGTATGTATAGCGTACTGGCGCTGAAATCGACTGGCGCGCTGCCGTAGGAGCGGAAGTAAGAACTCACCAGCCACTTGTCCGCGAAGCGCTTGTGCAAAGCGACGCGATTTGTCCCTCGGACATACCAGAGTCCGTCATATTCGACGCTGGCGCTGTTCGCGAGCCGTACGACCAAGTTGGCGCCACCGATCGCGCGTTGGATAGGATCGGAGAAGTTAGAAAAACGCCGGCCGCCAAAGACAGTCAGCGCGGCACGCTTGCGGCGCACCGACAGACTCACGCCATCTAAGGCGGCAATTTCCGCTCCAAAGACGTATTGACGCCCCAGGCTCAGCACCGTGGCCGCGGGCTTATCTTGGATTTCGATATTTGCTTGAGTCAGATCAATGCGGCGGTTACCCGGGAACGTCTCGATCAGATTAGCCGCGGGTGCGGCCGTATTGACGGGCTGCAGGTCCTGGGCGTAGCGATAACTGAAGTGAGTATTCAGGCGCTCCGACAACCAACCGCGCGTGCCAAAGTCAATAAAGGCATAGACACGATTGGCCTGCGGTTCGAATGCTAACGGATAAGGGATGCCGTTCGGATTAAATTCCCCGGTGAAAGGAGCGTTGATCAGTCCGGTTGCAGTTGGGAGACCAGTGAAGTGGGTATTATAACGCCAGTACTCGGTACGGCTCTCGAAGTAGAGGTGTTTGAGAAAATCGCGCGTCGGGTTGGCTTCAGGCGGCGCGTGCGTGACGGCCGCTCCGGTGAGTACGGAATCCCAGGCGGCTGTGATCCGCTCCTGCCCCGCGGCCGGCACAGCGAGAATAAGCAAGCCGGCCAGAATGGAAGCGCGGAACATTCAAGGGCGGCTCATAGTCGATTTCGGGCGAAAACGATCCAGGCGGGTTCGCGCTACTTGGATGCGCCATGGATAAGTGTCGCTGTGCCATTTGGTGGCTTGGAGGTATAACTCCAACTCGGCCGCCTCTTGATCGGGTTGTTCCGTTCGCTTGTATATGCCGGCTAAGGCCCAGTGCACGTGGGCATTATTTGCTTCATCGCCGGTGAAGCGCTTGCTGAGCTCAGTCACCGGGGACAGCGCTAACTCGGCCCGATAGGCGGTGATCGCCTGGTCAGACAGGCCCATCCCCGCGTAGATCTCGCCCTTGAGTGCGTTGACACCTAAGCGCAGCGGGTCGATCTGCGCCGCCTCACTCAGTAATAGGATCGCTGTCCCCGGTTCACTGATTTTCAGCAGATTGGCCAGCCGCAACCGGACTGTCAGCATGCAGGGCGGCGGGTCGACACTTTGACCAAAACCCGCCGGTGCTTTGAGAATCAACTGGCACGATCCTTCTTTGAGGCTGTTCAGCGAGAGGGAGCGGCGATAATCGGCGACGGCTCCCGGGATGTCTTCCAGATCATCCTGCTTGTGAATGCCGCGTTGAGCGAACTCCCATGCATTCGCGGGCTGATCGATTTTGAGAATTTCCCAGTCGACACGTCCCTCGAAATAGAACGGATTGCGCTTCGGATAACTCGGATTGGAAGTCTGGAAGTCGCCCGGCTTATAGCCCTGCCCCCAAGCGAGCGCGCCGAAGAGGAAGCACGCGATAACCGCCTTCACTGCTTCATCTCCACGGTAAGATCGGCAGACGCGATCGATGTAATATTCTTGAGCAAGTCATCCATGCGCTTCTCTGACAGGAGGTGAAGGTCATGTCCGGCAGGCCCCCCGGCGCCGGTTGTCCGCGTCAAGAACCGAAAAAACATGGGCGGGAAATGTTCGTAATTCACCTGTGCGTGGATGTGTAATGGGCCCTTTATGGATTCAATGCCCATATCCTCAAACTCGGCCTTATCCGGCAAGTGGATTTCGTAGCGGAAAGTGCGCGGAGTAAGTGGCCGGAGCGAACGGAAATTATCCACTGTGTTAGCAAAGGCGGCGCTAAAGGTCTCTTCGTAGTGCGGCGCTGTGGCCTTGAGGTCGGCGCCGTTCGAATCCTTGCGTCCTAGGCTGTCACCCGGAAGGTAGATGTGAGTCAATTCGTTGCGGAACAGGACAAGGCCCTCGTTGATCCCGAAGTAGACGCGGTTATCCGGTCCATCGTCGGGGCCAGCCTCAAATACCTGGTTCGTATGACCCCCGTTTTCCGGCCCCGGTTCGTACGGTTGACCGGCACTCCGGTCGACATAGCGTCCAGGATCGACAACGGCGTGTATATGTTCTAAGTCTTCGTCGTTGAGGTTGCCATCCGGAGCTAACTCGCCAGTTTCAGGGTGAGGCTTGTCGGCGACATATCCCGATTGATAGAGCAATACACCGTTGTCGTCAGTGACTGACACCTGGAGATAAGTCGTGCGTTCCTGAGAGAATCCCGCGGGGAACCGGTGACCAGTGAGTGCGACACACTCGGCACGTATCGTGAATGGCTGCCCTGGCGTGATATCGCGATCGCTCTTGTCCAGATTGATGCGAACCGCCGCTTTCAACAGCGCCTCCCTGCGCGCGGCCAGAGCCTTGGGTATACCCGCATCGTCAGTGCCCGGCTCATACGGGTCAGGGTAATCGGCTCCCAGGCGAGCCCTCAATTCCTCGGGATACAACAAAGGCACGTCGACGCCCGTCAGATAATGAGTCACGACGTCGCGCTTCATTAGCGGATAATCCTGATCGGTAGATATACCCGGCGCCGCGGCATACTCATGGGAGAACACACCGGGCGTTGGACTGGTCACGCTCATGCTTCCCACTTGATAGTTGGAATTCCCTCCAAAAGGAAACGTAGACATGTGACAGTCCTGACATCGCACCACCTTTCCAAACGGATTCGCGGTGCTGTTATAAAGCCCGGTCTGCCATTCCGTGCTGAGATTTTCGAGACGGAAGTAAGTGACCTTCGAGCCACCCGGATTCATGTCGTGCTCTTCGGCTTGCAAGTCACCCGGGCCTGCGCCCGCAAGAGGAATCCGCACGTCATGGCACGCATTACAAAGCGCACTGCTGCGAAGCAACGCGATCTTCGCGGCGTCGTTACTTTGAACGTGGAATCCGCCTTTGGGCATTACCGGGAATGGAAACGGGCCCACTTTCTCCATCGAATGATTGAGCAGCAGACTCATATTGCCGAATCCATCCTGTTGAAAGCTGCGGCTCATATCCGCGCCCGCGATGTTATGACAGACGTCGCAGGTGATTCCCGCCGCGCCCGAGGAGGCCTGACTGCCGGCGGGCGGATCTCCACCGATAACTTCCGGCAGTACCTGATTGCCATTCGCGTCAACGAGGTGATAATCGCGCAAAGGACGAATCAACTCAGGCGCAAACTGTCCTTCCGTGCCCGGTAACTCAGCAACCTCTCGCTTCTTGGGATCGTCGCCCGCCCGGAGCAGATGCGGGTTGTGGCACGCGACACAGAAACCCGATTGCACCTGGCGAATTTGAGTGAAGGCCTGGGTGGTGAACATGTTTGTGTTCAGCGGCGTCCCATCGGCAAGAACTTTATCGCTGTTGCCATAGGTGGGCCGCAGTAGACCGCCATTCAAGAAGTTGGCCGAGAGTTCCAGCCCGTTAAATAAGGGACTCACGTTGCGGTACCCGGCCTTCACCGCGGAGCGTAGCTCGCTGTACTCTCGCGGATGGCACGGCTGACATTTCGTGGGTGGTTGGTAGTCCTGATCTAAGAAGGCTGCGGGAACGTTCGTCGTCTGGGGCGATTGCGCCGCAACATAGCCACAGCCCAGTAGTACTGGGGCTAAGCCGAGCAACTTCTTCAACATAGGGATCCGCACGGTCCAGTATGAGCTACCACGCGCCGCTTTTGCAATCGCTGTGGTAGTCGAGTTGGGGCGGTTCCTCTATTGCGTCGCGCGCTTTTTGCCGAAGAGTATTTCAGCGGCGCTTGAATTAGAGGTGAGCCGGGCAGATCGCATGGTATGCTGAGTTACGAATCGACATTTTTAATCCGGTGAAGCGCGACTGGCTCAAGCTGCGCCTTGCTGGAAGGATACTCGCGGCCTAAAACGCACGGGGCTGCGGAGCTATTTGATAATCATGAACCTTATTTATAAACGACTGATTTACTTCTTCATCCTCTGCGCCGTTGTGATGTCGACGGCGGGTCTGGCTGCCGCGCAGACGCTGGACAGCGAACAATCCGCGTTCTTAACTTTGATCAACAATTATCGCGCGCAGAACGGCGCGGGTCCCCTGCGAGTTTCGGTTGCTCTGCAGAACTCGTCGACGTGGATGAGCACCGATATGGCTGCGAAGAACTATTTCAGCCACACCGACAGCCTGGGGCGCGATCCGTTCGTGCGCATGGCTGCCCTCGGTTATCCGTATGCTCCCGCGGGTGAGAACCTGGCGGCGGGATATTCGGATGCTCAGAGCACGTTCAACCAGTGGCAGACGGCGTGTGATGCCGATTCGAGCGGCAACTGCACCTACGGGCACCGGATGAACATGCTCAACCCCAGCTACACGGTGATGGGGATCGGGCGTGTGTTCAATGGCAATGCTCTGTACCGATGGTACTGGACGACCGATTTCGGCGGAGTTACGGATACGCTTTTGAACATCGGTGTGCCCGCGCCACCGCCTCCGCCGACGCCAGTGCCCCCGACAGCCGACGCAGCTTCGCCGAATAACGGGGCGGGCTCGAGCCAGACGCTCACCGTCCGGTTCTCGAGCGCGAGCGGCTATACGAACCTGAACACTGTTTATGTGTTGTTGAACAACACTCTGAGCGGCAGCGCCGGTTGCTGGGTCTATTACCAGCTTGCGGGCAATTCCCTGTACGTGGTGAACGATGCGGGGACGGCAGCGGCGGGCTCCGGCGCGACACCCGGAAGTGCCACGACTTTGCAGAACGGTGAGTGCTCGGTCGATGTGTCGAGAGCTACCGCTTCAGGCTCGGGCAACACTCTTACGCTCACGTTGCCGATTACTCTCAAGGCGAGCTTTGGCGGGGTGGAGACCATTTACGCTTATGCTGCCGATAATGGAAATCTGAATAGCGGTTGGCAGACGCTGGGCACCTGGCAAGCCCCGGCTCCATACAATCCGGCACCCACCACGGATGCCGTAAGCCCCAGCACAGGTGCGGGCGCCTCGCAGGCCTTCACCTTCACGTACTCGAGCGGTAGAGGCTACACCAATCTGAACACGGTGTACGCGCTGATTAACACGACTCTGAGTGGCACGGCGGGATGCTGGGCGTATTATCAGCCCGGCTCCAACCTGTTGTATCTGATCAACGACGCAGGAACCGCGGCGACAGGACCTGGGGTTTCGCCCGGTAGCTCCGCGCCGCTGCAGAACAACCAGTGCTCCATCGATATGTCACGCGTCACAGCTAAGGGCTCGGGAAACACGCTGTCCCTCGTGCTTCCGGTCACCTTCAAGGCGGGGTTCGGCGGCACGCAGACCCTCTTCGGATACGCCTACGACAATAGCGGTCTGAATAGCGGGTGGAAGACGGCCGGCACGTGGCAGTCGGCGGTGACCGTCAATCCCGCGCCAACCGCGGATTCCGCAACTCCCAACAGCGGAACCGGCGTGAGCCCGGCTTTCACGTTTAAGTACTCGAGCCAGGCGGGCTACGGAAACATCAACACCGTGTACGCGCTGATCAACAGCACATTGAGCGCGAACAGCGCGTGTTGGATCTACTACCGGCCGGCCTCGAATACGATCAACCTCATCAACGATGCGGCTAACGGTGCAGTGGGCGCGGACGCGATTCCGGGCAGCCCCGTCACGCTGCGCAATAGCCAGTGTTCGGTGGATGTGTCGCGAGTGTCGGCGACGGGCGCGGGTCCCACCCTGTCCCTAACAGTGCCGGTTACCTTCGGCGCGAATGTCACCTCGACGCAGGTTTTGTACGGGTTTGCGATAGACAACGCCAACCTGAACAGCGGCTGGCAGGTCGTGGGCAACTGGAAACGCCAGTAAGCGATATGCTGGTGGCGAACCCACCAGATGACCACCATTACCCAACTGGTATGCAGCCTTTGCGCTAAGACGTATCCAGCGGGTCAGCCGCACAACCTGTGTTCGTGCGGCGGCCCGCTGTTGGTTCGTTACGATCTCGAGAAGCTAAAGCAGAGCTGGAATCGCGAGTGGATCGCGAGCGGCCCCACGAACATGTGGCGCTATGCTCCGGTTCTGCCCGTCAGCAAGCCGGCGTCGGTGATTTCGCTGGGGGAAGGGATGACTCCCGTGATCCGCGCGTCCCGCCTGGGTGGACGCGTGGGCGCGCGCGACCTGTGGGTGAAAGACGAAGGCATCAACCCGACCGGGTCGTTCAAGGCTCGAGGCCTGTCGTGCGCGATCTCGATGTGCCACGAGTTCGGGATCAGCAAGGTGGCGATCCCGTCCGCCGGGAATGCCGCCAGCGCGATGGCGGCGTACGCGGCCGCCGCGGGCATGGAGGCGCATATCTTCATGCCTCGCGATGTGCCTCAATCCAACTACATCGAGTGCAAAGCGTTCGGAGCTCACGTCACACTCGTCGACGGGCTGATCAGCGATTGCGGCCGTATCGTAGCGGAGCGTAAAGACGCCGAGGGTTGGTTCGACGTGAGCACGCTCAAAGAGCCGTACCGCATCGAGGGCAAGAAGACGATGGGTTACGAGCTTGCCGAGCAGTTTCGCTGGGAGTTGCCGGATGCGGTGTTCTACCCAGCAGGCGGCGGGGTCGGCCTGATCGGCATGTGGAAGGCATTCGAGGAGATGGAGACGCTGGGTTGGATCGGCGCGAAACGTCCCAAGATGATCGTGGTGCAGGCGGCTGGTTGCGCTCCGGTGGTGCGCGCCTTCGAACAGGGCGAATCGCGCAGCCAGTTTTGGAACAATGCACACACCGCCGCGAGCGGACTGCGGGTTCCGAAGCCGCTCGGCGACTTTTTGATGCTTGACGCCGTGCGTCAAAGCGGGGGCACGGCGCTCGCGGTAACCGACGAAGAAATGCTGGATGCAGGCTCCGAGTTGGGCGCTCTGGAAGGCATCTTCGCGGCGCCCGAGGGAGCGGCTTGCGTGGCCGCACTTCGCACGCTGTTGAGCAAAGGATTCTTGAAAGCCGATGAGCGGATCGTGCTGTTCAACACGGGCGCCGGGATCAAATATCTGGAGGCGTATTCGACGCGTTTTCCGCGCAATGCCGCGAGCGAGCAGGACAAGTTGGGCGGCTTGATCACTCCGCGGTGAACGCGGTCTTGCGTGCTACCATCGGGGCGATGCCAACCAAAGTTACCGTTATTAACAACGGTCCCATTCGTCTCGAAGGCGATTTTGAAATTTTCGACGTTGCGGGAAACCGCTTCGGCCTCGCCGGACGTACGGTGATTTCGTTGTGCCGCTGCGGGAAGTCGGAGAACAAGCCGTTCTGCGACGGCAAGCATGGCGTCACCGGATTTGAATCGCAGTGCCAGGCCCGCGACCTGCCCGAGCCAAAGCCGAAGTTGTAGGCGCGCGCGGTCTGCAATCGCGACGCCGGATCAATGGCGCGCGCGTGAAGGCCGAACGTCAGTGCTCCACCTATCTCCAAGTCAATAGCGGATCCACCATTTGCACGCCGACAAATTCGTTATTTTTGAACCCGGCCGCAGCGGTGAGCGGTTCGAAGTTCGCTCCGGATTTGTGGCGCGCGTGAAGGCCGACGTCAGTGCTCCACCTATCACCACGCCAATAGCGGATCCACCGGACAAGCCGGTGTTTTGAACCCGGCCGAGGCCGTGAGCGGTCCGAAGTCCGCTCCGGATTTGTGGCGCGCGTAAAGGCCGACGTCAGTGCTCCACCTATCACCA
>JBBQGC010000026.1:0-67851 GCA_038322705.1 Bryobacterales bacterium | reverse complement strand
TATAATTGCTGCCCGCCAGATCACAATAAACGCGCCGCACAAGCCAAGCTATTTTCCCATCCCAGAAGAAGCTCTAAAGCGGCCCGGAGCAGTCAAGGGCGCGCCGTTGTTTGGCGCGGCGGAGCGAACCCTTGACGGCGAAGACCGCTTTGAGATGATCGGGGAGGGGAAAGAGCGCGACAACTCCTGCCGACAAGTGTGACGAATTTCCCGGTCATTGGCGCAATAAGTCGTGACCCGTTACAGCTGCTGTGGTGGGAAGCGTTTGGCCGGTGCTGTCGAGCTTAGCTCCACGCCGGCGTGCTTCGGGAGGAAGTGAGGCGCCTCCTGAAGCTTTACCGGTAAGGCCTGCGATTCGGCGATCACAGGCCTTAACGGTTCGGATTTTCGACTTCGCTGCTGTGGTGGGCAGCGTTGCCGGTGCTGTCGAGCTCTGCTCCACGCCGGCGGGCTTCGGGAGGAATTGAGGCGCCTCTCGAAGCTTTACCGGTAAGGCCTGCGATTTGGCGGTCACAGGCCTTAACGGTTTTCACGAATATCGACTTCGCTGCTGTGGTGGGCGGCGTTGCCGGTGCTGTCGAGCTTTTGCTCCACGCCGGCGTGCTTCGGGAGGAATTGAGGCGCCTCCTGAAGCTATTCCGGTAAGGCCTGCGATTGGCGGTCACAGGCCTTAACGGTAGAAACACTGAAACCAGCACCTGTCGTTTCCTAATCCAACTTCCATGCAATCCTACTTCATGTTCCGGACAAGCGCGTTCGCTTCCATTCTGGTTTGGATGGCGGCGGCCGCATGCTCCTGCTTCGGCCAAACCGACGTGCTGACTTACCACAACGACAACTTCCGCACCGGCCAGAACGTTCCGGAAACGATCCTCAATCCGACGAATGTAAAATCGTCGACGGCTGCTGGATGTATTATGTGCGCTCGAGTAACTCGCTGTACCTGATCAACGACGCGGCGAACGGCGCGCAGCCCGGAGTGATCAATCCGGGCACCGCGGGCGCTCCAGTCTCCAACAGCCAGTGTTCGATCGCCAATGCCGGACCTGTCACAACCTCCGGCAACGCGCTGACCGTTCCGGTGTCTGTCACTTTCGCCTCGAGCTTTACCGGCGCCAAGAATGTATACGGCCTCGCGACGAACGACGCAGGCGCAAGTTCGGACTGGAACACGTTGGGGACTTGGACGCCTTCAGCCTCGCAGATCCCGGCGGCGGTTTCAGTAACTCCGGTGAACGGCCATGGCGCCAGCCAGACATTTACAGCGACTTACTCCGATCCCGCGGGAGCTGCCGACCTGAACGTGTCTTACCTCCTGTTCAACTCATCGTTGAGCGGACCCGGCGGATGCTGGATCTATTACGTCCAATCCACTAGCTCGCTTTACCTGATCAACGACGCTGCCACGGGGACACAGCCCGGATCGGTCACGCCCGGAGTAGCGGGCGCATCCGTCTCGAACAACCAGTGTGCGATTTCGAATGGCGGGGCGGTGACGGCGGCTGGGACAACTCTGGCCGTCCCTGTCACGGTCACGTTCAGTCCGGGCTTTACTGGGACAAAGAATGTCTACGCACTGACGATCAACAACGCCAGCGTTAGCTCGCCATGGCAGACGATGGGCACGTGGGGGCCGCAGTAAACGGATGAACCCACGATAATGGGTGAGTGGACTTCCAGTTAACTCCCGTCGAGGTCCGCGTGCTCGGCGCGCTCCTCGAAAAGGATATAACGACACCGGAGTATTATCCGCTGACGTTGAATGCGCTGGTCAACGCGTGTAATCAGAAGTCGAACCGGGATCCGGCGGTGAACTACGACGACGAGACCGTAAACCATGCGCTCGCGTCGCTACGTGCCAAAGCTCTCACGGGCATCGTGACGGGCCCCGGGAATCGCGTGCCGAAGTATACGCACCGGCTCTCGGACGCGCTGAATCTGGGCCGCCGCGAGAACGCGCTGCTGGCGGAACTGATGTTGCGCGGCTACCAGACGGTTGGCGAGCTTCGCACACGCGCGGCTCGCATGTACGAGTTCTCCGATTTGGAAGAAGTAGAAGCGTGCCTGCGCGGCATGATGGATCGCGAGCAACGGCCGCTCGTGACACAGATGCCTCACCTGCCCGGTACGAAAGAGGTCCGGTGGGCGCATCTGCTGTCGGGTCCGCCTGCCTTGGAGGTTCACCAGGAACCCGCGCCATCCCGTGGCCCGTCTGCTTCCGCCGAACGAATCGCGGCTCTCGAAACCGAGGTGGCCGGGTTGCGGGAACAGGTCTCGGTGCTGTCCAGGCAGTTCGAAGAGTTCCGGCGTCAATTCGAGTAACCATGAATCACAACCATGCCCACCGGCGGTGGGTCAACGTCAAGCGCGTTGATCAGTGCAACACTCTCGACGAATTATTCCGAAATTGCCTGCCCGCATTCGGCGGCGCACAACTGCGGCGCGTCTACACGATCCTTGACCGCGCGATCGGAATGGGGTGTCCGCTCACCGTTTCCATCGCCGGTCCCGTAACGGTTTCGGGGCAGCATCAAACGTGGCTCATCCCGCTGTTGGAAACGGGCTGGGTCGCGTATCTGAGCACGACCGACGCGGTGTGCTATCACGATGGCCACCGCAGTCTCGATGCTCACAAGGGCGGCGCGATCCACGAAGTGCCGATCTGGGGCGACGACCGCGCATTGCGTGATGAGCATACCATCCGTGTCACCGATATGGCGTTCGACGAGGACGTCCTGTTCGATCAAGATCGGTTTATCACGGCGATGTTCGCGACGCCCGAATTCCAGCACAAGATGACGGGCACTGAGCTTCGCTATCGCCTGGGCGCGCGATATGCCGAGCGCGAACAATTGCACGGGATCGAGCCCGGACTGCTGGCCACCTGTCACCGGCTCGCTATCCCGATCTTCGTCGGCGCGCCTTCCGATGGCAGCGTGTTCTTGAATTCGATGAAGCTATGGGCCATGCGGCAGGCGGGCATCATCCCCCAATACGGATTCGATCTCGATTTGCACGCTGAGGTTTTCGAAGCCTGCGCCTATCATCGATGGGGCCTGTTCGATCATCCGGCGCACGCGCTCGCGACTTTGATTCTGGGCGGCGGCGTGCCGAAGAATTTCAACCTGCAACCGGAGCCTGCTTTGGGACAAGTGCTCGGTCTGCCGGATGTGCGCGGTTATAACTTTGACGTGCAGATCGTGACTGCGCCGGTGACCGATGGCTCGTTGTCGTCGTGTCCTCCCGCGGAGGCGGTGACGTGGGGCAAAGTCGACAAGGATGTGTATACCGAGACGACGGAAAGCATGCAGGCCGACTACTCGACCGTTATGCCGTTTCTGGTGAAAGCGCTGCTTGAGAACCGCGACCGGTATGAAAACGATCCGGAATTTCGCGGCCGCCCCGAAGCCGCCGGATATGTTCGCCCGCGCGAGGGCTACCGGTTATTCTCGAACCGCGATGAGTTGTGCTCGCGCCTGAATGAAGATGTGAGGGCCAACAAGGACTGGCTAATGGGGACGCTCACGTACCCGGCATGAACTGGCGCCGCGCGGTCCTCAGCCTGATTTTATTCGGGTTCGCATTCGGGTATGTCGAAGCGGCGGTAGTCGTATATTTGCGGCACATCTACCAGCCGATACGTTCCGAACTGCACCCCGGTAAGCCGCCGGGCGATCTGTTTCCGCTCATCACAACGGAGCAACTGAATTCGAAGGGCGGCGAGTACACGACACTACTCGCGACGGAACTCGGACGCGAGTTCGCCACGCTGGTGATGCTGGGCGCGGCGGCGTGGGCTGTCGCGGGCAACTTCCGGCAATGGCTCGCGGGGTTCGTTCTCGCGTTCGGCGTGTGGGACCTGGTGTTCTACCTGTTCCTCAAGGTAATTCTGAACTGGCCCGAATCGTTCGCGACCTGGGACATCCTGTTTCTCTTGCCGCTGCCTTGGGTGGGGCCCATGCTCGCGCCATGCATTGTGGCGGCTACAATGGTGGCCGCTGGAATTCTGCTGTTGAAGCGCGAACTCGGCGGCGGTGAGGTGCGCATTGGCGGGCTGAATTGGGCCGGCATTGTCGGCGGTGGCATCGTGCTGATGGTGGCCTTCATGTGGGACTGGAGGAACACCATGGCGGGCAATCCGCCGAATCCGTTCAACTGGACGCTGTTTACCGCGGGCGAACTGCTCGGTGTGGGAGCATTTGCGCATGCGCTGGTTCGCGGTTAGCATCGCGGCCACCGCGCTGGCAACGGCGCAGCAGAGCCCGGATGAGTTGCGGCGGAATATCGACGTCGAACGGCGCCTCGGACATGTTGTCGCCACGGGGCCGATGCTCGAGCAACTGCTTCAAGCGGAAGAACAGAGTTCAGGCAAGGATAGCGAACAACTGATTCCGACTCTCGATCAGCTTGCGCGCGTGGCGATCGCGATAAGCCAGTTCGACCGCGCGCGCGATCTATACGCTCGTTCCATCTCGATCGTCGAGGCGGCGCAGGGCAAGCGGTCCGCGGCGCTGTTACCGGTTCTGTCGGCGGCGGTGAGGATGCATCAGATCGCCTCCGATTTCACCGGAGCCGAAAATCTGCTGCTACGCGCCATCTCGATCCGCATTCAAACCACCGGGCCAGAGACTCCGGAGCTTGCCAGCGATTACATCGTGCTCGCGCGGCTGTATGCGTCGCAATCCAAGTTCACGCAATCATCGGGCGTTTACCGCGGGTCGCTCGACATTCTCGAAAAGTTGTTCGCGGCCGATGACGCGAGACTACTGCCCGCGCTCGACGGGTTCGCCAGCGCCAAGCGCGAGGAGCAGGATTTCGAAAGGGCGATACCCACACTGATTCGCGCTGCTTCCATCCGCGAGGCCAATCTCGGGCCAACGCATCCGGACCTCGCGCAGACTCTCGACAACTTGGCTCACGCGTATTTCGCGCTCCAACGATTGGAGGAGGCGGAAGCGCAATATACGCGGTCGCTGCAGATCTGGATTCAGCATCTCGGGCCTTCGCATCCCATGGTGGCGGTGAGTTTGGATAACCTGGGCGTCACGCTCGCGGAACAGAAGAAGTTCGAGAAAGCCGAAGCGATGTACCGGAAAGCGCTGGCGATTCGCGATGCCGAGGATGCGGCCAGTTTACGCAATCTGGCAACCGTGCTAGCGGCGCAAAACAAGAATGCCGAAGCGGCGCGCCTACGGGCGCGGGCGGGCGCGATTGAGAAACCAACGAATCAGAAGGTAAACGATCGCCGCCCCAATCACTAGTGCCGAAGCCAGCACGAGATTGTGATGAACGGAGTCGATCACCTGATGCCAGCGATCTCCAAAAAAGTATCCGATCGAGATAAAGGTGCACACCCAGATGAAGCCGCCGGAATAAGCATAGGCGGCGAACGATCGATATTCGAGCAGCGAGGTTCCGGCAATCACCGCGGTGAAGTGGCGCACTCCAGCGATATAGTAGCCGATGAACAACGCCCAGTGGCCGACGCGATCGAACCAGCGGTGCACGCGTGCCAGACGTGCTTCGGTGACGTGAATGTAGCGGCCCCATTTATGGACGAAGCCGATACCGAGCGTGCGGCCAATCACGTAACTCAGGGTGATGCCGCACGCGCTGCCAAGGAAGGCGGTCGCGACCGTTGGAGCAAGCTTCAGGTTGCCGCGCCAGATCAGATATCCGCTGAATACCAGCAGAGTCTCGTCCGGGATTGGCAATCCGACGATGCCGGATACGAGCAACGCGAAGATCGCGACGTAACCATAATTGGAGACCCAGTCGAAAATGAAATCCACGGCTAACATCAGGATATGGGTATTGCCGCGGCGGAGGTGAAGCAGTTGGCGCACCGCTGCGGGTTCGAACTCGCCGGAATTGCAGCCGCGGTCCCGAACGCCGATGTGTCGCGGTACCTCGACTGGGCCTCGCGCGGACTGGCGGGCCGCATGTCATACCTGGCCGACCGTCGCGCCGCGGTTCGAGAGGATCCCCGGAACTTGCTGTCGTCGGCGCGCTCGATCGTTTGTGTGGGCAAGCTGTACAACACCCCCGAGCCACACTCGGCGGGCATCTCGCGTTACGCGTGGGGCGACGATTATCATTCGATCCTTCGACAGGGACTGGAGTCGCTAGCGGCGTCAATCAACGCGCTCGCGCCATGCGAGTACAAGATCTGCGTCGATACAGCGCCGTTATTGGAACGAAGCTACGCGCGAGATGCGGGCCTGGGCTGGATCGGCAAGAATACCTGTCTGATCAACCAGTACTCGGGCTCGTGGTTCTTCTTGGGCGAGTTGCTCGTCTCGCTCGACCTCGAGCCGGACGCTGCGCCCGAACCGCGTTGTGGAACATGCACCCGGTGCATCGACGCCTGCCCAACGCAGGCCATCGTCGAAGCGGAGAACGGCTATGAACTCGATGCGCGGCTGTGCATTTCGTATCTCACGATCGAGCTGAAGGGTCCTATTCCGGAAGAGCTGCAAACGGGAATCGGAACACACGTCTTCGGCTGCGATATCTGCCAGGACGTGTGCCCGTGGAACGCTCGCGCCAGCATGACGTTGGACAATCACTTCTACCCGCGCGATCATGCCGCGCTGCCGCTCGAACGCATGGCCGAACTCAGCGAACAGGAGTTTCGCGAAATGTTCCGCGACAGCCCGGTGAGCCGCGCCAAACACGCGGGTTTCTTGCGCAACGTAGCCTTGGCGATGACCAACGCCCGCGAGGACCGATACCGCGAACCACTGGAACGGCTCGCGCTTCGGAACCTTCATCGCGGTACGATGTAGGCGAACGAGGACACTACCGTGCGCTTATGTGCCGTGATGGCAGCGCTGGCTTTGCAGTACGCCGCAGCAGCCGCGCCGAAGGTTATTGCGGTCGACATCAACGGCGTCATCCACCCGATCACGTTAGAAATCGTGAACCGCGCGATTGTGCAGGCAACGCGTGATAACGCGGCCGCGCTGCTGATCCGGCTGAATACTCCCGGCGGTCTGCTGGATGCGACGCGGAGCATTGATCAGGCGCTGTTGAAGTCGCCGGTTCCAGTGATTACGTTCGTCACTCCGAGCGGTGGACGCGCCGCTTCCGCCGGCTTCTTCATTCTTGAAGCGGGCGATGTGGCGGCCATGGCGCACGGCACCAACACAGGCGCCGCATCTCCGGTTCTGTTGAATCAGGAGATGGACAAAGTGATGCGCGCCAAGGTGGAGAACGACTCCGCGGCGCTGCTTCGGACCATGCTTGCCAACCGCGGACGGAATGCGGCGGCGGCGGAGACCACGGTGCGCGAGGCGAAGTCGTTCACCGAAAAAGAGGCGCTCGACAGCAAGCTGATCGATCTGATCGTGGCGGATGAGGGAGCCCTGCTCACGACTTTGAATGGCCGCGAGATCACACGCTTCGACGGCCGGAAGGTGAAGCTCGCGCTTGCCGGAGCGGAAGTGGTTGATTATCGCGAAACGTTCCGCGAGCGCGTCATCAGCGCGATTGCCGACCCCAATCTAGCGTTCATCCTATTAGTGGCGGGTGCGTTGGGATTGTACGTCGAGTTCTCGTCGCCGGGTCTCGTGTTCGCCGGGGTCGCGGGCGCCATCTCGTTATTGCTGGGGCTGTCGGGGTTGTCGGTGCTGCCGATCAATTGGGTCGGAGTGGCGCTGCTGCTGCTGGCGCTGACGTTCTTCATCGCGGAGGCGAAATTCACATCGCATGGCGTGCTCGGCGTCGGCGGCGCTGTCGCGATGGTGTTGGGCGCTGTCTTGCTCGTCGATGCGCCGCCCGATTTGCGCATCCACGTTTCGACGGCGCTTGCCGTCACGCTGCCATTCGCGCTAATAACGACGTTCCTGGTCTCGCTTGTCGTCAAGGCTCGCCGCAACAAACTGGTCAGCGGCATGGAGTCGATGGTGGCCGAAATCGGCGAGGCGCGCACTCCGCTCGCGCCGCGCGGGACGGTGTTCGTGCATGGCGAATACTGGCAGGCGGAATCGCCGGATCCGATCGAAGCCGGAGCGCCCGTGCGTGTCGTGCGCGTCGATGGAATGCTATTGAGAGTGGAGCCTGTGAGCAAATGACCGATCTTGCCAGGAAGGATTCAACATGCCCGATTTGACCTTATTTCCTATCGTTCTGATACTGTTTCTCGTTTTGTATCTGATCTCGTCCATCAAGATTCTGGCCGAGTATGAGCGCGGCGTGATCTTCCGGCTGGGCCGCGTGCTGGCCGCTCCAAAAGGGCCTGGAATCGTCCTCGTGTTCAAGCCGATCGATCGGATGGTGCGGACCTCGTTGCGCATCGAAGCGATGGAAGTGCCCGCGCAGGATGTGGTGACGCGCGACAACGTCACGTTGAAAGTGAATGCGGTGATCTACTTCCGCGTGGTCGAGCCGACCAAGGCCATCATCGAGGTGACCAACTTTCTATACGCGACATCGCAGCTTGCGCAAACCACGCTACGTAGCGTGCTGGGCGAAGTGGACCTGGATTCACTGCTCGGCCAGCGCGAGAAGTTGAACGTACGGCTACAATCGGTGCTCGATCAACATACGGGTCCGTGGGGCGTTAAGGTTACGATGGTCGAGGTGAAGCAAGTGGATCTGCCGGAGCAGATGATCCGGGCGATCGCGCGGCAAGCCGAAGCGGAGCGCGAGCGGCGGGCCAAAGTGATTCACGCCGAGGGCGAGTTTGAGGCGGCGGTCAAGTTGAGCATGGCCGCGGCGCAAATTCAGAAAGAGCCGGTGGCGATTCAACTCCGATACTTGCAGACGCTGGTGGAAATCGGATCGGAAAAGAATACGACGGTGGTTTTCCCGCTGCCCATCGATTTGATTTCCTCCGTCACGCGCGCTTTGGATAAACTGGGGGGATAGCCCAAGATCGCTGAATCAGGCGAGTTACAGATCAATCGATGAAAAAGAGCTTCGAATGACACTCGCCTTTTCGCGGTTCAAGGTTGCGAACGGTCTCGAAGAGGCGGTGCGCGACGCTTTTTTTCACCGGCCTCATTTGGTGGACACCGTGAGCGGCTTTCTCGGCCTCGAGGCGTTCACCGAAACCGACGATTCTGCGGTCTTCTATCTCCTGACCCGCTGGACGGATATCGAATCATTTCGAAAATGGCACTCCGGGCCTCTACACACGCTCGGGCACCGTCACATCCCCAAGGGGCTGAAACTGGACGCGTCGTTCACGACGCTACGGACTCTGGAGCGCATCGCGGCATCCGAACAAGATGAAGACAGCGCACGCGATTCCGCATCCCTGATCGCGAAATTCGTTTCCGGGAGTACGAGCGTCCACTGGATTCGATCGTCGCCAGATGGCCAAATCGAGAGCCTCAACGCCGCGGTCGAACGAACGCTGAACCGGTCACGCGATGAACTCGAAGGTACGCCGATATGGGACATACTGACGGAGCCCGATGCCGCGACTCTACGCCGCTTAGCGGGCCAGAGCGGGCGCGCCCCCGGAGAACATTACCTGTTCAACGTTGCCGGCCAGGATGGATCACCGGTTACGCTGCAGTGCCATCTCGACGTGCAGCCAGACGGGTTCCTGCTGATCGGTGAACCCGTGCTGGAGCACGACGCGGCGCTTCAGGAACAGTTACTGGGTCTGAATAACCAGCTATCGGTATTGCTGAGAGAGAATGAACGGAAAGCGAAGGCGCTTCGAAAAGCCAACGAAGAACTCGAGAAAGCGCTCCAGAACCTGGAGCAAGCCCACTGGCACCTCCGGAAGATCCAGGAAACGCTTCCTATTTGTATGACGTGCGGGAAGGTCAAGACCGGGGAATCCAGATGGGACACTGTGGTTGACTATCTCAGAAACAACAGTCTCTTTCTTAGCCATGGTTTTTGTCCGGCCTGCTTCGAAGAGCAATTACGACTTTTCGAGGCTCCTCGAGACGTGCGCGATGGAACGAACCAACCTACGGCGCAGGATGGATCTTGCGGCGGCGATTCGCTCGTGGCGCCGGCGGATCGCCGAAGAAGCGGCAGACGGCTTTTTGATCCGTCACCCGACTGGGTGTCGCGCTATGGCGAACGCGCGCGACAGTTCGGCATCGAGGATGCTGGTTTCCATCAGGACTTCCTCGCCGCCGCAGTGGACTCCGGTAAAACGGAGTCCTTCGCCGAATACAGCCGGTGAGCGTCCGGGATGTTGCAAGCGCGCAAGATCGAGCCGGCGTTTCTTGCCGGGAATCCGGATCAGATCGGACGCTCCCTGGGCAAACACCTGACCGCTCAGGAGAGCGTTGTCGTCGGCGAATTCATTCAGGCTGGTATCGACGTCTGCTCCGGGCGCCGCAAAGCGGATACTGCGCCAACGCCCGATCGCCTGGAACCGCTGGCTGAGGTATACGCGGATACGGCCATCTCAGGCAAGCGGCAGGGGGCGCCGAACTTGCTGTTGGAAGGCGCGCGCCAAGGTTATCCGATCGCCGGGCTGTATGCCGACGTTCTTCAGCCGGGAGAACAAAATCACGGTTGCGCAGGAGCACATGGCAATGGCGATTACCGGATTTGTCATTGCGTATCTGTATCCGCTCATTCAGCCGGCCGCCGAGAGCCGGGGCAGGGTGTTGGTGACGGGGGTTGAAGGCGAACAGCATCAACTCGGCGCAACGATGGTTTTCCGATATACTCGAGAGCAACGGTTGGGACGTGCGTTCCTCGGAATCAAAGCATTGGAAGAACACCAGGCCGATATCCTCGGCGTTTCGGCAACGATGCTTTTCAGCATCCCGAAGGTTGTTCGCTTGATCGAGTCAGTGCGGGCCAAGTTCGATGGAGGAAACGTGCGGATCATCGTCGGAGGAGCCGCTTTTCGGACCGCGCCTGACTTGTACAGGGAGATCGGCGCGCAAGGCTGCGCGTTGAATCTGCGATCGGCGGTGCAGTTAGTGACCGGGCTGGCATAGCGCGCGAATTACCTCTCTCGGGCGCGCTTTGGATAAATTGGGAGGAGAGCCCGGAATCGCATAATGCCAAAGAATGAAGACGGGGAGTTCGAATTGATATTGGGCAACCGCCAGTTGCTCAGCGTGTTTTTCATTGTGGTTGTTTTGTTGGGCGTGTTCTTCGCGATGGGTTATGTCGTGGGACGCAATAATCCGCCTGCCATGGCGGCCGACGCGAGCCGCAAAACAGATTTGAAGCCGATCGTCGTCGACCGCGCGCAAAGCCCGACGCCCGAGGCAAGCGGGTCGTCGTCGCCCGCGACTGAGCCGCCCGCATCGACCCAAGCCGTACCCGACACGCCGGCGCCCGCTCCGCAAACCGCCGATACGGCTCCGCCGCGCGCGAAGGAAGTTAAGCCGGCCGAACCCGCTGCACGCCCGCCAGTCAAGCCCGAATCCGCTTCACCTACTCCGGACGTGCCCGTTGCCGGCGCATCCTATTTGCAGGTCGCCGCCGTTGCGAAGGCGGAAGCCGAGTTGTTCGTGGACGTGCTGGCCAAGAAAGGCTTCCACGCAATGTATACCAACGTGCCTGAGAAACCGCAGATGTATCGCGTATTGGTCGGGCCGTTTCAGGATTCAGCCGCGATCGCGCAAGCGCGCGGAGACCTGAATAAAGCCGGGTTCAAGGGCTTCGAAGCGTTGCAGCGAAAATACTGACCTACCGAAAATGCTGGTTCAGATAGACGGTCCCGTCAGGCCGCGATTGCCGGAGTGGCTGCGCAAGCCAGAAACGCATCCCGAGTCGGTGCAGTCGTTGAAGCGCGATTTGCGGCGTTTGAATCTGCACACGGTTTGCGAATCGGCGCGATGCCCCAACATTCACGAATGCTTCCACCGGGGCGCGGCGACGTTCATGATCCTGGGCAATCTTTGCACGCGGGGATGCTCGTTCTGCAGCGTACCCAAGGGATTGCCCGCTAAGCGCGAATTCACTCTCGATGTCGAGGAGCCCGCGAACGTTGCGGGGATGGCTCGCGATATGAAGCTGCGATACGTGGTGATCACCAGCGTGAATCGCGACGATCTCGAGGACGGCGGATCGCATCATTTCGCCGAGACCGTGCGCGAGGTTCGCAAGGCACTTCCGCGGGCTCGCATCGAAGTGCTCACCCCGGATTTTTGCGGCGACACGGAAGCGGTCGCGCGCGTCCTCGATGCCGGGCCCGATGTTTTCAATCACAACATGGAGACGATCTCGCGCTTGTACCGGAAGGTGCGTCCACAAGCCGGCTACAGTCAATCGCTCGACGTGCTGTCTTTCGCACGGCAATACCGGCCGGGTGTGCTGACTAAGTCGGGACTGATGGTGGGCTTGGGCGAAGAGCCGTTTGAAGTATGCGAACTGCTCGACGATCTGCGTGCGGCCGCTGTGGACGTAGCGACCATTGGACAGTATCTGCAACCAACGCGCCGCAACATGAGCGTCGCCGAGTATGTCGCGCCTGCCCAGTTCCATGCTTACCGCGATTACGGGGTGTCGATCGGCTTCAAGATGGTGTTCAGCGGTCCGTTCGTGCGCAGCTCCTACATGGCCGACAAGGTGAACGAAGAAGCCAGCGAATGCCCGGCTTGAATTGGTTTCTCGCGCTGCTATCGGCTGCGCTGCTGATTCTGATTCAACCCGGTCCGGACCTCACGTTTATAGCTCCATTCGCGCTTGCTCCCCTGCTGATCGCCTGCGCGCGCGAGCCACGTGGGGGAAGACGTTTTCTCATCGGATGGACCGCTGGCATCGTGTACTGGTGGGGCGTGTGTTACTGGATCCAGTTCGTGCTCGAGTTCCACGGCGGCATGGGGACATTCGGAAGCTGGGGCGCGTTCGTGCTGTTCTGTCTGGCGAAGGCGATTCACTTGGGTGTGTTCGCGCTTGTTGCGGGCTGGCTGATGGGCTCTTCATTCGCCGTTGTTGCCGTTGCGGCGCTATGGATCGGTATCGAGCGAACGCACGGGCCGTTCGGATTCGCGTGGCTTGCGTTGGGCAACGCGGGCGCGGACATGGGATTGCCGATGGGGCTTGCGCCGTTGGTGGGCGTGTACGGATTATCGTTCGTGTTCGCGATGACGGCGGCGGCGGTCGCGCTGGTGGTGTTACGCCGGCCCCGCCGTGAGTTGACGTGGGTGGTTCTACTCGCAGGCTTGTGGCTGCTGCCCGCGTTGCCGGGCCCTGCGCGAGGGACGGACTCGGCGGTGCTGGTGCAGCCGAATCTCGATGAAGAGGCGGAATGGAATCCGCTCAGCGCCGATGTGATGCAGAAGCGGCTGGTGACATCGTCGATGCAATCGGCCATGGATCCATCTCACAGACGCGCGCGCCTGATCGTGTGGCCGGAGACGCCTGGTCCGATTTACTACTATCGCGATCCTGCGTTCCAGCGATATGCAACGGACCTGGCGCGAGTCACCGGAAGCTTCTTCCTGTTTGGCACGGTGGCCTACACGGAGCAGGACCGGCCCCTCAACTCCGCCGTGTTTCTGAAGCCGGACGGTGAACTCGTGGGCCGCTACGACAAGATGTTTCTCGTGCCGTTCGGAGAGTTCGTGCCGCCGCTATTTTCGTGGGTCAATCGGATCACGAAGGAGGCGGGCGATTTCACGGCCGGCGAACGGGTCGTGGTGTTTCCCATGCAGGATCACGGCGCGGGGGCGTTCATCTGTTATGAGTCGGCGTTTCCGCATCTGGTCCGGCGTTTTCCGCTGGCTGGCGCGGACGTGCTGGTGAACATTTCGAACGACGGCTATTTCGGGCGCAGCGCCGCGCGGTGGCAGCATTTGAAGCTGGTGCGAATGCGCGCCGCCGAGAATCGCCGCTGGGTGTTGCGGGCAACCAACGACGGCATCACGGCGAATATCGATCCAGCGGGGCGTGTCGTCGAGACTCTGCCAACCAACCGGGAGCAGGCGCTACGAACGGATTATGGGTACGTCAAGGAGACCACGTTCTATACGCGATACGGGGACTGGTTTGCGTGGTCCTGCCTGGCCGCGTCGCTAGCGCTGGCGTTGTATCGCGCGCGCCTCACCCGTGCCGGATGACGAGAACATCGCCGTCCTTGACGATGTACTCCTTGCCTTCCAGGCGCAGCAGCCCTTTGTCGCGCACGCCGGGGTAGCCTTTGTGGTCGATGAGCGCCTGCCAGTTCACGACCTCGGCGCGGATGAATTTTTTCTCGAAGTCGCTATGAATGGCGCCGGCGGCTTTCACGGCGGTGCTGTTCATCGGAATGGTCCAGGCGCGCACTTCGGTCTCGCCGGCGGTGAGGAACGACATTAGGCCGAGTAGCGCGTAGGTGGCAGCGATCATGCGCTCGAGCCCGCCCTCCGTCAGTCCGTAGCTCGCCAGGTATTCGCGCGCTTCTTCGGGTGAAAGCTCGGCCAGCTCCGCTTCGATCTTGCCGCAAATTGCCGTGACGGCGGTGTGCGGACGATTGGCCAGGGCCCCGTTGCGATACTTCTCTTCAACTTCGTGCAGGCGGCTGGCATCTTCCTCGCCGATATTCAGCACGTACAGCATGGGCTTCTGCGACAGGAACTGAAATCCGCGGATGCGCTTCTCGTCCTCGGCGGACAACTGTAAATTGCGCAGCGGCTGATTCTCCTCCAGCATCTTTTTGCATTGCTCGAGCAGCGCGTACTCCTGATCGAGCTCGGGGCTCCTGATTTTCTTCCGCTCTTTGTCCAAACGCTCCAGGCGCTTCTCGACGACCACGAGATCGCTCAGCGCCAACTCCACGTCGACGTCCTCGAGATCGCGGACGGGGTCGACGGAGCCTTTCTCGTGAGGAACGGTTTCGCTTTCGAAGACTCGCAGCACGTGGGCGAGGGCATCGACGACGCGAAGGCTCGCCAAATAGCTGGGATCGCGCAGGGACTCCTTGGAGATCGCGGGAAAGTCGAGATACTCGACGACGGCATGCGTGATCTTGGGGGGCTCGAAGATGACGGCGAGTGCGTCCAGGCGGGCGTCCGGCACCTTCGCGATTCCGATGCGCGTTTCCATGCCGCCGACGCGGGTCGCCTCGTGCACTCCGGTGAGAATGGTGAACAGGGATGTCTTGCCTGTCATGGGCAGGCCGATGATTGCGGTTCGCATGAGTAGACTGAACTACCAGTGTCGCAGCTTCGGGTAGCGGGACGGTATTATGAGCCACCGATTAACCCAACAAGGGCCGGACCAGACTAAAAAGATAGGGCCGCAGATTAACGCGGATAAACGCCATAACTGCTTTGTTTCGGTCCCGTCGGCCGGTTGTCCACCGGGCTATGCGTTATCCGCTTATATCGGACTTCATCTGTGGCTTAATTGTTTTTACTCTTCGCGGACTGCGCTCATCGGCTCCACTAACGATGCGCGGCGTGCGGGTACATAACTCGCCAACAGGCCCACCGCGGCGAGCAAGGCGATCGCGCTGCAAACGTGGCCGGGTCATTCGCCTTCAGGCCGAACAGCATCGTGCTTGCCGCCTGGCCGGCCCACAAAGCGAGCGCGGTCCCGATCGCAATGCCCGCTGCTAACAGCAGCACCGCCTCACGCAGTACCAGACGAATGACGCGTCCGCGATCCGCGCCCAATGCCATGCGCAGGCCGATCTCGTTGCGCCGCCTCGCTACCATGTAGGCGATGACTCCGTAGAGCCCGAGTACGGCAAGCGACGCCGCCAGGAAGCCGAATGCTCCTGCGAGCGTTGCCATCAGCCGGTCGCGCAACAGCGATTCTTTCAGTTGTTGAGTGAGCACGTGGAACTCGATTCCGATTTCGGGATGCACTTCGGCCACCGTTGACTTGACAGCCCCGAACACGTCGCCCGCTCCCGCCGAGGTGCGAATCAAGTAGGTCGCACCCGCGCCCGGCGAATCGTCCTGCGCGGTCGGCAAGAACGCGATCGGCGTAAAATCCTCGCGAAGATCGAAATATTTGGTGTTCCTCACCGCTCCCACAATTTCATAGACAGCGTCCCCTTTGCCCGCGGGACCTTCCACCACGAACGATTGCCCCACCGGATTTGCTCCGCCCAAGAATGTCTTCGCGAATGCTTCAGTGACGATCGCCACCTTGGGTGCGTTGAGCGAATCCCGGAGATCGAAGTCGCGGCCCGCAATCAGGGGTGTGCCCATGGTGCGGAAGTAACCCGGACTCACGCGGTTGAAGTTCGACATCTTCGATTCAGCGCTTCGGTTTCCGTGAACAGAACTGTTCCATCCCGACCCGCTGATGGGAGTGATGTCGGCTTGCGCTACGGATACGATGCCCGGACGTGCGCTGAGACGATCCTGAATGTCGCGGTAAACGGCCAGCAGCCGCTCTTTGGGAAACTGGGCGCGGCGGAGATCAAGCTGGACCGATATGATCCCCTCGGGCCGGAAGCCCGAATCTACAGCGAGCAGTTTCTGCAGACTGCGCACGAACAGGAGCGCGCCGACTAAAAGCGTCAGCGACAGCGCGACCTGACCGGCTACCAGAGCCCGGCGCAGGCTGAAACGCTCGCGGCCAGCACTCAGGCCACGTCCGCCGGCGCGCATCACCGAAGCCGGCGTCATGCGAGTTGCGCGCCACGCAGGCAGCAAACCGAAAAGGAGACACGTGGCAACTGCGAGCGCTCCGGTGAACGCGAGAATCCGCAAGTCCAAACCCAGACCCATGAACTGCGGAGTCTCCTGCGTCGTCAAGAACGCGACCAGTCCGCGGCTGAGCGCCTGCGCAAGGACTGCGCCCAATACTGCACCGGCAATGGCCAGCAGCAGGCTTTCCGATAAGAGCTGAGCGATGAGCCGTCCTCGTGACGCGCCTAGCGCCTGGCGTATGGCGATCTCGCGTTCGCGGACGCTGGCGCGCGCTAGCAGCAAGTTCGCGAGGTTGGCGCAGGCGATCAGCAGCACCATTGCGGTGGTAGCCAACAGGAGCCACAGCGGCGTTTCATATTGGCGCCGCAATCCGGAAACGCCAGTAGCCGCTGGGGTCGCGGCGAGTTTATTAGCGAGAAATTTCTTGGCCTGATCGGGCCGGTAGTCCGGAGGCAGGGAACCCTGCATGATTCCGGAAGAGAGAGTCTGTAGGTTGGCCGTGGCCCGCTCCACTGTCCAGCCTGGCTTCAGGCGCCCCATCGCGGACAACCACCACGCGCGGCGCACAGGTATGCGCCCTTTGCCATCTTCGGAGAGCAAGCGGTCTACACACAGTGGCACCGCCACGTCGTAGCGGCTTCCGACTTCAACGCCGAAGAAGCCAGGCGGGGTGACGCCGATGACGGGAAACGAGTGTCCGTCGAGCGTAACGCTGCGGGCGAGCACGTTCGGATCGGCGGCCAGTTCGCGTTGCCAGAACGCATAGCCAATCACAGCGCCGGCCGCCGCGCAACCGCTCGTGTCATCGGCCGGCATGAATGTGCGTCCGATCATCGGCCGCACGCCCAAGCCCGAGAAGAACGCGCTGCTGACGTACATTCCTTCGGCGTATCGCGCCTCGCCGCCATTGGTCAGATTGAAGCGTGAGGTGGCCCAGGCGAAGGTTGAATCGAACGCTTGCGCTTGCGAGGCAATCTGTTCCCACAAAGCATAGGTAAGCCGCGCGCTGCGTGTCGAAAACCAGCCCGAACGCTGCGATCCTTTTGGCAGGTCGATCAACACGAGTTGCTCGGGTTTCTGAACCGGCAGCGTTCTCAAACGCACCGCGTCCACCAGTTGAAAAATCGCCGTGTTTGCGCCGATGCCCAGCGCGAGCGACAACACCGCGACGGCCGTAAATCCGGGGCTCAGCCGGAGTTGGCGCGCGCCGTACCGGATATCCTGTTTCAGCGTATCGAATGCGTGTTGAACCGGCATTCCTTTTTATACGCGACAAACGCGCGACGGTTAGCTCTCGACGGCAGACAATTCCGGCACGAGCTGCTCGGCAGGCGAGAAGGCGCGGCGCTGCATCAGGTGAGTGCCCACGATACACGTGAGTCCGGACGAGGCCAGAATCATCGCGAGAACCACGAACTGGTAGATGGAGGCATACAGCGGGCTTGCGCCGGAAAGGATCATGCCCGCCATGATTCCCGGGATCCATACGATGCCCAGCGAACGCAAATTATCGACGGGAGGAATGAGACTGGCGCGCAACGCTCCGCGCAGATAAGGCGCGACGGTGACCGCGGGTGCGGCCCCGAGCGAGAGCGCGGACTCGATTTCGCCGGAGTGCGACTGAAGCTCAGCGCGGAAACGATCGAGGGCGAGCGCATTCGCGTTCATCGCATTGGCGATTAGCATACTTCCGATGGGAACCAAAGATGCGGCCGAATGGTCGATGACTCCGGCCAGCGCCATTAGAAAGATGGTGGAGCCAGCGCCCGCTGCGATCGCGTACAACGAGATGCGGAGAGCGCCGGGAAAGCCTTTGGCGCGACGCGATGAGGTCTTCGCCGCGGCCGCGATCATCGCGAACAAAAGGATCGGTCCCGTCCACCAAGGCCCTTTCAGCAGAACCGCGAGAATCAAGCCGACGAGGATGATCTGCGAGATGCCGCGGCCGAGAGCAATTGCGGCATCGCCGGCCAGAGCCACTCCGCGCGTGCGTGCGAAGAGTGCGACGGCCAGCGCGAGGCTGGCAGCGAAAAGCGCCTGCGACACGCCGAGCAGGATGCGGTCATGTATCCAGTAGAGGAGCATTGAGAATTTCCTGTGGCGCGCCTATGGCCGCGAGAGACCCGCGCTCCATCAGCAAAACGCGGCTTGCAATGCGCCGGGCCTGAGCGCGGTTGTGCGTGACGAACAGGCACGTCAGGCCGCGCGCGCGAACCAGTCCGGCGATGAGCTCTTCCACCTGGCGGGCGAGCGTTTCATCCAGCGCCGATGTGGGCTCGTCCATCAGCACCACTTCCGGATCGTTGGCCAAGGTGCGTGCGAGCGACACTCGTTGTGCTTCGCCTCCAGACAGCTTGTCCACGGCGCGCGAGGCGAATCCCGCGAGCTCCACTTGCGCGAGCAATTGTTCGACTGCGGCATCGTCCAGATTCGTCCCGCGCTGAAGCGGCCCGTAGCGGATGTTGGCGGCCACAGTACCGGGGAAAAGGTACGCGCGCTGCATCACCATGCCGACCCGGCGCCGCAGTTCGCACGGGGCGATCGCGCACGTATCTTCACCCTTTAGCAATACGCGTCCGGAAGTGGGTTCGTCCAGCCGGTTCAGCATGCGCAATAAGGATGATTTACCGCATCCGCTCGGACCGACGATGGCCAGCAGTTCGCCTTGTGTGACGTCGAAGCTCACGTCCCGAACGATGGTGTTTCCGTTCACCTCGCGCTGGATGTGCTCGGTTGCGAGAGCGATGGATAGCATGAGCTACGCGGCCGGTCCGGTTCGAAGAAATTCGATGATGGCGTTGTTCGCCAACTCGGGTTGATCGGTGGTGAAGATATGGCTGGCAGCCGGCAGGAAAACGAGCTTTGCTCCGGGAAGATGTTCGGCAATCAAGCGGCTATTGCCGGGTGGAACCAGGCGGTCGGTTTCGCCATGCAGCACTAGAGTGGGCGCATCCATGGCGCTCAGCCGTGAATAGGATTCCCAGGCAAGAATCCCGGCGAGTTGCGCGGCATAAGCTTTCGGATCCGTCAGCTTACGGCGGCGTATCGCGAAATCCCCTTCGATCCGTTCGCGCGGCGTTCCTGCATCGTAGATAAACGGGATGGACGCGTTCATCGCCTCAGCCGGTGTCATAACCTCGCGGGCCAACAGTAAATCGATTGCGTCTTTTTCGGCGCGCACAGCTTTCGGTCCGCCGCAAGCGGTGCAGCCGAGCACGAGTTTGCGCACGCGGTGAGGGTAGGTGAGAGCAAATTCCTGAGCGATCATGCCGCCCATGGAGATTCCAACGATGTGCGCCGAGTGCACACCCGCTGCGTCCAAAACCGAGGCAGCGTCCACCGCCATTTGCGCGATGGAGTACGGACCGGGCGGCATCTCGCTCTTACCGACGCCGCGGTTGTCGAACAAAATAACCCAAAAATGTTTGGCCAGAACCGGGCGGGTGCGATGCCACATGTCGAGCGGATAACCCAGGCCCATGATGAGCAGGACCGGATCGCCCGAGCCTTCCTCTTCCCAGTAGATCCGTGTACCGGCGCTGTCGGCATAGGGCATTCCAAGCCATCTTCGCATGAGAGAATAACGGTAGATCACGCAGCAATGAAGTACGTTTTGATTTTGATACTCACGTTCTGCGCCGCGCACGGCCAAACACCCGCGCCACAACCGGCGGGCGGAGTCGAGTCGGAATGGGATTTGAAGAAGCTGTTGGACGCGCTTTCGGCGGGAGCGCGCCGGCTCGAACCGATCATGCAACAGACGAATCCGCAGAACTGGCAGGATCGGGAGGCGGCGCAATCCTACATGCCGCAGTGGAAGGGCGCCGTGAATGAAATCCAGTATCTCGAGATGACGGCTGAAAAGCTGGCCAAGGAGCCGGAACGGATGCCCGTGGCTTTGGAAGTTTACTTCCGGCTGCAATCGCTCGAGACATCGATTTCGTCGCTGCTAGATGGCATTCGAAAGTATCAGAACCCGGCGATCTCCGATCTGCTGCAGGCGGCTCTTGCCGAGAATCTAAGTAATCGCGAGCGGTTGAAGGCGTATCTAACCGAGTTGGCGCAGAGCAAGGAGGAAGAATTTAAGGTGATGGATAAAGAAGCCCAGCGGTGCCGTGCCACCGTGAGCAGGCAGCCTCCGCCCGCGACAAAACCCAGGAGTAAGCATTGACACCCACTCAGACGTTCACCTGTAGCATCTGCGGTGAGCCTTCGGTTTCCATCTGCGTTTATTGCACCAAGGACGCGTGTCCGAATCATCTGTGCGAGAGGTGCCACCGTTGTAGCGATTGCTGTGAGTGCGACATCCGCCTCGACGATCATTCGGCTCAGGAAACGCCGCACCCCTTTGTCGTGGACGCGGCAATTGAGGAAGAAGCGTTGAACGGCAATGTGACAGTGCGGGATGCGCCGCCAGAGCCCGCGGAACCCGAACCGCCCTCTTCCACCCCCGAAGGCTCAGACAGTCAACAGTAAACGATCGACAGTAGTCCTACACCGGAGAATGCATTCCAAGACATTCGTAATGGCCACCGCTCTGATCGCGCTGGCCGAGGGAGTCCCGGCCCAATCGAGCGGCGCCGCGCATCTAAAGACGGGCAAGGAGATTTACGCAGCCGGATGCGCCGGTTGCCACGGCGGGGACGGACGCGGCGCACCTCAATCCACCATCGGATTCGACAAGCCCGACACGTTTCCCGATTTCACGCGCTGCGACCAGACGACGCCCGAAGACAATCTGGCATGGAAGGCGGTGATTCGCAACGGCGGACCGTTTCGCGCCTTCTCGCAAATCATGCCGTCGTTCAGCGGCGCGCTGACGGCGGAACAGATCGACGCCGTAGTCGGATATATGCGCGCGTTCTGCAAAGGCAACGGATGGCCGCGTGGCGAACTGAATCTTCCGCGAGCGCTGGGGACTGAGAAGGCGTTCCCTGAGGATGAGGACGTGATCACCACCAGCTTTAATGTGAAAGGCGCGCCTGGAGTCTCGAACGAGATCGTTCATGAGCAGCGTTTCGGGGTGAAGAACCAGATCGAAATCTCCGTGCCGGTCGAGTTTCAACGTCCTGAGCGCGGGCTGTGGTACGGCGGTCCGGGCGACATCGGGCTCGGTTTGAAACGCGTCCTGTTCTCGAGTCTCCGCAGCGGATCGATCGCCAGTGTGCAAGGTGAGGTCAAATTGCCCAGCGGAAACCGCGCGCATGGCTTGGGTTCGGGCGTGACCACGTTCGAGACGTTCGGCGCGTACGGGCAACTGCTTCCGTCGAAGAGCTTCGTGCAATTGCAGGGCGGCGCGGATTTGCCTGTCGATACTTCGAAAGCTCCGCAATCGGTTTTCTTCCGGACGGCCGTCGGCAAAAGCTTCAATCAAGGCGGAGGATACGGGCGTCTGTGGTCGCCGATGTTGGAGTTTCTGGCGGATCGCGAACTGAGCACGGATGCGAAAACCAACTGGGACATTATGCCGGAATTCCAGGTGACGCTCAGCAAACGCCAGCATATTCGCTTCGATGTCGGTCTGCGCATTCCCGCGACGAATACCGCGGACCGGCAGCCACAGTTAATGTTTTATCTGTTATGGGATTGGGCGGACGGCAAACTTCTCGAGGGATGGAAATGACGGAGCGAGCGTGCGCCATGGCAGTTTTTGCGGCGGTGCTTGCCAGTGGGGCGAGCAAACATGCCGCGGAGTCCACGTTTCAAACATCGGACCGGTGCATTGCTTGTCACAACGAGTTGAAGACGCCTTCCGGCCAGGACGTCTCGATCGGCTTCGAATGGCGCGCGAGCGTCATGGCCAACTCATCGCGCGACCCGTACTGGCAGGCCAGCGTCCGGCGTGAAACCATCGATCACCCGCAGGTTGCATCGCACATCGAGGATGAGTGCTCAGTGTGCCACATGCCGATCACGCGTTACGATGCCCACCTGAGCGGCAAGAGCGGGGAGATTTTTGCTCATCTTCCTTTCGAGTCCGACAAGAAACACGGGCGTGAAGCGGCCGATGGCGTCACCTGTTCGGTGTGTCACCAGATCAGCTCGAGCAAGCTCGGGACAAGGGAAAGCTTTAACGGCGGATTTGTTATAGACAAGCCCGATTCGCCTCTGTCGCGCCCGGAGTACGGGCCGTTTCAGATCGACCCTGGTCAGCGCCGGATCATGCAGACATCGACGGGAGGATTTCAGCCGACTGAAAATACGGACCACATTCGCAAGTCGGAGATGTGCGCCACCTGCCACACGCTGGTCACGACAGCTTTCGGGGCCGATGGCAAGCCGGCCGGCAGCCTTGCGGAACAGATGCCATACAAGGAATGGTTGAACAGCGACTTCCGCACGAAGCAGAGTTGTCAGGACTGCCACATGCCAGTCTCGCCGGAGCCGGCGCCCATCACGCGCGTTTTCGGCGTGCCACGCGAAGGCATGAAGCGGCATTCGTTTGTGGCTGCAAACTTCTTCATGCAACGAATGCTGAACCAGTACCGCGACGATCTTGAGGTCGCGGCATTGCCACAGGAGTTGAGTGCTGCCGCTGACTACACGGTCGATTATTTGAAGCGGAAAGCGGCGCGCGTTTCGATTGCGAATGTGCAGGTGAGCGAAGGCCATTTACAGGCCGAGGTGCGGGTGGAGAACCTGGGCGGTCACAAGCTTCCGACGGCGTACCCTTCGCGCCGCGCTTGGCTCCACGTGTCCGTGCGCGATCGAAATGGCAAGATCGTTTTCGAATCGGGAGCGTTGCGGCCGGACGCGTCCATCGTTGGCAACGACAACGACACGGACCCAGCCCGCTACGAGCCGCACTATACCGAAATTACGAACAGCGATCAGGTGCAGATTTACGAAGACATTCTGGGCGACGCCAACGGGCGGGTTACGACCGGATTATTGAGCGGCGTGCGCTATCTCAAGGACAATCGCCTGCTGCCCGCTGGATTCGACAAGACAACCCCCGATCCGGATATCGCCGTGGCCGGCGGCGCGCTGCAGGACCCCGATTTCAAGGGCGGCGAAGATACCGTCCGATACAACGTTACGCTGAGTGGCGACGGACCTTTCCGAGTTGATGCCGAACTGTGGTATCAGCCAATCGGGTTCCGTTGGGGTAACAATCTGAAGCCATACAAGGACCGCCCGGAACCGCGGCGATTTACTTCTTATTTTGAGGCGATGTCGGGCGGATCCGCCGAGATGCTGGCGCAAGCCTCAGTCACTCGCTGACCTGAACCGGCGAAACCGGCGAGACCCACACGCTTGCACCCGGCGCGTGGCTGAAATATACTTCCCCCAGCACACTTTGAATCCATTCAGAGGTTCGTCGCTTAAAGGGGATTATGCAATCCAGGAAGATTGTAGCTCTCATCGTCGCCTTCCTCGCGCTTATGCTGCCAGGAACAGCGCAAACCATCAGCGGATCCATCTCGGGAACTGTCATCGATACCACCGGTGCGGCTATTCCGAATGCCACCGTAACGGCGGTGGAACAAGAGAGGCGATTCGCTCAAACCATCAAATCGGACGCGGAAGGACATTTCGCATTCCCGATCATTCAACCCGGGCACTATATCGTTACAGTCGAAGCGCCCGGCTTTAAAAAATACGACAAGCGGGACATCGTGCTGCAGGGCAACGAAAAGCTCTCCGTGGGCAACCTGCAAATGGAAGTGGGCGCATTATCCGAATCGGTGGAAGTTACCGGCCAGGCCGTGGAACTGCAAACCGAAAGCGGCGAGCGTTCGCAGACCGTCAACAGCCAGCAGATCGAGAACATCGCTCTGAATAGCCGCAGCTATCTGCCGCTGGTGGTCATCACACCGGGCGTCACCACCGTACCGAATCTGCAGACCGCGGGTCATGGCGGACTCGGTTCCATCAATGTTAACGGGGCGCGATCGAACCAGAACAACCTCACGCTCGACGGCATCGGCAACGTTGACACGGGCAACAACGGCGATCAGTTGGCGACCATTAGTCTCGACTCGGTTCAGGAGTATCGCATTCTGACCTCGAATTACCAGGCCGAATACGGGCGCTCCTCGGGCGCGCAGATCAGCGTGGTGACCAAATCCGGCAGCAGCGACTTCCATGGAAGCGCGTACTGGTTCCACCGTCACGAAGGCTTGAACGCCAATAACTGGAAGAATAATCGCGACGGTCAGCCGCGCAAGAAACAGCGCTACAACGATCCCGGATATACAATCGGCGGCCCGATCTACATCCCCGGTCATTTCAATCGCAACAAGGACAAGCTGTTCTTCTTCTGGAGCCAGGAATATCAACGCCAGTTGAATCCTCAGGGCACCAGGAACCAGACGGTCCCGACGGAACTGGAGCGCGCGGGCGACTTCTCGCAAAGCGTGGATAAAAACGGAAATTCGTGGCCATATATTCGCGACTACACCACGAACCTTCCATGCAGCGCCAGCAATACGGCGGGCTGTTTCGCCGACGGCGGAGTTTTAGGCCGCATCCCCAAGAGCCGTATTTACGCTCCGGGGCTGGCCATTCTGAACCTGTACCCGAAACCGAATTTCTCGATCGGTACAAACGGACTGCCCAACAAGGGCTTCAACTACACCTCGCAGATTTCGGATTCGTATCCGCGTCGCGAGGATCTGATCCGCGGCGATTACAACCTGTCCAGCAAGTGGAAGATCTACGCGCGGTTCATCAACAACTTCGACGCCGTTACCTCGTATTATGGGTCGTTCGTACTGGGCAGCAGCATCCCGCGCAGCCCGATCACGGACAAGCGACCCGGACGTCACCTGGCGATCAGCGCCACCACGTTGATCAGTCCGACAATGACCAACGAAGCGACCTGGGGATACGGGAAGAACATCATCAACATCGACCCGACGATGCCCGAGTTGCTGCAGCGCAAACCCAACGGACTGGCGGACCTTGGCCAACTTTATCCAAGCGCCGTGCAGAACGACTACATTCCCACATTCGGTTTCAATGGATCGAACCGCTTGGCCAACACGGCGTCGTTCGGAACCAACAACGCTCCTTTCTACAACTACAACACCACCATCGAATGGATCGACAACCTGTCGAAGGTGTGGAACCAGCACACCTTGAAATTCGGCGTTTACCTGCAACGCAGCCGCAAGGACCAGACGTCGTTTGCCAACTCGAGTGGCACCTTCGATTTCGGCGACAATCCGAACAATCCGTACGATTCGCAGTTCGGCTTCGCCAATGCCGCGCTGGGCGTTTACAGCACCTTCCAGCAGGCCTCCCAATACGCCACCGGCCAGTATCGTTACTGGAACCTGGAATGGTACGCGCAGGACACCTGGAAGGTGACGCGCAACTTCACGTTGGATTACGGAATGCGCTTTTATTGGGTGCAGCCGCAATACGATGCCGCGCTGTTGACCTCGAACTTCCTGCCGGAGCTGTACGATCCGAAGAAGTCCGTACGGCTGTATTATCCGGGCTTTGACGCCAACAACGTGAAGATCGCGATCGATCCGGTGACCGGCGCCACGCGTCCGGCCACTGACATCGGGAAGATCGTTACGGGATCGGGCGATATCTTGAACGGAATCCGGCAGGCCGGAAATGGAATCAGCAAGTACCTGATGAAGGACAACGGGATCCTTTATTCGCCGCGCCTCGGTTTTGCATGGGATATCTTCGGAACCCAGCGCATGGTGCTCCGCGGCGGCAGCGCGATCATGTACGACCGCTATCAAGGCAACAACATATTCGACGAGCTGACCAATCCGCCCACCACCGTTCAGCCGCAACTAGTAAACGGACTGGTGAAGGACATCAATCCGAATAATGCGTTGCTGGCGCCGCCGAGCCTGAATGGTCTCGATTACAACGGCAAGGTGCCCACCACGACGAATTACAGCTTCGGCCTACAGACCAAGCTGCCGATGAACTTCGTATTGGATACCTCCTACGTCGGCTCGCTCTCGCGCCACCAGTTGGACAAAATCAACCTGAACGCGATCCCGTACGGGGCGACGTTCCTGGCGCGCAATCAGGATCCGACCAAGGTGGCATCGAACCCGAGCGGGCTGCTCGGATCGAACGCTCTCGATGCCAACTTCCTGCGTCCCTATCCGGGATTCGGCGACATCGCTATACACCGCATGGGCAGCAGCACCAATTTCAACTCGCTGCAGGTGGCTGTGAACCGGCGGTACTCGCGCGGTTTCCAATTCGGTCTTGCCTACACGTGGTCCAAAGCGTTGGGCAATACCAGCGGCGACGGCGACTATGTCCGCATCGACCAATATCAACGCTTCGCCAACTATGGCCCGCTCAGCTTTGACCGGCGTCATACGTTCGCGGCCAACTATATTTACGATTTGCCCAGCTTCTTCAAGAACAGCACCGCCGGTCACCTGGTGCTGGACGGCTGGCAGATTTCGGGGCTGACGCGTTTCCAGACGGGCTCGCCGTTCAGCATCGGCAGCAGCATCAACGGCTATAACAATCCGACGATTACCGGTTCCTACACGGAAGGTTACCGGACGCGCGTCACCTGCAATGCGGCGACGGGTTCCGACGATCCATACAATCGCTTGAACTCGGCCTGCATCACTCCCGCGCTGCCCGGCAGCATCGGCTTGGAAGCGGGGGTGAATTACCTGTACGGGCCGGGCATCAACAACACCGACCTGTCGCTTCAGAAGTCGTTCGCCTACAAAGAGCGCATGCAGCTCGAATTGCGCGCGGACGCCTTCAACGTTTTCAACCACACCCAGTTCAGCGGTTACAACACGGGTGTGACGTTTTCGGGAATCGGCAGCAATGCGATCACGAATGCGTACTTGAAGGCGGATGGGACGGTGAATAACATCAACGGGTTCGGAACGGTCAACGGCGCGCGCGATCCGCGCATCATGCAGTTGATGATCCGGGTTCGTTTTTAGCGTTTAGGACGAGTGACTCGGGTGGGTGGATCCGGTTCCACCCACCCGAGACTTTCTTGCCAGCGTAATTCACCTTCCAACAACTCCCGCTTCATGCGATACTGAAAAAGTCTCAGCGACAACATTCGGAGCATCACTTTGGCCCTGCGATTCCGTTTTTGGCGTAGCTTTGCTTCTATCTCCGTTTTGAGCCTGGCTCCCGTCGCGGTCCAGGTCTTCGCTCCCCGGCAAGTTGTCCATGCCACGTCCGACCCCGGGATTGCCGGACCGGTAGACACCGGGTTCTGTCCCGTCGCACCCATTCCGGAACTTCGCGACCGCCATGCGCTCGCCTTTGAAGAGAGCACAACGTCACTCAGTACTTCGGGACTCACGCCCCGGACCGCGCGCGCGTTGACCCGCTTCTTCCGCCTGGTGCGATCGGTTGGCGGCGCGATGGATCTGAAATCCGCGTATCGGCCGGCAGCCTATCAGGCGCATCTGCGATCCGTATGGGAGAGCTGGATGTGGGAGCTTCGGGATAACACCGAGCCCGCATGTGCGTCATTGCGGGCCCAAGTGTACGGTGAGTTCACGCGCCATCATCTGCTCCAAACACAACGCCCCGTGCCCCTGTCCGATCACACGCTCGGCATCGGTTTTGATGCGGCGGTGACTGTGCCGCCCGGCGCCCGGTTGCATCGGCGCAGGGTAACCGTCGACAAGTTGGCCCGTATGTGCGGCGTCTCCCGGCCCGACATTTTCCGCGACCCCGTTCACTTCCGACTGATCCACGGACGCGGCTCGCGCGGTTAACTCCTACCCGGCCCTGAAACCATTTTCAGCGGGCGCACTCTGACTAACGTGCTACCCCTATTCTTGTTCGCGACGGGTATCGAGAACAGCTACCCGACTATCCACAACGGCAAAACCCGTGTCGATGAGATGGAGAAGTGCGGACATTACAAGCACTGGCGCAAGGACTTCGACTGCGTTCAGGAGTTGGGTATTTCGTTCCTGCGTTACGGGCCGCCGATTCACCGGACATGGTTGGGTGATGGCCGCTACGATTGGGCCTTCGCCGATGCCACGCTGCACGATTTGAGGCGGCGCGACATTGTGGTGATCGCCGACCTGTGCCACTTCGGCGTCCCGGACTGGATCGGCAATTTTCAGAATCCCGATCTTCCGAAGCTGTTCGGCGCCTATGCGCTGGCCTTTGCTCAGCGATATCCCTGGATCCAGTTGTTTACGCCCGTCAATGAGATGTACATTTGCGCGATGTTCTCAGCGCTGTACGGCTGGTGGAACGAGCAACTTGCCAGCGATCGCGCTTTCGTCACGTCTCTCAAGCACATCGTGAAGGCGAACGTGCTGGCCATGCAGGCGATCGTCGGAACTCGCGCCGATGCCATCTTCGTTCAGAGCGAATCGTCGGAATATTTCCACGCCGAAAATCCGGCAGCCATCAAGCCCGCCGAGATCCAAAACGCGCGGCGTTTCCTGTCCCTCGATCTGAACTACGGCCGCCGCATCGATTCGGAGATGTACGAGTATGTTATGGACAACGGCATGACTCGCGACGAATATCACTTCTTTCTGCAAAACGATCTGAAGCACAACTGCATACTCGGAAATGATTATTACGTGACCAACGAACATCGCGTCTCGCCGGACGGAGAGATGCGTCCGTCAGGCGAGGTGTTTGGCTACGACGGCATCACGTGGCAATACTACGACCGCTACCGTCTGCCGGTGATGCACACCGAGACCAATCTCGAACAGGGTCCGAACGGCGACGAAGCCGTATATTGGTTGTGGAAGGAATGGGCGAACGTGTTGCGCGTGCGAAATGACGGCATTCCCATCGTCGGCTTCACCTGGTACTCGTTAACGGACCAAGTGGACTGGGACAGTACGTTGCGCGAGAATCGGGGGCACGTAAATCCGCTAGGCCTGTACGACCTGAACCGGAAAATCCGGCCCGTCGGGGAGGCGTACAAGCAACTGATCGCCGATTGGGCGCAGGTATTGCCGACTCAGAGCGTGTGCCTGCGCGTGCCCGTGGTGCCGCCCAGCGAACACGATCAGGAATGGGCTTGCAAGATGCGCGCCGATGGGCAACTGCGGCGCAAGAAGGAACCCACCGCACCGGCAGTTTCGGATGAGACCGGGGGCTCGAATTTATGAGCTGTGGGAGATTTGCGGATCGAGTCGCCATCGTGACCGGAGCGGCCAGCGGGATCGGCCTCGCCACGGCGATACGCCTTGGGTCGGAGGGGGCCCGTGTAGTGATCGCGGATCTTGCGGCGGACAAGGCGGGCGCTGCCGCGGAGCAAGTGAAGGCGGCCGGAGCGCCGGATGCATGGGGCTGCGCTTGCGACGTTTCCGATGAAGCTCAGGTCGAGGCTACTGTGAGTGGTACTCTCGAGCGCTTCAAACGCCTGGATGTGATCGTGAACAACGCTGGTCTGATGGTGTTCAAACCGCTTGAGCAGCATACGGCTGACGACTGGCTGAAAGTGCTGCGAGTGGATCTGCTGGGAGCGTTTTTCTTCACCAAGCAGGCCTTTTTGCACATGAAGCCGGGCGGGACGGTGGTGAATGTGTCGAGCATTCACGCCGAGGAGACGACGGCCAATGTCTGCTCCTACGCGGCGGCGAAAGCGGCGGTCGTATCACTCACGCGATCGGCTTCGATTGAAGGCAAACCGAAGGGGATCCGTGTGAACGTAGTGCTGCCCGGCGCTGTCGATACGCCGATGTTGTGGCAGAACCCAAACATCAAGTCGGGTCAAGAGCACCTCGATAATGCCGACGTCGGGAAACCTGAAGATCTCGCCTCCGCCATCGCCTATCTTGCTTCCGATGACGCGGCCTTCGTTCAGGGAGCGGCGCTTCGCGTTGATGGTGGCCGGCTGGATAAGCTCTGAATGGCGTTACAGCTCGAATGATACGCCGTGCTTTCGGACATTCGCAGCAGCCTTCGCCGCGTTCCATTCGAACAGAAACTCCAGTCTTCGGTCGCCCATACGGCCGCGCTTCATGGAGCGCCTTTTCGCGTTGACGGCGGGCTCTTGGTCTCCTCTTGTGTCGCCCGGAGTAGCGGCTCGATATATCGCATCACCGTCGCCGCGACGATCCGGTTACCTTCCGCCGTCGGATGCAGACCATCCTGCTGCATCAGCGAACGATGGCCCCCAACCCCTTCCAGCAGGAATGGTATCAGCGTCAGCTTATGGTCCGCCGCCAGGCCGGTGAACACGCGTTCAAATGGCCGGATGTACTCGGGCCCGTAATTCGGCGGCAGCGTCATCCCCGCCAGCACAACCTTGCAACCCGCCTTCTCGAGCGCCACTGTAATCTGCTCGAGATTCGATCGTGTGGCATCCACGGGAATTCCGCGCAGTCCGTCGTTGGCGCCCAACTCCAGCACGGCCAACTCCGGCTTGTACTCGAGCACACCCGGTAATCGAGCCACACCATCCGTGCTGGTGTCGCCGCTGACCCCGGCATTGATCACGCGCCACCGGTAATTCTTTCGATCGATCAGCTTCTGGAGGTAATCGGGATAGCTGGCACCGGGCGCGGCCCCGAACCCCGCCGTCAGACTGTCCCCGAAAGCGGCGAGCACGTGCCGTGTATCCGCGGGAGCGGCGGGCTGCGTCCGATCAGATACGGGCTCCCGTTCGACCGTATCCGTTTTGGATCCGGAACAGCCCGCCAGCAGTATCGCAATGAAAAGGCCTGAATAACGCACGGTGACATAATAGAGGATGCCAGCCGAGCCCGCCCCGTTTCCCATGATAAAAGTCCGTGCCCTAACCAAACGCATCGCCACGTCTGCCCACACCGTCGACATTCTGAACGGGCTCGATTTCGAGGTTCCCAGAGGCGAATTTGTGGCCATCATGGGACCATCGGGCAGCGGAAAATCCACGCTTCTCGGGCTGCTGGCCGGCCTCGATTCGCCCACGTCCGGCAGCATCGTCCTCGATGGCGAGGAGATCGGCGGACTCTCTGAAGATCGCATGGCCGGCGTGCGCGGCCGCAAAATCGGATTCGTGTTTCAGTCCTACAATCTGATCCCGACCCTCACTGCCGAAGAGAACGTCCTGCTGCCGTTCGAGCTCTCCGGCGGCAACGGCGGCGGCCGCGAGCGAGCGCGGGAGCTGCTGCGCATGGTGGGCGTTCTCGATCGCGCCGACCACTATCCGGTTCAACTTTCGGGCGGCGAGCAGCAACGGGTCGCGCTGGCACGTGCGTTCATCGTCAGTCCGCCGATACTGCTGGCCGACGAGCCCACGGGTAATCTGGACACTGTCAACGGGCAACGCATTCTCGAACTGCTGATCGAGATGAACCGGCGCGAGCAGACGACGTTGGTGCTGGTGACGCACGATGTCGCACTGGCCGCACACGCTGACCGTATCATCATGCTACGCGATGGACGGATCGTTTCCGATGAGCGGAAAGCATGACCGGCGATCTCTCCTGGCGGACGGCAATTCGCATCGCATGGCGTGAAGCCCGCGCCTCCACAGTGAAGTTCGCCTTCGTGATCCTTGCGGTCGCCGTGGGCGTCGGAGCGTTGACCGGCGTTCGCGGATTCAGCCGCGCGTTTCACTCCATGCTGATCCGCGAAGCCCGCACACTGATCGCGTCCGATCTCTCGGTGCGGACGTTCGCCATCGCCACGCCCGATCAGGACGCGGTGATGAATCGTCTGGCATCGCGCGGTGTCGATCACACCTGGATCACCGAAACGATTTCCATGGCAGCGGTGGAGGGCAAGCCTCCCGTGCTCGTGTCTGTAAAAGCCGTGGACCCGGCGAAGTACCCGTATTACGGCTCGCTACGCCTGGACCCCGATGCGCCGCTGACCAGCGTGCTCACCCGCGATACCGTCGCCGCATCGGACGATCTGCTACTGCGCCTGGGACTGAGTCCCGGATCGACGATTCGACTAGGAGGCCAACCATTCCGGCTCATCGGGACCATCGTGAACGAGCCGGATCGTATGTCCGGATCGTTGAATGTGGGCCCGCGTCTGCTGATCACACGCGACGGACTGGAGCGTGCGGGGCTGATGCTGCCAGGAAGCCGCGCGGCTGAGCGATACCTGTTCCGCATCCCGCCCACAACGAACGTGGAAGAGGTGCGCACGTCGCTGAAGACGGCATTCCCCGAATCGATGATCGCCGACTTCCGCCAGGCTCATCCAGCGATCGAAAGCGGACTCCGGCAGGCCACCACGTTTCTCAGCCTGGTGAGTCTGATCAGCTTGATTGTGGGAGCGCTCGGCGTTGCGACTGCAATTCGCGCGCATCTCGATCAGCGTCTCGACTCCATCGCCGTCATGAAATGTTTGGGCGCGCGTTCGGCCCAGATCATGCGCATCTATGTGATCCAGACCGTGGTGCTGGCGCTGATCGGCAGCACGCTGGGCATTGCCGTGGGTCTGCTGGTCGAGGCCGTGTTCCCGTCGCTGATCGCGAAATACTTCAACGTGCGTCCGGGCATTCAGCTCGACTGGGTTCCCGCGGCGCAAGGCATCGGCATCGGTCTATTGACGTCGTTATTATTTACCGTGCCGCCGCTATTAGGCATCAGGCGAGTTCGGCCCAGCCTGATTTTCCGCCGCGAAATGGCCGAAGCAAAGCCGTCCTGGCGTGAGCGGATCAAGCAGGGCCGTCCCGCGATGATCTCAGGCGCCGCGCTGTTGATTGCCCTCGGCCTCATCGCCGGCTCGCTCACTTCCGCGCCGCCGCGCGAGGCGTTCCGGATCGGCGGCTACTTCGTCGTCGCCGTGGTTGTCAGTCTGGCTGCGCTGTCCGCGGTGGCGTTCGTGCTGTTACGATCGCTGCGCCGGCTCAGCCGCCACCTGGCCGGGTTCCCAATGGCGATCCGGCACGGCATCGCCAATCTGTACCGGCCGGGCAATCACGCCGAGGCCATCCTGGTGGCGCTCGGGGTGGGCGTCATGTTCACGTTGTTGGTCTACGTTGTGCAGCGCGGAGTTATCGGCGAGATGATGCGGACCGCGCCACCCGGCATGCCCAACGTCTTCCTGCTCGACGTCAAACAGGCCGACCGTCAACCCGTGCTCGATCTGATCGCCGCGCAGAAGGGCATCGAGAAAGGGCCGGACCTGATCAGCACAGTGTCGGCGAAGCTGGCCACCATCAACGGCCAGGCGCTCAGCAACGATAAGACCAAGGGCTTCGCGCGCCGCTTCCTGTATACGCGCGCGGTGGCCGCAGTCGAAGGAAAACCGCCCTATGCCGACGTGCTGAATGGCGCGTGGTGGACTGCATCCGGCGGACCAAGCGTCTGCGCGTCCGAGGATGCGGTGCGTACGCTGAAGCTGAAGCCGGGCGATCAAATCAATTGGACCGTCGGCGGCCGCTCCATCCCCACGCGCCTGGCGTGTGTCGTCCGCATCGATCCCATCCACCTGATGGGCCGCCTCGATTTTCTTTTCGACGAGCGTCTGCTGCGCGGCTTTCCGGTGATCTCTTATGCCAGTGTTCGCGTTGAGCCGAAATCCGTCGCCCCGCTCCAACTCGCGATGTACCAGAAGTTCCCGACAGTGACCGTGATGAACGTAGCCGACGTGCTGCGCATCATTCAGGAAGTGGTGGACCAGATCTCGATCGAAGTACGGTTCATCTCCGCCTTCGCGATTCTCGCCGGCATCATCATACTCGCGTCGAGCGTCGCGGGCACGCGGTTCCGGCGCATACGGGAGGTCGTCATCCTCAAGACCCTTGGCGCGACGCGAGCCCGTATCGCCGGTATCTTCTCCGTCGAGTTTCTGATTCTCGGCGCGGTGGCAGGCATTATGGGCAGCCTGCTCGCGATGGCTTTCGGAGCGATCGTGATCAAGCGGTTGCTGAAAGCCGACCCGCATTTCGAACCTGCCGTCTACGCCACTGCAATTGTAGCGACGGCGTTGCTTGCCAACGTTGCGGGATGGCTGGCGAGCTTCCGCATCCTGGGCCAGAAACCGCTCCAGGTATTGCGCGACGAGTGACCAGCATCCGCTTGTTCCGGCGCGCCGATCTCGACGCCGTGCTGAGAATCGAACAGACGTCCTTCGGAGTGGATGCGTGGCCTCGCGAGCTGTTCGAGCAGTACGCGATCCACTGCCCGAGTCTGTTCCTGATCGCACGCATAGGACTTCGAGTGGCCGGATACAGCATCGGGTGCCTGCGGCGCGATGTGGCCGAGATCGAGTCGATCGCTGTGTCGCCGCGCCACCGTGGGCAGCGGATCGGCGCGATGCTGCTGTCGGCCACCATTCGCAAGGTGCAACGCTCAGGAGCGCGGACAGTAATGTTGATGGTGCGGCGCGACAATATCCCGGCCATCGCACTGTACCGCGGTTTCGGTTTCGTTCGCGCGGCAACGGTGAACAATTATTACGAGGATGGCGCGACAGCATGGCGCATGCGTCTTGAGCTATAGAGCGCCCGCCAGTGCGCTGCTGTACTTCGCCACCGGCGCAACCAGGAGTTTGGCCTTGTCACCCCAACGCGCGCCCGGCGGATAAACGAGTGCCGAATCCCAAATCACGTCTTTCATGCGAAAGCCAATCTGATTCGCCGTGGCGAGTTCGGCGGCGCGGCCCGGCCCGCCCCACAGCGCCGACAAGCGCCGGTCATGATCCCAGAAGTGCTTCGCGCGCGCGTCGGCGACGTAGGACGTAAGCGCGCCGCTCGGATTGCCCCAATCGGTGACCAGCACCGGCTCCCAAACCACGAACACCCGCACGTTCGACTGCCCAGCGGACTTCAAAATTTTTTCCAGTGCGGAGGCCCCCCGCAGACAAGTCGTTCAAGTGGGTGAGAGGAGCGCGATGACGCGGGTTCTATCGCTAGCCGCATCGAATTCACGTGCGAACTCACGCTCGTCGAAATTCGTAAGCGAACTCGTCGCGCGTTCGGTCGGCAGGCGCCCCGCGAACACCGTCGAGACGTAACGCGGCGCAATCAGCATCGCCGCCACGAGTACGATCGAGAACCACAGCAGCACCGTGCGCAAGCGCCGTTGGCGGAACTCGCAGCGGCGCCGGAAGTACGTCTGAACAAACGCGAAGATCAGACACGCAACGGAAAACACGAGCAGCCACGGCCTGAGCCTTTCGGAAATCAGCGACGCGCTCGCCGACCCAGCGGCCATCAGCAGCGTACCCAGCGGCAGACAACAACTGAGCGCGGCCATCAGGCTCACCAGCGAAGCCAGCGTCGACGCGACCGCTCCTGTGCCCTTCATCGTTCCAACTTTGACACGCGCGCCCACTCCTTGGCGTGCTCGTTTACTTTGATGATCTGGTTAGAGTCCAGTGCATGGAACGTTTGCTGCTTGCCGCTCGGCCAGCGAATTTGCAACGAATCGATGCGTGCGTTGCTGCCCACGCCGAAGTGCTGGCGATAGGGACTGGTTGCGCCGAAGCCTTCGCTGCCTTTCACCTCGCGATACACCAGCAGGCTACCGGCTTTCACCGTCAACTGCGCGCCGACTCCGAAGCGATTGCTCTCGATACCCTCGAGATCCACCTGCAACCAGTGGTTCCGGTTGCCGCTGAGATTGTGGTAGAACGCGTTGTAAGCATGGTCGCCTGGGTAATGGCCGCCGAGCTGGGCGAACACGTCGAGGCCCCCGTCTTCATCGATATCGATGAACGCGACGCCATGCCCCTTGTTTCCCGGACGCGCGAAGCCGACCTCCCGCGTGAGATCGCGAAACGTACCATCGCCGTTGTTGCGAAAAAGTCGGTTGGGCTCGAGCCGGCTCATTTGCGGATCGCCAGTCCCGATGTACACGTCCAGGTAGCCGTCGTTGTCCAGGTCGGCGACGCCCCCGCCCATCGTTCCCATCGGATAGAAAAGCTTCGACTCGAACGTGACGTCGGTGAACGTGCCGTCGCGATTGTTGCGGAACAGCCGGCTCGCGTCGGGATGAACCGATCGCGCATTCGCGGGTGCATAGCCGCGCTTCAACGCTTCCACCACGGACTCCCATGGAGCGAGGCTCATTGTGAGAATATCCGGCCAGCCGTCGTTGTTGTAGTCGAAGAAAAAGCACACAAAGCCGTTGTGCGCGGGTTGCACTACGCCGGCTTTCCTGGCGACTTCCGTGAAGTGCCAGCGGCCGTCGTTGTGATAGAGACGATCGGGCGCGGCGTCCAGGCCATTGATCAAAATGTCGAGGCGGCCGTCTTTATCGTAATCGCCCAACGCGATGCCGATTGCGCCATAGGCCGGCGGTTCATCGAGACCGGCCGCTTTGGTCACATTCGTGAACGTGCCGTCGCGATTGTTGCGATAAATCTGCGGCACGCTGCCCTCCTTCAGCACGCCATTCGCGATCACGACGTCCAACCAGCCGTCATTATCGAGGTCGCCCCATAGCGAAACGAACCCCGAGCCGGGGTCGTCCAGCCCGCTCTTCCTGGACACATTCACGAAGTGCCCGTGCTCGTTGTGGAACAGCATATTCGGCATCGGACCGCTCCAGCCGTTGACGGAAATATACAGGTCGAGCCAGCCGTCGTTATCGTAATCGACCAGGTTGAGCGAGTATCCGGATGGCACGTGTCCAAGCCCCACCGATTCGGTAACGTCGGTGAATGCGGCTCCGGCGTTGTGGTAAACGCGCACGAAGGTGCCGCTTCCGGAAACGATCAGATCGGGTTTACCGTCGCCATCGACATCCCCCCACGCGCACGTTCCGTTGCCGTTCAAATGGTGAATGCCCAGGCGCGGCGCGATGTCCTCGAACTTCAGTAGCGGCTGGTTCGCATCGGCTTTCGATTCCTCGACGGGGAACATGTATGCGGCGGGGATGGGAGGCGCCGGGCCATGCACTTGATCCAGCGCCACGCGGAACAGCCATTGGTCGACGGTGTTCATCTTCCATTGCATGGCCTCGTAGAACTTGCCAGCCGCGTCGGTATACTGGCCGAGCCGGTAGTAGCAGGCGCCCATCTCGCGCAATGTCGCCGCCTTCTGATCGAGCGGCACGTTGCGCGCGAGCTCCTGTTCGTAGTAGAAAATTGCATCGCGGAAATTGCCGCGCCGAGAGAGCGTGTTGCCCATCAGGAACAGCGCGCCGGTCTCCTCATTGCTGTACGGGATCGCGTTGTCGATGACCTGCCCCAACAGATCGATGGACCGGTCGAGACCGATCAGCGGGTCGTGCGGAACGCGATGTCCGCTCTCCTGCGTGAACCGGACTTCGCCCGACATCCACTCGCTCAGGTTCAGCAGATAGCCGTGGGCATGGGGCTCCAGGCGCGCAACCTTCGCTGCCATCTCGTAGGCGAGGTTCGGATCGTAATACAGCAGCTCGGCGCGGGCGTGGATGATGGAGGCGGCGCGCAACGCCGGAATGTGGTCGGGGTTGCGCTTGAGCGCCGCGTCGAGCATCTCCATCGCAAGGCCCAAAGCGACGCGCCGCTCGCCAGGCTGATGCAGGCGGTAGAAGTCGAGCAGGTAAGACCGCGCGATCTGGTAGAGAACCTCGGCATCATCGGGACGGAGTTTGCGCTGTGCCTCGAGTTCTTTTCGCGCCTCAGCGGTTTTGCTTTCGCGCAGCAGCAGCAGAGCCTTGCTCAAGGGGCCGGCTGGAGGGCGCGGGTCGGATTGCGCGTTCGAGTGAGAGGTGAGGCCGGCAGCCGCTGCTAGAATGACCGCCGCCGCTGTCAGGCGCCACCGCGAAATGGTCATTCCGTCAGCCCTGCGTTCGATGCGCCCAGCCAAGGAATCGAAACAGATCGGACCGTTGCCGCCAGACAAAGCGGAAGAAGTCGCGCGGGCCAATGGAGCCGGCAGGGATGCCCTGATATGTTTCGATCCGCCACTGCAAATACGGACTGGCCCAGGGACGTAAGCGATAGCCGCGGGTACACGTCCACAGAAAGCGCAACATTATGGCGTGGGAGAGGGCCTTGCGCCGGAGAGGCTGGCTTGCCGCGGACGGTCGGGCGTGGCGTAATATCCATTGCGGGTGCGCACAGTGGGACGGCCAGGTCCGTTCACGGTCACCTTAATCTGACGGAAACTGCCGTCCAGGGCCTGGATGGAAGGCGAGTAACCGATGATGTACTGGTTACGAATTTCGCGCGCCACGTCGAGCGAAAGCTTCTCGACCTCGGGTAGCAATTTCGGATAATACACCATGCCGCCGGATGTCTCGGTCAGAGCCTTCAGTGCCCGCTGCGCTTTCTTGCTCTCGCGGGGCTCCTCTTCTCCGAGAATGCCGATCGCGTAGATCAGCACTTCACTCTGGCGCGATTTGGCCACCAGCTTCTCAAGCGTTTCCATGCTGGCCGTGTCGTTCCCGTCGGTGATGACGAGAATGACCTTCTTATCCTTCTTCGCTTTGTCCTTCAGGTAATCGATGGACATGCTGATCGCGTCGCGCATGGCTGTGCCGCCGCGCGAGTCGATCTTCTGCAGTCCCTCTTCGAGCTTGTGAACGTCGTTGGTGAACGGCACATCGAGATAGGCTTCATCGTTGAAGTTCACGATGAACACTTCGTCCTGCGGATTGGAGGCCTTCACCAGCGCCAGGGCGGCGGCGCCAACTTTCGCGCGCTTTTCACGCATGCTGCCGCTGTCGTCAATGAGGATACCCATCGAGACTGGGACATCCTCGCGCTTGAAAACCTTAATGGCCTGTTCCGAGCCGTTCTCGAAAACCTTAAATGCATTCTGCGGAAGGTTGGTGACGAGCTTGCCGCCCTTGTCGACAACGCTGGCGTGCAATACTACCAGGCGCGTGTCGGCGCGGAAAATCGCGTCATCCTGGGCGAACGTCAGAGCGGCGGTGCATAATAGCACTGCGCTAATGGGTCGGAGCATAGTAACCTAACCGGAAAAACGCCTTGAGCGGAGGCAGCCCGCGAGGCTGCGAGAGCTTCACGATAACGCGCCGGTACTTCCCATCCCTTTCCAATTTCTTCGGCGTATAACCTATGACGTACTGATTACGCAGTTCGATTCCGATTTTCGCGGCGACATCGGGCAACTCGTTCAAGTTGTCGACCGGGAAATGGCGGCCACCGGTCTGCTCGGTGATTTCAGTGAGCAAGCCCGGTCCGGCCATCTCTTCCGCCGTCCGGCCGCGGGCTCCCATCGTTTCGAAAATGCCGATCGCGTAGATCTGCACATCGGCTTCGCGCACCGCGTTCTTGATTTCGCTCTCGGTATAGCGGCTGCTGTTGTCGCCGCCGTCGGAGATGATGATCAGCGCCTTGCGCGGGTTGTGCGCCTTCTTCATCTGGTTCATCGCCAGATACACGCCATCGAGCAGCGCCGTGCGCCCCTTGGATTGCGTGAACGTGAGCGTATTCTGTATCTCTTCGATGTTGCGCGTGAACGGAACAGCGAGCGTGGGACGATCGTTGAATTGAACCAGGAAGAACTCGTCTTCGGGATTCGCCGTCTTAAAGAACTGGGCGACGGCTTGCCGCGACTTCATGAGCTTGCTTCCCATGCTCCCGCTCGTGTCGAACACGATGCCCACCGACAGCGGCGCATCTTCGCTCGAGAACTGGCGGATCTCCTGCTCCACCTTGTCCTCGAACAAACGAAAATGCTCACGCTCGAGCCCGGTCACGAAACGGTTCATCGGATCGGTGACCGAGACGGGGATCAGGACCAGTGTAGAGTCGATGCGGATATCCGGACGGCGCGTCGATGCTGCATCGGCGTCCGGAGTTTTCGTCCTGAGGCGGGGTTCGATCGTAACGCGCGCATCCGATCCGCTAGCGGCCCCAGGCTTGCTCTGTTCTGGCTTGGGATTGTCTTCGGTAATCCCGGGTAGCGCGAGAAACGTCAGCGACAGGCCGAATAATAACCACTTCGACTGCAATCTAGCCATTTTTTGCGCCCTCTGCTTGCTAATGTCGAGTATACACCCGCATCCCATGAGGGCTGCGCGCCCATTTCTGCACTTCATGCTGAGTGTATAGACGCGGAAGTGGGCGGCAGGATACATTACCAGCCGCGGAAATTGTCACAGGTGTGACGGCGTGGCTCAGGCCGTAGCGTAGCGAACGCGCTGTTGGGAACGCTCCCAGGCCGACGTTGCAACGCGAACTGCTTCGGTGCTGAAGGGCGGCGCGATGAGATCGAAAGCGCCGTGGTTCAACACATCGGCCCAGAGATTCCGGTCGGCGAGCATACCCACGACGATGACCTGCGCGCGCGGACAGGTACGCGAAGCCATGGCCAGGATCTGCCGCCAAGTGGCATCGCGAAACGATTCCGAGGTGACAATCACGCCGGACCAACCCGGCTTGAGCATTTGCCGCAGTTCGTCGATTCCGCGGCAGGCATGCATCTCCCAGCCGCTATCGCCAAACAGGCGTCCCAGTTCCTCACGGGTGTGATCCTCGGGAATCGCTAGAATTACGGAGCCGTCGCGCAGTGGATGTCTCATAGAATGGATAAGTGCGCTGTGGCCGGCGACATTCTCAGGGAATTTGCTATCAAAAACTGGACGCGTGATAGCCTGAGCTCTGAGAAGCTCTGCGGCAAGCTGCCTAATGCCGCCCAGGACTTACTCGACGGCAACAGCATTGCCGTGGTCTTTGCATCAGTGCAGGAGTATTTCGGAAAGGTGCTGGCGCGGCACACGCCGTGAGCCGGCAACCCATCTCGACGCCCTCAACTGGCGGAGAGAGAGGGATTCGAACCCTCGATAGAGTTTCCCCTATACACGCTTTCCAAGCGTGCGCCTTCAACCACTCGGCCATCTCTCCGGCCCAACTTGCGGTACCAAATCAGTTTAACACGCGGGTCTCAATGTCCCGCCGATGTGGCCTTGCGGAAATACAGCTTCGAGCCGGGGATCGCAAATCGATAGAATCGGTTGCGGCAGCTCCGGCAGCGAATGGGCGCGAGCAAGAGCATACGCGCTATGGCGTCGACCACTCCCTTCTGAACCGACGGACGAGCTTTGCTCCAACCGCAGCGGGGACACGTGATGATCATTCCGGCTACCTCTTCTCCTGGTATGTGGAACTCCATACGTGCCGGCTCAATCGCTGGCGCGCGCCAATCAAGGCATCGCGCAACGATAGATACTCTTTGGCGCCGGCCGCCGCAACGAAGTACCGGCGCAGAGCGACGCACGATCGGCGGCGCCCGCAATCCGGAGCAACTGCGGCGGTACGCTTCCGCCTGCCAGCCGTACATCTTGCGCGGCATTGCGGGCGATGAAGCTCCGTTTAGTCAGTGAGGCATCGCCCGAGGTTCTCTCATAGGATAAATCGCATACCGAGCGCCTCCACGCGGCAAGCGCCGGCGCCGAAGAGGGCAGGGCTATATCTGCGGCGCCACTTTTATGCGTTGAACGGGGGGCGCGCGGGGGGCACGACGTCGATCCAAAATGTCTGGGCCCTCTGCCCTGTCACCCCAGTCGATTCCAGGCGTCCGTCAGTTCGCGCCGCAAGCGCGATACGGTGTTCAGGTCCGTGGACTATGTCAAGCTGCGCACCCGACCCGTTCGCTTTATTCCGCGATTTTGAAGCGCCCAATGTAGTCCTCGAAATGAGACCGGGAACCGGAGAAGTTCACGGCGTCCGCGATCGCGAACTGCTCACGGGTAATCGCGACGTTATCGGGCGCTTTCGGAAACGGCATTAAAGCCCGGCCGCCATCCACGGACGCAAATTCGTACGACTTGACAAAGGAGCAACGGAACCACACTTCAAAGATTGCGCGGTAGGCAACGGGGTCGGGGAACTTGATCGCCCAATCTTCCTGGAACTTCTGCCGGTCGCCGGCAACGCCGGTCCGAACTTCGCGGATCGTTACATCCAAGTTACCCTTTAAGGTAAAGATACCCTTTCCCTCATCAACCAGCCAATCCAGGCCACTACTGCCTATCAATTCGTCGAGGAGTTCGTCGTAAGTCATATTAGTCCATTACCCCATGTTGCTTCGCCCGTCTCAAAAGACATCGGAAGTTGGTTACGGAACCCTGACAGTTCTGCAGATGCGCGAAGTCATCGCACATTGCAATGGCGGAGAGAGAGGGATTCGAACCCTCGATAGAGTTTCCTCTATACACGCTTTCCAAGCGTGCGCCTTAACCACTCGGCCATTTCTCCGGGCCAAACTGCGGTATGACCTCAGCTTAACACGCGGGTCTCAATGGCTCGCCGATGCAGCCTTGCGGAAATACAGCTTCGAGCCGGGGATCGCGAACCGGTAGAACCGGTTGCGGCAACTCCGGCAGCGAATGGGCGCGAGCAAGAGCATACGCGCGATGGCGTCGACCACTCCCTTCTGAACCGACGGACGAGCTTTGCTCCAACCGCAGCGGGGACACGTGATGATCATTCCGGCTACCTCTTCTCCCTGGTATGTGGAACTCCATCCGCGCCGCCGCGGTCACTGGCGCGCGCCGATCAAGGCATCGCGCAACAATAAATACTCTTCGGCGCCGGCCCGCCGCAACGAAGTACCGGCGCAGAGCGACGCACGATCGGCGGCGCCCGCAATCCGGAGCAACTGCGGCGGTACGCTCCCGCCTGCCAACCGCACATCCTGCGCGGCATTGCGGGCGATGAAGCTCCGTATGGTGAGTGGAGTCTCGCCAGACGTTCTCTCATAGGATAAATCGCATACCGAGCGCCTCCACGCGGCAAGCGCCGGCGCCGAAGAGGGCAGGAAGATATCGATCGTCTCCGCGGCGACGCGAGCCGGCGGCCCCGCGCCCAGCGCCGTCCTCGCGACTCGAACTTCCATCGGATACCGGATCCAGCCTCCGTCGATATACACCTGCGGCTCCACTTTGATGCGCTGAACGGGAGTGTCGCGCGCGGGCATCACGTCGATCCAAAACGCCTGCGCGGTTTGCCCGTCGATTTCCGGCGTCGCCAGCCGTCCGTCGTAGGGAAGCTTCACCGGTTCGAGGACATCGGGGATCCACTGCCCGTTCACCTTGCCGTAGCGTTCGCGATAAGCGGTAACGCGAACGGCGTTCTCCGGATTCTGCGCGATCTGCAAACTGAAAGGCTCACCCGTGCCTCCCTCCACCACCACATGAAAACTCGTAACCGCATTGCGCGGGATGGCGGGCGAGAGTATCTCGCGCGGCGCCTGACGGCCGCGATCGGCTTCCACGGGCGCTCCGAAAGGATCGATGCGCGTGAACTCGGAGTAAACGGAGATGGTTTGCGCGGCGGCGGGCAGCACGGCGCAAATCGCCAGCAGGTAAGCTCTCACTCCCCTATTTCAGCGCAAGATTGTGAGCCGGAAGAGTCTCGCCCAAAGCTTGCTCCAGCCGCGCCGCAGCCTTATTGAAATCGAGCTGCGCGACTACGGCCCTGCGCCGCGCGTCGAGGTACTCGTTCTGCCGCGTCAGCACGAAGAAGTTGGTCGATTCGCCGGATTGAAACAAGCGCGTCTCGCTCTCCAACTTTTCTTTCGCCGCGGCCTCGCTCGCCTGCGCGGCGTTGATCCGCTGGCGCGCGGTCTGGATCGCTTGCAGCGCGTTGCGAACCTGCGCTTCGACCAACTGCTCGGCGCGCGCTTGCTCGTAGCGCAGCCGCTTCTCCGCGATGGCCGTCGTAGCGAACTGCGCTTCCGCGGTCCGGTTGCGAGCCGTGAAGTCGATCTGGAACCCCGCCTGTACGCTCTGATAATTACCGCCCAGCAAGGACGAAAGCGCGGTGCCATACCCGCCGATCAACGACGAAGGTAACGTGCCGAAGCCGCCCCCCTGTAACGGCGTGAGGCCGGCGACTGTCGAAAGCTGATTGATCCGCTGATACAGCACGTCCTGCGACGCCGAGATCGGGTTGTCGCCGGGCCGGAGCGCGCCGCCCAAGCCGGTGTTCACGTAGTTCGCGACCAGGTTGAGCTGAGGCTTCACTTGGTTTGCGGCGTTTTGCTTGTCGATCGCGTTCGACTCCTGACGCAGCTTGACGCCTTTCAGCTCGGGCCGCTTTTCGAGCGCCGTGCTGACCGCGGCTTTTAGATCGTCCACGTCCACCGGCGCGGGCGTGTTCGTATCCGTGGGAATCAGTTGATCGCCCCAAATGGGAGTGAGCCGGTCTGACGCGAGCATCGTCTTCAAGCTGTTCTCGACTTCGGTCAACAGGCCGACGCTCGCGTAATAGCTATCCAACCGGCGCTCCAACTCGGCGCGCGATGCCGACAATTCCACCTGCGCCAGCGTGCCGGATTCGATCATCCGCTGATTGCGCGCGTATTGCTGTTTCGCGAGTTCCACTGCCTCCGATGTAACTTGCACGTCCTCGAGCGCGGCAACCAGATCCCAGTAGGACTGCTCGACGCGAGTTATCACATCGATCACGCGCAGCTCGTAATCGGACCCCGCGATGTCGAGCTGTTTATTCCGAAGCCGGATCAGCGTGCGCTCCTGGTCGACTACACGGTTGCGCAACAACGGCACGACGACGCCCGCCACCAGGCGCGATGAGAACAGCGGGTTCAATGAGGCGAACGCATTCGTGCTCGATACGCGATTGTTCTCGAAATCAAGATTGAACTGCGTCCCCTGCCAAGGTAATCTCTGCCGGAAGTAGAAGTTGTTGGTGAAGTAATTCTCCGACAGCTTTCCGCCGGCCCCCTGAAGGATCGATGAAGTAGGAGTGTTGCTGGACTGCACACCCGGCTGATAGCGAAACGTCGGGTCGAAGATACCTCGCGCGGCGAGCACCTGTTGAGCGGCGGTCGCCGTATTGGTGCGCTCGATCTCGATATCGAGGTTATTGGCCAGCGCGAGTTCGATCGCCTCCTGTAGCGTGAGCTTGCGTTCGATGACGCTCACGCCGACGCGGGCAGGCGCGTCCATGGCGGGCGGCGCCGGTTTCTGTTCGGCGAACGAGACGGGCGCCAGGGCAACACACAGCAACAGCAGCCACAACGTATGCGAGCGCGCGACTTTGAATGATGGCCTGCGAATTCGGAAACGCCCCAGCGCTCCGAATCGAGCCGCGACGTCATCGAAAATCGAATAGGCAACCGGGGTCACCAGCAGCGTCAACAGTAGGCACAGCGTCTGGCCGCCGATGACGACGATGGCCACCGTGCGCCGCGAACCCGATCCCGCGCCGCTGCCGAACGCCATCGGGATCATGCCGGCAACCAGCGCCGCCGTGGTCATCAGGATCGGGCGCAAGCGGTCCTCGCAGCCGCGCAGAATCGCTTCCAACCGGGGCACGCCCTCGCGCCGCAGACTCTTGATGTGATCCACCTGCAGAATGGCGTTCTTCTTCACGATGCCGAACAGCACCAGAATGCCAAGTGAGGTGTAGATGATCGAGAAGTTCTGCTTCATCACCAGCAGTGACAGCAGCGCGAACGGCACCGACAACGGCAGGCTAATCAGGATGGTGACCGGGTCGATGAAGCTCTCGAACTGCGCCGCCAGGATCATGTACATGAACACCAGCGACAGCACGAGCGCGAACGCGAAATTCGACGCCGCGCGGCCAAGCTCCTTGCTGCGGCCCACCGTGCCGGTGCGGTATTCGGGCGGCATATTCATCTGCTTCACCGTGTCTTCGATGATGTTGATGACGTTGCTGAGCGATTGGCCATCGACGATGTTGCCGCTCAGCATGATCTGGCGCTGCCGGTTGTAGCGCTCGATCTGCACCGGGCCGTCGGCGGGCTCCATGCGCGCGACGTTCGAGACCGGGACGTTGCCCAGCGTCGATGAGGGCACGTACAAGCGGTCGAGTGCGGCCGGCGAGTTGCGGAACTGCTCCTCGACGCGCAGCATGACATCGTAGCGGTCGTCGCCTTCGCGATAGGTGGTCACCTGTTGATCTCCGCCCACCAGAGTGCGCAGCGCGGTGGCGATCGACGCCACGTTCACGTTCAGGTCGGACGCCTTGTCCCGGTTGATGCGCACACGCAGTTCGGGCTTGCCCGCTTCAAAAGACGACTCGAGATCGGCGACCCCATGGACCTGCTTCAGCTTGGCCTGTAGAATTGCCGAATACTCGTTGAGCCTGTTCAGATCGGGACCCTGGAGGTAAAACTGCAGTTCCCGGTCGGGCACACCGCCTGAAATGACCGACGGGGGCTGAACGCCGATCGTGACGTCGCGATACTTTGCGAGCACCCGGCGCGCATCGGCCATCAGTTCCTGCTGCGACTGCTTGCGTTCGTCCATGGGCTTCAGCTCGATCAGGATGGAGCCGCGGTCCACCTGTTTGCGGATGTCAGCGCCCACGGTGGTGAGTACGTCGCGCACGCCGGGAATCTTGCTCAGGTCTCCTTCAAGCTGACTCATCAACTGCGAAGTGCCCTCGAGCGACGATCCGGGCGGAGTGCGCACAGTGACTTCGAACTCGCTCTGATCGTCTTCCGGGATGAACGACACGCCGGTCATCTTGAACAACGGCACGGTCGATAGCACCACGACCACCGACACCGCAACGATCATCCAGCGGTGAGTCATCGACCAGCGCAGCATGTTCTGATACGGGCCGGCAAACGCGCGGAAGATCGCGGTGTCCTTCGTAGCGTGGCCGGCGGGAGCGGGTTTCAGAAAGCGCGAGCAGAGCATCGGCGTCAAGGTGAAGCTGACGATCAGCGAAATGCCGATCGCGAACGCCGCCGTGTATCCGAAGCTCGACATGAAGTGCCCCACGATGCCGTTCATCAACGCCACCGGAATGAAGATGATGATCAAGCTGAGGGTGGTCGCCAGCACCGCGAGACCGATATCGCGCGTGCCCTGGATCGCGGCCTGAATCGGATCCAGGCCTCTCTCCTCGGCGAATTTGAAAATATTCTCGAGAACCACAATCGCGTCGTCGATAACGATACCGACTGTCAACACGAGCGCCAGCATCGTGATCTGGTTCAACGTGAACCCCATCAACTTCATCAGCGTGTACGTCGAGATGATCGATGTCGGAATCGCGACGGCGGCAATCAGCGTCGAGCGCCAACTGCGGATAAACAGCAGCACCACGAACGCCGCGAACAATCCGCCGAGCAACAAATGCTCCTGCACGGCCTTGAACGAATCGGAGATGAACTTGGATTGATCGCGGGTGTAGCTGACCTTGAAGTCGGGCGGCATTCCGCGCATCAACTCGGCCACGCGCTGTTTGACCGATTGAATCACTTCGAGCGTGTTGGTGCCGGCCTGCTTGCGGACCTCGAGCACCACCGCGGGCAGGCCGTTGAGCCGGGCCATCGAGCGCGGCTCCTCGACGCCATCTTCAACCCGCGCGATATCGGCGATCCGAACGGGGGAGCCATTGATGTTGGCGACCACGATCTTCTCGAAATCCTTCGGGCGTTCGACGCGGCCGAGGGTGCGCAACGACACTTCACGCGAACCCTGGTCCAACCGGCCACCGGGGATCTCGACGTTCTGTGCGGCGAGGGCTGCGCGCACCTGATCGATATTCAGCCCGTACGAATACAGCTTGCCGCCATCCAGCCACACCTGTATCTGGCGCTGGCGTTCGCCCACAAAGCGAACTTCGCCGACACCGTTCAGCGATTCGATGCTCTTCTTGATACGGTCGTCCACTACCTTGGTCGTCTCGCGCAGATCGCGCCCGGACGCCACGACGATGCTCATGATCGGCGATGCGTCGGTGGCGATCTTCTGAACCACAGGCGGGTCGGTGTCCTTCGGCAACTGGCTCAGGACCTGCGAAACCTTGTCGCGGACTTCCTGCGCGGCGACATCCGGATCCTTGTCGAGCATGAATTGGATCGACACGATGGACACGCCCTCGGCGGAGGTGGAGCGAAGATCGTCGATGCCGCTGATGGTGTTCACGGCCTCTTCGATACGCTTGCTCACCTGCGTCTCCACTTCCTCGGGAGCCGCGCCTTTCAGAACGGTTTGAATGGTGATGATCGGAAACTCGACTTTGGGGAACAGGTCGACGCCCAAGCGTGTGTAGGACGCAAGCCCGGTCACCACCAGCGCCATGATGAGCATGGTGGCGAACACCGGGCGCTTGATGCAGATTTCAGCTAGTTTTTGCATGTTGGCTTCCGGCGCTTAATTCTTGATTCGTACTTCGCTGTTGTTGACCAGCATGGGAACGTTGGATACCGCGATGGCGTCGCCAGGCTGGATCTGAGAGGGCGGCACTTCCACCCAGCCATCGGATTCGCGGCCGGGCGTGATCCGGAACTCCACAGCCTTTCCGTTTCGGATGGCGAATATTTTCGTCAATCCCGCGACGGTATACACGGCCTGCTTGGGAATCATGATCGCTTCGGAGGCGCGCTCGGTCACCAGGCGCACTTGGACGAACATTCCGGGGCGCAGGCGCGAATCGTTTTCCACGAGCCGTGCCTCGGCCGTGAGCGAGCGGTTCTTGCTGTCGAGCGACGGGTTCAGCTCGCGGACGACGGCGTGGAACTCGGTGCCGGGCGCAGCTTCGGTAGTGAACGTGAGCGGCGTGCCGAGCTTCACGCCCCAACTGGCGGACTCCGGCAGCTCGACGCGAAGGCGCAGCGGGTTCACCTTGACGATGGTGAGAATGGGCGTGTTCTCCTTGATGTACTGGCCGGAAGAGACGTGCTTCTGCATGATCGCGCCATCGAAGGGAGCGCGAACCGTCGTGTCGTTGAGGCGCTTTTGTGCCAGGCGTACATCGGCCTTTAACGACTCCATGCTCATCCACATTGTTCGCAGCTCATCCTGTGTCGACTCGAGCGCAGCCTGACGTGCGCGGTAAGCTTTCTCGACTTCGGTGAACCGCTCCTCGGAAACGTCGCCCGATTTGACGAGCTTGGCGGCGCTCTCGAATTTGAACTTGGCGTCTTCAAGCTGCGCCTGCGCTTGACGCGTCGACGCGGTCGACGATGGCGGAACGTTCTCTTCGCCCGGCTTCAAACCGAGCCGCGCCAGCGCCTGGTTGAGCGCCGCGCGCGTGCGGTCGAGCTGGATCTGATATTCCGTGCGGTCGATCTGCGCGACGACCTCGCCCTTGCGAACGCTCTTCCCGAAATCGGTGCGAATGTCGAGAATGCGCCCGGCAACCTCGGAGACGATGGTCACGGTTTCGTCAGGATTCAACGATCCGGTAGCGGCGACCGTACGCTCCAATTTACGGTTCTGCGCGGCCACGGTGGTTACCGTGATCGGATCGGGCGCCTTCGACGCCGCCTGCACTGCGCTTTGTTTAGCGGAGCGGTTGCAGGCTGCGACGGACAAGAGTAGAGCAAGAAGCAACAATTCTGTGCGTATGATCATGTGCGCTTTCTGATGCCTTCTAAAAAGATGTCAACGAAGCCTTCGACGATTTGTTCTTGCGGTAGATCGACCATGGTGCGCTTGAAAACCGCGCGGCTCATGCCGTAATTTGCCGCGAGGCCGATGAAGCTTTGAGCCGCAAGCGACGGATCGATCCGCCGAAATGCTCCGTCCCTGATTCGCCGCTCGAAAAATCCCGCGACCGCGATGAAGAAGCCCTCGGAATAGCGTTCAAAAAACAATTGGCTCAGCTCGTGATGCTCCAGGGCGCTGAACAACAGCAGCCGCGCGTACGTGGGATCGGTAGCGTGCCAGTTGATGATGCCGTTCGCCAGCTTTGTCAGGAAACTGCGATCGTCTCCCGGAGGATCGCTGAGCAAGGAGAGGTCGCTGGGGATGGTCCGGTCGCCGCACATCGCTCGTTCTTCGAGAATCGCCTTATATAAGTCGCCTTTGGTCTGAAAATGCTGGTATAGCACGGGCTCGGATACGCCCACGGCGGCAGCCAGCTCACGCGTGGTGACTCCGCGAAAACCCTTATCGGAGAACAGCCGGACGGCCGCATCGAGTATCGCGGAACGGCGAGCTTCACTGGTAAGACGTGTACTCATCGCGGTTAGTGGCTGCTAGGTTAGTAAAGACTAGATTAGCGGATTCAGGCGAATGTGTAAAGCACAAGTCTCGTTCTCAGCGCTCCCGAACCACGCACACCTCATCCGCGTTCACAGTTGAGATAATGCGTGCAGAGAACACGGGTAACGGCAGCCGGCTGGCACCCGACGCCCGTGCCCAGCAGTCGATGGCCGACAAAGTTCACATCACCCGACGCGGTATCCAGGCGCTCGAATGGGACAGCGACGTCCGGCAATTTGTCGAACAGAAGATGCCAACCGCACTCTCAGTCCTGCGTTGCGCCTGTCATATCGATGCTGGCGTGACGCTCGGGGATATCTTCCGCGCGGTGGAACAGGACCAGGAGCTCGTGCGATTCCTCGAGCGGTGGTCCTGGTGCAATGTGAAGGCGTTCCATTCAGAAGCGCGTAAGCCGACCACCGGTAAGGCGTCCGATCTTCTCTATGTCGAGATCGCCAAGTACTTCGAATGGGATGACCGGGAGGCGCAGGAAATCCTCGATGTCTCGGGCATCGGTGAGCCTGACGAGCACGGCATGACCCACTATGGTCTCGACTTCACGCCCGTAAACCAACTGGTCCATCTCCCGGTGCGTCTGCGGCCGCAAATGGAGATACACAAGGACTACAAGAAAGTGGGCGAGGCGCCTTGTACGTTCACGCTGTTGGATGTGCTCGGTGAGATCTACCACGAGATCAGTTTTTACGGCAGCCCCGAGGATCGCGACCGGGAGGCCGCCGGCTTGCGCGAGAGCATGCGTGAGGTCGAGGAGGGCCGGGCGACGCTGATCCCGTGGGAACCGCCGGAAGACACCGTGAACTGAAGGGGCAGCCGGAAGGGGACTGCTGCTGAATCGCTGAACGCGAGCTTCACTGCTAAGCCGTGCAGTACCGTTCTATGCAGATCCCGCGGTTCTAATTAGAAGTCAAGGGAGTCAGAAGTCAAAGGAGCCAGAAGTCAAGTGAGTCAGAAGTCAAGGGAGCCAGAATGCCGCCACTGCCAACTGACCACTGACCACTGGCCACTACCTACCCGCCCTCATCCGTATTCCGATACTGCGCCGGCGTCATCCCCACCACTTTCTTGAACTGATTCGAAAAGTGGCTTGCATCGGCGAACCGGCACACCGCCGCAATCTCTTTCAACGGCATCCGCGATTGCTGCATCAGCTTGCAAGCGTGCTGCACCCGCAGCCGTCGAATGTACTGTCCCACGGTAATCCCATAGTGCGCGCGGAATTCCCTCGCCAGATGGACCGGATGCACTCCAGCCAGCACAGCCAGTTGCTGCAGCCCGTATTCGATATGCAGAAAGCCGTTGTCGATCGCCGTTCGCGTCTTCTTCAACCACGCGGGCTCCCTGCCGCCCTCTTTCTGCCGGCCGGAGCGCGCCGCCAAAGTCAACAACTGCATGACAAGCGCTTCCACCAACAACCGCCCGGACTGGACTTCAGCCCCGCGGTGAAACTCGGCCTGCAACCGTTTCGCGATGGAATATGCCTCCCACCCGGGATTCAACAGCACTTCGCCTCTCTGATCCAACCCGCCCGGAAAGCGTCGCGGCAATTCAGGCCGGAGTTGAACCAGCAGACATCGCGCAGGTTCCGCGAACCGGATCGCGTGCGCTGAGTTGGATGGAAAATATAGGACGTCGCCTGAGGCGTAGGGCTCCTCACTCAGGTGTTCCGTCGTCAGCGAGCCCTGAATCAGAAAACACAGATAGGGATCGCGGCCGTGCAGCTTCACACACAGGCCCGCGGGATAATTGACTTCCGATACCTCGTACGACGGAACCGCGGCGGAGCGTCCTTTCAACGCTCCGCCCCCTGCCGCCGTTCGTATCATCCACCGCGGCGCAGATATAGTCGCCATACGTCAAAACACGAAGCGCGCCACGATTTGCATCGTTCGCGAGTTGCTCGTGAAGTACTGCGACCACTGCGCGAACTTCGCGCTGCTCGGAATCAGCTCGGCGCGCGTCGTCGTGAGCGTCGGATTCGGAGACACATCGTTGATCCACGATCCCGTGTACTGCGCGTGATTAAACACGTTGAACGCCTGCGCTCCGAACTCGACCCGCGTGCGCTCGGTGATGTTCAGCCGCTTCAGCAGCGACAGATCGACGTTGTTCACCGGCGGCATCAGAAGCGTGTTGCGGCCCGCATTTGCGCGAGCGCCCAACCCGGCCACCACGTAGCGAGCGTTCGGGTCCTTGGCCACATACGCCACGATCGATGCGTTGCCCGCTGCGACAACCTGGCCCGCTGCGTTCAGCCCGTTTACACCAGTGCCTCTCATACCATCGCCCGCCGGATTAATGATGGCGCGGTCGCCCGCCGCGTCATTGTTCAGGTTCGAATCCACGCCGCTCTGAACGGTCGCGAGTTCGCCCGTTTGATACGTGTAAGTGCCCGTGACGTTCCAGTTGCTGATGACGTTCTTCATCAGCCAGTTGCTATTGGCGAAACACTTTACGTCGTAGTTCGGCGAAAACGTGAACCGGTGGCGGTGGTCGAGCGCCGAATCCGACCAGTCGGCCCGGAGATTCTGGAAGTCCTGGCCGCGCCGCGGCGTGAACTCGGTGCTATGAACCGTCGCGGTCGAATCGTCCTGCGCATGGCTCCACGTATAGGCCAGAATGTAGGAGAAGTTCTTCGCGTATCTCTTCGTCATCTGCACAGCCAAGCCGTTATACCGCGAGTTGCCGATCGGAGCGAAGCCAACCACGTTCTGCTCGAACCCGTAAGCGGCCAGATTATTGAACGGCAGATCGGATGTTCCTCCCGGAACAATCTTCTTGCGCAGCTCCCCCACTGTGGTCTTCAACCCGGCGAGTTGCGCGGCGGTCGGCGTCGCGAAAAACGTCGGAATATTATCAGTGTCCGTTAACGGCGACACCACGTTGATCCGATTCTGAACGTACAGGTGCACGCCTTTGGTGTAAACATAACGGGCCTCCAATGTATAGTCGTTCGCAAGCAGGCGTTGTACGCCGATGGTGCCCGTCAATGCGTACGGCCGGTTCTCATCCGGCGTGTAGGAAGCCACCGCTGCTCTGGCGGCCTTCACCGTGGCCGGTATACCAACTCCGGCTCCAGTCAGCCCTCCGTTCGCCAGAAAATTGCTAACCGGATTATTGGTGTTGACGTCCTGCGTGGTTTGGTAATAGGGCGGATTCGCATTCGTGCTCAGGTTCGAATAGGGCAGCGCAAACGATCGTCCAACGCCGCCGCGTATCGACCATTTACCGTCACGTCCCGGCGAATACGCAAACCCCATTCGCGGAGACCAGTCGTTCCTGCTCGTCTTCGGACGGCGGAACGTGATGACCCCCGGAACATCGGCGAGTGCGCTGTACTGTTGTGCCCGTGAGCCCACCGGAACCGTGACGTACTCATACCGCACGCCCAGGTTCAGAGTAAGATTCGGCCGCACCCGGAAATCGTCGTTGAGGAATGCCGAGTTTTGCAGGAAGCCTTCCGGAACACCGTTGGCGGCGCCGAAACTGCGTTGCCCGGTCACACCCGACGTCGCGCCTCCGTCCGGTTGCATGTCCCGCAGATAGGTCTCGAGCGTGGCGTAGTCATAGTCGCCGCGAACTCGCTGTACGAAATAGTCCGACAGGATGATGTCCGTGAAGTTATAACCCGCCTTGAACGTGTGCCGTCCTTGAGTGCGCGTGATATTCTCCTGCGCCTGCAGCAGGTTCTGAATCGTGCCGCTTGGCCCATTCGGATCCGGGCCGATCTGCAGCGATCCGAGCTCGTCGATCGCGATGTTGGGAAACGCGTCCAGCCCAGGGAACGCGAAGCTGCCCACCGGAGTCTGCTGATTGTGACGGCTGTACGCGATTCGGAACTCGTTCTCCGTCGATGGCGAGAAATTGTGGAACTCCGAGATCGATCCGAAATTGTTGAATACCGGCTGGGGCGAAAAGAACACGGGAAGCGCCGCGTTCACGTCAATCCCGGTCGTCTTGTTATTGATATACCGTCCCCGGATTTGATCCTTGTTACTGATATTCCAATCGACCGACCCTAGGATGTTATACGAGTTATCGAAATTCGGCGACGCGAATGACAACGGACCGTTTGGAATATTGACGCCATTGACCGTGATCGGATTCGTCGGATCGGCGGCCGGCGCTACCGGTACGAATTTTTCGAAGATACCGAGATTGGTTTTGCTCAGATTCGTCATCCCATGCAGGATGCTGAAGCCTTGGGCGGTCGGCGAGTACACTGTTTGACCCGGCTGCGACGCTTGGCCGACGGGGTTGTACTCATAGTTGCCGAAGAAAAACAGCTTGTCTTTCTTGATTGGCCCGCCAATCGTCGCCCCCAGGCGGTTACTGTCAAACCGCGGGTTCGACCGGATGCCCTGCAGCACTTCGGTGTTGTCGACCGCGTTCAGATTCCGGTTCTGGAGATACTCATAAATGGATCCGTGGAATTGATTCGCGCCGCTTTTGACAATGACGTTGAAGACGCCGCCGGAAGCTCCTCCAAATTCAGGGCTGAACTGATTCTGCAGCACGCTGAACTGCGACACGGCCTCGTTCGACATGTAAATCAACGGACCGGTCACGCCGTGGTCGTCGTTGTTGACTCCGTCGATGGAGAACGTGTTATTCTCCGATCGCTGACCCGCTACGCTGGGCCCCGTGCCATATCCGATTCCGCCAGCCATGGCCACGCCGGCGCCACTTAGGCTGATGTTGTAGATGCCCGCGCCGTTCACCAGCTTGGAACTCCCGGCTCCCGGCAGATCGCGCGCCATATCCGCGCTGTACGTCGTTTGTAACTGGGAAGTGGTGGTATCGATCGGCGCTGCTGCTTCTCGCACCTCCACTGCCGTGCTGATAGTTCCTACCGTCAACGTCAGGTTCACCGATGTCGTGCGATTCAACTCGAGTTGCACACCCGCGACGGTCGCCGTGGCAAAACCGGGCGCGTTCGCCGTGATTAAATAGGACCCCACCGGTACATTGTTGAGCCGGTACTCACCCCCGTTGCCCGACACGGTGCCGTACTGGACGTTGGTGTCCCGGTTGGTGGCGACCACCTTCGCGGAACCTACCGCAGCGCCGCTCGCATCGGTGACAGTCCCGACGATAACGCTATCCGTCGCTTGACCCCACAGGGCAGCGATACTCACCAACAGCGCACAAGTTACTAGATGTGTTTTCATAGCACCCCTTTGCGCCGGATTGTGACACGCGACGGGTGCCCTTGCCATGGATCGCGGATAATTTGTGCCAAACGCTGTAAGCTGCTGACTGAGAGGGATCTATAGGCACCTTACTTGGCGTGTTATGTGCCCGGGGCCGCCTTTCCGGTCAGGTGTGACCGCAAGGGGCTGGAACGCCCACGTTGAGCGCATTCCATGTATGTTTAAGGGATAAAAAGCCGGCGTGGCGAACGCCGGGAAATGGGACTCGGGTTGAGGGAAGAACTTATGGCCTGGATCGCCGAACTACTTCAGGAGATCTTTGAGACTCGCAGCGTCGTCCATGGCCAGCGTGAGTTCTTCGAGTTGACCCGCTGACCTGGCCGCTAAGCTCTGCTGGGCCCACACCGGCAGAGGACCGAAACGCTTCTCGAGGAGGCGGGTAAGAATTGCGAGTTCGCCTTCTCGCCGGCCTTCCTCGCGGCCTTCCTCGATACCCTGCTCGAGCCCTCTCCTGAACTCGGGGCCCAATATCTCGTTCTGCATGATGTCAATAATCAGCGGCATTCGCGCGATCTCCTCTGTCACTACATTTTCCAGCTTACGTAACCCTGACAGCACCGTGAGTATCCGTAAAGCTTCTTCACGGGGTTGCGGATCCAGCGCCGCGATCCTCTCCACGATCTTGCGCACCGCCGCCCGGTTGTCGCGCAACCGCGCCAGCACTGCAAGTATACTATCGCCCGTGCCGCCCTTTTCGATCAACTCGTCCCCGTCCAAATCACGCATGTCCACCAGCCCATAGCGGAACCATTGATCGGGACCCTCGATCTCGAAATTTATCTTCATCGGCTCTTTTCCGATATAGACGACTGTCTGCCTGGGGAACCGGCCTTCGCGGCGGTAGATGGCCCACGAGTACTCAGCCATTCGGCGCAGCATCTCGGTATCGTTCGAGCTCTGGAACTCGATCTGGATCAGCTCACCCGACGGCGTTTCACCCAGCAAGTCAACTTGCCGGCTCTCCATATTGAGCAGTTGGATATCGATCCACCTGGCCGGCTGCTCGGCACTCATGTGGGAGAGAAACAACTCCGCCGAACCCACGATGAGAGCTTTCAACGAAATATCGAATCGCTGCATGGAGGCGCATACCTGTAGTGGCTCCAGCATCGCCGTGCTCTCAAACTGTGTTGCAGATTTTTCGGCGCCGCCAATTTTCGCTGCAAACGCCGGCCATCTCGATCTAAACTCGATTCATCGCTGGCCGGCGTTCATCTACGCGATCGTTCGCCCGCGAATTGACAAGATGAAAACGATAATCTACGCGTACTGCGTGCTCACGACGGCCGCTATCGGCGCACCGCAGGCGCCATCGGGTCGAACTACAGACCGGGTCGCCGACACTCTCCCGGCCAATCGACTGGTGCGCGAAGTGCGTCACGAGTTGCTGATGCTGCCCTATTACGGAGTGTTCGACAACTTGAATTACCGAGTTGACGGTAGTGCGGTCACGCTCACCGGCCAAGTCACCCGTTCGACTTTGAAATCCGGCGCAGAACGAGTGGTGAAGAACATCGAGGGCGTCGACCGAGTGGTTAACAACATCGAAGTATTGCCGCGCTCGCCAAACGACGACCAGATCCGGATGCAGGTGTATCGCGCTATCTACGGACAGCCCAGCCTGAGCCGCTATGCGATGAAGGCGGTTTCGCCGATTCACATCATTGTGACCAACGGCAACGTGACGCTCGAAGGCGCGGTGGCGAATGAGACGGACAAGAATACGGCAGGAATTCAGGCCAAAGGCGTCCCCGCTGTCTTCGCCGTCGCCAACAATCTACTAATCGAGACTCGCTGACTCGAGCCGCAAGCCTTCGCGCGCAATCGTAACCCGGTCGGGCGGGCCTTCCAACTCGTTCCGCAATTCCCTCGCTCGATCCGGATCGCGGGCCAGCAAAATGAGATACCCGCCGCCCCCCGCGCCCGCAAGTTTCGCGCCGTACACATACGGACGCACGCGCGCCAGCATGTTGTTGATCGGCGCATTGGTGGTATGCGGATCGAGAGTCTGATTCAATTCCCAATGACGATCGAGTAACCCGCCCAGATAGCTCCACTCACCATCGCGCATCGCGAAAGCCATCTCCATCGCCAGCGTCTTGATTCCGTGCAGCACTTGCACGGTGGCCACTTCGCGCGCGAGATAGCTGCCCACAACCTGGCGCAACAGGTTCTTCGCCATGCGTTGCAGCCCCGTGTTATGCAACACCAATCGTTCAGCAAACTCAGCCTGGCGCGCACCATTCCAGGCCACTGGCTCCACGCGCAAACGCTGCCGCAATCCGGGCCCCGATGTAACCAGCTTCGCGCCCGGATAGATGCCGCCCACCTGATCCTGCCAGCCGCCTCCGGTGGTCATCATCTGCTCCAGCCGCATCACTTCGTCAGTTAGCGCGGCGTTGTCCATAACCACGCCGCACATCTCCGCCAGCGCACGCACAACCGTTGCCGCCAAGATACTACTCGTGCCCAGACCGGAGCCCATCGGCAAATCCACGCGCGTCGCGATCTCAATCCCCCCGCCTCGGGCGCGCAAAACACGGCGCAGTTCCTGACCCGGTTCGACGATTCCCGCCAGCATCAGCGCCATTCGCGCAATCGTGTAGGGCGAACCCGGATCGGCGGGCGCAAGCAACTGTTCGGCGGTTGCGAAGACGGCGGGCTCCGCTGCGCCCCCAGCAGAACAGCGAATCTCGGGCTCGTCGATGCGCCGCATGGTAGTGCGAATGGGACAGGCACCGTTCAGCTCCACTGCGATGTTCAGAACCGTCCCGCCCCAATCCAAACAGAACGGCGGCGTGTCCGACCAGCCGCCGCCGAGATCGATACGCGGAGGCGCGGCCACCGTTATTTCGGAGCGGGCCCACTCACGCGCATCACTCCAATAACCGTGATCCACCGCGCCGGCGTGGACTGCGCTTTGTACGCGCTCGAACGCCGCCAATTGCGCCCGCCCCGCTTCATCCAGCAACCCGGCCCTTGCGCAGAACATCGACGCGCGGTAGTAGTGGCTAGCCGCCTGCGTTGCGGAGCCCTCATCCATTCGCGATGCTTCGGCGGCGATAGCACGCCCTGCCGCGCCCAGCGCCGCGATTCCCGGCGCGTTTGCCAGCAGAGGTTGCACATCCGCGCCGCTCCGCGCCAACGCAGTCGCCGTACGCCCCCACGCCGATTGCATGCGCCGCACATGCAGCTCCGAGATCCGGCGTGTATCGGTTAATCGCGCGCTCTCTTCGAGCGACAGACGATGGGCGCCGCACCACTCTTCCACGGAGTACGCGTCCACCGATCCCATGAGCCACAACGCGGCACGCCAGGCGTCAGCGACTGTAGCAACCGGAAACAACTCCGCATTCCACAGAATGCGCGCGGACTGTTCGACGCCGGGCCAAACAGATTCGGCATCGAGCCCCAGCCGTTCGATCTGCTCGAGCAACGGCCGTCCCAACCAGTCGGCCGACTTTGGATCGTCTTCAACTCCATAGACACGCACCACGGTGCCGTCGGTGGTCCCCGGAACAGCGACGGGAATCTGATGCATCACCACGCCATCAGGCACCTCGATGGCGCGCTTCAGTCCGGATGCTCCGTGGAGAATTGCGCCGCGCCCAAGCGTCACAGCGACGTCCAGGTCGCACTCGATGGCAACAGCGGTTGCGCCCAATTCAGTGCCAGGAGCGAGCACGCTGTCGATGATCACTCCAGCGGACCGGACGCCCTCGGGTGTGGCAGTCTCCACGCGCTGGCGAGCTTCGTTTAAACGGCTGAAGCTCGTCTTGCCGGTGACAACATCGTGAAAGGAGCGTGTGGTGCCCACGTAGGTGAAATCGCCTTCGAGCACGGAGCACCAGAACGGCTGCCCGCTCAACAACGCATGCAGGTCGCGAAACACCCGGTGTTCATCCGCATTCAACTTCCACTGTCCGGTGAGCGCCAGGGTGAAATGACGGTAAAGATCGATGAACGGAACACCGTCGGCGGCCGAGACGCCGAGTTGAGTTAATGACTCGCTCAGCGCGGCATCAAAACGAAGCAGCCCGCTATCGACTGCGACCATATCGCCCGGGAGCATACCTCCCGCCGCCGCGATCTCCGATGCCGATGGCTTCTGTAAGAACGAGTAGACACGCCCATCCGGATCGGCGACATACACTCCGTGCTGTGAACCGATGTTGACCGGCTGCCGCAGCCCTACGCCAGACACACCCGCGCGCGACCAGTGCAGCCCGGCGGGGTCGAAGGTGGGCACGACATCGCCAGACCCGACGACGAGTCCGCACTGCAGGCGTTGAGCCCAGGCCGAGGACAGCGCGAGCAGCTCATCGAAAACCGTGCTCACGTCGCCCCACGGCGTCTGAACGGGAAGCGCGCCGAACAGTTTGCCGGCCAGCGAATACTGGGGCAGCCGCCGCGAATCGCCCCCGCAGTGGATAATCAGCACGCGCGCGTCCGGCCACGGCCGTTTCAAATCGCGTGCGAGCGCGCGCAGGGCGTTCAGCGTTGCCCCGCCGCTGCCGATCCTGCGATTCGCGGTATCCGGAACCACGAGATACAGACCCTGCGGTATCTTGTCCTGGCTGAGTCTTCTCGATATCTCTTCCCGGTAGCGATCGGCCTGGCGATCGGAACTGGCGGTGATAACAACGGCATCCCACCAGGGGGCGCCGGACGTGTTCCCGCCGATGAGTTCCGAGTAGACGCGGCGCGCGTTGATGGAGACTGCGGGCGATGCCATGGCGGTTGAAGCTTCAGCTTATCAACCTGGTATTGATTTTCGCGCGCATGAGGCGTTAAGATTCAGAAGCCCTGGCTGTCGAACGCAACGTTGTTCCTACAGTCTGCGGCAAGCGAGTGTACGCCCGCAGGACTGACCCAGGGGTGCTATTTCGATCGGGGCAGCACGGTTCAGGTGACCGCGACCCACCGCCAGAAACAAATCATCGCTGGGCGGCGACATGCTCTCGCTCTCGCCAGACCGGCGGACCCTTCTCGCGACGGCGGGATTCGATCGCAACAGCTTTGAGGTAAATGGCTTCCGACTTACGATTTCCGGACGCGCCGGCTGACGTCGCTGACGGCGCGGGAAAAGGCTGCCGCGATTTCGCTGCGTGGTCTTTCGACGGATCGCAGATCGCCTACGTTGCAAGCGCGCCGGTGCCGATGGGCGCTCGACACGTACGCGAGCGCCGGATCCAATTAAAGGCCGCTACGACCTAAGTTGACAAGCGGCGTGTAAGCTCGTGGCACGGCGAAGATACTGGATTGATCCCGGGTCCTGGTACCGTTTGTGGCGAGCGCCAGCTATACCGCTTGTGGTTTATCGACGCTGGGTATAGAGTAGGCGACCATGAGGTATCATTATCGCGTTTCCCTTCTACTCGGAGCGGCCCTCTCGCTTTCAGCGGGAACAATCTCCACTGGCGTAAATTGCTCAACATCAGACCCGATTTTTTTGTATTCCTCAAATGCCCCACTCTCCGACTGCTTGACATATACCTTGGACCGTGGAGTGCTCCAGCCTAACTATGCCCGTGCCGAGGCATCCCCCGGTCACGTTCTGGCCTCACACGACGTGTACCGATATGCGCCGGGGCCGCGCCTCACCGCCTCCGCCTTGTACGGGGAAACCTACAACGTAACTTTCTTCGGTGGCTCCGGTCTTGGGGTATTCACTCCCTGCGTTCAAGTATCGCCCCAAGGTGGCGAGGCGAGTGCGGATTTGTACCTGAACTCTCCGGCCGTTCAGATTCCTGGTTCCGTTAATTTGTTCGGGGTCTCCCACCATATCGGGTCGCCCTATCCCAACACGAGTTGTCCTGACGTTTACAACGGATTCGTGTTCGTTTTCGGCCAAAGCTCGACCTTCTCGGTCGTGCTCAAAGCTTCCGTTGATTCACAGTATTCGCATCAACCGTACGTTCGGCCCACAGCCGATTTCTTGTCTTCGTTCTCGGTTTTCGGATATGCACGGCACGAACCCCTCCAAGGAATCACCTGGGATCTCGCGCCCGTACCCGAGCCCTCCACCGCCCTGCTAGCCGCGCTGGCGCTCGGCATCATTATTTCCGTCCGCGGACTGGCTCATGTCAAGACCGGGTAGCGCGTCAACTCCACCCCGCCGGTCTCCGCCGCAAGTCGCACGTCCGGTGTGAGCGCGGCCAGTTCCCGTATGCCGTTCAATCGCGTGCGTGCGGCGTCCAACTCCGGCGTCTGGTCCGTTGTCCGCGTTCGTGCTTTTCGCCTCGTCGCCCTTCGCCGACGGCAGCACCTTGCCCGGATTGAAGCGGCCCTGGGGATCGAACCCCTGTTTTGAACCCCGCATCAAATCCAGCGAGTTCGCTGAGAAAAGGTGTGTCATGAAATTCATTCCTTTCATGCCGACCCCGTGCTCACCGGTGATGGAGCCGCCCACTGAATGCAGTAGTCGAGAATGCTGGCGCCCGCCGCGACCGCCAAATTAACTGAGCGGTGGCACCCGCAGGCGAAGGCGCGAGTTGGCCTCTCAACATTGCCGCAAATATCTCGATGAGACTTGTCTTGTGAATTGAAACGCCTCGGGAAGCGGATTTCAGTTCTGTCAGATTATTATGAACCCCAGAGCAGTCCAAGTCACAGGGACACGGCATGGCCCGCGACCTCCACCGGGTAAGAGTACGCCGATAGCAACGTTAGTAGCGCCTATGTCGATCTGGCTCGTGTAAGTGGTCTGTGGGTTACATACGTAGTGATCTACCGAAGGATCCCACGCGCAGTAAGCAGATTGAGTAACTTGGCATTGAGCGATCATGCGCGCGGTCAAGTCGGCTGGGCCCGCTGTTTGGCCATGGTACTCTGATGTGGGCGTCACTAAGGACATAGGTCCATAGTTATATGTCTGCCCTGTCACTGCGACAGCAGCGAGAAGAACGAACAAGAAGGCAGTTGTTGTGTCTTTCATATTTTGCTCCTGATCAACTAATTTCTGCCCATATTGGGCCCGATTACAAGGTTCGGACGATCTACAAACGAGATCCCATCAATGGTGGTTTTGATGTCACGAGCGCCGCTCATTTCGCTCACCATGGTTGCGGTTATCGACTCGGGATCACCATCCTTTCCTTTCAACGCCGGAAATCCAGGCCGCGCCTTGTGTGCAAAATAAACATTCAGGCCTCGCTGCGGGAAGAACGCCTGTGCCTCGCCCGGTTTCAACCCGGAGCCGAATTCGGCGGAGCGTAGCGTGAAAAGAGCGCCAGCCGGTCTATGATCCGCGCCAGTCCACGTGTACAGAACAGCGGTCATCGAGATCTCCTTGTGAGATCCATTCAGAAGAACTGCAGCGAACGGAATCAATTCCTGAACTGCATCAAGGTCCGCACCAGCAATCTGGTGAAGGTGGTTGATCGCATCGGGGTGTAGCGCCGGCAGAAGGCTGACGCCGACTGCGATAATCTCTGGCGGTGTCGTTATCGTTGGATGTTGCATTGTACGTTTGGACTGAGCGACACTAACTGAAATCGACAGAGCCGTCAGCACAGTAAGTCAAGTTTTACGCATAAGGTCCCTAATTAAGCAGGTTCAACTCCTTAACCCCTAATCTAGCGGCCATATGAGCATGGTGTCAATTCGGAAATGTGAGACAACAGCGGCAACATTGTTGAATGCAATATCGGAAATCCAAAAGTCGTGCGCCACCGTGCTCGACGCACAAGGTCACAAAACCGCCCAAATCCCGATTTCGCCGGTCATCTGAGTGCGTGAGGACTCAGTGCATCATAGTCATGCGCGCGCTTGTGCCGAATTTCCTGCAGGACCATCGCGGATGAAGACTGACGGCGCTAGAGCAACATGTCCGCGGGTTGCCGGATTTCCATGCAGCCCTTTGCCGACGGAAGCACCTTGCCCGGATTGAAGCGGCGTTGAGGATCGAATACCTGCTTTAAGCCGCGCATCACGTCCAGCGAGTCCTCTGAAAACAGGTGCGCCATGAGATTCATCTTCTCCATGCCCACCCCGTGCTCGCCCGTGATGGAGCCGCCCACCGAGATGCAGTAGTCGAGGATGCTGGCGCCGGCTGCAATCGCCTTTTCCAGATCGCCCGGCTTGCGCGCGTTGAACAGAATGATGGGGTGCATATTTCCATCGCCGGCGTGAAAGATGTTGCTGATGCTGAGACCGAACGCTTCGGACACCGAATGGATGTGGCGCAGCGTCGGCGCGATCTGCGTGCGTGGAACGACGCCATCCTGTACGTAGTAAGTGGGGCTGACGCGTCCCACTGCGCCAAATGCGTTCTTGCGGCCTTTCCACAACAGATCGCGTTCCTGCGCGTCGCGGGCGATGCGAAACTCACGCGCGCGGCAGGATGTGCAGGCATCGCGGATCTGCTCCACCTGCTCCTCCACGCTCTCCTTCAGCCCTTCCAATTCGATCAGCAGCACCGCGCTTGCATCCAGCGGATAACCGGCGTGCGTCGCCTCCTCCACCATCCGCAACATGACGCCATCGAGCATTTCGATCGCAACCGGCGTGATCGCGCGCGCGGTGATTTCGGCCACCGTGTCGCCCGCATCCTCCGGCGCGTCGTAGATGGCCAGGATCGTTTTCACCATCTCCGGTTGGCGCATGAGCCGCACGATGACTTTGGTGGTCAGCGCCATCATGCCTTCCGACCCGGTCAGCAGACCCTTCAGATCGTAACCGGCCAAGTCGGGTTCCTTGCCGCCCGTCGTGATAACGCGTCCGTCGGGCAGCACGGCTTCGATCCCGAGCACGTGATTCGTTGTGACGCCATAGGCCAAGGTATGAGGCCCGCCCGCGTTCTCCGCGACATTTCCGCCGATGGTGCACGCGCGCTGGCTCGAAGGGTCGGGCGCGTAGAAATAACCCGATCCCTGCACGGCAAGCGTGATATCTAGATTCACCACGCCCGGCTGTACCACCGCGCACTCGTTATCCAGATCGATCTCGAGAATGCGGTTCATTCGGGAGAAGCCCACCACGATGCCGCCTTCGCGTGGAATCGATCCGCCGCTCAGGCCCGTGCCTGCGCCACGCCCGACCACCGGCACAGAGTATTCGTTCGCCAACTGCACGATCGCGACCACATCTTCGGTGGTTCGGGGAAACACGACGAGTTCAGGCCGAGCCTTGTCGACGCTGCCGTCGTATTCGTATAAGGCGAGATCTTCCGGACGGTCGAGCACGCCGCCGGGTCCAAGCACGTGCCGAACCGCCTCAATCAGGCGAGGGTTCACAGCAGACTCTGGAAGTAGTTCAAAAAGGCGGGGTCCATCCAGTCGCGGGCGTTCGCCTCTTTGTACACGACTTTCCCGCTCTGGTCGATGACGTACGTCTCCGGGTACATGTAGGTCCCGTAATTGGCGGGGAGATTCCCCTCGGGATCGCGCGCAGTCAGAAACGCCGGTTTAACCCGCGACAGCAGATCGCGATAGCGCTTCTCGTTCCTATCCACGCTGACCGCGAGAACCGTCACGCCTTTTCCGTTGTAATGTTTCGCGAATTGATCGAGCGAGGGCAACTCCTGAATGCACGGAGCGCACCATGTCGCCCAAAAGTTGAGCACCAACAGCTTGCCTTCGAATTTCGATCGTGAGACAGTTTGTCCCTGATCCGTGGTAACAGTGAACCGGGGAGCGCTATCTCCCTTCTCTACTACCTTGGGCTCGAGTGTACCCGCCACCACGACGCACAACGCGGCCGTCGCGGCCACCAGCGCTAGTTTGAGAGCGAGATCGGTCTTGTTTGAAAACAGTTGCACGTGCGTAACCTGCGGGTTAATACCATTTTAGAGTATCCGGAAGCGCCGCTGCTTCATCCAACAGGAGGATTGCAATGCTGATCACACGCCGCGTCGACTTCTCAGCGTCGCACGTGTGCCGCCTCCACGGTGCGAGCGACGAAGAGAATTGCGCGCTGTACGGACTGGCCGCGAATCCTCACGGGCATGGCCATAACTACATTCTGGAAGTGACTCTCGAAGGCGATCCCGACCCCGCGACAGGCATGGTGTTCGACCTCAAGCAACTGAAAGACGTTCTGAACCGCGAGGTGGTCGAGCCCATGGATCATCGCTTTCTGAACTACGAGGTTCCTCCGTTCGACCGGCTGGTTCCCACCGTTGAGAATGTTGCCGTCGAAATCTGGCGGCGCCTGGAGCCGCATTTCCGGGATGGTGTCCGATTAGCGAACGTGCGGCTGTACGAGACCGAGGATCTGTTCGTAGACTATGCAGGTGAGCGATGAGGCTCACGCGCCGCTACCGTTTTTCCGCATCGCACCGCCTGCATTCGGACCGCTTCGATCCCGCGGAAAACGAGCGCATTTACGGCAAGTGCAATAACCCGTTCGGGCATGGCCACGATTACGTGCTCGAGGTGAGCGTTCGCGGAGCGCTCGACGAACGAACGGGCAGGATCGTCGATTTGGAAGTGTTGGACGGCCTCGTGAACGCCCAAGTCATCTCCCGGTTCGAGCACAAGAACTTAAATCGCGAACTGGGCGCGTTTGAAGCGACGATTCCGACGACGGAGAATCTTGCCATCGAAATCCGCCGCGGTCTGCAGCAAGCGTGGCATCCGGCATTCGGAGCAAACGGCCCCGCCATCGAACGTATCCGCCTGGAAGAAACGAAGCGAAATTCAATCGAACTGCAATGAGAAACAATAAGAGCGTTGTCGAAGTAATCCGTCCGAAGGAGGCTCGCGAAGGTGGGATGATCGCAAGCCATTTGCGTGACATGTTGAAGGATATTGGCGAGGATCCGTCCCGCGAGGGGCTGGTGCGCACACCGGAGCGTTTCGAGCGCGCGCTGAAGTTTCTCACCAGCGGGTATCAGGCCGACATCAACAAGATCGTCAACGGCGCGATATTCAACGAGCCGTCCTGCGATGAGATGGTGATCATCAAGGACATCGAGTTCTTCAGCATGTGCGAGCATCACCTGCTGCCGTTTTACGGCAAGATGCACGTCGCCTACCTGCCGAAGGGCAAGGTGATCGGGCTCAGCAAAATTCCGCGCATCGTGGATGTGTTCGCGCGCCGGCTCCAATTGCAGGAACGGCTGACGCAGCAGGTGGCCGACACCGTTTACGAGATCGTCGACGCCGCAGGCGTGGGAGTAATCGCCGAGGCCCGCCACTTCTGCATGATGATGCGCGGCGTGGAAAAGCAGCACTCGGGCACGGTCACCAGCGCGATGCTCGGCGCGTTCCGCACGCAAAAGGAGACGCGCGATGAGTTCCTGTCGCTCGTCCGCACCAGGAATCAGCCGGCGTAGTTCTGCTAAATTGATCGGGGATGCTCGAAAACTTCCGCCGCTTTGAGACCGCACAGGACCCGTTCGGACGCGTTTGGCAGGTCCAGTTTCGATGGCAGCAGAACGGGATCAGCATTCGCCACGCGGACACTGTCGACGTTAAGTTCCATATCTGGACGGTCGATGAACCGAAACAGGAACGCGTCGTTGCGCTGATCAACCCGGATCTTCTGAAGCTGAGCGCCAAAACCGGGCATGCCGTCACGGACGCCTGGTGCATGAAGCTCGCCGCACTTCATTTAAAACACATGATCGAGACCGGCGAGGACATGGAGAAGACTCTGGTGACGGTGCCGTACGCCGATCTGGAACAATACGCGGGCGCGATCACGGCTGCCGCCGCACGATGAAGATCGCGGTATTGCTGCTGTTCGCCGCGGTGTGTTGCGACGCGCAGTTCCGGTGGATGGAAATTGCGTTCACGGGCTCGGGGTGCGAAAGTTGCACGGAGTCGCTGAGCGGGCGATTGAAACGGATTCGCGGCGTGGAGAATGTGTCCGTAGATGCCGGACGCGGCGCGATCGATATTCAACTGAGTGCGCCCAACCGGGTCCGTTTGGAACAGATTCGCGACTTGATCGAGCAGGACGGTAGCCACGTGGGCCGGTGCAAGGTGCGCGTGCAGGGCGAGATCTCTTCGGACAACGGCCGGTGGTTGCTGCGCCCGGCGAGCGTTGACGCGGAGTACGAATTGCATGCGCCGCCGACGATTGCGCTGCGATCGGGTGTGTGGGTTGTGAGCGGACAAATCGCGCAGCCCCGGCCGACGGCGGCCGACATCGTGATTGAGGTAACAAGCATCGTCACACCGCGGCCAATCCCGAGGTGATGAAAGTGTCGACCAAAGTAAAAAATGGAAGCCGCGGATAAACGCAGATGAACGCCGATAATGGACTGTCCCCTTAAAGTGAGACACGCCGAAAAGACGCACTTTGCATCGAATGGAGAAAAAACCATGGCAAAGAAAGCAAAGTGGCGTCGGCACACCCTGGAGTTCAAACGCCAGGTCGTCGAACGCATGAAGAGCTGCG
>JBBQGC010000025.1:0-68122 GCA_038322705.1 Bryobacterales bacterium | reverse complement strand
TTGTGATCCGCGAGCAGTTTGTCGATCAGGTCTGAATCGATCGCCATGATGTTCTCCTATTCTTTCACCTGAGAACATCACTTACACAGTTTGTTTTACACCCTCCTAGCAAACTCACCGCACATTGTCGCCATCGCCGCGCGGCTTCACGCGCACTCGCCGTGCAAATCACGCCGCCTTGCTCTTCCCCGACTGCCGCGTGCAATTCAATATTAATCGGTGCTCACCCAGCAAGCACGATGCTTGTTTTTCATCCGGCTCGAATCCCGGCCGTGTCCTGGCGGATGTCACCGCATCGCAGATCTGCGCCCGTTCTTCTCTAAATCGTGCGTACGCGACCCCTGCGGACATGCTGCGCCACTCCCGCCGTGAACGGCCTTGGAGAGCGATCGGCGTTCATGGGTGTTCATCTACCGGCTAGAAAAGCATGGCCTGACAAACGCGCTTCACGCCCATCATAATTTTATATCTCGCCCCTTTTGTATGACTTCCCCAACCCACCCCGGCAGTCAAAGTCAATTCGCCCGATATATTGAAATCGAAAGGATACCCAATCGAGCCATGAAACAACCTAGTCAAACCAGCACGCGCCGCCAGGAAGCCTCCCGCCGCAATGGATCCCTCTCGAAAGGCCTCACCCCCAAAGGCAAAGCCCGCTCCAGCCGCAACGCCACCGTTCACGGCTGTCTCGCCACAATGATCACCTTCGGCGACGGCGAAGCCGAAGTCTTCAACGCCATCCTCGCCGAATACACCGCCCGCTTCGAACCGCGCGACCACGACCTCGTCGAGGAAATCGTCCACGCCAAGTGGCAAATGCGCCAGGCATGGATGTACGAGAACTCCATGCTCGGCCTACAGATGGTTCAAGACGCCGAAGCCGTCGACGTGAATGGCGCGAGCTCGGCGAACAGGACCGCCGCGCCCTCGCCGCCAGCCGCCAATCTCCAGCGCTACACCCGCAGCCTCGCCCTTCAGCCCGAACGCGGCATGAAGTTGTTACTCGAATTGAGGTCTCACCGCCTCCCGCCGAACCCATCGAACGAAACGAACCTAGTCCCATTCCCGAACACCTCGCCCCCCATCCATAACTACGTCCTCAACGTCCCGGCCGCGCGAATCCTCGCCCGAGACGCCGACACCGCCCCGTCCCCCGCGACTCTCAAAATGGCCGCATGATCCGGCAACAGAGTTATCATCGAAAGATAGGCCCACCCGGCTTCCAAACCCTCAGTATGTCTACGCAATACGACCCCGCCCTCGGAATCAATAGCTGGCTCGAAGACGAACTGTACCAACAGTATCTGCACGACCACCACACCGTCGACGACACCTGGAAATCGCGCTTCGAAAACGGCGATGAGCCCTCCAACGGCCACCAGGCGCAACCAACCGAAGCGCCCGCGCCCGAAAAGCCCGCGCCAGCACCCATCCAACCCGGACCCGGCGAGCAGATCCTCCCCCTCCGTGGCGCCGCCGCCCGCCTCGCCGAAAATATGATCGATAGCCTGTCGATCCCCGTCGCCACCTCCCAACGCACCATCGCCGTCAAAGTCATCGACGAAAACCGCCGCGTCATCAATCAGCACCGCACCCTACACGGCGAAGGCAAGGTCTCCTACACGCACCTGGTCGGATGGGCCGTCGTCCAAGGCCTGGCCGAAATACCCGCCCTCAATAACGCCTACGTCGAACAGGACGGCGTCGCTCACCGCCGCGTCCGCTCCCAGGTGAATCTCGGAGTCGCGGTCGATGTTGCGGGCAAAGATGGCGGCCGCTCCCTCACCGTCCCCAACATCAAGAACGCCGGCGCGCTCAGCTTCGCTCAATACCTCGAGGCCTTCGACGACGTCATCGCCCGCGCCCGCAAAGGCAAGCTCACCCTCGCCGATTTCGAAGGCACCACCGTATCGCTCACCAACCCCGGCACCGTCGGCACGCTCGGCTCCATCCCCCGCCTCATGCCCGGCCAAGGCGCGATCATCGCCACCGGCGCAATCGATTTTCCCGCCGAATTCCAGGGCGTCACCGAAGAGATGAAGGCCATGCTCGGTTTGAGCAAGGTCATGACGGTCACCTGCACCTACGATCACCGCGTCATTCAAGGCGCGGAATCGGGCGCGTTCCTGGGCCGCCTGCAAGCCCTCCTGCAAGGCGAGGACGCCTTCTACGACGAGATCTTCGAACACTTGGGTATCCCGTATCATCCCGTCGTCTGGCAGGAAGCCCGACCCTCCATCGCCATGCCCGGCGCTTTCGCGGGCGGCATGCAGGAGCTCGCGCGCCAAGCCTCCGTTCTCCAACTCATCAACGCCTATCGCGTCCGCGGCCACTTGATCGGCGACCTCGATCCCCTCGGCAAGCCCGCCACCTACCACGCCGAGCTCGATCCGGTTACCTACGGCCTTACCATTTGGGACCGCGATCGCCAGTTCATCACCGGCACCCTGATGAACGGCCAGGCCACCGCCACCCTGCGCGAAATTCTCGAACGCCTCCGCCGCACCTACTGCGGACGGCTCGGCTGCGAGTACATGAACATCCAGCACCCCGAACAGAAGGAGTGGCTGCAGTCCCGCATGGAGCCCGCCGAGAACAATTGGCCCCTCGCCGAATCGGTCCGCCTGCGCGCCTGGAATCGCCTCATCGAAGCCGAGGAGTTCGAGCACTTCCTCCACGCCCGCTTCGTCGGACACAAGCGCTTCTCCCTCGAAGGCGCGGAAGGCGCGATGGCCATCCTCGACGAGCTGCTCGAACGCGCCGCCAATAATAACGTCCACGAAATCGTCATGGGCATGGCCCACCGCGGACGCCTCACCGTGCTCGCCAACCTGGTCGGCAAGAGCATGATCCAGCTCTTCTCCGAATTCGAGGGCGACATCGACCCGGCCAGCATCCAGGGCTCGGGCGACGTGAAGTATCACTTGGGCGCGAGCGGCGTGCGCAAATCGAGCGCCGGCCGCGAAATCGTCGTCTCCGTCGCCTTCAATCCCAGCCACCTCGAAGCCGTCGATCCCGTCGTCGAAGGCCTCGTCCGCCCCAAGCAGGACCTCCTCGGCGACACGCTTCGCGAGCGCGTCATTCCCATCGTGATCCACGGCGATGCGGCGTTTGCAGGCCAGGGCGTGGTTGCCGAAACGCTGAACCTCTCCCAGCTCGAAGGCTACACCACCGGCGGCACCATCCACCTCATCATCAATAACCAGATCGGCTTCACCACCAACCCCGCCGAATCGCGCTCAACCCCCTACTCCACCGACGTCGCGCGCATGGTGCAGGCGCCCATCTTCCACGTTAACGGCGACGACCCCGAAGCCTGTCTCCGCGCCGCCGAGCTCGCCTTCGAATACCGCCACAAGTTCAAGAAGGACGTCGTCATCGACATGGTCTGCTACCGGCGTCATGGCCACAACGAAACCGACGACCCCAGCTACACCCAGCCCCTGCTCTATCAAAAGATCCGCCAGCATCCCTCCGTCGCCGTCCTGTATTCGCGCAAACTCCAGCGCGAAGGTCTGATCACGCCCGAGCAGGCCGAGAGCAAGCGCCGCCAAGTCAACCAGGCGCTGAACGCGGTCTACGAGGAAGCGCAGTTAACCAAGCAGCAATACGAGCTCCAGGAGTTGAGCGGCGTCGCGGGCGAGCAGGATCCCGCTTTCTGCCCCACCACCGCCGTCGATCGCCAGACGCTCGAGCGCGTTGCCCACGGCGTCACCACGTTCCCCGCCGATTTCCACCTCCACCCAAAACTGCGCAACTTTATCGAACGCCGCCGTGAAGTGCTCGCCGGAGCCGCGATGGATTGGGCCACCGCCGAAGCGCTCGCCTTTGGCAGCCTCGTGCTCGAAGGCAGCGCCGTCCGTCTTAGTGGCCAGGACAGCGCGCGCGGCACCTTCAGCCAGCGCCACCTCGAGTACTACGATTACGAAAACGGCAAGCCCTACATCCCCATGCAGCACCTCGCCCCCGATCAGGCGCGCTTCAACGTGTGGGACAGCTCCTTGAGCGAGTACGCCGTCATGGGCTTCGAGTTCGGCTACAGCGTCGGTGATCCCACCGCCCTCGTCCTGTGGGAAGCCCAGTTCGGGGACTTCGCCAACGGCGCGCAGGTCATGATCGACCAGTTCATCGTCGCCGCCGAATCCAAGTGGGGACAGCCCAGCGGCCTCGTCCTCCTGCTGCCGCACGGCTACGAAGGCCAAGGCCCCGAACACTCCAGCGCGCGCATCGAGCGCTTCCTTCAGCTCTCGGCCGAAAACAACATTCAGGTCTGCAATTGTTCCACACCCGCGCAGTATTTCCACCTGCTGCGCCGCCAGATGCACGGCGGCCCCGATCGCCGCGGCATTCGCAAACCGCTCATCGTCTTCACTCCCAAGAGCCTGCTGCGCCACGCCAAAGCAGTCTCCACCATGAACGACTTAATGACCGGCGGCTTCCGCGAAATCGCCAGCGATCCCGTCAATCTCGACACCACGCAGGTCTCCAAGGTCCTCGCCTGCTCGGGCAAGGTGTACTACGATCTGATCGCCGCCCGCGAACAGCGCGACGTCACCGATGTCGCCATCGTCCGCGTCGAGCAACTCTACCCCTTCAACGCGTCCGACTTCTCCGACATCCTCTTCCGCTACCCGCTAACCGCCGACGTCGCGTGGGTCCAGGAGGAGCCGCGCAACATGGGCCCGTGGCACTTCATTCAGGATCAAATCCAGCCCCTGCTCGACGACTCCAGACGCAAGCTCCGCTACGCCGGCCGCCCCGAAAGCGCAAGCCCCTCGGCAGGCTCCCTAAAACGCCATCAACAAGAGCAAATCGACCTCATCGAGGAGGCCTTCTCGTCCACGCCAGTAGTGCGAAAAACCCGCCGCCTGGTCCCCCGCAAAAAGCGCGAGCAAACCGACGAGAAGCCATGAAACTGGTAAAATGGTGGTTCAACTGCCAACTGCCAACTGCCAACTGACAACTGCCAACTAATGCCTGACCAACCCCCCACGCCCCCTGTGCCTCCCGCCCCCGCGCCCCCCGGCGACGGCAACAAGAACATCATCCCCATCAACATCGAAGACGAGATGCGCCGGTCGTATCTCGACTATTCGATGTCCGTCATTATCGGCCGCGCCCTGCCCGATATCCGCGACGGCCTCAAGCCCGTCCACCGCCGCATCCTGTTCGGCATGCACGAGATGGGGCTGCACCACAACCGCCCTCCGCGCAAGTGCGCCAAGATCACCGGCGAGGTGCTCGGCAAGTTCCACCCGCACGGCGACGCGCCCGTTTACGACGCCTTGGTCCGCATGGCGCAGCCCTTCTCCCTGCGCTATCCGCTGATCGACGGCCAGGGTAACTTCGGCTCCGTCGATGGCGATCCGCCCGCGGCCATGCGGTACACCGAAGCCCGCCTCTCGCGCATCGCCGCCCAACTGCTCGAGGACATCGACAAGGAAACCGTCGACTTCCGGCCCAACTACGACGACAGCGAACACGAGCCCGAAGTTCTGCCCACGCGCGTCCCCAACCTGCTCATCAACGGCAGCTCTGGGATAGCGGTCGGCATGGCCACCAACATCCCGCCGCACAACCTGAATGAGATCGTCAACGCGGCGATCATGGTGATCCAGAAGCCGAGCACCACCCTCGCTGAACTGCTCCCCATTGTCCACGGTCCCGACTTCCCCACCGGCGGCATCATCCTCGGCCGCGCCGGCATCCTCGACTACTTCACCCGCGGCCGCGGCTCCATCAAAGTCCGCGCCAAGGCCGCGATCGAGAAGATGGCCAAGGAGCGCGAGGCCATCATCGTCACCGAGATCCCCTTCCAGGTAAACAAGGCACGCCTGGTCGAGCAGATCGCCGGCCTCGTGAACGAGAAGAGGCTCGAAGGCATCAGCGACGTCCGCGACGAAAGCGATCGCGACGGCATGCGCATCTCCATCGAGTTGAAGCGCGGCGAACAGTCCGAAATTGTGCTGAACAACCTGTACAAGCACACGCAAATGCAGGTCAACTTCGGCGTCATCATGCTGGCCATCGTCAACGGCCAGCCGCGCGAGTTGGGCCTGCTCGAGTTCATCAAGAAGTTCATCGACCACCGTCAGGATGTCGTTCGCCGCCGTACCGACTACCTGCTGCGCAAAGCCCGCGAGCGTGAGCATCTGCTGCTCGGATTCCAGAAAGCGCTGAATCATCTGGACGCCGTGATCGGTCTCATCCGCGCATCGAAGAACCCGCGCGAAGCCCGCGAAGCCCTGATGGGCGTGTCTTTCACGGAAGGCCAACGCGAAGCCATCGCGGCCGTTGGCGGCGCCGCTGTTATCTGGGACTTCACCGAACGCCAGGCGCAGGCCATCATCGAACTCCAGTTGCAGCGGCTCACCGGCATGGAACAGCAGAAGATCATCGACGAGCTGGCCGATATCCAACGCCAGATCGCCGGCTATGTCGAGATCCTCGGATCGGAGTCCGTGCTGCGCGCCGTCATCATCAAGGAACTCAAGGAAGTTCAGAAGGACTTCGGTGACGAGCGCCGCACCGAGATCATCGAGGACACCGGCGAGATCCGCCTCGAAGATCTGGTGCAGATGGAAGACGTCGCCCTCACAGTCACCCGCGGCGGCTACCTCAAGCGCACCGCGGTCGACACCTATCGCCGACAGGCGCGCGGTGGCAAGGGCCGCATCGGCATGACCGCCCGCAGCGAGGATGTGATCGAGCACCTCATCATCGCCTCCACGCATTCCTACCTGCTGGTCTTCACCAACAAAGGCCGCGTCTACTGGCTCAAGATCTACGAGATCCCCGACGCCTCATCGGCCGGCAAGGGCAAGCACACCTCCGGGCTCGTCAACCTGCAACCCGACGAGACCGTGACCGCGTTCCTCTCCGTCAAGGAGTTCGTCCCCGACCAGTACATCGTCATGGTCACCAAGCGCGGGGTCATCAAGAAGTGCGAGCTCACCGAGTTCGACAACCCGATGTCGCGCGGCATCATCGCCATCGGCCTCGATGAAGGTGACGACCTGCTCGCCGCCCGCCTCACCAGCGGCAAGAACTATATGTTCCTGGCATCGCATGAAGGCATGGCGATCCGCTTCAAGGAAGCAGAGGTCCGCGCCATGGGCCGTCCCGCCCGCGGCGTTCGCGCGATGGAATTGGATGAAGGCGACTACCTGGTATCCACCGAGGTCGTCGAGGAATCGGGCCTGATCCTGACCATCTCGGAGAACGGCTACGGCAAGCGCACCAAGCTCACCGAATACCGTCTCACCGGCCGAGGCCGCAAGGGCGTTATCAACATGAAGACCACCAAGAAGGTAGGCAAGGTGGTCGCTTCATTGGTCGTTAAGGAAGACACCGACCTGATGATCATCACCAAGGACGGCAAGATCATCCGCCTCGAAGCCGGCCTGATCCGACAGGCCGGGCGCTCGACGCAAGGCGTCCGCTTGGTGCGTGTGGATGAAGGCGACACGGTCGCGGCAGCAAGCGTGATTCCGGACTCCGAAGACACCGGCGAGAACGGCACGAACGGTCAAGGCGACCTGCCGCTGCAGTGAGAAAGTTCGCCATCTACGCGTGGGCGGTGCTCGCCTACAACATCGGAGTCGTGTTGTGGGGAGCCTTCGTCCGGGCCACGGGATCGGGCGCCGGTTGTGGAAACCACTGGCCCACGTGCAACGGCGACGTCGTACCCCGGGCGCCGCAACTGGCGACGATCATCGAATATACGCACCGCGCCACCAGCGGAATCGCCTTGATGGCCGTAGTCGGACTCGTGATCTGGGCTTTCCGCGCCTTCCCGAGAGGGCACCGTGTGCGGCTAGGCGCGGTGCTATCGGGCGCATTCATTCTGAGTGAAGCTTTGATCGGCGCGGGCTTGGTTCTGTTCGAGCACGTCGCGAAGAACGCCTCGACCGCCCGCGCGTTCTCCTTATCGATTCACCTGATCAACACCTTCGCGCTACTAGCGGTACTCGCGTTGACGGCATGGTGGGCATCCGGTGGCGCGCCGCTGAAGCGCGTTCAATGGCTACCCGCCGCAGCCCTCGCCGGCCTGATCATATCGGGAGTCAGCGGCGCAATCACCGCGTTAGGCGACACCCTGTTCCCAGCCAAATCACTGGCCGCCGGTCTCGCGCAGGACTTCTCCCCGGCAGCCCACCTGTTCGTCCGGCTCCGGGTATTCCACCCCTTCATCGCCGTCGCCGCCGCAGCCCTCCTAGTATTCGCAGTCGCCCGAACCATGCCGCGCTCCAATCGGCTCGGCATTGCAGTCATCGGCATGACCGCGATCCAACTTTTATTAGGCGCTCTGAACCTGGTCCTACTAGCCCCGGTCGCGATGCAACTGATCCACCTCTTCACCGCCGACCTCTTATGGATCGCGGCGGTCCTGTTCACCGCCACCCCTATGCGAACAACTCCTCGAGCGTAGTTGCATCTAGGATACGGCCGGCGGCTTCCTTCAACTGCACCGCGTCCATGCCGGCTAAACGTGTATCGGCCCAGCGAGGGACTCGGCCAAAGCGGACGCGGATCAGGTGGCGGAGCAGGGCCAGTTCACCCTTATGCTCGCCTTGCTGAATCCCCTGCTGGATGCATTTCCGGATCCCCTGCTAGATGCCCATCTGAATGCTGCGTTTTATTTCCCGCCCTATCACCTTGTGATCCATGATGTCGTTCAGAATCGGCACCTTTTTCGCCCTCCTGCTCCACTACCGCTTCCAGCTTCCGCAAACCCGACAGCAACACCAACCGGCGCAAGGCAACTTCGCGCGTTTCAGAACCCTGCCGCGCAATTGCCCGGACGATCCGGCGCACTGCCGTCCGCGCGTCGCTCAAGCGCGCGAGCACCGCAAGAATATCATCGCCAATATCGCTGCTCGCCAGCAGCCGGTCCCCATCCACTGTACGCATATCCACGAGCGAGTAGGTCGACTGGAAACCGTCGCCTTTCAACTCCACGGGCATTTTCATCCGCTTCCGGCCCACGTCCAGCACCACCTGCACGGCGAACTTCGGATAACGGCGGTAGATCTGCAATTTGTATTCCGCCATCCGGAGCGCCATGAGGGGATCGTTCGTGCTCTGGAACTCCAGGTGAACGATCCGCCCGGCGGCGGTCAGTCCCAACAGGTCCGCGTGCACCACGCCAATGCCAGTCAAGTCAAGAACGTGCCACACGAGTGCCGGAACAGATCCTTGAGTGCGCTGTCGTAATCCTGCATGCGCCCGCACGCGCCACTATGAGAGTGGCTTATTGCGGATTGCCGCCTGAGCTCTTCTCGAACTGCTTCACCATCGCCTCTACAGGCGACGGCGGAGGATCGAGCGCGATCACAGCCTTGAGATAGCGCAGATAATCGGCGCCTTCATCTTTGGGCAGCGGTATCTTCGTTCCACGATGGATCGCGTACAGGCCGTCCGGTTCGATTACCAGACACGCACGGTGGCTCCCATACAGCGCGGACATCCCAACATCCACCAGAATCACCTGGCCGTTAAAACGCGATAATACGGCGCCTGGGGTCGGGGTGTGTCCTATCACGATGCGCTTCACGCCATGCGTCTTCATCAGTTGATCGACGTGCGCGGTGAGGTCGCCGCCACCCTCGGCCAAGCCGCGGTACCACAGGGGCCCCTCGTCGATGGCGACGAAGCTGCTGTCGTTGACCTTCGTGAAATCCTTCAGTTCGGCCGCGACGCCTTCGTTGATTTGCGCGATGGTCATCGACGCATACTTGGGGCTGATGCCGCCGTGAATGAACAGCGAGTCATTAATCTTGACTACCGCGTTGTGTTTTCGAATCCACTTGCCGTATGTGCCTTCGGGCGAGAACTGGATGCGCTGTTCCACCCAGCCCAGGGGATGTTCGGCGTCGAACTGCTCGCGGTTCACGCCTTTCCCCTGCTGCTCGTACAGAGCGTCGCGGATACGCCCTGAATCGGGTGTTTTGAATGCGGCGAACTCGGCAGGGTTCACATAACGCAGATCGCCGTAAATGTTCATGGCTTCGTGATTGCCGATCAGCGCATGCACGCGTCCACCGGCTTTCGATGCCTGCTTTTCGAGCGCGATCAGCAGGTCCATTGCTTTGCGCGTTTCCGTGCCGCGATCCGGGACATCGCCGATCTGAACCAGGTGTGTCTTACCGGCGATCCATTTGTTCTTAGCGTCGATCACGTTCGCCGAACGCAGGATCGCCACCATCGCTTCGAAGTCGCCGTGAACGTCTCCCACAGCGACGACGCGCTCCACTCCAGTGAACACGTCCTCGGCGGCGGCGATCGGAACCGCACCTATCAACAAGAGAATCAGGATGAGCATGGCAATGTGACAATTACGGTTGTTCCAGAGCCGGGCCGGCTTTGGATCCGCATCTCTCCGCCGTGCTCTTTGATGAACTGGCGGGATGTGAACAGCGTCCAGTTACCGGTGGACACGCGGCCCGCGGTCACTTGAAAAGCGGGATCGAAGATGCGGTCGAGTTGCGCGGCCGGAATACCACGGCCGTTGTCGTGGATCTTCACTTCGATCCGGGCCGGGTCCGCGCTGGTGTAGACAGCAATGTCGCCCTCGCTCTCGAGAGCCTGTAACGAGTTGGTGAGGACATTGCACAGCACCGCGATCAGTTGTTGAGGACGGCAGGTGACCGCGGGCACGGGTTGAAGGTGCATCTCAAATCGGACACGATCGGCTGCTTGCGGCTGCACGATCCCCACCGCTTCATGGATCAGGTCGTTCACGTCCGCGCTCTGCAACGTCGCTTCGTCCAGGTTGTTCAGACGCTGGATGCGTTTCACCATGGATTGCAATCGCTCAAGCGGCTGTTCGAGAGAGCCGACGAGATCGGACTGAAGGGCGGCCAGGCGGTTCTGTTCGGACGGCTGCGTTGCCCCATCGCGGCGCCGGGAGATGAGCGAGAGCGTACTGACTGCGCTCGACAGCGCGCCAATGGGCGAACTCAACTCATGCGCGAGCGCGGCCGAAAGCCGCATCATGGTTGCCGAACTCTCGGCCAGCAACACTCGAGCCTGCAGCGAGCGGAAGTCCTGTGAAGCCTGCAGAAGATTCACGAAGGCCTGGTGATTGGACCGGCGCTGCTCGTAGAGTGCCGCAGTGATCACGGTTTCGGCAAGTGCGGCGGCGGCGGCGAAGACGCTGTATGGCGTGTTCAAGCCGGCTACGATTGTTGCAGCGCCGATTGCCGCCCCCTGCCATGCCAGCAATGGCGCAAGCGTCGACGTGATCAGGACGGCGGCGACGGCGGCAGGCGCAAATTCCGCGCTGGTGGAGCGTAATGCGATCGCCGCGGCCAGACTACACGACACAACGGCGAGAGTGCGGCCGTGCGGGTACAACGCAGATAGCATCGCTCCGCCCAATGTGGCCGCGCCCAACAACACGAAAGCTACGGCGAAGGGCAAGGGCACCCATCCAGCGCAACCGGCTACACCAAGCGCTGCCTCGACCCCGCCCAGTACGCGCATCGCACGGTGGCTCTGTGAAAGGGACTCCTGGCGGAAGGCCTCGTCGGTTTCGGCTGTGCCCGGCACGAGCCAGTGCCCCAAACGCCCCAGTGTCACAGGAATACTGTAGCGTGAATGCGCGGGCCGTGCGCTATTATTGGCACCAATGGCGGAGTTGAACATCGTGGAGAAGGTGATTGCCCTCGAAGGGGTCGATCTGCTGCGCACCCTGACTCCCGATCAATTGGCGCGGATTGCCTCGATCGCCACGGAAGTCCAGTGCCCGCCCGGAACGACGATTCTGGAGCCCTCGCACGCGCCCGATGCGCTGTTTGTCGTGCTCGACGGAGCGGTCGAGTTGAGCCAGAACGGTTCCATGATTCACGTTGCCAAGCACAGCGATGTGATCGGAACGTGGGCACTATTCGACGATGAGCCAATGCCGCTGACCGCGAAAACGGCCGAGCACACCAAACTGCTGCGGATCGGACGCGAGGATTTTTACGAGCTCTTGTCTGACAACGTCGAGATCACGGCGTCGGTGTTCTCGACATTGGTGAAGCGTTTTCGCAAGCTCGTGGGCTAGCGTTCGAGCTTTGTTACGTAGGCGTCTCGCGGCGCCCCTTGCTGGCGCGCGGTCTGGAGTAGTTGGGCCGCTGCGTCCTGCGTCAGCCCCGACCCGAAGACGACGTAATACTGCTTCCCCTTACCTTCTTCGGGGAACACTCGCGGATTCAAGCTGGGCGATTGACGCTTCAGCGCGCTGGCGCGTTTGCCTGCTGCCGAGTAGCTGTTGTACGTCGCTGCAATCACGGCCCAGGCTTTACTCTGGTCGTTACGATTGCGTACCGGACGCTCGTTCTTTGGCGCGGGTTCAGCGGCGCGCGCAGGCGAAGGGGACGGCCGTGTGGGGTCAGGCTTCTGTTGTTCCACGACCGGGGCTGGCGTGGGCGCCGGAGTGGAAACGGCCACGGGCGGCGGAGATTGTGGGACCGGCGTCTGCGGTTCCGGGCGCGGCGAACGCCCGAGCCACCACGAGCCGAGCACCACCAACGGAATCGCCGCGGCCGCGAGCGGAATCCACTTCTTTTTGTTCGACGGCGAATGCGCGGCCGGCACGCGCTCGGGCGATAGTGCTCGCGCGGCACGCTCAGCGGTCCAGCCGCGCTCGCCAGCGCTGTTCAAAAACCCCAGAGCGATCTCCCGGAACGGAGGTTCCAGCTGCGCCGGATCGTTCTGCGGGCTGAACGCCGCCAACATCATCGACCCGAACTGTTTCAGGTCGGCCTCCTCATTGCCCGTCGGCGATAACGAGTCAACACCCAGCTTCGCGTGGCTGCCAACCAGGAAAACGTTCTGCGGTGTCACCGCACCATGTTGAACGCCGCGCCCGTGCAGATAACTCAGCCCTGCTGCCACGGCCGCCAGAATCGAGCGGGCCTCAGCGGTGTCCAACCGGCGAGCCGCGAGAACCTCCGACAGGTCATCGTCCGGTAAATCGAATACCGCGTAGTTCACGCGCGTGCCGTCCAACCCGGCTGAGCCGGTGTCGTGCATGCGCAGAAGATTCTCTTCGGGCAACGTGCGGGCCCGATTCCAACTTGCGCCCAGCGCATCGCCCGCGGGCCCGGGAGCGGCGACCTGCATGAGAAACGGGTCGCCCCCGCTCAATGGACGAGCAACGAAAAAGGCCCGGTAATCGCGCTCGCCGAGAAACGATCCGAGCCGCCACGCGCCGATGTCGCGCCCTTCGTATCCGGTCCAATTCACGCGGGCTTCAGTCCTAACTGGTCGCGCGAATAATCGATGCTCTGCCGGACATTGTCCTGCTCGAGCTGCAACTTCGCCGCCTGGTCCAGCTTGTCGATCCAGATCAGAGGCTTCTTCGGCTTATTCGCGCGCACGGTACGCAACATCCGCGCAAGATACACGCCATTGCGATCCGGGAACGTGGCCCAGTACCTCTCGGTCAAGCACGGGATGAGTAGCGGATTGCGGGTCAGCATATCGAGCGAGAACCTTACGTCCGGACGCTTGGCCCGTATTGTATCGAGCATTTTCTGCAATGGCAGCATGCCTTGGCCGAGCGGCACTTCCGCCAGATTAAACCCATCCGCGTATTCCTCGACCGCCATGTCCTTGATATGCGAGTTGATCGCAAAAGGCGCGAGGCGTTCAGCAACCTCCAGCGGATCGTCCAGCAGGGCCATGTTATTGCCCCAATCGATGCAAGCGCCCAAGTACTCGCTATTGTAGCTCTTCAATAGAGGAACCATCTGATCGACGGTCCAATCCTTGTGATTCTCGAGCCCCAGATGCATCTTGTTGCGATCGAGAACCGGCACGGCACGGGCAAGCCTGGCATGCGAATCGCGCACGAAGGTCTGCCAGTCGGCCAGGCTGTTGAACGTCTCGTACCGGCGGCCGCTCAGGCAGACGCTTCGCATACAACGCGCGCCGGCGTCCTTTGCGGCCTTCACCACCTTCTCGAAATCCGCCGTCGCTGCATCTTCCTTGGGGAGCGAAGTGGACACTTCGACATACATGCCGAGCTTCTCTGAGAGCGCTCGGATGCTTTTCAGATACTCAGGATCGAACGATGTGATCGAGAACTGAACGCCGCCCGCACCCCGATCGTAGGCGTACTGCAGGTACTCGGTGAAGGTCCCCTGCCGTGAAGGGTGGGCGAGTACGAAACAATCGGGTGAGAATCCCATGCCGGAGCGCTGCGGCATCGCGGCCGCGCGCACGGCCATCGCGGAAGCGGAAACCGCGGAGGCTGCGATGAATGTTCGGCGCGTCATACGTTGAAACTCCTCAGCACCTGGTCCCACGGTTTGCGGTACGGCCGGACCAGATGAGTGCTGGCCTCCTTGTCGCCGATGATCTCTTCCTTCTCCGGATCCCAGCGCAGCTTGCGGCCGAGTTGCATGGAGAGGTTCGCGAGGTGGCAAGCGGTGGTGACCTGATGCCCGTCTTCGACATCGGCCACCGGGCGCTTTCGCGACTTCACGCAATCGATGAAATGCTGAGCGTGAAGGCCCATCGGCTCGCCTCCGATGTCGCCGCCCTTGCGCGCCGTCGTACGCGCCTCGCGCGGGACATCGGCGCCATGCGGATGTCCGGGAGGGTCCGACCATGGTGGAATCTGCTTTTCAGGAGCGATGCGCATGTCTGGAAACACCTCGTATCCGCCGCGGCCCACTTGCATGCTGCCTTTGGTTCCGAAGAATTGGTTGCCGCCGCGGTCGCGCCCGGCGCCTGCTTCACGAAGAGAAACTACCACTGTAAAGCCAGGGTAATCGAAGATCGCGTCCTGCGTGTCGGGTGTCTCGCCATCGTCGTCCAGCGCGAACCGGCCGCCGCTCGAGTAAACCGCGGTCGGTCCCTTTACCTGCAAAATATAGTGGACGAAATCCAGATCGTGCGCGCCCAGGTTTGTCATTTGCCCGCCCGAGTAATCCCAGAACCAGCGGAAATGATATAGCGAGCGATGCACCGTGTAGGGCTTTTTCGGCGAGGGTCCTTGCCACATGTCGTAATCGAGGCCAGGCGGCGGATCGGACGCCGGGGGGCGTCCGAAGCCGGGCATGATATTGCGGTACGAGCCGATGCGGACGCTCGTGATCTTGCCGATATGCCCGCCGCGGATCATCGGCAGCACCTCCGCCATGTGAGGACCGCTGCGTCCTTGCGTGCCCACCTGCACCACGCGGTTGTATTTGCGCGCGGCGTTGGTCATCCAGCGGCCTTCCTGGACGAACAGCGTCATTGGCTTCTCGACGTAGACGTCCTTGCCCGCGCCGCAAGCCATGATCGTCTGCAAAGCATGCCAGTGATCCGGAGTGGAAATGATTACTGCATCGACGCCCTTGTCATCCAGCATCTGGCGAAAGTCTTTATAGCCTTTTACTGCCCCGCCGCCGCAATCGGACTTGCCTCGCTCGATACGCGGGTCGTACGCGTCCGAGACCGCGGCGAACTCCGCGCCGGGCAGTTTCTTGAAATCGGCGATGTGACGAAGGCCGATGAGACCGCAGCCGATAAAGCCGATGCGGACGCGTTCGTTCGCGCCGAGCACCCGGCTATAGGACGCCGCTGTCATCGCCCCAAGAAAGACGCGACGGGATGTTTGTATATTAGTCATAACCCTGCTCCTATCTCTAGAACACGTACTTCAAGCCGAACTGCATCTGCCGCATTGCAGTTGTCGTTCCGGTAATCGTACCGAAGTTTGCCGCGGGCTTCAACGGATCCCGGCTGCCCCAATTAGCATTCGGCAATCCCCAAGCCGGGTGGTTCGCGATGTTGAAAGCCTCGGCCCGGAATTGTAACTCCTGACCCTCGCGGATGCGGAAGTTCTTCAACGCCGAAGCGTCCCAGAACGTATTATGTGGACCCATAAACCGGTTGCGGCTGATGTTGCCGAATCCGCCCGGCACGGGTGTCGTGAATGCGGCGGGATTGAACCAGTGCTGCGGGGTGCGTTGATCGCGCGGCAGGTACGGATCGAGGCCAGTGGCGTTGGGACGGATCTCTCCGTAGCCGCTGGTATTGGGCGCGTCAAAGCCGGCTTGCGCGTTTACCGGCAGTCCGGACTGGCTGGTCACAATCGAACTGATCTGCCATCCGCCCACTAACTCATTCACGATTCCGCCGCGGTTAGCGAACTGCTTTCCTTTCCCGAAGGGAAGCTCGTATAACACCGACGCGACCAGGCGCTGCGGCACGTTATATGCCGAGTAACCTTTGTCGCAGGCAAGACACCGGCTGTCCTGCGGGAAAATATCTACGTTGGTGCCTCGAATGGCGCTGGTGTCATCCAAGGCTTTTGACCAGGTATAACCGATAAGATAAGTAAGACCCGCCGACATCCGCCGCGTCAGCTTTGCGCTGAACGAGTTATAAGTTCCCGTGCCGCCCGATTGAACTGTTTGTATGTAATTGTATTCGGGAAACGGCGCGCGCGAGGCGTAACTTCCGCTCGCGGCTGGCACCGGGAAGTTACGGTTCTGGAGCCCTTGCAAATGACGGTTCAGCGTTCCGTTGTATCCTAACTCGATGGTGGTATTGCCGAACAGTTCACGTTGCAGGTTGAGCAGATACATCATCGTTGATGTGTCTTTCAGGTTGTAATCGAGACTCCACAGGAACGGGCTTGGCGGCAAGATCCACGGGCGGGCGGCGCTAGTCAGGAAGTTTGTATAAGTTATGTCAGGAATGTCCGGATTGGCCGTGCGTGTCACGCGTCCGCCCAAGCCGCGGTTCAGATCGAAGCGCGAGTTATTCGATTCCGCGGAATAGAAAATCCCGAAGCCTGTGCGAATGGTCCACTTGTCACTGGGGCTATACGCAATGCCGAAGCGCGGGGCAAAATCGTGCCAGTTGGTCTGGACCAGCGCATCGCCGAGCCGGCCGTCGCGGGCCACCGGAACGCCGGGATAACGGAACCCGATGCCTTCATAAAAATCGCCTTGGCCGGTGCGGACCGTTACCGGATGAAGACTCTGGTCGGGCACATTCGCCTGGTTGAAAACGATATGCCGCACATCGACGCTAATCTCGTGTTGCGACTTATCGACGAAGGGCGGAATCACTTCCCATCGCAAGCCTAGATTCAAGGTCAGCTTTGGTGTAATGCGGTAAGTATCATCGACGTAATACGCCTGGCCAGTGGCACGGAACTGTCCAAAAGCAAGATTGAGCGCGGCTTCGGCTTTGGATAGATTGCCGAGCAGAAAATCGGCGGTTGAGTCGCCGCCGACGCGAGTGGGGCTGGCCGTGTATTGCCCGCTCGCCTCGAAGGAACCGCGCGCGAATTCGTTCCCACGTTGATTGTAACGGTCACGCCGAACCTCGCCGCCAAAGCGGATCGAGTGCTTGCCCTTAATCCAGGAGAAGTTATCGATCACCTGGAACACCGCATCGTTTACCACGAACGGATTCGATGAGTCGTTCCCAAAGCCGCTAACTCCAACGAGGTTGGTGATACGCGGAATACCCCATCCGGCGGCGTCCGGCGACATCAGGCCGGGAATCCTCAACTCGCTAAGCACATCGCGCTTATTGCTGAGTTCGAGGCCGGTGATGTTATAAAAATCGTTGACGCCGAACCGGAACTCGTTCACCTTGTTGTTGGACAACACGCGCGTGTTATTGATCATGTATTGCCGGGCGCGCGTGTACAGCGTTGTGCCGTTCAAATACAGCGCTCCGCTCGCCGAGTTTTCATCGGTCCAGTTATAGCGGCCGAACCAGGATGAATTGTTACTCTCAGTGAAATCGATGCGTTGCGTAAACTGTACTTTATCGATGGGGTTGGATTGACGCGCATCGTAGTTATTACTCAGTTTCGTGGTGTTTATATTGGGCGCCGGCCAGAATTCGAGCAGCTTGACCGAGATCGGGTCGAAACGGGATTTCGGAATGATGTTTCCGGCAAAAGGTTGTGCCATGACTTTTCCCTCGGGACCGATCATGCGCGTCGCCGGATCGTATAACTGATTGTTCGGAAGCTCGAACGAAAAGTCGCCGTTTCGCATGGCCAGCGTGGGAACGGTATAGATGCCTTCCGAGGACTGGCGCTGATTGAAGCCTTCGAAATTCGACATAAAGAAAAGCTTGTTGCGGCCGTTGAACACCTTCGGAATCCAGACGGGGCCGCCCAGGGTAAAGCCGTACTGGTTCCAGCGAAAGGGCGCCTTCGAAGGCTTGTTGCCCACAAAATCGTAGGGCTTCGCGTCCAACTTCTCGTTGCGTAGAAATTCGAAGAGCGTCCCGTGGAACGCGTTGGTGCCGGGTTTGGTCGATACATTGATCTGACTTGCCTCGCGGCCGAACTCGGCGGGATAGATTCCGCTCTGAACCTTGAATTCCTGAAGAGCGTCCACCGAAGGCAGCATCACGTACAGGTTGAAGTTGACGTCGGTGTTTTCGATGCCATCCAGTGTGTAGTGATTCCACGTGCCGCGCATCCCCATCACGGAGATGTTCTGGCTCGCGCGCGTTCCGCCTTGCCGTCCGCCAGCCTGACCCGGCGCTGAAAAGCCATTCGTAACGTTCGGGCTCAGCGCGACCAGTTGCAAGAAGTTGCGGCCGTTCAAGGGCAACTCGACGATGCGCCGGTTCTCGATAACGGTGCCCACCGTCGCATCCTCGGTGGACAGCATCGCCGCGGCGCCCTTGACGTCGACTACCTCATTGACTTGACCTACCTCGAGCGTGAAATCCACGCGGGCGGTCTGCTGAACTTGCAGTTCGATATTTGTGCGTTGCGCCGACCGGAAGCCCGGTGCTTCGACCTTCACCGTATAGGTGCCGGGACCGAGCGATGGGAAAGCGTAGAACCCGGCGGCCGTCGTGTTTGTGTTTCGCGCGGCGTTAGTGGCGACGTTTGTTGCAGTGACGGTCGCGCCGGGGACGCTCGCGCCGGTTCCATCTTTGACTTCGCCGGTAATTTCACCGGACGTTTGCGCGCCGAGGGGAACGATCAGGAGGATCGAAAACAAGGTGCAGATCAGAGCAGTTCTCACCATGAGCTCCTTTTGGCGGACCTGGCCCACTGAATCAATCCAAGTTAGTATATAGGGCCCGTTTATCGGATACAAGCGCGCCGTTTACAGAGGGTGCGCGACTTTTGAGTAAGGACGCGAAAGAGCAACGAAATTGGATGGTGCATTGGCTGATCGATGTTCCCGACATTAACGTCAAGGTCTGTGGCAATCTTCTCGGCCCGCTACTCGATTCGAAGAAGAACTACGCCGCTGAGATCTTCACCCAACTGGTTCCGTCCGCTGCGGCATTCATCATTCAGAATCCAGATAACGCCACGGACGATCATGCAGTATACACAGCATCGTTGGACGGTGCCTTGCGAACGTACGAGTCGATTGTGAAGGTGAAGCCCAAGGCGAAATGGCCGTTTCTCGACGAACTGATCGAGACGAAAGTGAGGAGTACGGGGAAGAACGATGAAAAACCAATACGATTTCAGCAAGGGCAAGCACGCCAGGGTACTTGCGCCGGAGCCCGAGGCCGCGGGCAAGACCCGCATTACGATTCGACTTGACCAGGACATTCTGGATCGTTTATTCCAGATGGTGGAAGCGTCTGGCGGGACAACCGGGTATCAGACGCTCATCAACGCGGCGCTCCGCGAATACCTGGACGGGAAGGCCCCGCGATTCGAAGATACGCTGCGACAGATTATCCGCGAGGAACTGAAGACGAGCGCGGCTTGAGGACGTGGTGGCCAGGGACGGAATCGAACCGCCGACGCCAGCCTTTTCAGGGCTGCGCTCTACCAGCTGAGCTACCTGGCCGAAGAAAATCTACTTTCACAGCTTAACAGACTGTGCCCGATCCACGCATCCAAAACACGCCCGGCTTCACACACTCTGCAGTTCGGCCAGCGCCCGTCCGCTCTCTTCTTCCACCCCCGCATGCAGACTGTTCCCGTGTGCATCCATCGTGACGATCGCCGCAAAGTCCTGCACGCGCAAATGCCACATCGCCTCCGGAATCCCGAACTGCTCGAGTAGGTGCACATCCAGCACCTGCCGGATCGAGCGCGCATAATATTGCGCCGCCCCGCCGATCCCGTTCAAGTACACCGCGCCGAACTCCTGCAACGCCGCCAGAGTCTTCAAACCCATCCCGCCCTTGCCGATCACCGCGCGCACACCGTAGCGCCGGATCACGTCGGCTTGATACGGCTCCTCGCGAATACTGGTAGTCGGGCCCGCCGCCTTCGCCACCCAACCCGCACCCTGCTTCATCATCACCGGCCCGCAGTGGTACAGCGCACCGCCCTGCAATGAAACGGGCGGCGGATTCTTCATCAGCCAGGCGTGCACGTTGTCGCGACCGGTGAACATGTCACCGCTGATCAGCACCACGTCGCCCACCTTCAGCGCGCGCGCCTGCTCCTCGGTAATCGGCGGCGTTAAGACGATCTCGCGGCCGGTCAGCGGGAATCCCTCGGCCCGCGCCATGCGAGTTACCGTCCGGCTCGGGTCCCGGTACAGCCAGCTCAGAATTGCTCCCGAAGCAGCGTCCAGGAGAACCCCTAAACGGCGGAACGCCCAGCAATCGTAGGCCACTGATACGAAGAAGCTGGCGGGCAAACGATTCGCGGCGGTGATCTTGCACCCGATCAGGGACGCCTTCCCGCCGAACCCCATCGCGCCCACGCCCAGCCTATTCGCCTCGTCCATGATCTCGGCTTCCAGCTTCGCCAGCTCAGGCACCGGATTCACATCATCGAGCGAGCGGAACAACTCGTTCTTGGCCAGCGCGTATCCATGCGCGCGATCGCTGCCGATACACACGCCCAATGCGCCCGGCGCACACCCCTGACCTTGCGCCTGCCACACAGCATGCAGGATGCACTTGCGCACTCCCTCCAAATCGCGTCCAGCGCGCCCCAGGTGGTCTAATTCCGCGGGAAGCGAGTACTGAATATTCTTGTTCTCGCATCCGCCGCCCTTCAGAATCAGCTTCACTTCGATGTCGTCCTGTTCCCACTGCTCGAAGTGAATCACCGGTGTCCCGGCGCCGAGATTGTCGCCCGAATTCCTGCCGGTGATCGAATCCACCGAATTGGGCCGCAGCTTTCCGCGGCGCGTCGCCTCCGCCACCGCCTCCCGTATCGCGCGCGCGATCTTGAGCTGATTGACGCCCACCGGTGTATGCACCACGAAGGTCGGCATGCCCGTGTCCTGGCAGATCGGCGATTCGTCTTCGACGGCCATGTCTATGTTGGCCGCGATGATGTCCAGCGCCTGTGCCGACTGCGTGGCGGGCGTCTCCACATCCATCATGGTGCCCATGGCCGCGCGCACATCCGGCGGCAGATTCGTGGAGGTCTGGGTGATCAGTTCAATGAGGCTATTGACGAGAAATTGCATAGCTGAAACTCCGAAACTCTCATAGTATCCCGGCTGGCCGAACCCGCGCTTGCTACTTGAGTTCGATGCGAACCTGGGCCGTCATGCCGGGACGGATGGCGGGCGAGGGGCTGGTGAAATCGACGATGATGCGCCCGTCTTTGATCTCCCGTACGGTGCCGGTAATCTGATCCGGAACTTCGGCCACGTGTACCGATGCGGACTGTCCAACCTTAATGCGGGCCACCGCCGCCGGCTCCGGCTGCAAGGCGATTTCGAGCGCCGATAAGGCGACGGCGATCCGGAACAAATCCTGCATGGTGCGGTTCACCTCCTCGCCTGCCTGGCCGTGCCGCGAGAGCACGATGCCGTCCACCGGTGCACGCACGTCACCCGCGCCGGCGCTGGCCTTGGCACGTTCTTCGGCCTGCTGGCGCTCCTCCACCGCGCGTTGCGCCGCATCCAATTCGCGGTTCAACGTCGCGACACGATCGTCGGCGGCCGCGGCTAGCTTGTCTTTCGTATCGAGATCCTCTTTCGCGGAATTGTATTCGCGCTCGGCTTTTTCGAATGCCAGACGCGGGGTCGCGCCTTCCTTGATCAGCATCTGTTGCCGGTCGAAGGCCTTCTGCGTGCGATCGTATTCCGTCTTTGCGCGGCTGGCGTCGGCGCCTGCGCGGGATGCCTCGAGACGCCCGGCGACAATCGCCGCTTCGATTTCGTGAATGCGGCCCTGAATGCGCTCGAGTTCAAGAGTGGCGCCTTCGGCTTCCGACTCCAATCGCGTATTGCGAATGTGCGCGATCATTTGCCCTTCAAAAACGTCCTGCCCGATCTCGGCGGAATAACTCTCCACAGTGCCGTCGATCGGAGCGGGAACGTTCACCACGCGCTGTGCCTGAATCTGCCCCATCAAACTGATTTCGGCAACACGCGGCGGCGCCGCCGCTACCGGCGCCTTGGCCGGCTCGGATACTTTAACCCTGCTGCCCTGGCCGCGGTAAACCGACAGCGCTCCGGCTGCCACCGCCAGCAGAATGGTGATGCCGGCGAACAGGATCCACTTGCCGCGCATACCTTGATATTATCCTTCGCCCGACCGCGCGTTTACTTCACGGGTCAGAGATGTAGTGAGTTCCAGACGCACGGTCGCGATGTGCCCGCCTTCGCGGACGATCATTATCTTGTCCTTCTCCGCGATGCCGAGCAGGCGGACAGGCGGTACTTGTTCCTTCCAGTTTCATCGCGATTTGATTGTGCTGATGATTTGCATCGTTCAGCGCGGGCGCGCCCGGACCTCGCGCATCAGTCGAGGGCAGGAGCAGGTGGTAATTCATTGCACCTGGATTTGCGTGTGGCCGCCCAGCGCTGACCGTAGCCACTGCACCATTATGTAGGGGGAATGCCGTAGCAATGACACGGAGCTTACCCGGCTGAACGTTCACATGGGCTTTCCCCAGGAGCCGCATTGGCCAACTGACTATCAGTCAGCATCTACGGCTACTCTGATTGCCTCTGATTTCGTGGCCGGTTCCAGTGCCCGAAATGGGCGTTCCCGGAAACTGTTCGTCTATATTTCTCCTCTTTTCAATACTTTACGCGATCCGATTCCCGAGGATCGCACGCTTCGCGGGGTAGCGTGAAGGTGGGAAAGGCAAGTGAGTGCCGAGCCCAAATTCAAGCGCGCCGGAGCGTCCGGGCTAAAGTGCCGGACGGAAACAGTCGATGCGAAGAAAAGGAGAAGAAAGAAATGATCGATCCTATCATCATCGTCCCGCCGCCGATGTTCTTCTAGTTTCAGAAGGAACGAGGCAGTGTCGTTTTCCGTTGCGCTAAACGGGCGCACGCATTCAAATATTGAAGCCCTTATTTGGGCGATCAACTTATGTCTGATATCATTCTGGGGGCACCGGTCGATGTCGCTGGTGCTCCCCCGGATCGTCCCGCTGTTGACTGTCCCCCCCCACATATTAGTCAATCAAGGAAGCTGAGATCTGATCTGGCGCGCTTTGGTTCTGTTCGCCGTTGCGCTCTGCTTGAGCAGCAGTCCGGGAACTCCACGCCAAGGTAGCAGAACTGAAATGCTTCGGCGCTGGGGCTCGGAAGAGAACAAGAAGCTGGCCGATAAAGCATTCGATCTTTTCAAGGGTTCTCAAGCCTGGAGAGCGATTCCGCTGTTCCAGCAGGGATATCATGATGCAATTCGGCATCGTAATCCGGCGATCGCGTGGTGGTTTTTAAACACGTCCGCTGGCGCGCATTTCAAGGCGGAAGAGTATCGCCAGGCGCTCGATGAATATCTCGCAGCGCGCGACATGGCCGTTCAAGCGGGGCTCGACGCGGAACGCGCACTCACCCTCGCCAACTTATCCTCGCTGTACTTGCATGTGTTCGATACCGCTTCCGCGCTATCCGCCGCCGAGGAAGCTAACCAACATCTCGGTCGAGGCACGAACGTGGCGGTCCGGTCTCAAGTATTAGTTCAACTCGGACGCGTGCTGATGCTGCGCGGAGCATCCGATAAGGCTGAAAAGTATTTCAAGGAAGCAATCGAGAGCGTTGCCCGCTCTCACGACCAGCAGTCGATCTCCGCAGAATCAAGCGCGCTCGATCAGATGGGCTGGGAAATGCTTCAGGCGGGCAGGTTGCAACGGGCGCGGACGTCCCTCTTGCGGGCCTTCGAGCTGCGCCGAGGACGTAAGGATCCCGCCCTGTTCGTTACCGAATACAAGCTCGCGGTTCTGAACCTGGTCACCGGAGACCTGACCCGCGCCCGGCAACTGATCGACTCCTCCTTCCGCGGCTCCGATCCGGATCCCGTTCAAATCCCACTCCACCAGTTCTACTTCACGCGCGCCCAAATCCTGCATGGCCAGGGCGATCTCGAAGGCGCTCTCCACGACTATATCCGCGCCACCGATGCGGCCGAGGAGTGGCGCGGCCGCGGCCTCTTCGCCGACAGTTTCCGGATCAGGACCGACGCGCTGCTCGACGACATCTTCAGCGGCGCTGTGGATTGCGCCATAGAGCTCTACCGGAAGACCGGGCGCGAGCGGTACGCTGTCCTGTCCTGGGAACTCAATGAGCGCATACGCGCTGCGAGCCTTCACGACGTGTTGACTGAGGGCCGCCGCTGGACCGAACATGTCCCGGTCGAGTACTGGGCTCTGCTGGACCGCCTACGCGCCTTAGACGCCGAGCAACTCGGTCCCGGATCTGCATCGCGAGCCACTCTCCAGCAGGCCGCCCGTCTCCGCATGCACCTGGCTGAGATGGAGGCCCACGCAAAATCCGCCGTCACCGTCAGCGATTCATTACCCCCAAAGGCGGCGAACTCAACTCCCCCAAAGCGATGCAAGGAATGCATAGTCTCCCCCGAGAAATCGCGACCCAGGATTTCACTTACTCACTTCAAGCATGTGTTAGGGAACTCCCGTACGCTGATCAGCTTTCATCTGGGAGCGCGGTATTCGTATCGCTGGATCGTGTCGGGACGGACGTTTGAGGTCACGGTGCTGCCGGATAAGAGAGCATTGTCCGAACAAATCGACCGGTTGAGGGCCTTGTGGGCCCAATCCAGCGCGGAAGCAGCGCCGTATTCGCAGCGTCTCTTCGAACTCCTCTTTTCAGGCCTGAAACGTAGCGCTCACAACCGCTGGTATATCTCCCCTGACGCGGCTCTCTTCAAATTGCCCATGGGCGCTCTGGTTTGCGGGCGGCTGAAGGGAACTCCGGTTTATCTGATTGAGCGGCAGACCGTCGAACTGGTTCCCGGCGCGTGGGCCATCGGTTCGGAACCGCAGGGCTTGCACAAGGGCGGTTTCCTGGGGATCGGCGATGGCGTGTACAATTCCGCAGATCCGCGCTTTCGTTCGCAGGCGGACACGCAAGCTCCGGCCCAGGCTCGCGCCAAAGCTCCGGTTCAACTACCCCGGTTGCTGTCGAGCCAGCGCGAGATCGAGGAATGCGCCCTGCTTACGGGCCGTCCGCTTCGGATTTTGACCGGCATCCGGGCCAACCGGCAGGAGATTGTTACCGCGCTGGCGGACAGGCCGCAGGTGATTCATATCGCCGCGCACTATCTTACCGGCGGGCCGGCCGGCGGGGTTGCGATTGCGCTGGGTCTCCGTCCGTCGGCGAACGGCGCCCGCCTGGACATCCTGACCCCGGAAGACATCGCGCACCTGCGAGCGCCTGGCTCGGTCGTGGTCCTCAGCGGGTGTAGTTCGCTTGAGGGAGAAGTCGTACCGGCCGCCGGTTTACTGGGTCTCGCCCGCGCCTGGATCGCGGCGGGAGCCCGGGCGGTGGTGGCCACGCAATGGCCCACGCCCGACGATACCGGCCAGTTGTTTGTGCGGTTTTACGGATACCTGCGTGAATCCGCAAGGGGAGACACGATGGTACCCGCTGAAGCTTTAAGGCGTGCGCAAATCGACATGATCCGGTCGCACTCGTGGCGATCGGAGCCGCGCTATTGGGCTGCTTACCAGGTGATTGGAAGGAGCAATTAGGACACATGACGGATCGCGCTGAGATCAGGGAACGAACCAGCGGCCTCGCTGGCGAGGAAGACGATCCCAACCAGGGGCAGACCGGCTACGAGTCGCCTGCTGTGAACTGGGTGTGGCTGGTCAGCCGCATTCGCTTGGGGGACGACGCAGCCATGACGGAACTGTACCAACTATTCTCACGCGGCATCCGCTTCTACCTATGTAGACAACTGGGGCCCCAGGAACTCGATGACAAGGTTCACGACACCTTCCTGATCGTAGTGCAGGCGATCCGCCGCGGTGAGCTCCGGGAGCCGGAGCGGCTCATGGGATTCGTCCGGACTATCGTGCGGCGCCAGGTGGCCGCCTACATCGAGAATATCGTCCATCGCCGGAAGAACCAGTCCGACTTCGATTCGGGAACGCGGCTGGCCGACCGCGGCTTTACCCCGGAACAGAGCGCTATGTTTCAGCAGCGCCGGGAGATGATCGCCGGCGTCCTGAAGAAGCTTTCCAGCCGGGACCGCGAAATTCTCACCCGCTTTTACCTGGAAGAGCAGCCGCTTCAGCAGATCTGCGATGAGATGTCGCTGACCGAGACCCAATTCCGGCTCTTAAAGTCCCGCGCCAAAGCGCGATTCGCCGATCTCGGTAAAAGACGCCTTCAACGTCCGATTTTAGGAATTTCGCTGAGAACTTCCGCCTCGGCAGCCCACTAATAGTCATAGCGTGGCGATCAGGGCGGCAGGCGTAGTACGCTGCCCGGTTCAAAGGAGGCAATGATGACCATGAATGCGGCAAAGCACCCCAGCACCGATGTTCTCGAGGACTACTCTCTCGGGCACCTGAGAGGTCTCATGTTCGAGCGGGTCGAAGAGCACCTGCTGGTCTGCGAAACGTGCCAGGACGAACTCACTGCCGTCGATGCCAAGATCCGCGAACTGAAGGAAGCATGCCTCGAGTTGGGCGAGCGCGAGCTGGATTTGCGCCCCGTTGCCCACCGCCCCGGCTTCTTCCAGCGCTTCATCAATATTCCAATACCCGTTGTGGCCGGAGCGTGTGCCGCCATGCTGCTCACCCTTGCGGTCCCGTTCGTGAAGTACCCGGCAGTGAACTCCGTTCCGGCCATCGTGCAATTACAGACATCGCGGGGCAGCGACGACCGCTCCATCGCGCGTGGCGATGCGCAGCGCCCATTGCACCTTCGGCTCTCCGCTCCCGAATTGCCTGCCGGCGCGCAACTGCGGGCTGAAATCGTCAATTGGGATGGCGCCCGAATCTGGAGCGGAGCGATCGTGCAGGAGAAGGCAGGATTAGCAATCGACGTGCAGAGTCCGTTGGGCCCCGGCCTATTCTGGGTCCGGCTGGTGAACGGCACCGCTCCGGTCCACGAATTCGGGCTGGAATTACGCTAACCTATCCGTGCGCGTCCACGAGGCTGCAACCCGATTCGGACACGGCGCAGCGCGCATGCTCAAACTGGATGGTGGTGTGATGGATGTGGAAGCAGCCACACACTTCGTTCACCCGGCGTAAGATCGTCTCGCTCGACGAGGGCGGCTGATCGGCAATCTGAACGTGGCAGCTCAAAGCGTGCACATTCGATCCCAGTGTCCAGATATGAAGATCGTGCACGTCAATCACGCCGTCGACGCTGCGCATCGCTTGGCCTACCTGCTGCAGTTCGATCCCGCGTGGAAGCCCCTCGAGCAGGATGTTCAGCGATTCCTTGATGATGTCCCAGGCAGTCCACACAATCAGGGCCCCGATCACGATCGATAGGATCGGATCCACCCGCAGCCATCCCGTCCACCGGATCAGCAACGCACCGAGAATGATGGCCACCGAGCCGAGCGCGTCGCCCATCATGTGCACCCAGGCCGCGCGGATGTTCAGATCGCCTTTCCGGTGCTGCAGCCCGAACATGATCCCGCCGTTCAACGCCAACCCCACTGCGGCGATGATCATCATCGTGCCTTCCTGAACCGGCTCAGGCCGCCGCAGCCGCGCATAGCTTTCCCAGAAAACGAACCCGGCGAGAATCACCAGCGTAAGGGCGTTTACGAAAGCGGCGAGAACTCCGGCCCGGTGATACCCGTAGGTCTTCACGTCATCGGCGGGCTTCGATTGCGTATAGACGCCGAACGCGGCCAGGCCAAGCGCCAGGGCATCGGTGAAGTTGTGTCCCGCGTCGGAGATCAGCGCCAGACTGTGCGCGCGCAACCCGGCCGCGAGCTCCAGCACGACGAACGCCGCCGTCAACGCCAGTGACCAGCCCAATACGCGACCCGTACCCGCGTGATGATGATGAGAGTGCGAGTGTTGGTGACCCAAAGTTCCCCGCTTGATTAGATGTTAACCGATCGCCGTGGTTACGCTTTCGGATGCGTGCGGTCGTAGACGGCCATCAGGTCGGTCAAAGACACCTGGGTGTACTTCTGCGTGGTGGAAAGGCTGGCGTGTCCCAGCAGCTCCTGAATGGTCCGCAGGTCGGCGCCGTCCGAAAGCAGGTGCGTGGCAAAAGCGTGCCGCAAACCGTGGGGATGCTCGCGTTGGCCCAGCAACTGGCCCGCATACCAGCGCACCAGAATGCGCACGTGCCCGGTGGACAGGCGCCTGCCGAAGCGGTTCAGGATCAGCGCGGATTCCGCCGGGTCGGCGGGCCGGCGAACCTGGAGATAGTTGTCGAGCGCCTCCGAGGCGGGCACCCCGAACGGCACTTGGCGCTCTTTCTTGCCCTTACCCCGCACACGCAGCCAGCGGCCCTGCCGATCGATGTCGGCCAGATTCAGCCCGACCAACTCGCTCACCCGGATGCCGCAGCCGTACAACAGCTCGAAGATGATCCGGTCGCGTTCGGGGAACGGCTTCCCTAACTTCTCATCCCCCACGCCGTCCACCAGGGCGTTCGCCTTTTCCGCCGTGACAACGCGCACCACGGTCTTGGGAATTTTGGGCGTCCTCACCAGCTTCGCCGCGTTCACGCCGATCAACCGCCGCTCGACCAGGAACTGGAAGAACGATCGGACCGCGGCCAACTTACGCCGGATGGAGACCGGGCTCAGCTTCTGGCTGTACAGATGGCCGAGCCATTCGCGCATCGCAAGCACGTCGAATTCCCCGGGCGCGGGAGGTTCGCCGCCGTCCGGTTGAAAGTAGTTGTGGAACGCTTCGAGATCGCCGCGGTAACTTTCGAGCGTATGCTCCGATGAATTGCGCAGAGCCAGGTCAGCCAGCCACGCCTCGATGTGTGTCTTCAGCTCAGACATGGACTGCCAGGTACGCGTCCATCGCTTGCTCGGCGCGGCGGCAGATCGCCGCGTGGCGCGCCTTCCGGTCACGCCGGAACCGCTGGGCTTCGGCCTCCTCGAGCGGAGGCAGCAGGTCGAAGGTGATATTCGCCGGCTGGTAATTGCTCGCCTCGGCCGCCGAGATGTAATGGCACAGCGAACCCGCGGCGGTCTCGCGGGGCACCGGGCGCGGCTCCTCACCGGCCACTGCTGCGGCCGCGTTTTGACCGGCGATCAACCCGGTCGCGATCGATTCGACGTAGCCTTCGACGCCCGAAATTTGGCCGGCGAACAGAACCGAAGGGCGCGAGCGCAGCCGTAGCGTGCGGTCGAGCAATGCGGGCGCGTTGATGTACGTGTTGCGGTGGATCTGCCCGTAGCGCAGGAATTCGGCTCGTTCCAGGCCGGGAATCATTCGAAACACGCGCTGCTGTTCCCCGAACCGCATGTGATTCTGAAACCCGACCAGGTTGTAGCTTTCGGCGCGCGCGTTCTCCTGCCGTAGTTGGACCACGGCGTAAGCATTGCGGCCGGTGCGCGGGTCTTCGAGTCCCACGGGCTTCATCGGTCCGAAGCGCAAGGTATCGTGTCCGCGGCGCGCCAGTTCCTCGATGGGCAGGCAAGCTTCGAAATAGCATGGGCGATCCGCGGAGATGTGGAACGGGACGGAATCGGCTGCGAGCAATGCCGCCACGAACGTCTCATACTGCTCGCGATTCATCGGGCAGTTCAGATAGTCGCCGCTATCGTCGATGGATTTGCCGTAGCGCGATGCACGAAACGCGATCGACATATCGATGCTCTGCGCTTCGACGATGGGGCTGATCGCGTCGTAGAAGAACAGGCGTTCCTGGCCTGTAATGCGCGCGATGTCGGCCGCGAGTGCATCGCTGGTCAACGGGCCGGAGGCGACAATCACGACGCCCTCATCGGGTATTTGCTCAATCTCCTCGCGCCGCAATTCGATGAGCGGCTCGCCTTCAATCGCCCGCGTGATTTCGGACGCGAACACGCCGCGATCGACGGTGAGAGCCTGTCCACCCGGCACCCGTGCGCGATCGGCCGCGCGCAGTAGCAGCGAGCCCATCTTGCGCAGCTCCTGTTTCAACAGCCATGGCGCCGAGTCCGGCTGTTCGCTTTTTAGCGAGTTCGAACACACGAGCTCAGCCAGCTCGTCGGTCTTATGAGCGGCCGTCACCCGGATCGGGCGCATCTCATACAACACCGCACGCACGCCGGCTCGCGCTACCTGCCAGGCCGCCTCACATCCGGCAAGGCCGGCTCCAATCACGTGTACCGTCAAACCTCCATGTTAATTCGTCCACAATAGGTTCGATGGGTTCCGGCGTCGTGATTCTATTCGAACATCCTGAGTGGCAGCGGCCGCTGTTCGCCGCACTCGAGCGCCGGGGCATTCCCTTCGCCCCCTACGATCTCAAACAGGCCGCCTTCGATCCAGCGGATGTCCCCGAAGCACGGCTGTACTTTAATCAGGCCAGCCCCAGCGCGTATGTCCGGGGAAACGCGCGGGCCGTGCCGTATGCGCTCGCGTTGCTGCGTTCGCTGGAGTTGGGCGGCGCGCGCGTATTGAACGGCTCCCGCGCTTTCTCGCTCGAGCTGAGCAAATCCACTCAGGTCGCTCTCATGCAACAGCTCGGCGTCGCACACCCGAGGACCTTGGCATTTAACGACGGGGACCGGGCGCTGGAACGCTGGGGCGATCGCTGGCCCGCTCTGCTCAAGCCGGAACAGGGCGGAAGCGGCGCGCGCATGTTTCTGCTGGAATCCCCGGCCGAGCTTCGACGTCTTCTCGCCGATCGCGCGGACTTGTGGGCGCCCGACAATCTGCTCTTGCTTCAGCAGTACTTCCCCGTGGATCCAGCGCGCGGCGTTGTGCGCATGGAGTTTCTTGACGGAGAGCTGTTGTACGCGATGCGCGTGATCTCGCACGGCACGTTCAACCTGTGCCCGTCGGAGGTGTGCAATCCGGAATTCGGCGCTTCTCATTGCGACGTGCCAGCGGTGGCTCCCACTGAGTTTCATCCATACCCGGACGTTCCGATCGAAGCTGTCCAGACCGGTAAGAAGCTGATGCGGGCAGGCGGTCTTGACGTGGGCGGGATCGAATACCTGGAGGCCGCCGACGGCCGGCTGATCTTCTACGACATCAACGCCAATTCGAACCTGCGCGCGCCCGTTGCGCGCACGTTCGGCTTCGACCCGTTCGACCGCGTGGTGGACTTCCTGGTCAGGCAAATGAGCTCACCCCAGCAACTGCTTGGCGATGGTTAAACGCTGCATATTACTGGTGCCTTCGTAAATACGGCCAATCTTGGCGTCGCGGTACAACTTCTCGACAGGGTAATCCTTGGTGAATCCGACGCCGCCGAAAATTTCGACCGCCTTCGATGCGACGTTCTCGGCCACCTGCGAAGAATAGTATTTCGCCATCGCGGCCTCGGTCAGAAACGGCTGGCCGGCTTCGCGCAAACGCGCCGCGTTGTACACAAGCAGCCGGGTACACTCCACCTCAGTCGCCATGTGCGCGATGTCGAACTGCACGCCCTGGAATTCGGCGATCATTTTGCCGAATTGCTTGCGCTGCTTCGAATACGCCAGCGCATGCTGCAAGGCCGCACGAGCCAGTCCGAGCATCTGTGCGCCAATGCCGATGCGGCCTTCGTTCAACGTCTCGATGGCGATTTTATAGCCCTTGCCGGGCTCGCCAAGCACGTTGTTCGACGGCACGCGGCAATCGTCGAAGATCAGCTCGCAGGTGGACGACGCTCGTATGCCGAGCTTATCCTCTTTCTTGCCGATCGCGAAGCCCGGAACACCGCGCTCTACCATGAAGCAGGTGATCCCCTTGTAGCCGGCGTCGGGATTGGCGTTGGCGAAAACCAGGAACAGCCCCGCTTCGGCGGCATTGGTGATCCACAGCTTGCGCCCGTTCAGAACATAGCCGTCTCCGTCCTGGCGCGCACGAGTCTGCATGGCGAAAGCATCGGAGCCCGATCCCGCTTCCGACAACGCGTACGACCCGAGAATGTCCGTCGCGATGCGCGGCAGGTAGCGGCGCTTCTGCTCGTCCGTTCCCCAGCGCAAGATGGCGTTGATGAACAGTGTGTTCTGCACGTCGACGATCACTGCGGCCGAAGGGTCGACGGCGGCCAGTTCCTCGATCGCCAGAATCGATTGAAAGAACGTGCCGCCCTGCCCGCCGTATTGCTCCGGGATCTCGATGCCCATCAGCCCGATCTCGAAGAATTGCCGGATCAGGTCTTTGCGAAAGACCCCGGCCTCGTCCATTTCGCGAACATGCGGCTGAATCTGTTCGTGCGCGAACTTGCGGATCACGGATTGAAACATCCGCTCTTCCTCGCTCAACTGCGTGAGGGGCGGCACGGCGGCGCTGATGGTCTCAATCATACGCATCAATTGTATGATGGTTGCGCTATGACCGATTGGAAAGCCATCGCTCGCGCGGGCGGCCTGGATCTGCCCGATTCGTATCTCGATAGCGCACTCGCTCCCCTGAAACGGCTCGAGAAAGAGTTCGCCGCTGAAGCGGAGAAACTCCGGCCGGAAGACGATCCCGCGGTAGTTTTCAAGCCGCTGCCCGAGGATGGCCGATGATCGCGGAATACGCTGCCGAATTTCGAAGTATCGAGTGGCGTGTAACGCGGCTCGTGCGCCAAGCGGTTCGCGGAGCCCTGACATTCGAACCCCTGAACGCGTTCTTCTCGGTCGGTTCGGCCGCGGCCCACCGAATGGCGGAGGATTTAGAGTCTGAGCTGGCCCGTGGACAGGATCGCGGCCTGTTGCACGGCATACCCATCGGCGTAAAAGACATCATCAACGTGGACGGCTATCACACGCAAGGCGCCTCGACGCTGTTCAACGACGTGCGCGTGAAGAAGGACTCGGACTGTGTGAAGCTGCTGCGGGATGCCGGCGCGGTGATCGTGGGCAAGACGCAATTGCACGAGCTGGCCTATGGCATCACGTCGGAGAACCGTTTCGGACAAGTCCGCAACCCGGTGGACCCGGAGCGCATTCCGGGCGGCTCCAGCGGTGGTTCGGCTGCCGCGGTGGTCGCGGGGATGGTGCCGATGGCTCTCGGCACGGACACGGGTGGATCGATTCGCATTCCCGCCTCCTTCTGCGGCTGCGCCGGCTTGAAGCCCACGTTCGGCCTGGTTAGTAAGCGCGGTGTGCTGCCGCTCGGGTTTTCGCTGGACCATGTCGGACCGCTTGCGGTGAACGTCGATGATCTCGCGATTACGCTGAACGCGCTGGTGCCCCAAAGGACGGACGATTACCGGCCTGGAACCGTAACCGATCTGAAAGGCGTGCGTGTCGGGCGTCCCACCGATTTCTACTTCGACCGGCTTGCCCCCGGTGTCGCCAAACGCGTAGAAGAAGCCTTTCAGAACGCCGCCGAACTGGGCGCCACCATCGTCGACGTGCCAACTCCGGACGTGGAGAAGTGGAATGCCGCGGCGCGTGTTATTTTGCTGGCCGAAGCAGCGGCTGCCATCGAGCCCTATCTCGACCAAAAGCGCCACTGGGTGGGCGAGGGCGTGCTCGCGCTGCTCGATCAAGGCCGTCTCGTGCCCGCCACCATGTATATCCAGGCGCAGCGGCTACGATCGAAATACATACGAAGAGCGCTTCGCATCTGGGAGCACGCCGATTGTCTGTTCACGCCCACCACCCCGACGACGGCGCCCAAGATCGGCGAGACCACCGTCAATGTGGGAGGCGTAGTGGAAGACGTGCGCCTGGCGACGACGCGGCTGGTGCGCGGCATCAATCTGCTCGGTTGGCCTGCCATCTCCATACCGTGCGGCAACGATGAGCTCGGGTTGCCGGTGGGCCTGCAGATCATCGCGCCGCCGTTTGCCGAGAAGAACCTGTTGCGAATTGGCGCGGCGATGGAGACGGCGCATCCGACTAAGATTTTCAAACAAAAAACGGACTGGGATGATTATTGAGCGGCAGCCTCGACAGTGACCGGCCTTCGCTCGGAAGCGAACCGTTCTTCGAGAAGGGAACCATCCGCTCATAGCTGAATTCAGCGAAGAAACCGGCGACGTACTGCCATCCGGCGAAGCGTGGGCGACGGCGCCTTTCGCCAGTTCACCTGATATCATGGCGTCTGGATACGCCTATGAAACTCATTCGCTACGCATTTGTTTTCCTTCTCGGCATGGGCATCTTCGGATTCATCGATGCTCAGCAATCGCCTCAAGGCCAACCCAAAAAGAAAAAGGTCCTCGCCATCGGTCAGACCAAAGGGTTCCAACACGACTCGGTCTCAACCGGCATGGCCACGATCTGGAAAATGGGCCGCGATACCGGCCTGTGGGATACCTACATCAAGACCGACTGCCAGCTCATCACGAAAAAGAAGCTCGGCGGTAACGCCAAAAACCTGGACTACTTCGACGCCGTGTACTTCTACACGACTGGCGAACTGGATATGGACGATTCTCAAAAGGCCGACCTGATGTCCTTCATCAAGGAGGACGGAAAAGGCTTCATCGGAGGCCACTCGGCCATCGATACCTTTTATAAATGGCCCGAGTACGGCGAAATGATCGGCGCGTATTTCGACAACCATCCGTGGGGGACGTTCGATGCGCCAATCGTTGTTGAAGACCGTACTTCTCCGCTGACCAAACAATTCCAACCGCGCTTCACAGTTCACGACGAGATCTACCAGCCCAGCAGCATCTTCTCGCGCGATAAAGTGCATGTGCTCGCGCGCCTGGATGAGAGCAAGCTCGACCTGCAGCACAAGGGCGTGAAGCGCACCGACGGCGACTTCGCGGTGGCCTGGGTAAAAACATACGGGAAGGGCCGTGTTTTTTACACCACCTTCGGACACGTCGAAGAAGTTTACGACCGTCCCGATATGCAGAACCTCTATCGCGAGGCTACCAAGTGGGCCCTGCGCCTCACCGAAACCGATACAACGCCGCACCCCAAAACGGTTGTCACCGACTAGGTCCGCCGCCGCGCGCGCAATTACCGGCTAATCGCCTATGCTGTTTGCCAATTACATCAACGGGGAATGGGTGTCCGGCGACACCTTCGAAAACCGCAACCCCGCGAATATCGATGAGATCGCCGGCCTGTTCGTAAAGGGTGCGGCGGCCGATGTGGAATCGGCTGCCGGCGCCGCTGCGCAGGCTCTACCGGGCTGGTCGAAGCTGCCTGCCCCGGCTCGCGGCGCGTATCTGTTCAAAGTCGCGGAACTGCTCGAGGCGCGTTTTGACGAGATCGCCGCCGACATGACGCGCGAGGAAGGCAAGACACTGCCCGAATCGAAAGGCGAGGTCCGGCGCTCCATCAACATCTTCCGCTACTTTGCGGGCGAGGGGTCGCGCCTGAACGGGTTCCTCGTGCCCAGCGAGCGCGATCGCGTCCACATGTTTGCGATCCGCAAATCGATTGGTGTGGTCGGGCTGATCACGCCGTGGAATTTTCCGAGCGCGATCCCGGCCTGGAAGCTGGCTCCCGCGCTCATCTGCGGCAATACCGTCGTGATGAAGCCCGCCTCGGCTGCGCCGCTCAGCGCGTGGCGGCTCATTGAAGCTTGCCATCAGGCGGGCATTCCGAAAGGCGTCGTCAACTTCGTTGCAGGCTCCGGCGCAACGCTCGGCCAGGCGTTGGTCGATGCCGAGCCGCTCAAGGCGATTTCGTTCACCGGGTCCTGCGATGTTGGCCACTGGTTGCACGAACGTGCCTCGAAGCGCCGCCTCAGAATCCAGTTGGAGATGGGCGGCAAGAATCCCACCATCGTGCTCGCCGACTGCGACTTCAACGCCGCGGTCGAGAATACGGTGAACGCCGCGTTCTTTTCGACCGGCCAGAAATGCACGGCCACCAGCCGCGCCATCGTCGAGGAACCGATTTACGATCGCTTCCTCGACGCGCTTGTTGAACGCACGAAGAAGCTGAAGGTCGGCAATGGAATGGAGCCGGGCGTCGATATCGGCCCGGCCGTGGATCAGGGTCAACTCGACACGAACCTGCGTTACATCAAGATCGGCAGGAAGGAGTGCGGAGCGCCGCGCGTAGGCGGTAACCGGCTTACCGGCGGCGCCTACGACAAAGGCTTTTTCGTTGAGCCAACCGTATTCGCCGACGTCACTCCCGAAATGACGATCGCTCGCGAAGAAATTTTTGGCCCGGTCCTGGCCGTCATGCGCGCCAGGGATTTTGAGGATGCAATGCGGATCGCCAACGGGGTTCCTCTGGGTCTCTCGGCGTCGATTCAAACTACCAACGTCTCCCGCGTATTCGATTACGTGTACGGCATGGAAGCGGGACTGCTTACCGTGAATCTGCCGAGCGCCGGCGTGGAATATCAACTTCCGTTCGGTGGCACGAAGGACTCCAGCTTCGGACCCAAGGAACAAGGTCCGGCCGCTTTGGACTTCTACTCCGACTACAAGACCGTCTATTTGAAATACTGAGCATGAAACTGGGCCAAGTTCGCCGGGAAGGCCGCCTCACTGCGGCGATTTTCGAAGGGGATCGCGCACGGCTGATCCCTGAGTACACGCTGTACGATCTGATCTGCCGCGCCGACAAGGAGAAGGCTCCGCTGGCCCGGTTGGCCCGCGGATTGGTGAGCGCTTACCGCGAAGAGCAATCTCCAATTCTGCCTCTTCATCCCAAAGAGGTTTGGGCCTGCGGGTGTACCTACGAGACCAGCGCGTCGTTCCGCGACGCCGAGCACGGCACCCGCGAAGGTTTCTACGCCCACGTCTATAAAGGACCGCGTCCGGAGATCTTCTTCAAAGGCACAGCCCGCATCTGCGTCGGGACTGGGAAGAACATCGGCATTCGCGCCGATTCCGCGTTCACCGCGCCTGAGCCCGAGTTGGCCGTGGTGCTCGGCTCCGAGGGCTCCGTGCTGGGCTACACTCTGGCCAACGATGTTTCGGCGTGGGATATCGAGCGCGAGAATCCGTTGTATCTGCCGCAATCGAAGATCTACACCGGAGCGTGCGCGCTGGGGCCGGTCATCGTCACGCCCGATGAAATTCCGGACCCGTGCGCCATCGAGATCACGTGCACGATCGAGCGCGGCGGTGCGACTCTGTTTTCCGAGACTGTCTCGACTGCCCGCCTCGCGCGCAAGATCCCGGACCTGATCGCATACCTGCTGCGCTCCAACCCTGTTCCCGCCGGTTCGGTGCTGCTTACGGGCACCGGCATCATCGTGAAGCAGGACTGCGCGCTCGCGCCCGGCGACGTCGTTACGGTCAGCGCGCCGGAGATCGGCGTTCTGCGCAATACCGCCGCTCTGATCCCATAATCGTGCGAGAAGTTCCGGTACCTTCGCCCACTACTCCGGCATGGACGTTCAAGACCGCAAGAAAGCTATCATCCTTGCGATTTCCCAGATGGAGAAGCAGTTCGGCAAGGGCTCGATCCAGCGCCTCGGTTCACAAACCGCGCTGGCGGTGAGCACGATTCCGAGCGGATCGATTTCGCTCGACTACGCGTTAGGCGTCGGCGGATTTCCGCGCGGCCGCGTGGTCGAAGTGTTCGGCCCGGAGTCCTCCGGCAAGACCACGATCGCGCTGCAGGTGATCGCGCAGGCGCAGGCAGCCGGTGGCACCGCCGCATTCATTGACGCGGAACATGCGCTCGATCCCGCCTATGCCCGGAATCTCGGTGTAGATGTGGACAATCTGCTGATATCGCAGCCGGATTATGGTGAGCAGGCTCTGGAGATCGCCAGCGCCCTGGTGAGTACCGGTGCGGTCGAAGTCGTAGTCATCGATTCCGTGGCCGCCCTGGTTCCCAAAGCGGAACTGGATGGCGAGATGGGCGATAACCACGTCGGGTTGCATGCGCGCCTGATGTCGCAAGCGCTGCGCAAGATCACGGCCAGTGTCTCGCGAACCAACACCTGCATGGTGTTTATCAACCAGATTCGCGAGAAGATCGGCGTCATGTTCGGGAGTCCCGAGACGACCACGGGCGGACGCGCGCTCAAGTTCTTCTCGTCGGTTCGCGTGGAAGTGCGCCGGATTGGCGCGATCAAGGACGGCGATGTGGTGATCGGCAACCGCACGCGCATCAAAGTGGTGAAGAACAAGGTGGCCGCTCCGTTCCGGGAAGCCGAGGTGGATGTGCTGTATGGCCAGGGCGTGTCGCGCGAAGGCGACCTGATCGATTTGGGAGTCGCCCATGGTGTCGTTGAGAAAAGTGGATCGTGGCTGAGCTTCGCTGGCGAACGGATGGGACAGGGCCGCGAGAACGCTCGCACGTTCCTGCGCGAGCATACCGATATTCGTGCCCGGCTCGATGCGGACCTCCGGCGCAAGCTGGGTTTGGATCAGAAAGCGGATAGGATCGAGCCCGAAAGCGCTGTCGCGGAGCAGCGCGCCTTGATCGCGTGATACTCTCGTAAGCGAGTGAAATCGGGCACTTGGGGCGTTCCATCTGCACCGAACCCCTGGAAATAAAGCGTTCGAGAGGGGCGGAGCGCAAAAAAGTCGCGAAAACCGCCTACTTTTCGCGATTCTCCCCTTTACACCGCGCGAGAAAGCTCTTATGATGAATTACGACAAAACAAGGCCATAATGTTTTGGCAACCGGCGCCAGGGCCGGATCCCGAACAGGCCTTTAACCCCGACGGTTCCCAAGGAGATTCAATGGCGACACCCACAAAGATGACGCAAACCCAGATGGTCCGCGAGCTGGCCGAAGCCACGGGCGTGAACGGTAAGGTTGCAAAACAATTCGTCGCGACGCTCGGCGAAATGGCGATTCGCGAAACCAAGAAGAATGGAATGTTCGTGATTCCAGGAGTAGGCCGCCTGGTTCGCGTCGACCGCAAGGCGCGGACAGGGCGCAACCCCGCAACCGGCGAGTCCATCAAGATCCCGGCGAAGAAGGTTGTAAAGTTCCGCGTTGCCAAGGCCGTGAAAGACGCGATTGTTCCGCCGAAGAAGGCCAAGTAAAATCCCCGCTACGGCAGAAATTAAAAAACCCCGCTGCGTTGCCAGCGGGGTTTCGTGTTTACCGGAGCCGAGGACGAAGGCCGCTCAAGGTTCGGGCGGCTTCTCGAAGCTACGCCTGCTTCTTCTCGTCGACGTCGACGTGATCGTCGCTCTTCAAGGAATTCTTGAAGTTGCGAATGCCTTCGCCTAAACCTTTCGCCACCTCGGGAATCTTCTTTCCGCCAAATAGCAGAACAGCGACTATCAAGATGATTACGAGCTCAGGAAGACCAATAGATCTCAACATGCGGCCTCCTTCTCTCGAGAAACTTACTACTCCATTGTAGGCGTGCCAGGCCACTTACGCAACCAGAGTCACAACGAGTTGTGATAAAGGACGTTATCACACTCTGCGTGATCAATGCAATTAGAACTATCGTGCTTCCGTTGCGCCGTTTGCTGACACTAGCGGAGCGTAAGTGCGTCTAACGATTGCCTATGAGATATAGAGTTGCGTTCATGGAGCGGACCGGCGCCGACGGCAACAGGATCGAGAATCCGTCCGAGTACGTCGAATTGGATCTGGCCGACGGCATCGTGCTCGATCGGGTGCTGGTGGAGCGCATCGAGCCCGAGAGTCTGCATGTCCAGGAGACCATGGACGAAGACGACGATTTCGAGAGCATCGGAACCGAGGTCTGGGAATACGAGATCGCCGAAGGCCGTGATCAGGAATTCATCGACGCGTTGAAGAACTCGAAGATGGTGATGGAAGTTGAGCCCATGGATGATGCCGGCACGATCGGTCCGGGAACGCCGTAGACCTCACGATAGAATAGAGACAGTGCTGGTCACCATTGAAGCTGTACCGCCCCGGCCGGCTTGGCTGCGCGCTCCCGCCCCCGTTGGAGAGAACTACCGCGAGTTGAAATCGCTGGTCTCCGATCTGCGGTTGCACACTGTGTGCGAAAGCGCGGCGTGTCCTAATGTGGGCGAGTGCTGGAACAAGCGAACCGCGACGTTTATGATTCTGGGTAACGTCTGTACCAGGCGTTGCGGATTTTGCGCGGTGCAAAAAGGCGGGCCGCTGCCGGTTGATTACGACGAGCCGCGGCGTGTTGCGGAAGCTTGCGCGGCGCTCGGCTTACGCTTCGCGGTGATCACCAGCGTGAATCGTGACGATCGCAAGGACGGCGGCGCGGAATTGTTCGCGCTCACAATTCGCGCGATCCGCCAGCGGATTCCGGGCTGCGGGGTCGAGGTGCTGGTGCCCGATTTTCAGGGCTCGCATGCCGCGATGGATGTCGTGCTCGAAGCAGCTCCCGATGTTCTGAATCACAACACGGAAACAGTTCCTCGTTTATATCGCCAGGTGCGGCTCGGTGCCCGCTATGAACGCTCGCTCGAACTGCTGGCATACGCCAAGCGGGCGCATCCCGAGATTCCGGCGAAGTCGGGCATCATGCTCGGGCTTGGGGAAACGATGGATGAAGTTCGCCAGACCATGCGCGATCTTCACGACCACGCCGTCGACATCCTGACCGTCGGCCAGTATCTGCGGCCGTCCTCCAAACACCTGCCCATCATTCGCTATGTGCCGCAGTCCGAGTTCGACGAGTTAAAAGCGTTCGGCTACTCGCTCGGATTCCGGCATGTCGAATCCGGCCCGCTGGTGCGCAGTTCCTATCACGCGGCGGATGCAATCGCTTCGTGAGTAGCATTGCCGAACCTTCGCCCGGCATTTACCTGATTACTCTTCCGCTCCCGTTCGAGCTGCAGCACGTCAAAGTCGGGCTGGTCCGCCTCGACAGAGGGTGGATGTTGATTGACGCCGGGATGGCGGGCGATGCTTCGTTTCGGGCGCTCGAATCCGCCCTGAACGAAGTGGGTGTCGAGTGGACCGGAATCAGGTCCGTGCTGGTCACGCACATTCATCCCGATCATGCCGGCGGAGTTCCTCGTGTGCTCGAGAAGAGCGGCGCGTCGTTGATGATCAACCGCTCGGAATTCGAGTATCTGAGCGCGATCCTCGAGGGGGGGTCTCCGTGGATGGAAGCTGCGTTGAAGATGGGTGGCGTTCCTGCAGAGCGCTGGCCTGAGATTCGCGCCGCGTTGCTGGGCATGCGGGGGTCGTTGCCGGTGCTACGGCCAGACCGGTTTCTCGAAGACGGGGATCTCATCGCAACGGCAAACGGCGGCGCGCGCGTGATCGTTACGCCGGGGCATTCGCCCGGCCACGTATGCCTGTACTTCGCGGAGCGGCGCGTGCTGTACGCGGGCGATCACATGCTGGGGACGATCACGCCGAACATCGCGTGGATGCCGGCGCGTGACATGCTCGGCGAATATCTGGACTCACTGGATAAGGTGGCCGCGCTCGATATCGAGTTGGTGATCGCATCACACGGCGAGCCGTTCGGGAACCATCGCGCATGGGTGGCTGAGACTCGCCGTCATCACGATATTCGTTGTAGCGAGATTCTGGGCGGATTGGGACCGGGTGGGAAAGCAGCCTACGAACTTGTTCCGCTGGTATGGCCGCGGGAGTTGTCCTCGTTCCACCTGTATTTCGCTTTATTCGAGGTGTTGGCGCATCTCGAGTATTTGCGGCGCAAGGGCGCTGTGGGTTGTCGAGAGAAGGCGGGCGGGGAATTGGAATGGAGAAAAGAAGCGGACGGCTCGGAAAGAAGAGAACCGTCCGCTGTACCTGCGAGCGACTACGGCGTGTAGTTCACCGTAATCATGCGCATGGTCGTATTCCCAGCTTGGTCGGTCACTTTCGCTTGGAACACATACGTACCCGCCCCGCCGAGGAGAACGATGCTTGGGGTGGACGTATTCTGACCATTGATGTTCGCGGTGCCGCCGGAGACCTGGGTAAACGAGAACGACACAGCTTGCCCGGTGACGCTGGTGGAACCGCTGGCATCGAGATTGACTCGACTGTCGCGAGTGTTGATGGTTGAAGAAATGCCCGCAAGAGTCGGGGCATTCGGATTGGCGGCCGGCGTTACCGGTGTGGTGGGCGGCACCGGGCAGGAAACGATAAACTGCCCCGCAATCGCCAGGACTTCCTGCATGGTCTTGGGTTGATCGAACGGCGTCGGAAACGGGATCGTGCCATTCAGGAAATTCAAGTACGATGCGTGGCGCGCTTCCACGGTTGCGATAGTTGCGCCCGCCTGAATGATGTCCGGATTCGTCAGCAGGCCGATGGCATAGTCGTACGCCGAAACGCCCGTGTTCTCGAGCGCCATGCCGATCATGATGAAGTCATCGGCCGTTTTGTAGCCGAAGTTGTAAGTGCAAGGCGGGACGGGAGTGCCGCCAAGCTGCTTCACCACTGCCGAGATTGCTACCACGTGCGCCTGCTCGTGATCGCGAATCTCCGTCAGCCGCCCATAAAGATTACCGCCGACCTTCGATCCGAAGTTCTGAACGAAGTTGCTGGAATTGAAATCGCCCGCGGCGAATTTGGCGAGTCCTTGGGTGTAGAACGCCGCCTCGAGGTTCTCGAGCGTCAGAGCGTACTGCAGGACATCCAGGTCCGTGGGTGCTCCGGCCGCCGGTTGACCTCCGGGCGTCGTAGTGGACTGGCCCATCAAGCGCGTGGCAACCGCGCCCGCTCCGAACAAAACAGCCGTCTTCTGGAAGAATCCGCGCCGTGAGGATGTGAGTGATGTAATTTGTTTTTCCATGGTGCTATCTCCTTCCATTACTAAGCCGGGCACGATGCGATAAACGGGGCCGCCGCAGCCAGGATCTCCGCCATGCTCTTGGGTGTATCGAAAGCTGCGGGGAACGGGTCTTGGCCGGTGATCATGTTCAGATAAGCCGCATGGCGGCCTTCCACCGTGGCGATAGTCGCCGCGGTACGCCGCAGATCCCTGTCCTTGATCAAATTCGCGGCGCCATCGTAGGCCGAAACGCCTGTGTTCTCCAGAACCGCGGCGGTAGTGAGAAAATCGTCGACGCTGTTCAGTTTGAAATTGTAGGTGCAAGCTCCAACGGGCTTTCCCCCGAGCTTGGTGATAGTGGAAACAAGGGCTCGCACGTGAGCCTGTTCGTGATCGCGGACCAGCAACAGGTAGCCGAAGACGTCGCTACTGATGGAGTCGCCGAATGCGGATTGGGCGTTGCCGAGGTTGGTGGCGAACATTCCATTGGCGAAGTCGCCGGAGGTGAACTGCTTCAATCCCTGGGTGTAGAACGTAGCTTCCAAATACTCCAGGGTCAACGCGTAATTCAAAACGTCTATGTCGGTTACAGGCTTGGTCTGCGCTTGTAGTGCGCTAGATAGCGCCGCCGCTCCAGCCAGCACCGCCGCGCCGCTCAGATATACGCGGTTCGAACCGGTATCCGGAGACACTTCTGATTTTATTTCCTGCATCTCTCTGACTCTCTCCTTTGTCTCGTGGGCGCACTTCCTGAATGTGTGCCTCGCATCTGTTACTACGGTCTCACTCAACGGCTGGATGTATCCCAGAGCAAAGAAAATGAAATACTTATTGAAAAATATAGGTGAAACATTTTTCGCGGTCCCGAACTGGATATGATGAGATCTATGACTCGACGTACCTTCGCCTCGACTATTGGACTGGGCAGCGCGGCCCTGGCTCAACAACTTCCTAAGCAGACCCCAGCCAACGATCGCATCCAAGTAGCATGCATCGGCTTCGGCATCATGGGCCAAGGCGATGTCGCGACCGAGGCGGCGCTGCCTGGCGTGGAAATCGTAGCCGTGGCCGATGTCTACGATGGACGATTGAGACTCGCGCGCGAACGTTACGGCGATCACGTTTTCACGTCACGCGATTACCGCGAAGTTCTCGCGCGTCCGGGCGTGGATGCGGTGATTGTCGCGACGCCGGACCACTGGCATGCGCGCATCGCCACCGACGCCCTCAATGCGGGCAAGGACGTCTACTGCCAGAAGCCGATGGTGCAGCGGGTGGATGACGGCCACATGGTGATCGCCGCGCAAAAGCAGAGCGGCCGCATTCTGCAGGTGGGCAGCCAGCGTGTCAGCTCGATTCTGTACGCCAAGGCCAAGGAACTGATCAAAAGCGGGGCGATCGGTGAAGTGCACATGATCGAGGCTTTCTGGGACCGCAATTCGGCTATGGGCGCCTGGCAATATTCCATCCCGCCCGATGCGTCGCCGCAGACCATCGACTGGGACCGCTTCCTCGGGTATGCGCCTAAGCGGCCCTTCGAAGCCAAGCGGCTATTCCGCTGGAGGAACTACCGCGATTACGGCACGGGAATCGCCGGCGATCTGTTCGTGCACCAGTTCAGCGGGATCCATTTCGTCATGAATTCGCTGGGTCCGCAGCGTGTGAGCGCCTCTGGCGGAACTTATTACTGGAAGGACGGCCGCGATGTGCCGGATTTGATGATGGGCATGTTCGACTACCCGGCCACCGATGCGCACCCGCCATTTCAAATCAATCTGCGGGTCAATTTCGAGGCCGGTGGCACGGGCGGAGCCGATGGGCAGGGATTCCGTTTCGTGGGCACCGAGGGTGTCCTCAATCTGGCGGTCGGCAACGCGCTGTCGCTATCGAAGCGTCCGCGCGATACCGACTCGGGCACGACCGCGAATACGTTCCCCAAGGACATCGCCCGCAGGATTGTCGAGGAGCATCGCGAGAAGAACCCGCCGCCCCCAAGCGGTCTCGACAGCATGCGTCCGATGACGGAAGAGAAGTTCACCATGCCCGCGGGCTACACCGAGCAGGTGGCGCACCACCAGGTGTTCCTTGACGCCGTCCGCACGCGCAAGCCGGTGGTGGAAGACGCGGTATTCGGGTTACGAGCCGCGGGTCCGGCTCTGCTGTCCAACATCTCGTATTTCGAGAAGCGCATGGTGGAATGGGATCCGATCAACATGCGGATCAAAGCGTAGGCCGCGATGCCGCAATCCGGGTTCGACCTCGCGGCCAGCGCTCGCCACGAGATGATCCGCGAGGGCTTCGAGCCGGACTTTCCTCCTGGCACGGCTGAGCAACTCGCCGGCTTAGAGCAACAACGCGGAGTCGTCACGCTGGGCGACGTCCGGAACCTGCGGAACCTGCTGTGGTCCTCCATCGACAACGACACGTCGCGCGACCTGGACCAAATTGAATTTGCGGAGCGTGTGCGCGACGGGATCCGGTTGCTGATCGGAGTTGCCGACGTCGACGCCGATGTCGAGCGCGGCAGTCCCATCGACCAGCACGCCGCCTCGCAAACCACCACGGTGTATACCGCGGTTGAAAATTTTCCAATGATCCCGTTCGCGTTGTCGACGGACCTTACGTCGCTCAACGAGCAGCAGGACCGGGCCGCGATAGTAATCGAATTAGTGGTAGCGATGGACGGATCTATCGCCTCGTCACAGATCTATCGCGCGGTGGTCCGCAACCAGGCGCAGTTGAGTTACGAGGGAGCCGGGCCATGGCTGGAACGCGCGGGCCCAGCGCCTGCGAAGGTTGCGGCCGACTTAAATCTCCAAGGGCAGTTGCAGTTGCAGAACGAGGCGGCTCTGGCGCTACGATCGCGGCGTCATGAGATGGGTGCGCTCGATTTCGATCGAACGGAAGCGCAGGCGTCGGTGTCCGATGGACATGTGCAGGACATCTCGGTACGGCGCAAGAATCTGGCCAGCGCGCTGATCGAAGATTTCATGATCGCTGCGAACGTGGTCATGGCACGAACGCTGAGCGATGCCCAGGTCTCTGCGATTCGACGGGTGGTGCGTTCGCCGGAGCGTTGGCCTCGCATTGTTGAGCTTGCGGCGCAGCGCGGTTCGAAGCTGCCTGCCGAGCCGGATTCGGGCGCCCTGGCCGCGTTTCTTCGCGAGCAGAAGCAGAAGGACGCGGTGCATTACGCCGACGTCTCGCTATCCGTGATCAAGTTGCTGGGGCCGGGTGAGTATGTGCTGGCGCGCGCGGGCGATAAAGGCGAGGGCCACTTCGGACTTGCTGCGCCCGACTACACTCATTCCACTGCGCCCAATCGCCGCTTCGCGGATCTGGTCACTCAGCGGCTGATCAAGTCCGTGATCGCGCACCAACCGCCCCCATATTCGGACGAAGAGCTGGAAGGCATCGCAAAGCAGTGCACGCTGAAGGAGGATGCGGCCAGGAAAGTGGAGCGCAGCATGGAAAAGCGTGTAGCCGCTGTAGCGCTGGCGCCGCGCGTGGGCCAGAGTTTTCCGGCGGTGGTAACAGGCGTGACCCCGAGGGGTGTGTTCGTGCGCGTTTTAGATCCGCCTGTGGAGGGCCGTCTGATGCGCGGCGAAGAGGGCGCTGATGTCGGCGATCAGATCCGGGTTACGCTCCTCAGCACGGACCCTGCGCGGGGATTCATCGACTTCGGACGCTGACAGGGTACCAGGATTCACGCCCAGGATACGGCTGTTGCCCGGAGTTGGTGCAAGCGTGGCGAGAAGTGGACGCGCGGTGAACTTCGATCGACGGGAAGCGGCCCTGATCATGGCACTGGAGTTCCCACTACATGACCCAGTCACAGTCTCTCGGGTTGCTCAGAAAGGCTCTGGGAAACCCCCGCGCAGAGTTCCGCGAAGGGCAATGGGAGGCGATCCGCGCACTGGTTGAGCATAGCGGGCGGCTGCTTGTTGTGCAGCGGACCGGCTGGGGCAAGAGTCTGGTGTATTTCCTTGCGACCCGGTTGCTGCGAGACAAAGGATACGGATGCACCCTGCTGGTTTCTCCGTTGCTGGCTCTGACGCGGAACCAGATTGCCGCCGCTCGAAATTTAGGTCTTAGAGCGGAGACAATCAACTCGTCAAATACTGCGGATTGGCCCGAAATTCAAGAGCGGTTAGCCGGTGATCAGGTGGATGTGCTGTTGATCTCTCCGGAGATGCTGGCCAATGACGCCTTTGTGAACCGGTGCTTACTTCCCATCGCAAATAGGATTGGCCTTTTCGTAGTCGACGAACTAGACGGTCCACAGCACCTCGGCGACCCTGCTGCGTACCGCCGTGACCGGCGCAAGGATCAACTTTTGCAGGAGAACGGTTATATGGTTCTGCGTTTCCTCGCCGAAGACGTCGCGAAACATCTGGATGTGGTACTGGATGCGATTCTGCGTGTTTTCGTGAATCTTCGGAAGGTTACTACACTGAATCCGCCCGCGATGATGTAACAAGTCCCGAGTCCGCCACGGGAACGTCAACCGAAGCGCCTGCAATGGAGCGGCGTGATCGTGCCGGGCTCGGTGAAGCCGTTGACCCCTTTTCCCAGACGCTGTAACCGTAACATGTGCGCACTGTACCAGAGCGCCCGTTCCGGCGACTTCCGGTACGATATTCCGTTAGTTAACTGCGCGATCCCGGTGGCAGAGGGCCGCTACACAGTCACGTTGAAGTTCGCCGAGACGTTCTTTGGCTCGCAGCCGAGCGGAGCGGCTCCCCCCCTTTGGGAAGGCGAGTCTTCAATGTTTTCTGCAATGGCGAAGCGCTGCTGCGCAACTTCGACATCGTTGCCTATTGTGGTTGCTCGAACCGTCGCCTGGAACCCAGGCCCTCCGGCACCCACAACGAAGTCCGCTTCGCGGCCGTCCAGTTGTCAGGTGGTCAACCGAGCAGCGATTAACTGCTCCTACCTGTTATATACCCCGCGACGGTTCGAATTTCACAGCGGTTTGGTGAAATATTTCCGTGACGCGAAATTCCGGCGCGCCCCACTGACCATGTTCTCGGCAAAGTCATTTCTACGCCGGATCTTCCGGCAGGTGTTTGTAATAGCCCCGATAGACATCCACGGGGTCTTCAAACCGAACCAGATTGTCGTTCTCCGCAACAAAACCGTCGACCAGCGCCCTCAGTTGCCTCAGTGTCTGCTTGTGGCCGGCGCCGGAGGCAAGGTTATGCACTTCATCTGGATCCGCCCGGACATCATAGAGTTCCTCGATGGGTTTTTCCGCCGCGGCAAACAGCGCCTGTTCCCGGTTCAGTTTGCCCTGCTTCGCCCAGTCCTTCACCAGATTCCAGGTCGGATAGTTCTTTTCCTTGTAGTCGTTATGCTGCATGTACGGGACTGCGGGCAGAAAGTTGCGAATGTACTTGAACTGGCTGGTCCGGACGGCGCGCATGCGGTCGATGGATATATCCATACGGTCCCGAGCGGCGAAGACGTGTGGACGCGGCCTGTAATTCGACCCGAAGATGTCCTGCCCTTGCATCGCGCCTTCGGGTGGCAGGATACCAGCGAAGCCAAGCAGCGTGGGAGCCAGGTCGATACCGCTCACCAGGTCGTTACGCACGGTACCGGCGGACCTTCCGTCCGGAAACCGCACCATCAGCGGGATTCGCATGCCCCCGTCATAAAGAAACTGTTTGCCGCGAAACAGGGGACCGTGATCGCTCGACAGTACCACGATCGTGTTCCTGGCGAGGCCCTCCCGCTCCAGTCGTTGCAGGAGCTGGCCTACGTAGCCATCAGACAGATGTAGGGCGTCCAGATAGTTCGCGTATTCGTCGCGGGCGATCGGACTGTCCGGATAGTAGGCCGCGAGCTTGAGTTTGTCTGGATCGACGAGTTCCTCTTTCGGCTGTTGTCGCGCGATCTTCCAACCCGCGCCCTTGTGAGTTTCGACGATGGTGATGTGCGCGAAGAAGGGCATGCCCGGTTTTCGTTGGCTCCAGTCGATGCCGTCGAAGAAATTGGCCTGATTCGCTCCGGGGTGATGAAAGTTCAGGTCGACCTTGCCCGACCCTGCCGCGCCGTTCATCCCCCCCGATTTCGACGCCGGCTGCAAATTGCAGGTAAAGTAGCCGGCATCGCGGAACCAGTCGCTCATGTGCCCCAACGGAGCGGCTAGCGTAGGCTTGTTCCAGTCCCAGGTCCGGTGATTGTGAGCGCCGATGTTGTTCTGGAACCTGCCGGTCATCAGCGCGGAACGGCTCGCCGAACAGACGGGTCCCGTACAGAACATGTTGTTGAAACGGATTCCCTGAGACGCCAGCCGGTCGACATTGGGAGTACGCACCAAAGGTTCGCCGTAACACGCATGGTTCGGTCCGGTGTCTTCCTGGATGATGTACAGGACGTTGGGGCGGCTGCCTGGTGTCTGTGCGGAGGCGGCGCGTCCCACCAAACCGGCGGCACCCGCGAGGGCGGAACTCTCAAAGAAGCTGCGCCTGGATACTTTCATCATTTCCTACTGTTTCAGCGATCCTGTTTCTTCTTCTTGGTGTGAATGGTCCGGTTCGCACGCCGCCCCGTGCCGTCTCCCTCGTCAAGGCTACCGCCGGCCGGATTCAGCTTTTCCAGCGCGGCCTGCAGCCGTTTGCGCGCGGCGATGGCCTCCGGGTTCTTCGTATCGGCTGGGACCATCGGTTCTTCGAACGGCGCCTTGCTCATGTCGAAGAGTTCGCCAGCCTGGTTCAGCTTCCAGGCAGGCTCCCGAACATACCATCGTGCGCCGAGTTGTATGTAGATCCACTCGCGCCCGTGTCCCTTCTCACCGTGCAACTGGGGAGCAAAGCTGCGGCCGTCGATCACCCTATCCTCGGGCAGCTTCGCGCCCGCCACTTCCGCGAACGCCGGCAGAAAATCACTGGAGTCAATCAAGTCGGAATTGACCGTGCCCGCCGGAGTCGTGCCCGGCCAATTGACAATCAGAGGAACCAGGGCGCCGCCCTCCAGCATCGACCCCTTTTCGCCGGCCAGACGCCGTCCTCCCACCGTGGATTCACCAGCGTACACGGCGCCGGTGCCGCTGTCACTGACAAACACGATCAGGGTTTTGTCACGCAGTTTCAGCCGGTCGAGTTCGTCTGCAAGCTTGCCGGCGAGTTTGTCCATGTAGTTGATGTTGTCGGTGTAATAGTCCCTGCTGTCCGGCGCGCTGTCCGGAGTGCGCAGAATGTCGGCACGCATCTGAGACAAGCCGTAATACACGAAGAACGGTTGTTCGCGGCGCCTGCTGATGAAATCGACGGCGAAATCGTGCATCACGTCGGGCATGTATTCCTTATCGCGCAGGGCCCTGACCTCGCCGTTCACGGTATAGGCTTTGCCGTTGCTCTGCGTGTTCCAGTACACGCCGCTGCCGGTGACTTGCAGATACTCGTCGAATCCGAATTCGGCCGGCCCGAGAGGGAACCCCCATTTGCCAATCGCGGCGCTGACGTAGCCTGCCGGCTTGAGAACGTTCGGCAGCATGGTTTCTGTTGAGGGCTGGATGCGGCCCGCAGCCTCCAGGCTTGTGGCGCCGGTGCGAAATGCATAGCGTCCTGTCAGCATCAACACACGGGATGGCCCGGTCAGAGGAGCGGTGTAACAATGGGTGAAGCGAGTGCCGCCGGCAGCCAGCCGATCGATGTTCGGCGTCTGAAAGTTGTCGGCGCCGAAGCAGCTTACGCCGCCGATGCCGAGGCTTTCCGCGAGCACGAAGACGATGTTCGGCTTCCCTGCGGGCTGGCTGCCGGACGGGGTCTGACTTCCCAGCGGGCGGCCGCGCGCAAAGGCGCTTGCGGCGGCGAAATGGCCGGCAGCCTTGAAGAATTCGCGACGTTTCACGCTCAGGGCACTCCCATCACTGTTTCTTCTTCTTGGCCCGGTTCTCCTCCCGGTTCGCATGCCGGCCGGTGCCGTCGCCGATATCGAGAATGCCACCAGCCGGGTTCAGCTTGTCGAGCGCGGCCTGTAGCCGTTTGCGCGCGGCCACGGCCTCCGGGTTCGTAGTATTGGCGGGTACCAGAGGTTCTTCGAATGGCGCCTTGCTCATGTCGAAGAGTTCCCCGGCCTGGTTCAGCTTCCAGGCGGCTTCCCTGGCGTACCACATCCCCGCGAGTTGTATATAGATCCAGTCGCGAGGCTGCCCCTTTTGGCCGTGCAACTGGGACGCAAAGCTGTGGCCGTCGAGCACGTTCTTGGCCGGCAGTTTCGCTCCCGCCACCTCGGCGAAGGTCGGCAGGAAATCGGTGGAATCGATCATGTCGGCGTTGACTTTGCCAACGGGCGTCTTACCGGGCCAATTGGCAATCAGCGGAACCAGTGCGCCGCCCTCGAGCATCGATCCTTTCTCGCCCGATAGGCGCCGGCCGTTCACGCTGCACTTGTTTGCTTGTCCTCCCGCAGTGCCATTGTCGCCGACAAAAAGAACCAGAGTGTTATCGCGCAGCTTCAGCCGGTCGAGTTCGCCAAGAACCTTGCCGACGAGCTTGTCCATGTAGGTGATATTGTCGGCGTAGAGATCCGTGCTGTCTGGCGCGCTGTCCGGAGTGCGCACGATTTTCGCGTGCACATGCGACATCGAATAGTAGGCGTAGAAGGGTTGGTTGCGATGCCGGGTCATGAAATCGACCAGGTAATTGTGCATGACATCCGGCATGTACTCCTGATCGCGAAGGTTCCTGATCTTGCCGTTTTCAGAGTAGGTCTGACTCCGCGGCTCCGTGTTCCAGTAGACTCCGCTGCCCTTGAACTGCAGGTACTCGTCGAAGCCGAATTCGGCGGGTCCGAGCGGGAGTTGTCCCCACTTTCCGATCATGCCGGTGACATAGCCAGCGGGCTTCAGGATGGTGGGCATCATGGTTTCGACGGAGGGTTTCATGAGCCCGGTGGCGTCCTGGTTGGTGGCGCCGGTGCGGAACGCGTACCGCCCGGTCAGGATCAACGCCCTCGACGGCCCGCACAGCGGCGCCGTGTACCCATGCGTAAACCGAATGCCGCCTTGAGCGAGGCGATCGATGTTCGGTGTCTTCAGCCTGTCCGCGCCATAGCAACTGACGCCGTCGATGCCGAGGTCGTCGGCGAGGATAAAAAGGATGTTGGGTTTCTTCCCATTTGCAGAAGCGGGCGGCCTGGTTTGCGCCATGGAAAGGCCCCGCAAGACTGCGCTTCCGCCGGCGATCGAGCCGGCCGTCCTGAAAAAATCACGGCGTTTCATTGTGTAGCCTCCATCGAATGTTAATCAAGTTCGGCCCCTATCTGGAGGGCACCGTGTTCACGAATACCAAATACATATTGAACGCCCGCGGGCCCAGCGTTTCCGTGTTGGAGCCCAGGGTGAAGCTCTGCGCAGCGGTCGCGCGGCGTTGGAAAACTCTCATCGGTTTGCCGTCCACCGTCACCGACAGTGGCGTGGTTTCGAACTGCCCGCTCAGCCAAGCGGGGCGCGGCAGGCGGTCGTCATGCGCAATGGACACCACGGTGCCTGCCTTGACTCCGATCTCGATCAGGTCCACGGCGCTGTACGCCTTGTCGGCCGCGGCGAGTTGGACATAGTCGGCGCCCTTCAACGCCGCCGGCAATTGGGCGAAGCGGGCATCGACATCCACGTAGATCTTCTTGCCCTCCTGGGCGTCCGCTTCCACGTGCACTCCGGCGGTCGGGCCCGAGTAGGAGAATGCCTTCGTGAACTTGCCGGTCTTGACCATAGTTGGTGACGCCGGTGCTGTCCCACGAGCCATCTCCGCTCCGGTGAAGCTGCCCGGCTTCACTCCCGGCAGTTCCGGCAACTCGGCGAGATAGCCGTTCCGCGCATTCGCCGCCGCCGACGCGATGGTGATGCTGGCCGGCTTGAGTCCCGCGCCATTCACCTTTACCGTAATCGTGCCCGGCGTCCGCGTCGAGCGCACGGCCACGCGATTGATGCCGGCTTCCAGGTCGAGGTACGTGTTATTGGTGGATTTAATTTTGCCGCTGTTGTAGCCGCCGCGCCACACGCCCGGCCCCGCAGCTTCGAAATCCACCCGCTGTTGGAACGTGGGACAGCGCTCGCCTTTGGCGTCCACCGCTTCCACGTCGATCAGCACCACGTCGGCACCGCTGGCGCGCAGTCCGCTCGGGCCGGTGATCGGCTTCATGCGCAACGACACCGGAATCCCTACGGTGTGCTTCGCCGTGGTGGCTACCACTTTGCCGCCGGAAGACGCCACCGCCTTGATCTCGCCGGCCTGCCACGTCACATCGGGGAACGTGAACAGGTATCGGTCCGAAACCGTTCCGCGTCCGAGCGAGCGGCCGTTGACGAACAACTCCACGTCGTCCCCGTTGGAGGCTACGTAGACGGTTTTCTTGGTACCCGCCGGATAAGTCCAGTGGCCGATGATGTGAATCTGCGGATCGTCGCGGAACATCACGCGGCAGACGTAGTAGGCTTCCTTTTCGAGCCGCACGCCGTCCACCTCGCCGCCGGCGCGCGCCACTTCGACGCCCACGCGGCCACCACTGGTCGAGTCGGAGAAGATCCAGTTGCCGCCGCCCGAATGATTCGCCGCGCCGACTTTCCCGACGAACTGCGCCACCTGATTGACCGCGTACTGCTCCGATGTGAGCTGGTAGGTCTGGCCCTTGGCCTCAGGATACCCGAAGTTTGGCGGCGAAGCATCGTCCCAGACGCGACGCGGCGATTCCTCGCGGTCGTATTCGCCTTCCACTACCGGCAGGCGCGCAATTTCCCTGCCGCCTTCGGTGCCGATCCCGATGTCCATGAACTCGGCGGTGACCTCATCGGCGCGCCGGTGCGCATACGACCGCCCGCCGTGCGGGTCGTACTGGTCCATGTAGCCGCGCAATTCCCTGGCGTGGTCCCGAGAGACCTTCTGGTTGCCGCCTTCCCAGATGAGAATCGACGGGTTGTTGCGGAAGTAGATGATGGTATCGCGGAAGGCCGCCGCGCGGATCTTCCACGGTTCCGGCTGCGCGTCTCCCTCGCCATCCACGCCGGGCTGATCGACAATCAGGCCGAGCCGGTCGCTCGATGCGATCATCGCCATACCGCTGGCGCAGTGTCCCCAGCGAATGAAGTTGCCGCCCGCCTCTTTCATCAAAGCCACTGTGAAGAAGTGCATCCAGTCCGGCTGCGCCGCGCCCAACCCCGGCCACTCGTCCGTCGGTTTCTGACCCCAGCCGTGGAGTTTCAGATGATGGCCGTTGATGTGGAAGCCGGTTTGCGCGTCCCATCGAACAGTCCGGATGCCGAGCGGAATTTCGCGCGTGTCAACTACCTTGCCGGCCACTCGCAGGCGGCACACCACACGATACAGATTGGGGTGCGCCGGTTCCCACAACTCCGGCTTGGCGAGCGTGCCAGATACCCTAAGCAGTGCGTTGGCCCCGGCTGCGACCGTCGCCGACTGCTTCAACGCAAGGACCGTTCTTCCGCTGCCGTCCACCACGGCGGCTGTCAACTCGGCGTTGGCGGCGCTGGTACGCTCGTTTTGTACCGGGACCTCCAGGCTGATCTTCGCCGAAGCCTCCGAGATGTCACCGGCGTAGACGTACGGTCCGGCGGTTTGCAGAAAGCTATAGAGCGGCAGAGAAATGTGCAGAGGATCGGTGACGTGGAGATACACGTTGCGATAGATACCGCCGTGTGCGGGGTGCCAGTGCGGGCTGTTCCACGGCAGGTCGGTCTTGATGATCTTGGCCATCTGCGTCTCCTGCGTGAAACGGTTATCGGCCATCACGGCGATCACGTTTTTCGCGCCGCTGAATTTCAAGTATGGTGTGAGGTCGAAGCCGAAGGGGATGAAGCCCGTCTCGCTCACGCCAAGCAGCTTGCCGTTGATGTAGACCTCGGCAATCTGGCGCACCGCCTCGAACTCGATGAAGACCTTTTTGCCCTGAAACGATGCCGGCGCGATGAAGGTCTTGCGGTACCAGGTGCGGCCGGACCATTGATTCATCTCGCCGACGTGCCCGGGTGTAGACCAGTCGTCGAAGGTATCGACGTCGTTAAACGTGTGAGGAAGCGAAACGGACGTCCAGGCGTGGTCGTCAAAAGCGGGATCGGAAGCGCCGGCCGGGTCGTCCTTGATGAACTTCCAGTCGGGATCGAAGTTCAACTTGGTCGCATTGGCGGCATGGAGCATGCCACCCAGCGCAAGCAGTGCCACGGCGGCAAGGCAGCGCGTCGAGGCAGCGTAGTGGATCTTCATTCTTCTACGCACTCCTTACCCACAACACAGGCTGGCGGATCGGATAGTTGCGAATCGTCTCTTCCACGGTGGGATCCGGATTCAATCTTCGCCACAGCGCGATGTAATCCGGCTTGTTGAGCGCGAGCCCCGCAAACAAGAGGCTCGACTGACGCACAGGCCACTCTTCGAAGTACATTACGTCCGGCGGATGGGGCCATTTCTTCCTGTCCGCGATGAACGGAACCATGAACTCCATGGCTTTGCGCATGCCCCGTCCGTCCGGCAACTCGAACTTCCAGAGATTGTCCTGGGGTGTTGACAGAATCTGGCAGATCGCCGACATCGCCTCCAGGTTGAATAAGGAATAGCCGTAAGGTTTCGTGCGGCGCAGTTCGAGCGGGAAGCTGCCGTCGGTAGCCATCTGTCCTGGAACGTGCAACGTCTTGAACCGATCGCGGCACAGCGCCATCAACTCGGAGTTCCTGGTGTATCGCGCGAACTCTGCCACCTGCGTCGTCCAGCAAGTCCCGTGGTTGTTCTTGGCGTCGCGCTCGGCGTGCCCATACTCGTTGGTGTTCATCCACTCCAGGTACTTGGTGAACCAGGGCCGAACGTCGACGTTCTCGAGGAAACTGGCGGCACGGGCCACCTCCACCAAATGGAGGGTGTCGATGATGCCGATCCCGCGCCCGGTGAAACGGCCTTGAATCGCCTGTGCATAGAGCAGGTGCGGCGTCATGCGTGTGGCTTCATCGACGAACCACGCACGCAGGTGCAGCGCCGCGTGATCGGCATACTTGCGCTGTCTGGTGATCAGGAAAGCGGCGGTCAAAGCGGGAACCTGCAGGGACAAGCGCACCATGGCCTGGCGGTGGGCGACGAAATTGGCGGGGTTGGTCATGCCGTCGCGCTGGATGTAGGGACCCGTGGGGTTGTTGGGATCGGGCCACCAGTAGTCGCCTTCGCTGAAGAAATCGTGTTTGCCGCCGGCGCTACGCGGGCTGGAAGATGCCGTTACGGTGACAGGCTTCTCCGAGAGGTACTTTTCGGCCGCCGATAGGATCCGCTGGCGGTCGATCGCCGCCACGTCCAGGGCGGGTGCGGCGTAGAGAGCCACCGGAAGGGTCAGAAACAGTCGCCGGTCCATCGTTCCACTTCGGAAAACGTCTCTGGTTTCGAATAGGCGCATGGGAAGTCTATCTTTCAGGCTGTTGCTTCGGGAACCCGCGCGGGTCCGTCTTTTTCGGTGCGACGTCCGCCGTGCGCACATACCAGTCCAGCATCTGCCCCCTCAGATCCTCTTGCTGTCTCGCATATGACCGGTCGGCGTACACGTTGTTCAGTTCCCGTGGATCCTTCTTCAGGTCGTACAACTCGCTCAGACCGTCCGGCCTGTGCACCAGCCGGTAATCTTGGGTGCGGATTCCGGCCGCGCGCGTAATCGTCTCCGGATGTTCGTTTTGAAGCGTGCGCTTGGGATAGTAGATTTGCGCCGCTTCGTCTTTCGTCATCGGAGGCTCGAACAACTGCGGCTCGTAGGTGTTGTAGCCGCCTTCGCAGAACGCCGCGCGCTGCGGATCGCCTGGCTCACCGCGCAATTGCGGCACGAGCGACCGCGCGAAATGCGTGTGTTGTGCTTCGATTCCGGCCAGATCCAGGGCTGTCGCCATCACGTCGTACAGTTCCACCATCTCCCGCGATACGTGTCCCTGCTGGTAGCCAGGCGCTCGGGCAATCAGCGGCACGTGGTCGAGACATTCGTCGATCGCGCTCGGCCATTTCTCCACCAGCCCGTAGTCTCCGCCCCATTCGCCATGATCCGAAAAAAGGAACACTGCCGTATCGTTGGCGTGGTTGGTCCGCTCCACCGCCGCCAGCAACTCGCCAAGCAGCCAGTCGCTGTAGCTGATCATGCCCAGGTAGATCGACTGCATCTTTCGAAAGTCGGCGTCCTTGAGTTCATTCAGGCGCCGCGTGCGGCGAATGGCCTCGAAGAAGTTCGGCTTCCGCGGCAAATCCGGCGGCCGTAATGCCGGCACGTCCGCCGGCTTGTACATATCGTGAAAGTCCCTGGGCGCTGAAAACGGCGCATGCGCGTAGGCGAGCGGTAGATAGATGCAGAACGGCTTCTGCGCATGCTCCAGTACTTTGATCGCTTCCTGCACGCAACGGTAGTCGCCGGTCTCGCGCCGGTCGCCGCCAGGACCGTAGAGGAACGAGTAGTAGTGCGGGTCGCTCATCGGCCACGGATTCTCCCCGGCCTTTCCGCCGCCTCCCGCCCGGAAGCGCGTCACGCTGGAGGCGAAGGTCTCCGGCGCCAGCAGATCGTTCTTCCCGAACCAGTACACGTCGTATCCGTCCTGCTTGAGATAGCGGAACAGGTTGGGCTCATCCTCGTGCAGGAAATAGTAGAGACTCCGATGCCCGCGCACGTGGACGGGCCAGCCTGTGAGCAGACTGCACCGCGAAGGTCCGCACACCGTATTCTGCACGTGGCATTGTTCGAAGCGGACCCCCTGCGAGGCCATGCGGTCTATGTTCGGCGTGCGCACCAGCGGATGCCCGTAGCAGGCCAGGCTGTCGGCGCGCAGCGTCTCCGGCATGTAGAAAATCAGGTTCGGCTTCTTGCGTCCCGGATTGGCCTGTTGAGCCCCCGCGGTCTGCGTGAGCGCTCCTGCGATAGAACCTCCGAGAAACGCGCGCCTGGAAGAGTCGGACATCTTGTTCGTCTCTGTCTCGAACATTTTCGTCAGGTTCCTTCCATGTCGTAGAGCATCCACCCATGGACTCCGATCAGCCGTTTTAAAAAAGATACCGTAACCCGAACTGCATGATCCGCGCGTCGTAAGCGCTGGTGATGCTGCCTCCTGCCGCCACATCCACGCTGGTATTTGGCAGCAGGAAGTTGGTGTGATTCGTCGTGTTGAACACTTCCGAGCGGAATTGGAACGCCTGCCGTTCCCTGATCCGGACAAGCCGGGAGAGAGCGGTGTTGATTTGGGCGTAGCCGGGGCCATCGAGGATATTCCGGCCGGAGGTTCCCGGACGGAAAGATCCGATCGCAAGGGGGGCGAAAGCTTTGACGTCGAACCAGGCCGCCGCTGTCGGATTCGCCAGGCTGCCGTTGGCCAGACGGTCCGGACGGTCGGGCTCACCTGCGGTGATGGACGAGTTTGCCACGACCGGCGTAAACGGCTGGCCGGAACTGACTCGGCCGGTCAGGGCAATCTGCCAGCCACGCAGCAGAGAGTTCGTGCGGAACGGCGATTCCGCCGAGAGCGTGAACTTGAGCGAGTGGCGTGTGTCCCAATCGGAACGGCCGCGTTCGAGGCTCAGATTTCGGGCATCCTGCGCGCCCACGTACCCTCCGTTCGACCCCGCTCCATTCTGCGAGGCATCGTCGATCGACTTGCCGAAGGAGTAGGACGCGCGGTAGAAGAGCCCGTTCCGGAACCTGCGCCGCAAGGTGACCATCCCCGCGTTATAACTGGAGTTCGACCCGAAGCGGAAATAGGTGATGCCCGCGAAAACCGGCCAGGGGCGTCCCAAAGTCGTGCCCGCTCGATAGACCGGCTGGTTGATATCGTAGCTGCGATCCAGGTGCGTCCCTTTCGAGCCTTCGTAGGAAATCTCGACGGCCGTCGCAGCGCCGATTTCGTGCTCGATCGTGAAGTTCCAGTTCTGGCTGTATGGGCTGGCCGGCCAAGCTTCGATGCCTCCGACTGCGCTGACCCCGCCGAGGGCCCCGCCGGCGGAGGGAAACGGGGTGCTCAGGGTCAGGAAGTTGGGGTTCTTGGTATCCCGGCTGAAGGTCTGGGTAATGCTGAACGGGAATACGTTGCCCAGGCTGTTGCGGATCCGGTTGGTCATCGAACTGGAGTAGAAAATGCCGTACCCGGAGCGGACGACAGTGCGCAGCCCCCCGCCCGGCCGCCATGCGATGCCGAGGCGCGGCGCGAAGTTCTTGTAGTTGGTCCCTACAAGGTCTGAAGGCAGGTTGAAGTCGCGCGCCACGCCGACATAGCCCGTAAGTCCGGCGGAGGCCGTCAGAGGGGCCAAATTGGGCACGTATTGGTCATCGGACAGGATGAACTTGCCGATGGATGGGCTGAAGGCGCCCCAGTGGCCGTACTTCTCCGAGTTCGGCGTACTCAACTCATAGCGCAACCCCAGGTTTACGGTGAGGTCCGGCCGCGCGCGCCAGTCATCCTGCACGAAGGCTCCGATGTTGGTGGCGAAAATGTACGTGTGAGTGGATCCCAGGCGCCGGCTGTCGTTGTCGAGAAGCCCGAGGAGCGCATCGGCAACGGGCGCACTGGTCCACCGCCCGAGGAAGTTGAAGTTGCCGCGGATGGCATTGTTGACCGACTGGAACATTTGCGTGCGCAGCCCCTGTCCACCGAACTTGATCAGGTGCCGGCTCTTAACCCAGGTCACCGTGTCAGAGTACTGGTAATCGTTCTCAACCAGGTATTCGGGGTCTTTTGTCGGATCGCCCAAAGAGGCGTAGCCGGTGATCTTGATCACCGGAAAACCCACCTCGGACGGACCGGCAGTGGTGCCCACCACGCCCGCCTTGGTGGCTATGTCCTGTCCCCCGAAGGTACCGATGGCCAGTGAGGTAAACCGGGAGAATCCCATGCGGAACTCGTTCAGAAGCTGGGGGGTGAAGATCCTGGTATAAGACATTCCCACAAACGGCATGGACTGCGTCGCGTGCTCGCCGAAGGTCCCGAGTTCGAAGCCGGAACTCGAACCGCCGGCGAACGGGTTGGTCGAGTCGCTGTTGCGGGGCAGATACCGGAAAGAAAGACTGTCGTTGTCGGAAGCGCGGTGGTCGATCTTGAACACGTACCCGTCCCAGGGAGTTCGGACGCTTCCGCTGGCGAGGTAATTGTTGCCCTGACCCGGTCCGGTCGGATGAGGGTAGTATGCGAGCAGCGTCTGGGCGATCGGGCTGATGCGGTTTGCGGGAATGCGGTTGCCCGGGAAGCACGCCGACTGCACCGTGGCCGTGCAGGAACCGGAAGCCAGCGGATCCAGCAGAAAGATTGTGGCGCCTTTAGTGTCCTTGGTCTGCGAGAAGTCGCCCGCCCGCTGCAATTCGGTGGGCACGCTGGTCAGCCGGGTCTGAGTCTGGACCTGGCGGTAGCTCTCCCAACTCACCAGAAAGAATGTGCGGTCGCGGCCGTTGTAGACGCGCGGTATCCACACAGGACCGCTCAGCATGGCTCCGAACTGGTTGCGCTTCAGCGGCGGATTGGTTGGGGAGAAGAAATTGCGCGCATCGAAGTAGTCGTTCCGGAGGAATTCGAACAGCGTGCCATGAACATCGTTTCCGCCGGTCTTGAGCACCGTGTTCATCACGCCGCCCGCCAGCCTGCCCTGTTCTGCCGGGTACCCTGTGGTCTGCATCTTGAACTCCTGGATTGCGTCCAGATTCGCGCTGGCCTGTGGACCCCCACCGCGCGAATTCCGGTTCTGGAATCCATCGATCACGAAGTTCGTTTGATCGGCGCGCGACCCGCCGATGTTGAAGCCCGATCCGTCGCCACCCTGGGCCGATGGCTCCACGGTTTGAACCTGGTAGGCGAGGTCAGAGAAACTCCGCCCGTTCAGCGGCATCTCGGAGATCTCCTGTGTGATGATCACGTCGCCCTTGGTGGAGTTCTCCGTGTTGAGCAGCGGCACGCTGGCCGTGACGTCCACCGTCTGCTGCACCGCGCCCACTTCGAGTTGCAGCTCGAAGCGGGCCGTCTGGTCCACCTGCAACTCGATCCCCGTCTCGTGCAGGCCGCGGAAGCCGCTCTTTTCCACAAAGAGCTCATAGCGGTCCGGCGCCAGGTTGGTGAGAGTGAAGTCGCCACCGGCGCTGGTTTCCATCTGCCGGGATTCTCCCGTGGTGATGCTCCGGATGCGCACGCTGGCACCGGAGACGGCGGCCTTCGAGGCATCCGAGATCCGCCCGGTGACAGTGGTCGAGGGGGTCTGCGCCCAAGTTGCGATCGAGGAGAGAGTCCCGATCAGGAGCACCCAAGTGAAAGAGCCTCGCATTCAAATACCTCCTGACACGTTAAGAAGTTTCATGGCTGAATCTCTGAAATCGGCGCGAGCATGGCAGTCCTCAGGAGTTTCCTCCGCCTTTCTTTGCCGCCCTGACCTTGTCGATCAACTGGCTCCATGGCTGAACTCCGCAACGCTGCGCCCACGCGTCGTACTTGCGCACGATCTCGGCCGTCTTCCCCGGCATCTTCTGGGACAGATCCGACATCTCGGTCCGGTCCGCCTCCATATCGTAGAGTTCCCACCGCTGAGGGTGCTTGGAAACCAGCTTCCATTTGCCATCGCGAACGGCGCGGTTTCCCTCGTGCTCCCAGAAGAGTTCCCGATCACCGATCGTCGTGCCTTGAAAAACGGGCAGGAGGCTGCGGCCCTCCATCGGCGTGATCGCGCGCCCCTCGTAGTGGCTCGGGTACTTCGCCTGGCCCACGTCCACACAAGTGGCCATCAAATCGATCAGATGTCCGACTTGATTCGTCAGCGCGCCGCCGCGGGTCACCACCGATGGCCAGTGCGCGATCAGCGGTGACGCGATGCCGCCCTCATGCACCCAATGCTTGTAGAGCCGGAACGGGGTGTTGCTGGCATTGGCCCAAGGCAGCCCATAGCTGAGGTAGGAATCGGGACCTCCCGGTGGCACGCCAGGCGTTCCGCGATCGATTTCCTCCGCGCAGCCACCGTTGTCGGCCAGGAACAGCACCAGCGTGTTCTGATCGGCCTGCATCTGTTTGAGCTTTGCCAGCACGCGGCCGATGTTCTGGTCCATGCGGTCGATCTGCGCGGCATAGACGGCCATGGCGCGGTCGCGCGCTTTCTTGTCCGCCGCCGTTTCCCACGCCGGCGCGCGCTCATCGCGCGGCGTGATCGGCCAGCGCTTGTCCACGATTCCCATGTCGATCATGCGGGCGTGCCGGCGGCGCCGCAGTTCGTCCCAACCGATCATGTACTTGCCCTGGTATTTCTCGATGTCCCGTTCGTGGGCATGCAGCGGCCAATGCGGTGAGGTATACGCAAGATACAGGAAGAACGGCTGAGGGCCGCGTCCGTGCTGGTCCATCATCTCGATGGCGCGGTCGGTGAAGGCGTCGGTTGCATAGTAGCCGGTGGGCGGGGGAGTGAATGGCTTGTCGTCGACGGCCATTTTGCGCTTCGCATCCAGTTGCCAGTAGCTGCTGGCCCCGCTGATCAGGCCGAAGTAGTGTTCGAACCCGCGGTCTACCGGCCAGTGCGGGCGGTCTTCGCCCACGTGCCATTTGCCGGACATCAGCGTGCGGTACCCGGAGCCGCGCAATGCCTCCGCGATGGTCACGCAGCGGTCGTTGAGATAGCCTTGATACGCCGGTGTGCCGAGATTGTCCAGCATGTGACCTACGCCGGCCTGATGCGGGTAGAGCCCCGTCAGCAGTGACGAACGCGACGGGCAGCAGCGCGCCGTGTTGCAGAATTGCGTGAATCGCATGCCGCCCTGCGCGAGGCGGTCAAGATTCGGCGTGGCGATCTCGGAACCATAGCAGCCGATATCGGAGAAGCCCAGGTCGTCGGCCAGGATCAGGACGATGTTGGGCCTTCCCGCCGCAGCCGCGCTCTGCCTGGGAAGCGCCGCACCGGCGGCGGCCATCGAGGCGATTTGAAGAAAGTTTCGTCTGTTCATCGGTTGTCTCCGTGACTGGACTTTGCGAGTCGAGCTTGCGTGACTCACCACTGCCACCAGTGACTCAACTTCTGTTCGAGTGCGCGCCGGATTGCTGCATTTTCGGCTCGGTCTGCTACGTTCTCCGGCTCGACCCATCCGCCATTCATGCGGTACAGTTCGGGTGGCCTCGATTCGCTCAGGAGGAACTTCCAATCCCGCGTGCGGATCATCGAATTCCGGTGGTCCGCATGGCTGCTGACTTCCTCGACCAAAGAATGCAATGGCGTATCGGGGGCTTCGGATGACTTGTGCTCCTCCACCGTTTCGCGCGGCAACTCCGCGTAGCCCGACGAGGTGAAGCTAACTCTGTCCGGCTCACTCGGCTCGGCGGCGAACATCGGCTTCAGCGAGCGGCCGGGCAGTTCCTTCGGCAGTTTGCCCCCGGTGAGATCCACCATCGTGGGGAAGATGTCGATGCCCTGGCTCAGCACCTTGGATCGCCGGCCACCTTTCATCCCCGGCACATGCCAGATCATCGGCACGTGCAGCAGCGCATCGTACAGGAACATGCCCTTGCGAATCATCCGGTGCTGGCCCATGAAGTCGCCATGGTCGGCGGTGAAGAGGACCACCGTGTTGTCGAAGAGACCCTTGGTGTCCAGCGCGGCCATCAGCCGTCCCACCTGATAATCCACGCTGCCTTCGATGGCTGCGTAGTAATAGCGCATCGTCTCGGTCAGCGCGGCGTCTTTGATGCGGTCGCACTTCATCGCCCTGCAGTACTCGTCCAGCCGGCCGCTGAGCTTCGAGGGCGCGATGTACGGCGGCAGCTTCATCTGGTCCGACCGATACTTGCTGGTGTATTCCGGAGGCGCCATGTACGGCGGGTGCGGATCGAAGTAGCTCACGGTGAGGAAGAACGGGTTTCGGTCGCGCGCGCCTTCGATGAACTGCAGCGCATCCGCCGTATTCAGCCAGGCGTGACATTCTTCCGACGGCCAGTAGGTGTCGGAATGCCACTCCGGCGGGACCCACTTGTTGTAGGCGCGGAACGGCTCCCGGTCCCGGATCTTGAGGAAGTCGGCCGCTTGAATGGCCTCCTTCTCGAACGTGTGATTCTTCCCGACATATCCGGTCCGGTAACCGCGCTCCTTAAAGTACGACAACATGCTTCCGGCCAGCGGCAAGGGTTTGCCATGGTGGTTGGCCAGCGATCCGTGCTGATGCGGATAGAGGCCGGAGAACATCGACTTCCGGGAAGGCACACAGACCGGATTATTGGAGCAATTATTGTCGAACGAGATGCCGCCTGCTGCCAGGCGGTCCAGGTTTGGCGTGCGCGCGTTGGGGCTCCCCTGGAACGTCAAGGCGTCGCCGCGCATTTCGTCAGAGATGATGAAAATCACGTTCGGTGGCTTGCCTGCCGGCTGGCTGCGCATCACGAAGGGCGCCGATCCCGCCAGCAGTCCGGCGAGCAGTTCGCGCCGCGAAGGTACTCTTGAATGGCCCATCGTGTTCACCCCAGCAACTTCCCGATGTCGGCGATGAAGATCTGCCGCCTTCCGTCCGGAGCGCCGTTGAAGCACAACTGTTTCCCGTCGCGGCTCCATGCAGGGTGAGGATCCAGCCGCAGGATACTCTGGTCCTGCTTGCCCAGCGTGTACATGTTCGCGACGGTGGTCTCCCGATCCGCCCGCGTGTCGATCAGCCGAAGCGGCACTTCCCCGTTCGCCAGCGCCATGGGCTCGCCCGTGTACGCATCGGTGAAGATGTAGCGTATGGTCTTCTCGAACGACGGATGGCCGCTCCCCAGAATGGTCTTGCTGACCAGGTGGAAATCCGAACCGTCGTATCGCGTCATGCATAGCCGCATGACGTTATCGATTTTCAAATTCATCAGAATCCGCTCGCCATCCGGTAGCCAGTTGGGATGATTGCCGCCCAGCTTCCACTTTTGCCACGGGATCGCGATGCGGATATCCGAGCCGTCCCGCGCGAAAGTGATCAGGATGGGATACACGTAACTCGGTATTGCCGTTTTGGGATCGCGCATCCGCACCACCTGCATGATGCGCGTGCCCTGAGGATTGAACTTCGAATGGAACAGGTAGAAGTCCAGACCCTTGTGAGCGTCCTTGTCCGGGATCGCCTCATAGATCTGGGCCAGGCTGAGCAGCAGGCGCGTGCGATTCGTCGCGAGGTCCGTGTACCACAGGCCCTGGTCGGTCGCCGCACGGGAAGAAAGCTTCAAGCGATGATCGGGAGCGACCGCGCAACCGTAGCCCGCCTGCGTGTGGTTGATGAGATCCAGATTGAAGCTAATGGCGGCGCTCTCGTCGGATGCCAGGCTGTAGACCGGACCATCCAGTTCTTCTGCTTGGCCCGACTGCCAGTCGAGCCGGATGCCGGTCGCCTGACCCTTGGCACGCTCGGTCTTGTCGTTGAAATAGAGGAAGCGGTCCGTCGCGCCCCACTGCACTTGGGCGCCGGTCTGCATGCCGAACGCCGATGTGGAGTAGACGGTCTGTATCGTCCGGTCCTTCAGGTCGATGACACAGACGTCGGCCCGGTCCTGCCACTCGGGCGGACGGTCCTGCCTAGGCATGCGGAGGCAGGCAACGTAACGCTGCGACGGGCTCCACGGACAGACATCGTAAAACGTGTGGATGTAGAAACCGTCGTCCGGCGTGATGCGGGCGATCGGACAGAGCGTCTTTCCCGTGCGGTACGGCCGGAAGTCAAAGGGCTTTTTCGTGCGGCTCTGGGCTTCCGCGCGGATACGACCGGAGATAAACGCCGCGCCGGCGCCTCCTAGCAACTCTCGTCTGGTGGGCATACTTCTTCCTCGGGAACTAAAACTTCAGCTTCAGCGCGAATTGCCAGCTACGCGGCTCCGACGACGTCTGCGTCACCACCCCGAAGTTCGAACTGGTGACGCTCATATTCGGGTCAGCAAAGCTGGGATGGTTCATCGCATTGTAGGCCTCAGCCCGGAACTGTGCCAGCAGACGCTCCCAGATCTTGAAGTCCTTGACAAGTGAGAAATTCCACGTCGACTGTACATCGCCGCGGACGCCGCTCAAGCGCAACGGGAATGTGCGGATGTTATTCGCCAACTGGTTCTTCGAGTTCTTCTCGAAACCGGCGTTCGTGTTGAACCATCGTTCTGCGGTCCGTTCGCCCGTGGGTAGCGGGATGGCCTGAATATCGCCGAGGAAGATGATATTGCCGAAGTTCAACGGCGCGCCCGACTGCCGCACCACCGTCCCGTTCAATTGCCAGCCGCTCACCGCAAACGCAAGCGGCCCCGGTAAAGCTGCTCCGAATTGCCGTCCCCGCCCGAACGGCAACTCCCATACGACGCTGGCCGAAAACAGGTGCGGCCGGTCGAGGTCGGAGAGGCTGCGATAGGGTGAGGGATCGGACGGGTTGAGAAACTCGGTGGCCTGCATGTACTTGGAATACGTGTATCCCAGGTTCAGCGTGTAGCCCTTCGAGAAGCGCTTCTCCAAACGCGTTTGCAGCGAGTGATACCACGAGTAGCCATCGTCTCCGGTGAACAGGATGTCGCCGAATTGCGGATACGGACGCAGCAGGTCGGCTCGCGGGACAGTGGTGCCGTATACCGAATTCAGCCCCGAAAATGGATTGGGGAATGTCCGGGTGAGATAGTCGATGGTCGCCTGGTCGCGCAGCGGCGCCGTGCTCAGATACTGGGCCGGCGTGCTGTTGATGTTCCGGCTTATGGCGAGATGGGTACCGCGGCTGGCGACATAACTCGTGTCGAGCAGAAACTGCCCGGGCAGGAACTGTTGCACACCCACGGACCAGCGCTGCGAGTAAGCCTGCCGCCGGTTCGGATCGGTGTAGCTGATCGCCTGGCCGAGGTTGGTGGCAAGCCCGCCCTGGGCGCCGAGCGGCGGGAGCAGGCCGTTCGGCAGCGGATTGGCCACCGTCGCGACATAGGTAAGTCCGTTGTCGAGCGATGCCTGAATCGGAGTTTGTTGCGAGAACCCGGTCTGAAGGGGCAGGTAGGTATCCGCGCCCAGCGAGTCGAAGAAGATTCCGTAGCCGGCGCGTACCACGGTCTTCGACGTGGCTTGGTAGGCCAGGCCGATGCGCGGCAGGAAGTGTCCGTTATTGCCGTTGTAGGGGCTGCGTTGATTGCCGCTTACGAACATCAAACCGCCTTTGGCGGAGAACTGCGTCACGGGCAGTTCGGGGATCGGGTTCTTGGCATAAGCGGCGCGCGCGGCCGATTCCACTGGACTTGCAGACGCAAAATCGTAACCTGCCACCAACCGGTCATGGCGATCCGTCAGCGGGTATTCCATCTCGTATCGCAGGCCCAGATTGACTGTCAGTTTCGAGCTCACCTTGTAATCGTCCTGAAAATACAGCCCGAAGTACGTGTTCTGTCCGGCGTAGCTGGCGGTCCTGGTCATGTTACCCCCGGGGATGCCTAGCAGCATGGCCGCCAGTTCCTGCCCGATGGATGCGGGGGCGGAATTGTCCAGCGGCCCGCGAGTGTAGTTCGTGGGGAAACTGAAGTCTGGCGAGATGCTAGGAGCGTACCGGTTGTTGAAGGCGCGGAACAGGCGAAAATCGATGCCGGCACGCATAGCTTGTCCGCCCCGGAGAGTGCTTATATCAGCCACCCAGTTGTGAGTCAGCGCGGTGGAGGCGCCGTCGCCATCAGCCCAGTTGGAAAGCGTCGTGAACCCTCCCAGGGCCATGCGCGGGACGGTGGCCAGTTTGGGATCCACCAGGTTGACCAGCGCGGGCGCGAAACCGAGCTTGCTCAGATCCGTCCCCTGCGTCGCACGGGTCTCCGGGAACTGCGCGCTGATGAGCCCGTAGCGCACGTTCAGAACCCACGAGGGGCTGAGCACCAGCACGTCATCGAGCGCGATCCCTTTGTTGAACTGGTTGAACGACTCGAGCGTCGCGGGGATTCCCATCAGGTCCTTGGCGTTGTCATAGCGGTACGTGTTCATGCGGATGAACATGCGGTGGTTCTGGCTGAATGCCTGATCCACACGCCACATATGCGAGTCGTAGTACTGGCTGCGCAGATCCGTGAAGTAGTAATTGTTGCGTCCGTCGGCCAGGGCCGGCTGGTTGGGTAGCGGATAGATGTTCACCAGGTTCTGCCCGGCCGCGTTGAGCAAGCTCTTGGGAATAATGTTGCCGGGGAAGGGATCCCGCTGTAAGCGTCCCGCCGTCGACGCCGGCCGGGTAGTGAACGGGTTATAGATCTGGTAGGCCGGGCCAAGTTTCAGCAAGGCCGAAAAATCGCCGTCGCGCTCGGCCTGTGTCGGCACCGTGCTGGTCTGATTCGTGGTGGCCGGTTGCAGGAAGCGGCTCTGATCCCATGAGTAGAAGAAGAACGTCTTGTTGCGGCCGTCGTACACGCGGGGAATCAGCACGGGTCCACCCACG
>JBBQGC010000024.1:0-68387 GCA_038322705.1 Bryobacterales bacterium | reverse complement strand
TAAAGGGGGAACGGGCCGGGAACCAGCCGGTAAAATACGTGGGCGGGGGTGGGGGCGGGGGTGCCGGCGGTGCCGGCTTCTGCGTGTCGCCCACGGTTCCGGGGCTGGTGCTGCCCGGCACGCCCGATCCCGCGCGCGTTGTCCGGCTCATCGACGTCGAAACCGCATCGACCAGCGCGCGCAACGTGTGCTGAACAACAGTGCCCTTATCGATCAGATGCGCTTCGAGAGGCTGCGTCTTATACACGGTCAGCGATTCGCCGGCGTTGAGGATCCGGGCATTTCCACGCGGCAGCAGCGCATGTTGCACGGCGACCTGCCCTTCCTCGACTTGAACGACCGTCGACTCGTCTTCCTCGCTCACGCTAACGTCGAACGTAGTACCACGCACCGAGATCACGGCGGTCGGGGTATAAATCCGGTTGGGATTCGGCTGATCGCCCCATTTCTGAATGTGGATCTTCACGCGACCGACGACAACGTCTATCAGATCGCGCCAGTTCGGCGGGTTTTTCCGGAACGTAACGTAGGAGTTGGGAAACACCTCGAAGGTGCTGCCGTCCGAAACTTGGAAAATGGCGTGTCCGTCGGGCCCGCTGACGATGATCTGCCGGACGGGAACCGTGTCCCCCGCCGATAAGGCCCAGGGCTGATTATCCTTCATGATAGACACCGACCCGGTAATCGATATCACCTTTGCGGCGCTCTCGGGCGGTGCGGGCAGTACCTGGGCGCGTGACACTACGGGCGTAAGCGCTGCGATCAGCACCCCGACCACCGCGGCACTCCCCATCCGCCTCAGCATGAACGAGACCCTTGCGTGCAAGCTAGTGAATCTAGCCCTCGACTATTCTTCGCAGATCCTCAGTCTATCACCAAAATTGCTTTCGCAACCGTGTCACCGATTGGCCCGTCCCGTCCTATGACGTTAAAATAAGAGAAGTTCGGGAAGATCTGGGGCCGGAACGTGCCGATAACAGGATAGAATGGACTCGCGGATGTGTCTCAGAAACACAGTTTGGGCGCTGCTGTGCGCCTGCAGCGTGGTTCCTGCGTGGGCGCAGGCACCTGCGGACTGGCGCCGTATTGGCAATTCGGCCCTCGATCTCTCGCTCCCGTCACCGGCCACCGGCCCGATCGAGCGAGTTTGGTACTCCGAGGACGGTTCGCGTCTGTTCGCCCGCGCTTCGGCCGACCGGACGTTCGTTACAACCGATTTTGAAACTTGGACCTCAGTGGGCGCAGATCAATCTATGCCTGTCGCCCCTGAGGTGGTAGCCTCGCAGACCCGTCCGGAAGCCGGCGCCCGCGTCCGTGGTCAGCGGCTGGACAGAACCCGTCTGTACGCGATCGGCCGGTTCGTGTACCGCTCGGACAATGCGGGGGCGAGTTGGGCCAGCCTGACAAATTTCAAAGGCAACTCCATTTTGGGCGACGGAATGCTCGACCTCGCCATATCGCCGCGCGATACCGAAGAACTGGTGGTGGCCACCGCGGCCGGGCTGTGGCGGTCGCTGGACGGCGGGCAGTCCTGGAGCGGTCTCAACGATGCCTTCCCGAACATTCCCGTTCGCCGGATCATCTCGACGCCGCACGGTAGCCGTGGCGTGCGCGTTGCGGTCGGTGCAGGCGGATCGCTGATCGCCTTCGAGTGGCAGCCCGGCGAAAAGCAGGCTTGGCGCCCGGTGCAGGATTCCGGCTTCGATAGCGAACTGGGGCTCCAGCGGGCTCTCTCACAGACGCTCGGTTCCCGGATCACGGCCACGGCAGCGGCGGGCGACTACATCTACGCCGGATCGGCCGACGGACGCCTGTGGTCTTCGAGCGACCGTGGACGCACTTGGATCGTGAATCCCGATCAGTTTCCAGCCGCTATCGAAGCGATCCACGCCGAAGCCCGTGAGCCCCGGCTGGCACTGGCCGCACTGGGCGAACGGTTTGCAAACGCACCAGCCAACGCTCGCGCGCCCCATGTCCTGCGCACCATCAACGGTGGAGCGTTTTGGGACGACTTGACCGCCAACCTTCCCGACACGGCCGCCCACGGCATCACAGCGGACCGGCCCACGGGCGCGGTTTACGCCGCCACGGATCGCGGCGTTTTCGTTTCTTACCAGGACCTGGTGGGAGCGGGTCCGCCGACCGCGTGGTCGCCGTTGGGCGATAGTGCTCCGGCGGGGCGCGCCGAAGACGTTCAACTCGATCCATTCGGCCATCAGCTCTACATCGCCCTGGACGGGTTCGGCGTGTACGCAGCCGCGGCGCCTCACCGTTTACGTGCGCCCCGCATCGCCAGCGCAGCCGACTTCACCGACCGTCCCGTTGCGCCCGGCGCGCTGGTCACCGTATTTGGAGCCAACATCCGCTCCGCCACCGCCGGGCAGGTCACCTCTCCGGTACTCGCCTCCAGTGCGACGCGGTCGGAGATCCAGATTCCCTTCGAGGCCAAAGGATCTTCGCTATCGCTGGCCGTGGACGCCAGCAGCGGCCCGATGACGTTCGGCTTGCCTCTGCAAACCGCCGCTCCGGCGATCTTCGTTGACGTGGAGGGCGCGCCCATGGTGCTCGACGCCGATACAGGAGTCCTGCTCGACCCGATGCGGCCGGCGCACTCCAATGCCCGTCTGCAAATCCTGGCTACCGGGTTGGGTCAGGTGCGTCCACAATGGCCATCGGGCGTGCCAGCCCCCGCCGACAACCCGCCCAGCGTCATCGCGCCCGTCCGCGCCTTTCTCGATCGCGCTCCCGTGGAAGTCACCCGCGCAGTCCTTGCGCCGTACGTCGGTTTCTATTTGATCGAAATTCAAATTCCCAAACTCGTCAATTACGGTCCCGCGGAGTTGTACCTGGAAGTGGACGGTCAGCCGAGTAATCGCGTCCGGGTGTATATTGAACCGTAAGCCGGGGCTTCCGGCGAATCATCCGGTATGAAACTCGTGTCGATCGCGGCGCTTGCGTCGTTTACTCTATTCGCGCAGGAATCCGCGGAAAAGCTCGCCCCTTATTACCCCACTCCGCAGCGAATTGTCGATGAAATGTTGAGGCTGGGCCGCTTGAAGCCCGGTGAAAAAATGTTCGATCTGGGTTCCGGCGATGGCCGCATCGTCATCATGGCCGCCCAGAAATACCAGGCCGACGCAACCGGCATCGAGTTCGATCAGGACCTGTGCAAACAGAGCACCGCCAGAATCAAGAAGCTCGGTCTCGACAAGCGTGCACGCATCGTCGAGGGAGACATCCTGAAACAGGACTACAGTTCCGCCGATCTGCTGACTGTGTACCTGCTGCCTTTCTCCAACGACAAAGTCCGTCCGATACTCGATAAGCAACTGAGGAAGGGCGCCCGTATCGTGGCCCACGATTTCGAATTTGCCGATTGGAAGCCCGTTCAGATAGTCGATATCGATAACGACGGCGAAGGGCGCAGCCACCGTCTCTATCTCTACGAGAGGTAGCGCGATGCTCCCTTATCCCTGGCGCGTGTCCCTGGCCGTGGCTCGCGCGGCTCTTGGAGTATGTGCACTGGCCCTCTACGTCCTGGCGTGGCGCCCTATCTCATGGGGCTTGCTGCCGCTGGTGGCGTTCATCGTCTATGCGGGTTTCGCGCTGCGCTGGAGCGTGGACACGGGCGGCCATCCGCTGGTCACGCTCGCCGTGGATACCGGCGCGTTCATCCTCTGGGTTGCGGCTACGGCCGGACATTTTCCGGCAACTCCGGTTTGGGTTTGGCTGACGCTCGCCGCTTACCTGTTCGTGACAACCTTCGCGGCCATCAATCATGATTGGCCCAAGGTGCTTGCCGTTGTCGGCCTGTGCCTGATCACCATTTTCGTTGTCCCTGCCGCTCCCTTGCCCGCGCTGGCCCCGGTCATGATTTGGTGCGCGATTCTGACCGCGGTCTGGGTGGTGAATCACCGCTACTTGGATCTCCGGCTCTCACGCGCTTCCAAGCACAGCGTCGCTTACCGTTTCGAAGCACAGCAGGCGCGCGAAGAGGAACGTCAGCGCATCGCCGCCGATTTCCACGACGGCCCGCTGCAGAGCTTTATCGGCCTGCAGATGCGGCTCGAGATTTTGAAGAAAATGCTTGAGCGCAATCCGTCCACCGCGCTCGACGAAATGCGGCAGTTGCAGGAATTGTGCCGTTCGCAGGTGGGCGAGTTGCGTACCTTCGTGCGGAGCATGCATCCGGCCGATACCGAAGGTTCCACACTCGGCGCATCCATCAGCCGCATGGTGGAGCAGTTCCAAAAAGACACGGGCATCTCGACATCGTTCCTCAGCCGCGACTATCTGGATCCGCGCGAAACAGAGACGTCGCTCGAGCTGCTGCAGATCGTGCGCGAAGGCTTGAACAACGTGCAGAAGCATTCGCGGGCAACACGCGTCGCTGTCGCGCTGAACAAGAACGGCGAAGCGCTCGAGATTTCGATCGACGACAATGGCGCGGGTTTTCCTTTCAGCGGAAGTTATAACCTGGACGAGCTCGACCGTCTGCGTCTTGGGCCTGTCAGCATCCGGCGGCGAGTGCGCGCGCTGGGCGGCGAGTTGAACGTCGATTCGCGGCCGGGCCAGGGTTCCGGGCTGAAGGTCCGGGTCGCTCTGACGTGAGCCGCGCGTTGTTGGGCGTTTTGGTATTCGCCCTCTGCGCCTGTGTCCCGTACGCGGAGTTCACGCTCGCGCCGCCCCCGCCCGGTCCGGACGTGCGCTTCGAGTGGCAGGTGCACGATGCACCTGTTCTCACGCGCGGCCCCGGCACCTGGGAATCGAGCGACGTTCTCAATCCTTCCGTGGTTCGATTTCGCGGCGCGCTCTGGAATATGTATTCGGGGTTTGACGGGCGCACATGGCATACGGGCATCGCCACGGCATCCGATCCGCTCACCTGGAAGAAGGACGGCCGCGTGCTATCGCCGGGCCCGGAACCGTGGGAAGGCGGCTACATCGCGGCGAACGGAGCGGCGCTGGTGCATGGCGGCGTGCTGCGCTATTACTACCAGGCCGGCGACCCGCCGCGCATCGGGTTGGCTGCATCTTCGGACGGACGCGCCTGGAACCGGCACGGCAATCCGGTTCTCGAGTCCGGACCACTCGGCAGTTGGGACGAGCGCGGCGCTGGTGACCCATATGTGATCGAGAGCGGCGGCGCGCTGGTGATGTTCTACGTGGGCATGGACCGCGCTCGCCGCCAGCGCCTCGGCGTCGCGCGATCGATTGATGGCGTGCATTGGATCAAGTTGCGAACGAACCCGATTCTCCAAGTGGGCGATGACGGAGCGTTCGATGAAAACGGTCTGGGCGAGCCCGCGGTGTGGGCTTCGAACGGGCACTATTGGATGCTGTACACGGGCCGGGACCGGCGCGAGTTTCGGCGTATCGGGTTCGCTGAATCGCTTGATGGCGTGCACTGGCAGCGAAGCTCGCGCGCTCCATTGCTCGCGGGCGAAGAGAACGCGTGGGACAGTATGGTCGTGTGTGACCCGACTGTATTGCCTGCCGGAGGTGGAGTGCACGTCTGGTTCGGCGGCGGCGATGTGGCCCGCCCGGACGAACGCATCAACGGGCAGATCGGATATGCGTTTCTGCGGTCGATTCCGAGGTCGAACCTTAATAGCGCGCCTGCTCGGTGACCCAATCGGTCCACGAGGCAGTGACGCCTGTCGAGAGTAGCGGCTCCCCTTCGACAATCGCGCCGGTGAAGTTCGCGATCAAAGGATAGTGCAGATTCTCGTGCGGCGGAATGTTTTCCGTCCCGCCCGGATACACGAGCGATGGCCCGTTCAGAGGCGACATCTCGATCTCGCCCTCTGTGCCGCGAATCCGGAACTCATCGCGGGCCACGCGCGAATGCCACCGCACGTCGACCATCCCACGCACTCCGTTCTCATACTCGATGAGCACCGTCGCATTGTCCTCGACCGCCACCTTCTGCACCAGCGTGGACATTTGCGCCGTCACGCGAACCGGCTTGCCGAACAGATAATTCATCAGGTCGATGCGATGCGACGCGATGTCGTACAGAGGTCCACCGCCGGCCTTGACGGGATCCGCAAGCCACGCGCGCGCCGCATCGCCGGTGTCGAACCAACTGTGACACGTCGCCTCCGCGAACACCGGCCGGCCGATCGCACTCGCCGCCATCAAATGCGCAGCACGTTTCACTTTCGGATACGTTCGGCGGTAATACGCGATGCCCAGAATCCGCCCGCTCTCCACCGCCGCGCGCTGCATGGAACAGGCTTCCTCATATCGCATCGCCATCGGCTTCTCGCACAACACGTGCTTTCCGGCGCGCAAACACGCAATCGTCTGCGGGGCATGAAGGAACACGGGGGTCGCCACATACACCGCGACCGCAGACGCCTGCTCCAAGGCATCGGATAGCGAAGTCCACGCAGGCACGCCGTAAGCGGCGCCTTTGGCCGGATCGCGAGTGACGATGCCCGCCAGCCGGCTGCGCGGTTCCGACAGAATCGCCGGCAGCACGCGCTTCACGGCGATATCGCCGACGCCCACCACCAACCAATTCACACTCACGACGAGCCCCCTGGATTCTCCGGCGCAGTCTCCCACGTCCGCAGAAACTCCTGCAGGTTCCCCAACTTGTGCAATTGAGCGAAACGCGCCACCTCGTGCCCGACGTTCCGCACGCGCGCCGACACACTCGCGGATTTCAAAATTCCATCCTGATCGAAAGCCTTCCAAGCTTCGGGAATCGCGGCCTGCTGCGGCACCACCCACGCGTGCAGCGCACGGCCTACGGATCGCAACCCGTTCATCGCGTCGAAGGCGCCCATCGCTCCACCCGAAACGCCGACCAGTCCGATCATCTTCCCTTCCATCTCGTCAAAGCTCAAAAAATCGAGCGCGTTCTTGAGCACACCGCTGAAGCTGCCGTGATACTCGGGCGTGCCAATGATCAGACCATCGGCCGCTTTGATGGCTGCGCGGAATCGCCGCACACCTTCGCGATCGCGGCACACTTCGGCCTCGCCCAGGTGCAGCCCCAGATCGTAATCGTGCAGGTCGACAAAGGCTGTCTGGGCTCCGAACTCCGCGGCGCCTTCGAGTGCGATACGTAACGCCGCCGCGGTGTAGCTTCCTTTGCGCAGACTTCCGCACACGCCGGCTACCACCACAGCGGGCACGTTCTTTCCATCGTTCGGAGTCATTAGGGAATTGGATGCCGCGCTTCGAGAGTGCGATCCGCCATCTCGTATTGGACCGGAAAACGGCTGGCCAGTTCACTGTTGTGCGTGACCACGACAAGCATGGTGCCCTGCGCGCGGTGCAGGTCCAGCAGCAACGACGCCGCGCTCTCCGCCGCTTTGCGATCGAGATTGCCGGTGGGCTCGTCGCACAGCACAATCGAAGGCGCACTCACCAGCGCGCGCGCGATCGCCACACGCTGCTTCTCGCCGCCGGATAGTTCGCCGGGCAGATGCTCCAGCCGGCCGCTCAGCCCGACATCGTCCAGCAGCTTCAGCGCCCTTGCGCGATAATCCAATTTCTCGCGGGAAACCAGCGTCGGGATCAACACATTTTCCAATACCGTGCACTGCGGCATCAGAGAGTGATCCTGAAAAACGAACCCGACGTGCCGGTTGCGAAACGCCGATAATTCTTTCTCGCCCAAGGCGTATGGATTCTGGCCATCCAGCGTCACAGTGCCCGACGTGGGCGGATCGAGAGCGCCAAGAATATACAGCAACGTACTCTTCCCGCTGCCCGACGGCCCCATGATGGACACAGCCTCTCCACGCTGGATGTCCAGGCTCACTCCGCTCAACACGGCCACATCGCCGCGCGGCGTGGAATAGGATTTGACGATGCCGCGCGCGCTCAACATCAGGCGGCAACCGCCAACACGCGTGTATACGCGGCCACGGCGGACTCGGCCATGTGACTCACCGTGTGATGCCTGCGCACTCCCTCGAAAGCATTTGCCCCCAGGCGGGCGCGAAGTTGAGAATCGGCGGCCAACAGTCCCAACGCGTCGGCGAGGCTGGCGGGATCGTCCGGTTTCACCAAAACTCCGCCCTGGGTTCGTTCCCTCAATTCCGGGAACGCGCCGTGATCGGGTTGAATGAAAGGCACTCCGCAAGCCATGCCTTCCAACACGTAGATCCCTTTCGGATCCGCGTAATGACCGGGGACGCTGAGCACGCTGGCGTTCTGCAAAAATGCGATCTTGCCGGCCCGGTCCACGGCGCCTCGATAGCGGAACTCATCCGCCAAGCCCCAGTCGGCAAACTGCCGCTCGATACTGGCCAGATACGGTTTGTGTTCGGGCCCCATGTATCCGGCGGCCTCCAGGCGGCACTCGAGTTCAGGAAAACGCGCGCGAAATTGGCGATACCCTTCAGCCAGCAAGTGCAGACCTTTTTCGGGTGCGATGCGCGCGAAGTAGCCCACGGTGAACGGCGAGTGCGGCCGCTCAGGGCCTCGTGCATAGCCTTCCGTATTGATTCCCAATCGCACCACTTCGAGGCGGTCGCGACGCAGACCGAGATATCCCGCCATGAACTCCGCATAGTATCCGCTCACGGGCAGGAACAGATCCACATCTTCGGAATGAGCACGAATCAAAGCCAATGATGCGGAGCGATACTGTGCTTCCAGTCCATCGAGAAACAGATCCTCACCTTGCAGCGTGCAGCACACGGGAACCTTCAGCGCGCTGCGAATAGGTCCCGCCAAACCGATCAGCATCGAATTGGGCAGCACGACAATGTCGGGCAGCGGCCGGCTGCGCAACCACATCACCAGCTTGTCCAGTTCCTTGCGCTGTCTGCCGTCGCGCCCTTGCAGCATGGATACCGTCAACTCGCCCAGCAGTTTCGGGTTCGTCGGGATGGAGCTGCGTGCGGCGGCTTTCAATGCGAAGTTAGAATCCCACAACTTGTCCACCAGCCACGGAGTATGCCGGAACAGGGCCGAGTGTTGCTCGAGATAAACACTGATGCCGCCGAAGAAGATTTTGTGGGCGCTGACGTTGGCTTCGTCAGTCAGCGTCGGCGTGTATAGCGGGACCAGCGTGACATCGTGCCCCTGGCGCAGCAGTTCGGCGGCAAGCGCGTTGTCGCGCAAACAACTGCCGCAGTACATGCCCGCGGCTCCGGCCGTGATCTGCAGAATGCGCATGGTCAGGCGGCCTGGAACGCCCTCCGCGCATACAGATGGTCGAAGAGATTGCCTTCGTGCGGCTGGTCCCAACTGATCTGGCCTGTCGGGATCGGACCGAAATTCAGGCGTCCGGAGAGCGGCGTCGATAGCAGCCGGTGACGCAGTGCCGCATCGTTGGTGATGGCCGTCAGCACCAGGCTCGGACCGAGCGCTTCCGGTACGTCGTTCATGTCGATCTCCACCACGCTCGCAAACGGGAACAGAAATTCGCGATTCGCGAGCGGATGATCCGGCGTTGCGTGAACCACCGTGGGCAGCAGATAGGACGCGTTGTCGAACTGCGCCAGGCGATCGGGACCGCGATGACGGGCGCTATAGTCGGTGGCGCCGGGCTGATGGAGGTCGGCGTCGATCATCGCGGAAATGCGCGCGGCCACCTTGCCATCGGCAAATGGCGCGAGTTGAGCATGCGGGTCCTCGGCTTTCATCGGGACGATGCCCGCAAGCCGCTGGGCGAGGGCTTCGGCGATTTCGCGTCCATGCCGCGGCACCCAAATGCCCGACGCGTTCACGCACGACCGCCCGCTATTTCCGGCAACCGATTCGGCCATCACGTCGAGGTAACGTTCCCAATTCTCGATCTCGTCCTCGCCGATCAGGATCTTGCTGTAGCCCGGCCCGTGGACCTCGACGCGAGAATCGTTCTTCCACACACGCGTAGAGGCGACATCCCCAAACACCATTCCGCGGCCGCAATGGCGCAGAATTTCGCCCGCCCCGGCATGATCGCACGGGTAAAAACTGAACACCTCGGGCGGAGCTCCGGCCTGGATGAGCGCCTGGATAATTCGATACGGCGTCCACGGCTCCGCACTGCCCGGTTTCAGCACCAGCGGCATCTTCATCGCGAACGCCGGGATCCACAGCGAGTGCACACCCGGCGAATTGTTCGGAAGCACCGCTCCCAACGATTCCGCGCGCGGGAAGAAGCTGACAGCCGTGCCCCGGTCCGAACCGTATCCCGAATCGAGAACGCTCAAATCCAAATTGCGAGTCAGCCCGCGCAGCACCTGCTCCATCTCGGCCAGCACGCCATGCATCTTGCCCATGTTGCGGCGCACCAGACTATGCGGCAGCCCGGTGGTGGCCGAGACCTGACGGACGTAGTCCTCCGGCGTTTGCGAATCGTCTCCCACGGCTAGTTCGCCTTCGAGAAAATGCGTTGCGGCGCGCTTGCAGATGGCGATCAAATCCGCGACCGGGATCTCCGCCAGCGCGCGCTTGGCCGAGTGCTGGTCCAGCAGGTCGCGCCGAATCAGCCCGGCGTTGGCTTGACTGATTTCAACGAACGGCTCGCGGGTGCTGTAGTGCGGAGTGCGCACGATGTCGAGACTGCGGTACGCCACCCCTTTGCGCAACAGCGGAATGTGCAGCATATATGAAGATCAGCTTAACAGTTCCCCGATTGTGCTCTCGACGATTGGCCACTCCCGCGCGTCCGGATCGACAGGCTCAAAGTGGCCTGCGCCAGCCATGCGTATGAGCCGGGAATCGTCGCCCGCCGCCACAGCCACCGCTTCGAATCGCGCGGCAATTTCCACCGGGACGCTTTCATCCGCATCGCCGTGAATGAGCCGGGTTGGTGTGTGACAGGGCAGGTTCTGGATCGGGGAAGCGGCCTGGAACCGCTCCGGCACGTCGCGCGGGCTACCACCGATGAACTCGCCCACCGCGCCGTTGCCGAGGCCCAGTTCCCAAGCGCCGCCGAGGTCGGCCACCCCCGCCAGCGACACCGCGCCGCATAATCGCACACCGCGTTTCGAAGTGGCCAGCCACAACGCGAGGTGACCGCCCGCTGAATGGCCGGCCGCGACCACGCGCGAAACGTCGAGCCCGGGGATACTGGCCACGTGTTCCGAAGCGCGAGCCACGTCGTCCAACATGCCGGAATAACCCCGGCCGTTGTGTCCAACGCGCCGGTACTCAATGTTCCACGTCGCCCAACCCGCAGCAGTCAATCGATCGGCGGCATGCCCCATGTATTCCAGATCGTAGGTGGCGCGCCAAAACCCGCCGTGAATCAGAATGACGACGGCATGTGGCGGATCGAGCGCAGGCAGGCGCAAATCGCCGAAATCGAATTCGCCAGGCCCATGGCGGATTCGTTGCGCTCCGCCGGGCGGCGGATCTTCAAGCAAGCGGCGCTTGGCTGGTGAGTTCGCCATAGTCCAGCCTAAACTGTAGATCGCGAATTGGCATTCACACGTCCATCTCGAGTTCGCTTGAGAAAGCTGCGCTGACCGCGGCCCGCATCGGCGCCAATACGTTTCGGATCTTCTCGGCGAGTCCGCGCATGTGGCGCGCGGCCAATCCCGATCCGCTCGCGGTCAGTCTGCTGGCTCGTTCGGGATAAAACGGCCCGCGCCAGTGCTTGTAGTGATCCGGAGGTGCCTATGCGGATCTCGGCGGACACACCGCTTTAAATACAACCTTCGGGCCGTCGTGCACTATTCGATGGGAGTGCGGGGCGAATCGTGATTGTCGGGGCGGGTATCGATCCGTGCGAGGTCGCCCGCACCAGGCACTCGATCGAGCGTTTCGGACAGAAGTTTAGCGACTGGATCTACACGGCGCGAGAGATCGCCTACGTGGAGCGGAAGGCGAACAGATACGAACGTTACGCCGCGCGGTTTGCGGCCAAAGAAGCCGGAATGAGGGCGATCGGAACGGGCTGGCGGCGGCATCACGTGGCACGATTTCGAAGTTGCGAATCTGCCATCGGGGAAGCCAACATTGCTGTTCCACGGACGCGGCGCTGAAGTGGCCGGGAAGCTCGGTGTAAAGAGCGTCTCATTGTCGCTGACGCATACCGCGGAGCAAGGGATGGCGTTCGTCATTCTGGAAAGCTGAGCGTCGTGCTAGTTGGCTGAGCGCCGGCGCGGTCTCTGTTTATCAGAGATCATCCGGATGATCAATTGGCCTTTGCCACCGGCCGGAAGCGGGGTCTTGGCTTGGGCGACAGCAGCCGCTATCAGTTCGTCCACCTCCGGACGCGCCAGCGTTGCCGCAGACTCGATCCGGATAAAGCGGTTTTGCTTGCCGCTGCCGAGCAGCAACTTGTGCGGATCGGGGAGCGCGGCGCCGTAGTAGAACGAGAGTCCGACTCCGTTCGCGGCGGCGGCAATGGACAGGATGCAATCGGAAGGGCGCTCGGTCGCGCAATACCCGATTACGAAGAAGTTGTAGTTGTCGTAGACCAGTTCGTTGGCGCTGGGGAGGCGCTTGCGCAAAGTCTTCCGTGTTGAACGGATGAGCGTCTGGTTGGCCGGATCGAACTTCTCGATGAAACTCTCGAGCTGCCCTTCCGCGTTCCCGGAGGGTGATGAATCGGCTTCCGCGGCTTTCTTCATGTGGTGACTCCTGTCCCTGAATCACGCCGAATTCCTGCAATTGTAATCCATGGAGACTCGCCGCGCATTCATTGCATCTTGGCCGTCCCTACTCTGCGATGCGTGCACGCGGCCGATTGTTTTGCTGAACACGGGTTGTACAGTGCTGATGACTTGGCATCATCTCGCCTTCAACCCTGCTCGCCAGATCGGCTTCTCCCCTAAAATGTAGGTTGCGAATCGGCATTCACACGTCGATCTCGGGTTCGCTCGAGAAAGCTGCACTGACGGCGGCCCGCATCGGCGCCAATACGTTCCAGATATTCTCAGCCAGCGCGCGCATGTGGCGCGCCCTGCCGCCCGATCCGCTCGCGGTCAAACTGCTGGCCAAAGCGCGCGCCAAGCACGACCTCACTCCGCTCGTCATTCACGATAACTACCTGATCAACCTCGGTTCGTGCGATGAGGATCTGCGAGCGAAATCGATCGCGGCATTTCGCGGCGAACTCGAACGCGCGCTGGCGATCGGGGCGCAATACCTGGTCGCGCATCCCGGCAATTGCAAAGGCCACGGCATCGAGATGGGCATACACACGTTCTGCCGGTCGCTCGGCGAGGCCGCGCGAGGCCTGAACACGAAAGGGCTGAAAGTGCTGCTGGAGAATATGGCGGGGTCGGGAAATGCGATGGGCTCCCGTTTCGAAGAACTCGCGGTGATGCGCGAGCACGCGGCCGAGTTCACCGATCTCGATATCGGGTTCTGTATCGATACGTGTCACTGTCTGGCTTCCGGTTACGACGTCGCGAGCGCGGCGGGTCTGCGCGAAACTGTGCGGCTGCTCGATGCGATCCTCGGTCTGGAAAATATCCCCGTCATCCACGCCAACGATTCGAAAACTCCTCTCGGATCGCGCGTCGATCGTCATACGCACATTGGTGAAGGCTATATTGGAAAAGGCGGGTTTCGTCGAATCCTATCCCATTCAAAGCTCCGCGGGAAGGCCTTCATCGCGGAAACGCCATACGACAACGAGGGCGACGATCTGCGAAACGTCGAAATGCTGAAGACCCTATGCCGGAATACGACCACCAAGAAATCGAACTGAAATGGCACGATCGCTGGAAGAACGATCCCGATCTGTATGCCAGCGATGCCCAGCCCGGGCGGCAGCGATATTACGTCGTCGAGATGCTCCCGTACCCCAGCGGGCATCTGCACATGGGCCACGTCCGCAACTACTCGATCGGCGATGCGCTGGCCCGCTACATGTGGATGCGCGGCTACGATGTGCTGCACCCGATGGGTTGGGACGCGTTCGGATTGCCCGCTGAAAATGCCGCTTTGAAGCGTGGCCGCGATCCGCGCGAATGGACGATCGAGAACATCGCTGTCATGAAGCAGCAGATGATCCGCATGGGATTTGCGTACGACTGGAAGCGCGAATTTGCGACGTGCGAGCCCGAGTATTACCGATGGAATCAATGGTTCTTCCTGAAGATGTTGGAACGCGGGCTGGCCTATCGCAAGCAGGCGCTGCTGAACTGGTGTCCGGAATGCGGCACCGTGCTGGCCAACGAACAGGTTGTTAACGGCTGCTGCTGGCGCCACGAAACGACTCCCGTCGAGCAGCGCGCGCTCGACCAATGGTTCCTGAAGATCACCGATTACGCGGGCGAACTGCTGGACGACACCTACGAGCGTCTGGAAGGCGGTTGGCCCGAGCGCGTCCTCACGATGCAGCGCAATTGGATCGGCCGGTCCGAAGGCGCGGAGCTCGATTTCGGCTTGGAGCGCGGCGGAACGGTTCGCGTTTTCACTACGCGCGTCGACACGATCTATGGCGCAACGTGCGTGATCCTCGCGCCGGAACATCCGCTGGTGGAAGGCATGCACGCTCCCGATCTGAAGGAGCGCGTGAAAGCGATGATCGACTCACGCGCTCGCAAGGAGCCGAGCGATCTGGTAAAGGAGGGCGCGTTCACCGGCGAGTATGCCATCAATCCATACAGCCGCGAGCGGGTGCCGATCTGGATTGGCAACTTCGTTCTGATGAGCTACGGCACGGGCGCGATCATGGCCGTGCCTGCTCACGATCAACGCGACTTCGAATTCTGCAAACAGTACGGCATCGAGATTCGTCCGGTGATCCGGCCCGTCGATGGCGAACTCCCGGATGTCTCGAAGATGAGCGAGGCGTACGGCGATTACGGGATCACCGAGAATACCGGCCAATGGTCGGGGCTGCCGAGCGCATTGGCGAAAAGAGAGATGACCGAGTTCGCCGAACAGAACGGATTCGGCAAGGCTGCCACAACCTATCGCATCAAGGACTGGGGCATCTCGCGGCAGCGCTATTGGGGAACGCCGATTCCGGTGATTCATTGCGAGGCGTGCGGGATCGTGCCTGTTCCCGAGAACCAGCTTCCGGTCGTGCTGCCGGCCAACGTCAAGATCACGGGCAAGGGGCGCTCGCCGCTCGAAAATGTGCCTGAGTTCTTAAACGTCGATTGCCCGAAGTGCGGCGGCAAGGGGCGGCGTGAGACGGACACGATGGATACGTTCGTCGATTCGTCGTGGTATTTCTACCGCTACTGCGATGCGCGCAACGATGCCGCGCCTTTCGATCGGGCCAAAGCGGGCCAGTGGTTTCCGATCGATCAATACATTGGCGGCGTCACCCACGCCATTTTGCATCTGATCTACTCGCGTTTCTGGACCAAGGTGATGCGCGACATGGGCCTGATCGAAAACAGCGAGCCCGCGCGGAATCTGTTCACCCAAGGCATGGTGCTGAAGGACGGCACGGCGATGTCGAAATCCAAAGGCAACGTGGTGGATCCCGAGGACATGGTGGACAAGTACGGCGCCGACACGTGCCGCTTGTTCGTGCTGTTTGCCGCGCCGCCCGAGAAGGACATGGAGTGGCAGGAGTCGGCCGTTGGAGGCCAGCGCCGCTTTCTGGAGCGCGTTTACAGGCTGGTGACCGGCGCGGCTGAGCGTGTTCACGGTGAGGCGGACAATCCCACTCCGGAAGACCGGCGGGCGTTGCGCAAGCTGCATCAGACGGTGCGGAAAGTGACCGGCGATTTTGACAATCGCTGGCATTTCAACACGTCGATAGCGGCGCTGATGGAACTGGTGAACGAGTTATATGAGGTGAAGGATGGAATGACCGCGGCGTCCCGGCCCGTTGTGCTCGACGACTTGACGCTGCTGCTCGCGCCGTTCGCGCCTTACATGGCGCAGGAACTCTGGGAACAGTTGGGGCATGAAGGTCCGGTGTTCCGCCACCAATGGCCGACGTTTGATGAGGAGTTAGCGAAGGAGGAAGCAGCCGAGATCCCGGTTCAGGTAAACGGCAAACTCCGCGCGCGCATCAGTGCGCCTTTCGGGACCACGGCCGCCGAATTGGAACGTCTGGCGCTAGCTGAGCCTAAGGTGCAGTCGTTCGTGGCGGGCAAGCAAGTTGTGAAAGTGATCGTGGTCCCGGATAAGTTGGTGAACATCGTGGTCAAATAAGCGAGGCGACGACACGTCCATGGACCTGCTTCAGGCAGCGTTCACACGCTACATCCAACAGGCGGAAGATAGCCAATCGGCCGGATAGCCGAGTTGAAGCGGACCATGGATGAATTCCGGAAAGACGCGGCCAAGAAGGGCGCCGACAAAATCACCATGCGTGAGATCAGAACGGCTATGGAAACCGGCCGATCATCCAAGCAAAAGGGTGGTAGAAATCCATGATTGGGAACGGCCATGCGAACGAGCAGAACACACGTCATTTTGCCGGACGATCTCATCGAAGAAATTGACAAGCTCGTGGGTGCGCGGCACAGAAGTGCGTTCCTCGCTGACTTGGTTCGACGAGAGTTGGAGCGTCGCCGCCTTCTGGAAATATTCGCGAGTTCCGAGCCTATTTGGAAGGACGAGGATCATCCGGAACTGAAGGACGGCTCAGACGCCTGGGTAGCACGCTTGCGAGCCGAATCCGACGCTCGTATCAAAGATCCCGAGTGATGGCCGACTTCGCACCCACGCCCGTGGCAACTTCGGTTTCCGTAACCCGCCCTTGTCTAGTATCCTGTTAGAAGACCCCTATGTCCGCGAGCCCCGTAGCGCCGCCACCGTTTTCCCCGGCCAAATTGGCGCCTGTCAAACGCCCCGCTCCGCCCAGCAGATCACGCGCGTGGATCTGGATCCTTGCGTGCCTGGTGGTGATCGGCGGCGCCATCGCGCTGTACCGTTCAATGCACAAAGCGCCTGTAACGCCCGGTCCTACGGCCGCGGTCCGAACGACGCAGGCGTTTGCCGGACCGCTTCAAATCACGCTGCGCATTTCCGGCCAAACTTCGGCTCGCAATTTCGCGAATGTCACAGCGCCTTTGTTGCGTGGGGCCGAGAGCCGCGGATCGCTGGTGCTACTCGACCTGGCAAACTCCGGTTCGTACGTCAAGAAAGGACAACTTCTCGCGCGTCTCGACGCGCAAGCGGCACAGGATCACATCGACGATCTGAACGACACGATTGCTGCCGCGTCCAACGATGTGCAAAAGCGTCAGGCCGAACAAAAGGTCGAGTGGGAAAACATGCAGCAGACCTTGCGCGTGGCCAAATCTCAACTCGATAAAGCCAAGCTCGACTTCTCGGCTGGCGAGGTGAAGACGGACATCGAGCGCGAGTTACTCAAGCTCTCTGTGGACGAAGCCGAGGCGCGCTACAAGCAGCAGCAAAACGATGTCGCGTTCCGCAAAGCTTCGCAAACAGCCGAATTGCGTATTCTGCAACTCACGCTGGAACGGCACAGAAGGCACATGGGCCGGCACGCGCACGATCTGCTGAAGTACACCATCACCGCACCTATGGCCGGTTTGGTGGTCATGTCGTCGGTCTTCCGCGGCGGCGAAATGGCGCAAATCCGTCAGGGCGATCAGGTGTACCCCGGCCAGCAGATCCTGAAAGTGGTGGACGCTCGCGGCATGCAAGTGGAAGGTTCGGTCAGCCAGTCCGACAGCGGCGATCTTCGCCTGAATCAATTTGCCAGCGTTGGCTTCGACGCCTTCCCGGAGATGAAATTCAACGGCAAGGTCTATAGCATCGGTGCCCTCGCCGTCGGAGGCTTCCGCCAGAATTTCTATATTCGCGCGGTACCCGTGCGCGTGCAGATCGAAGGCTCCGACCCACGGCTGATTCCCGATCTGTCGGCACACTGCGACGTAGTTCTCGAAACCGTTCCGGACCAAGTGCAGGTGCCATCGGGCGCAATTCAGGAAGAGAACGGCAAATTCTTCGTCCAGGTGAAATCCGGCGATCGTTTCGAGAAACGCGAAGTCAAGCCCGGCAAGAAAAGCTTCACGCACACCGCTGTGCTCTCCGGTTTGAAGGCGGGCGATGAAGTGCGCGTCGATTAGCCTGTGTTAAACTAACTTGTGTAAATCGAATCGAGGAGTGTGTCAGTAAGATGGCGAAGAATTGTGAACTGTGCGGTCGAGGTCCCATGTTCGGCCACCGCATCAGTCATGCCCACAACGTAACCAACCGCCGCTGGAACGTCAACCTGCAGACCGTTCGCGCTGTGGTGAAGGGCGCGAACAAGCGGATCAAAGTCTGCACGTCCTGCATCAAGAACGGCAAAGTTCAGAAAGTCGCGTAACCCGGCGGGCCTCTCCGGCCTGCCTTCCCCTCCTTTAAGTTCTCATCTGATACCATTCTTTTCTTGCGACCTGAACGCAAGAGGAGAGTGCGATTGCCTTCACCCACCCGCGTACTGATTTCGTTCCTGTGTCTCGGCGTTGCCGGCTTCGGCCAGACGACGATACCCGACCCGTTGAAGGACATCAAATTTCGCCTGATCGGGCCGTTCCGGGGCGGCCGTTCCGTCGCGGTCGCGGGCGTGCCCTCGCAACCCTTCGTATATTATTTCGGCGGTACCGGCGGCGGAGTTTTCAAGACGACCGATGGCGGCGCGCGCTGGGAACCCATCTCGGACACTCACTTCAAAACGGGCTCGGTGGGAGCCATCGCCGTGGCTGCCTCAGATCCGAATGTCATCTACGTAGGCATGGGCGAGGGCTGCATTCGAGGGAATGCCGCGCATGGCGATGGCGTGTACAAGTCGCTCGATGCGGGCAAGACCTGGACACACATTGGTCTCGCCGACACGCAGCAAATCGGCCGCGTGCGAGTTCATCCCAGGAATCCGGATATCGTGTGGGTGGCTGCGCTGGGACACATGTCGGGACCCAATGACGATCGCGGCGTGTTCAAATCTATCGACGGCGGCAAAACGTGGCGCAAGGTTCTCTTCCGCAATAACAAGACGGGCGCGATCGACTTGGCTGTCGATCCGGGCAACGCCAACGTGCTTTACGCATCGTTGTGGGAAGTGATGCGCAAACCTTGGACATTAGACAGCGGCGGCGCGGGAAGCGGGTTGTTCAAATCCACTGACGCGGGCGAGACATGGACCGAGATTACGCGCAATCAGGGTCTGCCCAAAGGCATCATCGGACGCATCGGCGTTACGGTCTCACCGGCGAATCCCGAGCGCGTTTGGGCCATCGTCGAAGCCGAGGAGGGCGGCGTGTTCCGCTCCGAGAACGCCGGGAAAACCTGGACGCGCGTCAATGAACAGCGCAACCTGCGGCAGCGCGCCTTTTACTACACACACATCCTCGCCGACCCGATCGCGCCGGACACAGTCTACGTCCTGAATACCGGCTTCTATCGTTCGAATGACGGCGGGCGATCGTTCAACCCGATCCCGACTTCGCACGGCGACAATCACGATCTCTGGATTGCGGCGAACGACTCGGCCCGCATGATCGAGGCCAACGACGGCGGCGTGCAAGTCAGTTTCAATGGCGGCAAGACCTGGTCCACCGAGGACAATCAGCCGACGGCGCAGTTCTATCGCGTTGCGCTCGACCAGGATTTTCCATACAACATCTACGGCGCGCAGCAGGACAACACGACAGTGCGCATCGCGAGCCGCGGCGATGGAGGCGCGATCACTGAGCGCGAATGGTGGGACGTCGGCGGAGGCGAAAGCGGCTGGATCGCGCCCGACCCGCACGATTCCAATATCGTCTACGCGGGCTCCTACGATGGTTTGTTGACGCGCTACGATCACCGGACCGGAAGCACGCGCAACGTCACCGTGTGGCCCGACAATCCGATGGGCGCGGGCGTTGAAGCGATGAAGTACCGCTTCCAGTGGAACTATCCGCTGCTGTTCTCCTTGCACGATCCGAAGCTGCTCTACGCGGGCGGCAACCTGCTGTTCACGAGCACCGATGAGGGCCAGAGTTGGAAGCCGATCAGTGGCGATCTGACGCGCAACGATAAATCGAAACAAGGGCCGGCGGGCGGTCCCATCACCAAAGACAACAGCGGGGTCGAATACTACGACACGATCTTTACGGTCGCCGAATCGCCGCTGCAGAAGGGCGTGATCTGGACGGGATCGGACGACGGGCTCGTGCATGTGACCCGCGACGGCGGCAAGAATTGGGCAAATGTCACGCCGAAGGGAATGCCCGACTGGATTCAGATTAATTCGATCGAGGCTTCGCCGCACGATGCCGGAACGGCCTACATGGCCGCGACCGCGTACAAGTTCGACGATTTTCATCCCTATCTGTTCAAGACCGCCGATTACGGTAAGACATGGACGAAGATCGTCAATGGCATCGATTCCGCCGCGTTCACTCGGGTGATTCGCGAGGATCCGCACCGCCGCGGGTGGCTGATCGCGGGAACGGAAACCGCGCTTTACGTTTCAAACAATGACGGAGGATCGTGGCGTGCGTTCAATCTGAACATCCCCGCCGTTCCTATCTCGGACATCGCGTTTCACCAGCGCGAGGACGAGCTCGTAGTCGCTACTCAGGGCCGCGCGTTCTACGTGCTGGACGATCTCGCCTCCGTCCGGCAGATCGACGATTCGATGCGCAACGAACCGGTGCGATTGTTGAAGCCCAAGCCGGCGTATCGTTTGGCGGGCGGAGGCGGCTTTGGCCGGCCCACGGCGGGCGGTCAGAATCCGGCGCCGGGTGTTGTCGTGTATTACTGGCTGAAGGAAAAGCCCACTGGCGACCTCACGCTCGATTTTCTGGACAGCACTGGCAAAGTAATTCGCACCGTGTCGAGCAAGCAGGTCCCGCGCGAGGCGGAGCAGGCGGGCATGACCGCGGAGGAGGACGAAGGTCCGCGGCGCCCGCAGGCTCCAACGCGCGCGCCTGTCGAACCCGGCATGAACCGGTTTGTCTGGAACCTGCGTTATCCGGACGCCACCGGATTCCCCAACCTGATCATGTGGGCCGGGAATCTCAACGGGCCGATGGTTGTGCCTGGACAATATCAGGTGAGGCTGACGGTGAACGGTACGACTCAAACCGAGAGCTTCGAGGTAAAGAAGGACCCGCGAGCGCAGACAACGCCCCGCGATTTCGCCGCCCAACTCGCGCTGTCGATGCAGATCCGCGATAAGCTGTCGCAAGCCAATCAGGGCGTGGTGCGCATTCGCGACGCCAAGCGGCAGTTGGAGCCGTACTCTAAGAGCTCGAACAAGACCGTTGCCGAAGCGGCGCAGAGCCTGACCAAGCGTCTGACCGCGGTAGAAGAGGAGTTGTATCAGACGAAAAATCGCAGCAGCCAGGATCCGCTGAATTATCCGATCAAGTTGAACAACAAGCTGGCCGCTCTGGCTGGAACGGTGGCGAACACCGACATCGCTCCCACCGAGCAATCGCAAATGGTGTTCGAGGACCTCGCGACGCGAGCGAACGCGCAGTTGACGCAAATGGAACGGCTGCTCAAGGACGATCTGGCGGCGTTCAACAAGCTGGTGCGCGATCAGAATGTGCCAGCCGTCACGCTTGCACCAGAGCCGGCAAGCAAATGACGCGCAGACATTTGTTGAAAGCGGCGCCTGCAATCGCGGCCGCCCCGTTGCCGCCCCAGCGTGTCCAACAGCCGAACATCGTGCTGATCATCTCCGATCAGTTTCGCCACGATTGCATCGGCGCGATGGGGTTGAACCCGATGAATCTCACGCCCAACCTGGACAGCATGGCGCAGCGCGGCGTGATGTTCCGCTCGGCGTTCTGCAACCAGCCGGTGTGCGCGCCCGCCCGCGCCAGCATCTTCACCGGCCAGTATCCGAGCCGCCACGGCGTTTGGCGCAATGGTATCGGCTTGCCCGAGAACGCCACGACGCTGGCCGGCGTTTTGCGACAGTCCGGATACTCGGCCAACTACATGGGCAAGTGGCATCTCGCGCCGGGCGGCCCGAACTCGGCGGGAGCCGTCGCTCCACAACACCGCGGCGGATTCGCGGATCTCTGGGAAGGCGCGAATGCGCTCGAGTTTACGTCGCACCCGTATGAAGGCGACCTGTTCGATAATGCGGGGAAGCCCATCCACTTCTCGGGCGTTTACCGCACCGACTTCATGACCCGGCGGGCGAGCGATTTCCTGCGATCGGCGAAATCTCCGTTCTTCCTCACGCTGTCGTACCTCGAAGTGCATCATCAGAACGACATCGACAGCTTCGTGCCGCCGAAGGAATACGCGGGCCGCTATAAGGATCCCTTCATCCCCCAGGATCTGCGCCCGCTGCCGGGTTCATGGCCCAGCCAGATCGCCGATTACTACAGATGCGTCGCCAAGATGGACGAGACGGTGGGATCGATCCGCAAGACGCTCGCCGAAACGGGGCTCGATAAGAACACGATCCTGATGTTCACCAGCGATCACTCCTGCCACTTCAAGACGCGCAATTCCGAGTACAAGCGCAGCCCGCACGAGAGTTCCATCCACATCCCGCTGATCGTCGAAGGCCCGGGGTTCAACCGCTCGCTTCAAATTCCCGAACTGGTCAGCCAGGTCGATTTCGCGCCGTCGCTGCTGGCCGCCGCGGGCGTCGAAGTCCCGAGGTCCATGCAAGGCCGCAGCTTCCGGCCGTTACTCGACCGCAACGTGGAAGGCTGGCCCAACGAGGTCTACTTCGAGATGAGCGAGTTCATCACCGGACGCGGCTTGCGGACGCCGCGGTATACCTATGCTGCTGCCGCGCCGAAGCTCCCTGGATGGAAACCTGTCGCATCGAGCGAGTTGTACGCCGATTACACGCTTTACGATCTCAACGCCGACCCATATCAGCACGTCAATCTGGCCGGCCGCGCTCCCTATGCGGCGTTGTCGGGGGAGTTGCGGAACCGCTTGATCGCGAGAATCGCTGAGGCAAGCGGCGCGCGCGCAAAGATCGATCCCGCATTTTTTCCGTATTCGTAGAGGCAGCCCGCTACAATCGAACTATATGTCTCTTGTCGTGGTTGGATCCGTCGCCTACGATTGCGTTCAGACGCCGCACGGACGGCGCGATCGCATGTTGGGCGGCGCCTGCACTTACATCGCTCTTTCGGCCAGTTACTTCACCCGCACCCACATCATCGGCGTTGTCGGTGACGATTTTGACCCTGAAGACGAGCGTTTCCTCGCGAGCCGTAACATCGATCTCGAAGGCTTGGAGCACGTTTCCGGGAAAACATTTTTTTGGTCGGGCGTTTATTCCGACGACATGAACGACCGCACCACGCTCCAGACCGACCTGAACGTTTTTGCTGACTTCAACCCGAAGGTGCCCACTAGCTCCAAACCGCTTCCGTACCTGCTGATGGGCAATATTCAACCCGCGCTGCAGCGGAACGTCCGCGATCAGATGAACGGCCTGCGGCTGGCCGGCGGCGACACGATGAACTATTGGATCACCGGTTTTCGCCACGAATTGCTCGAGACTCTGAAGGGTTGGGATTTTCTGTTGGTCAACGACAGCGAAGCCCGTCTGCTCTCGGGCGAGAACAATCTGAGGCGCGCCGCGCAGGCCATTCTCGACATGGGGCCGAACACCGTCGTGATCAAGCGCGGCGAATACGGAGCGATCCTGTTCCGCGAGAATGCTCACTTCATGGTTCCGGGATATTTATTGGACGATGTATTCGATCCCACCGGGGCGGGCGATTGTTTCGCGGGCGGTTTCATCGGTTACCTCGCGCAGTGCGGCTTCGATCTCAAAGCCGATCACGTTGATCCGAAACATTTACATCGTGCCGTGATTTATGGCTCCGTCATGGGCAGCTTCTGTTGCGAGCAGTTCGGCGTCGATCGTTTCCGCACCCTTACGCGCTCCGAAGTGGACGAGCGCTTCGAAGAGTTCCGCCGCTTCACCGAGTTCTGAGGTGGCCCGCAACGAGCTCGCGGCGGTCGTGTTGTGCGCCGCAGTTGTCAGCGCCGCCGCGATCTGGTGGGTTCAATCGCACGGCTGCACGTTGTACTTTGGCGATGCCGAGGCGCATCTCAATATCGCGCGGCGCATCGTCGATTCCCGCACGCCCGGGATCGATCAGTTCGGGACAGCGTGGCTGCCATTGCCGCATGCGCTGATGCTCCCGTTCGTGCGCAACGACGATTGGTGGCGCTCCGGCTTGGCGGGCGCCGTGCCTTCCGGTTGCGCTTTCGTCGCGGCGTGCGCGATGTTCTATGCAGCCACGCGGCGGCTATTCGCATCGTCCGCCGCGGCCGTCACAAGCGTAGCCGTCTTCGCTCTGAATCCTAACATTCTTTATCTCCAGTCGATCCCGATGACAGAGGCGGTGTTCTTCGCTGCGCTCGCCGGACTGCTCCTCAGCACGGTCGTCTTCCAACAGACTGGATCCCTCGGAGCGGTACTGGCCGCCGCGGTTTTCTCGAACATGGCTTCGCTCACGCGGTATGAAGGCTGGTTCCTCATCCCTTTCGTGGCAGCATTTCTGCTGATAACTGGAGGCCGGCGGCGCTGGATCGCCGTGCTGTTGTTCGGTTCGCTGGCATCGCTCGCGCCGTTGGCGTGGCTTGCATACAACTGGTGGTTCTACCGCAATCCGCTCGAGTTCTACAATGGACCATATTCCGCGAAGGGCATCTACGAACGGTCGATGCGCACGGGTGTCGCGCGTTATCCCGGCGAGCAGGATTGGGGCAAAGCGTTCCAATACTATTGGGCCGCCGCGCGCTTGTGTGCCGGAGCTCCGCTGGCCTGGATCGCGGCGCTGGGCACTGTCGCCTCAATGGCGAAGCGCCTGTGGTGGCCCGTGCTTCTATTGGCGTTGCCGCCGCTTTTTTACGTCATCAGCTTGCACGGACCCGGCGCCGAAATCTTCGTGCCGCAACTGTGGCCGCACAGCTACTACAACACGCGCTATGGCACCGCGGTGATGCCGTTGTTCGCGATCGCCGCCGCAGCGCTGGCTGCTGTGACGCGCCGCCGCACGCTTCAAATCGCGTCGGCTGCAATCACCGTGATCATCGCATCCGCGCCGTGGCTGCTCTCTCCCGATCACGAGAACTGGATCACGTGGAAAGAATCTCAGGTCAACTCCGAAGCTCGCCGCGCGTGGACCACGCAATCGGCCGCATACCTGGCCGCGAACTACCGGCCGGACGATGGCGTCTTCACATCGTTCGGCGATCTCACCGGCATCTTCCGGACCGCCTCCGTCCCACTGGAGCGCACTCTGCACGAAGGCAACAACCCGGAGTGGATGGCCGCGGAGAGACGACCCGGCCTGTTCCTCCACGAAGCTTGGGCGCTCGGATTTGCGGACAGCGACGTTGCACGCGCCGCGGCCAAAAACTTGTACACACTCGCGGCACGCATCAGGGTCCCCGGCGCGCCGCCTGTCGAGATCTATCGCCGCACAGAGAAACATGATCAAGATCCCTTTCACCAAAGCCCACGGCGCTAAGAACGATTTTCTGCTCACGTGGTCGGCGGACGCTCCACTCGAGGGCCGCGACGAAATCGCTCGAGCCATCTGCGGCCGCCACACAGGCATCGGCGCCGACGGCTGGATCCTCATCGAACCGTCTGCGGACGCATCTCATCACGCACGCATTCAGCTTTTCAACTCCGACGGCAGCACGTCGGCGCTCTCGGGAAACGGCACGCGCTGCGCCGCGGCTCTCCTGGTTGCGAACGGAACCGCGTCCGATCGCGTCACCATCCTCACCGGCGCAGGGCTGAAGACGCTGCGCCTCATCGATTCCAGCTACCGGTTCGAGATGGAGATGGGCCGTCCGGCATATAATATTGAAGAACTACGCCGCTCATTTCCCGTCGGCACCGATGTTCTGGATGTCACGATTCTGGATGTCGGAAATCCACAATGCGCCGTTTTTGTGGACGGTTTCGGTTTGGACTGGCGGCGATTAGGCGCTAAAATCGAGAGTCACTCTGCGTTCCCGCATCGAACCAACGTATCCTTCGTCCATCCGGTGGACCGGCATTCCATCGACGTCCGGTTTTGGGAGCGGGGCGCGGGTGAAACAATGAGTTCCGGGACGGGTTCAACCGGCGCTGCGTTCGCGGCGATTCTGCGCGAGTTGGCGGAAAGCCCCGTGCGCGTGATGACACCGGCCGGGGACCTCGACTTTCGCGTCGAAGAGGGAATCGGATTTCTGACGGGACCAGCGGAGTTGATCGGCGCAGGCCAATACTATTTCAGGCGGTAATCAATCATGCAACAAGTGACGGCGGTTTCGGCGGCGGAGATGCTGCAGGAGAAGATTCGAAATAAGACGGCGCGCGTCGGCGTGGTCGGATTGGGTTACGTCGGCCTTCCACTATCGGTCGAGTTCGCGCGCGCCGGGTTCAGAGTGACCGGCATCGACGTGCTTTCCCACAAGGTCGAGCAGTTGAACGCCGGCATCTCCTACGTTCAGGATGTTCCCACCGAGACGTTCCGGCAGTACGTCGATAACGGCCTGTTCAGCGCCACCACCGATTTCTCAGTGGTCGCCGAACTCGACACGGTGAACATCGCGGTTCCCACTCCGCTGCGCAAAACCAAGGATCCGGACATGAGCTTCGTCATCTCGGCGGCCAAGGAGATTGCCAGGTGCGCTCATCCCGGTCTGTTGGTGATTCTGGAATCCACGACTTATCCCGGCACCACCGATGAGGTGCTGCTGCCTATGCTCGAGGAGGGCGGCCTGAAGGTCGGGCGCGATATCTTCCTGTGTTTCTCGCCCGAGCGCGTCGATCCGGGCAATCCGAAATATCAAACCATCAACATCCCAAAGGTCGTTGGCGGAATCACGCCCGCCTGCACGGAGTTGGGTGCGTTGCTCTACCAGCAGGCGCTCGAAACCGTCGTCCCTGTGTCGAGCACGTCCGTCGCGGAGATGGTGAAGCTGCTCGAAAACACGTTCCGCATGATCAACATCGGCCTGGTGAACGAGATGGCGCTGATGTGCGATCGCATGGGCATCAATGTTTGGGAAGTGATCGACGCCGCAGCCACCAAGCCGTTCGGCTTCATGCCGTTTTATCCCGGCCCAGGGTTGGGCGGCCACTGCATCCCAATCGATCCGTTCTACCTGTCGTGGAAGACCAAGCAGGCAGGCATCGAGGCGCGCTTCATTGAACTGGCCGGCTACATCAACGGCTCGATGCCGCACTTCGTCGTCGATAAGATTCAGAACGCGCTGAACGATCACACCAAGCCGTTGAAGGGCTCGCATATCCATGTCGCGGGTGTCGCGTATAAGCGCAATATCGACGATGTGCGTGAGTCGCCGGCCCTCGATGTCATCCTGCTGCTCGAGAAGCGCGGCGCGAAGGTGACGTATAGCGATCCTTTCGTTCCCGTACTGAAGCTTGATGATCGCCAGTTGCTTTCTGAGGATTTGAACGCGGCCGCGGCGAAGGCGGATTGCGTGGTGATCATCACCGACCACAAAGCTTTCGATTGTAAGGCGCTGCTCGAGTCCGCGCACCTGATCGTGGATACGCGAAACGCGCTGAAGGGTCTCAAGTCGGACAAGATCGTCCGCCTTTAGAGCGAAAAGCCGTGGTATGCTCGAACGCGATGAGACCGATCGACGCCATTGTCGAGGAGTTGAAAATCCTCCCGCCCGAGCGGCTGGAAGAAGCGGCCGCATACATTCATCGTCTGCGCCAGGCCAGCCATGCCGAGCGGCTCGAAGCGCTTCGTGCCACCGCCGGCGCCCTCACGCATGCGGAGGCCGACGATTGGGCCAAAGCCATAGACGATTGCGAACGCATCGATGAGTCCGGCTGGTAACGGCGTCCTGCTGGACACCAGCATCGTCATTGATCATTTCCGCGGCGACACAGCCATCCAGCGGTCGTTGGAGAGCGCGTCGGCGTTGTACATATCCACCGTTGTTTTGGGCGAACTCTACTATGGCGCCTTCCGTTCGGCGCACCGCGAGAAGCACCTGGATCAGGTGCGCCGTTTTCTCCGGGCGGCGGTCGTCGTCGGCACAGACGGGCACACCAGCGAACAGTACGGGCGCATCCGGGCCGAGCTGGCGCACGCCGGACTCGCTATTCCCGAAAACGACATCTCGATCGCCGCTGTCGCCGTGCAGCACGGGTGGCCGCTGGCGACTCGCGATCGCCACTTCGGAAGAATCGCCAGCCTGGAGGTGCTGTCCTGGTGAGTCTGGCGCTGACACCGCCTTAAACCATTAGCTCTCGATGCCCATCTGAGTGAGGCGGTACCGCAACGCATTCCGCGTAAGCCCCAACAGCCGCGCTGCCTGGCTCTTATTCCCATTCGCCCGCTTCAACGCCTCGCGAATGATCGACTGCTCGTAGTCCTCGAGCGACATGCCTTCCGGCAGAAACTGATCGGTCTGCGCAACCGGCCTCGCGCGCGGCGACATGTCCAGCCGGATGTCTTCCGCATCGAGCGCCGGACCAGTGGCCAACACCAGACTTCGCTCCAGCACGTTCTCCAATTCCCGGACGTTGCCCGGCCAGTGATAGCTGAGCAGCTTCTGGATCGCCGCTGGTTTCAGCGTCGTCGCCGGGCTGCCCATCTCGCCCGAGAGCTTCGTAACGAAGTATTCGGCCAGCGCCGCGATATCCTCCTTGCGCTCGCGCAAAGGCGGAATATTAATCGGCATCACGTTTAGCCTGTAATACAAATCCTCGCGAAATGTTCCGTTCTCGAGCGCCGCGCGCAGATCGACGTTCGTCGCCGCCACCACCCGCACATCGATGTGCAACGTCTTGTTGCTACCCAACCGTTCGAACTCGCGCTCCTGAAGCACTCGCAGCAGCTTCACCTGAATCGAGGGCGGCACATCACCGATCTCGTCCAGAAACACCGTGCCTGTGTCGGCCTGCTCGAACTTGCCCGGCTTGCTGATATTGGCTCCCGTGAAAGCGCCCTTCTCGTACCCGAACAGCTCGCTCTCCATCAGGTTCTCGGGCAGCGCGGTGCAGTTGATCTTCACGAACGGCCGGTCGTGCCGCGGCGAGTGCTGGTGAATCGCGCGCGCAATCAAATCCTTCCCCACTCCGCTTTCGCCCGCCAGCAGAACCGTCGCGCGTGTCGGCGCAACTCGCGCAACCGTGGCGAAAATTTCCTGCATCGAAGGACTGCGGCCGATAATGTTGTCGAATTCGTAGCGGTGCCCGAGCGCTTCCCGCAACTCCTGATTTTCCGCGCGCAGCGATCGCATCTCGAGCGCCTTCTGAACCACCGTGGTCAGGTGATCGAGCGAGAACGGCTTCATCAGAAAATCGGCAGCGCCCGATTTCATCGCCTCCACCGCGTTCTCCACCGTGCCAAACGCGGTCATCACCACCACCGGCGTGAACGAATTCTGACGGCGCAATGCGGCCAGCAAACCGAGACCGTCCATGCCCGGCAGCTTGAGATCGGTCAACACCAGCTCCGCTTGTTCGGCGAGTTTCAGACCCTGTTCCGCCGTGCCCGCCTGCAACACTTGAAATCCCGAGCCCTCCAATTGCAGTTGCAGCACGCGGCGCAACTTCTCCTCATCCTCCACTACTAAAATCGTGTTCTTCATCGGGGTTCTTGGCGCGCCGGCAGGTAGACCAGAAACACACTTCCTTCACCGGGACGGCTCTCCACCAGGATATGTCCCCCGTGCTCGTCAACGATCTTCGAAACGATCGCCAGGCCCAGCCCCACTCCTTCCGCCTTGGTGGTGAAGAACGGGTTGAAAATGTTCTCCATCTGTTTCGGATCGATGCCGGAGCCGCGGTCGATCACGGATATCTCCACCTCGCCTTCAACGGCGCGAGTCTTCACCGTAACCACGCCCTTCGCGGGCGAGGCCTGCGCGGCGTTGAGCACCAGGTTGTAGAACACGCGCTCCATCAGCTCCGTGTCGAACAGGAACGGACGCACATCGGGCGAGTAGTTCTTGAAGATGCCCACTTCGAGCGGCGGAGTGTGCTTCTCCACTTGCGTCACCGCGCGATCGATACAGGCGGCGATGTCGTTTTGATCCAGGCGCAGGCGCAGCGGGCGGGCGAATTCGAGGAACCGCGTGATCAGCGAGTTCGTGCGATCCACTTCCGAGCCGATATAGCCCGCCAGCTCGCGCGCCACTTCGTTCTCCGCGGGCACCGTCTTCATCAGCATCTCCGCGGACGTGCGAATCGTACTGATCGGGTTGCGCAGCTCATGAGCGAGCCCCGCCGTCAGTTGTCCCAGTGCCGCCAGCCGGTCCGACCTCCGCACCGCCGCCTCGGCCTCCTGTAAGTTTCGATTTGCGGTGGCAAGCTGCTCGGCCACAGCCTGATAATTCCGCGCGCGCAGCCGGTTCTCATTCGCCAGTTGCTGTGTCAAAAATCCGACCCACGGCAGCAACGCCACGCGTAGCAGAAGCTGCGGAATCTGATCCTCGGGGATGTACTCGTGCTTCCAGTCGAGAAATAGAAGGAAGGAGAGGTACGCCCCCGAAGCTGACGCCACGAATATCGTGGTACCCAGCAGCCCCAGTGTGGTTGCCGCCGAGATCACAGGCAGCAGGAGGATGAAGTAATATCCGCTTGCGATCCCGTGCGTATAGCCGACCAGCAGGTACGCGAGCATCAGCTTCACCAGGATGGCCGCGATATTTCCGCGGTCCGTGGTCAACCAGGGAATCTTGGATTCGAGGATCTGAAAAGCGGCCAGGCATGAGAGCAAAAACATCGTCTGAAACGTGTGTTCCGGGCCGAAGATGGCCAGCGCGGCGAACAGCAGGAGCCACACGAAATCCTGGGCTCGTACATAAGTTTTCCAGCTTGCCCGTGGTTGAACCGGTGCGCCTGCCATCTCACAAGTGATTGTGACAGAATGGTCATAGATCCTCGCAACGAAATGACTCCGAACTCTGCTGCAAGCCCGCCGGATCTCTCTAAAGTTTCACCCGAAGGTTCCGCAACTCAAACTGCGGAGCCTGAAACGTCATTCGGCGACATCCTCTCCCAGTTCGAACAGCAACACCGGCCCGGCGAAACCCTGCAGGCCACCGTGGTCACGGTCCGTGACGGCAACGTGTACGTCGATGTCGGCCGCAAGATGGAAGGGATTCTTCCACTCGACGCCGCGCAATCGTCCGGACACGATGCCCTAAAACCCGGCGATCCGCTGTTGGTGACCGTTACTGGCCGCGACGAAGAGGGCTATTACCTGCTGTCCACGATCAAGGTGGAACGTCCCAAGGACTGGAGCTCGCTCGAAAACGCGTTCGAGCAGAAGCTCACCATCGCCGGGCACGTCACCGAGTTGGTGAAGGGCGGCCTGCGCGTGGACGTAGGGTCGCGTGCTTTCATGCCCGCCTCCCGTAGCGGCGCGCGCGATCAGGGCGAGATGGAGCAACTGATCGGGCAGGAAGTCAAAGTCCGAATCACGAAGCTCGACACTGCGAAGGAAGACATCGTCGTCGACCGCCGCGTGGTTCTCGAGGAAGAGTCCGCGAAGGTGAAGGAGCAGCGCTTCTCCGAACTGAACGAAGGTGATGTGCTGCGCGGCGCGGTTCGCAGCGTCACCGACTTCGGCGCATTCGTCGACCTGGGCGGCTTCGACGGGCTGCTGCATGTTACCGACATGTCGTGGGGCCGCGTTTCCAAGCCCGCCGATGTCGTGAAGACGGGCGATTCGATCGAAGTCAAGGTGCTCAAGATCAACCGCGCGACGCACAAGGTCTCGCTCGGAATGAAGCAACTCGCGCCCGATCCGTGGTCCGTTGCGGCCGAGAAGTTCAAGGTGGGCGAGCGCGTGAAGGGCACCGTGTCGCGGCTCACCGATTTCGGCGCATTCATCGAATTGGATCCGGGCATCGACGGGCTGATCCATCTCTCGGAGATGTCGTGGTCGAAAAAGCTGCGCAAACCTTCCGACATTCTGAAGGCAGGCGACCTGGTCGAGGCCGTCGTACTCGCAGTGAACGTTCCGGAACACCGGATCGGGCTAGGGCTGAAGCAAGCGCTCGGCGATCCATGGGAAGAGGTCGCCACCAAACATCCCGTCGATTCGACGGTTGAAGGCAGCGTGAGCAGCCTGCAGAAATTCGGCGCATTCGTCGAGATCGGGGAAGGCATCGAGGGCATGATCCACATCGGGGATATCAGCCGCGACAAGCGTCTCGATCACCCCAGTGAAGTTCTCAAAGTAGGGCAGACCGTCCGCGCTCAGGTCCTCGAACTCGACAAGACGCGCCGCCGCATCCGCCTGGGCATGAAGCAACTCGAGCCCACTTCTGTCGACGAATACATCGCCACTCATCAGACGGGTGAAACCGTGAGTGGCCGTCTGATCGACGTGGCTGGCTCTCGAGCGCGTGTGGAGTTGGGAGAAGGCGTGTTCGCTACATGCCGGCTGAAGGAGCAACCCGCGCAGGAACCCGGCCCCAAGCGTTCGTCCGCGAAGGGCGACCTGTCGGCGATGACGGCGATGCTGACCGCTCGCTGGAAAACAGGCGGCGGCAGCGGCGAGGAGCCTGAAGCGAAGGAACAACTCCGCCCCGGCCAGATTCGCAGCTTCCGCATCAGTTCGCTCGATCCAACCCACAAGAAGATCGAAGTCGAACTCGTGTAGAGCTATCCCTGGATCACGATCTCGACACGGCGGTTCGCCGCCCGCCCATCCTCGGTTTGGTTCGTGCTCTTGGGACTATTCGAGCCTTGACTCGATATCGATAGCCGCTCTTCGGGAATACCGAACTGCGCGGTTAGCATCTCGAGCAGCCTCAGGCTCCGCGCAGTGGACAGTTCCCAGTTGTTGCGGAACCGTCCATGAACCGGCGTCGCGTCGGCGTGTCCGATCAGCGTCACCTTGTACGGCGTGTCTCTCAACACTTCGACAATATGCGAAATCGTCGGCACCGCGTCCGCGCTGATCCGATCCTCACCCGAGGCGTACAGCACCGCTTGCGGCAGGCTCACGATCAACGACCGTTCCCGCACCTCGACCGCAATGCCTCGCCGCTCCAATTTCTCTTTGGCCGCCAGCAACGCCTGCGACACCGGCGCATTCACCGGCTCCACCGCGCGCTTTGGGGCAGCGGCCTGTTCCCGCGGCACCCCATGCGCCGCCACCGCGACGAACAGGATCAGCAGAATCGTAACAATGTCGACGTAGCTGATCAGCCAGCGATCGTGACGCGTGCTCTCGGCTTGAAAATACTTCGGTGTTAGCATCGCTATCCGTTCGCTCCAGAGGCGAGCGGAACCCGCCCGTCCCGCTCTTGGCCATCGTGCCGGACCGGCTCTCTCAAGAACGATTGCAGCTTCAGCCGTACGAGCGCTGGATGTACCCCATCCACCATGTACAGCACCGCCTCACTCATCAGTTCATGAATCTCGAACGACTCCGCCACGCGCGCCCGAATTCGATGGGCGACAGGCAACAGAACAAGATTCGCCAAAGCCAAACCATAAATCGTGGACACAAACGCCGTGCCGATTCCGAAACCCACTGCCTGCAAATTCGAGAATTGCCGCAGAACCTCGATCAATCCGACGACAGTTCCGATAATGCCGATCGTCGGCGCGAATCCGCCTGCAACCTCGAAAGCCTTTGCGTCCGCCTCTCCCTGCCGCTCCTTCAGGCGCAACTCCAACTCGAGCGCCGCCTGCAGCTCAGCCCGATCCCGCACATCCATGGCCAGCAGCAACGCGTTCCGCAGAAACGTGCTGGAACATTCCGGCGCAATCCGCTCGAGAGCGAGCAGCCCGTCCCGCCGCGTTATGCGGACGTATTGAACCAACTGGTCGATCAGATCTTCGCGGCTCACCGGACGCGATACGAGAAGCGCCCAGCATCGCCTGAGGGAGTTGAGCAGTGCCGATAGAGGTGTCGTAACCAGCGTGACGCCCAGCGTGCCGCCCAGCACGATCACCACGCCGGTGGGATGGAGAAAATATCGCGGGTCTATGCCCGTCGAAATCACGCCCACAATCATCGCGCAACAGGCAATAGCGGCCCCGGCCAGCATGCCGAAGTCGGGACGGGCTGCTCTGTATGCCTGATTCGGTCTAGCGGGTGCGGCTTCGGTTTTGAGATCGGCGCTGTCCAAGAAGAAACCCTCCTCAGACACAAGTGCACTCGCCGGGCCAACCTTGAAGCCCAACAAAATCAAAGGAATGCGAGATTCCAACCGGCGCGCGGTTTCAAAACGGAACAGCCCGCGCCCAACCTGAAACGCCTAATCGTCGGCGCGAACCCAGCCATAAGCGGCGTTCTCGCGCATCCCGCCGTGGTTCTCGTAGGCCACCTTCAGCTTCGACAACGCGTCGGCCGGCAGTGCGTTGCGCTTCGCATTCGGATCCAACCCGTAAATCCGCGCGGCGTTCAACCCGAAGATCTTGGCTTTGTCCTCTTTGGTGAGCTTCTTATAGCCGAACTTCTCGCACATCTCGTCGCTGATCTGAAACCGCTTGAATGCGTCGATGCACCACTGCGGCGATCCCCACCACAGGCAATCGGTTCCCCAAATCACGTGATCGGCCCCGTAGTATTTCACGTTCTTGCCGATGCCATGCTGGCACATCACCGGATCCGCGATCGCCAGAACATTGAAGAAGCTGCCGATCTCGCAATTGACGTTCGTCATCTTCGGATTGCGGCGCTTGATGTCCATCAACGTCTTGTGCCATTCGAAGTCGCCCGTGGTCGGATCGTAGTTGTTCGCGTTCTTCCAATCCGGCTCGTTGGGGCCGTGCTGCAACGCCGAGTGATAAATGATGAACGTGAGGTCCGGGTTGTTCAACGCCGCCTTTTCCACGTCCTTGGGATTCGCAAGATGCCCCAGTGTGCGCGACTGATACGAGAAACCCTTGTGCACGCTGAACCGCTTCAGACCGCGCTTCCGCGACTCGTCGTAGAACCACTGAGCGTTGTCGTCGTCGAGCTGGAACCCGCCCCCCGAATTGCCCGGATCCGTGTGGCAATACCATTTCCAACTGCTGATGCCATACTGCTTCAGCTCACGGTCCATCTGCTCGAGCAGTGCCGTCTTGTCCGGCTTGTTGTTGGCGCGATCCCAATAATGATTCGGCGCCAGGTTGCCCTGCCACACCGCCCGCTGCGATTGCGCGAGCGAATTGATTTCGCGCCCCGCCTCCGACATCAGCCAGCTCGGCAGAACTCCGCCGCCGCGTGCCCGGCCTTCGAGCTGCTTGCCCGTATCGTCCTTCTGCTTTTCACGTCCTGGAACGCCCGAGATCACCACCATGCTCGTGTCGCTATCGAAGAACATCTCTTTGACGAAGTTTCGATAGCCGTACGACGCAACATCGGTCTTCAGGTTGAAGCCCATGTTCTTCACGAACTCGGCATCGCGGAATCCGGGGATCGCCACTCCATTGGTGAAGTGCGATTGAACATCCATGATGAAGTACTCGCTCTTGGGGTACTTCTCTTCGGTCGCCTGAGGCTCGTAGGTCTCCGCGTCTTCGACTTCCCACGTGTTGCCGTAAACCTTATTCGAGGCCACGAAACAGGTCGCCAAGCCCATGGAACTCGCCATGAATCTGCGCCGGTCCATGCCGATCTTCCGGGAACGCTCCGCCGACATCTCACCGATAAGCTGTTCCACCTGCTTCTGCCGCGGCGTCTGGCGGCGCGGGATCAATTCTTCGTTGGAGACCAACTGGGTTGGCATCGGGGAGTCGATACCCTTATTACGATCGCGTTGGAACTTACGAATCCACATGGAGTCCTCTCAGGCTGCTTGGCTTTGTATGATGATCACACATCCGTAAGCGCGATGACAACTTGACTACCGTGTAGCCTTCGATTCACGATGAGCACGGCGCTGCGCCAGAAGCTCCGCCACAGCGCGGCAGTCATCGGCGAGCATTTCGAATTGCGCGGGATACAGCGACTGCGCACCGTCCGATAGCGCGTGATCCGGGTCCGGGTGCACCTCAACGATCAGCCCCGATGCTCCCGCCGCCACGGCCGCCAAAGCGAGCGGATGCACTTTGTCCCGCTTGCCGGTCCCATGGCTGGGATCGACAATAATCGGCAGATGGCTCAGCCGTTGAACCGCGGGCACGACGCTCAAGTCGAGCGTGTTCCGAGTGTGGTCGGCAAACGTGCGCACGCCGCGCTCGCACAGGATCACCTCGTAATTGCCTTCCGAGAGGATGTACTCGGCCGCCATCAGGAATTCTTCAAGCGTCGACGACATCCCGCGCTTCAACAACACTGGCTTACGAGCCTTGCCTGCGCGCCGCAGCAGCGAGAAATTCTGCATGTTCCGCGCCCCGATCTGGATGCAATCGGCGTAATCGGCAACCAGGTCGAAGGTCTCCGTGTCGATCGCTTCGGTGACGACGCCCAGACCCGTTTCCTCGCGCGCTTCGGCCAGCAGTTTCAGCCCGTCTTCTGCCAACCCTTGAAAAGCATACGGCGACGTTCGCGGCTTGTAAGCTCCTCCGCGCAACAGTTGGGCGCCCGCGGCCTTCACCGAGCGCGCCGCCGCTAAAATCTGCTCGCGGCTCTCCACCGAGCACGGACCCGCGCACAACACGAACTCGCCGCCGCCGATAGAGACGCCGTGCACTTCCACGACGGAACTTTCCGCTTTCACCTCGCGACTGACCAGCTTGTACGGTTTGGAAACCGGAATGGCTTCGACCACTCCGGGTAGGCCCTCGAACTCGGCGGAAGGCACGGGACCGTGGTTGCCGGTTATTCCGATCGCCGTCCGCTCGGCGCCGGGCATCACGTGCGGCCGGTATCCGAGCTCCTCAATGCGCGCACAGACACGAGCGATCTCTTCAGCGCCCGCCTGGGCGTGCATGACGATTAACAATGTTGGCCTTTCGAGCGGTTACGTACAATTGTACCCGCCCGCGTTCCCGAGTGAACGTTGCCGCATAATGAGGGAATGGTCTGCAAAGGCAGAGTCGAATCGATGGACGCTCCCTACTCGGTCGACCTCCGCGAGAGGGGAATCGACGAGGTCCAGGCTGCCGATCTACGTTCGCGCCTCTCTGCATTCGCGGAGGACTGGCTTCGGCCCGAGATGGATATCTATGACGAGTTGCCGCCGCAGTGAGACTTTCCTCGGATGAACCAGGTCGATAAGTGGCTGCGCGCGATCCTGGGCCTGTACTCACCACAACAGCCGGACGCTGTTTGAAAGCTCGATCCCTCATCAGGCGACGTGTTCGTTGCGGGTATACGGCCTGACCAGCCCGCGACAGCGGGCTCATTCCGCGAACGCCCCCTGCGGAAAGACCCGGACTACTGCGGAGGCATCAACCCCGGGCCCTGCAACACAGGTTTTGTCGCACGGTTGCATGCCACGACGTTGCGGCTCGAGTTTCTCGCTTATCTCGGCGGCAATCGCAACGACGAGATCACCGCGCTGGCGCTCAACGATGCGGGAAACGCATACATCTCCGGCGCAACCACGTCCTCGGATTTCCCATCCACGCCCGGAGCCGTCCACAATAAAGGCGGCCCCGGGGCATATGCATTCGTCGTCAAAATCAATCCGGCTGGAACTGCGCTGGTCTACTCAGCGATCATAGGCCAAGTCGAGGGTAATCAGGTGACGATTGCCGTGGATCCGGCGGGAAACGCTTACCTCGGCGGCCGTCCACTCCGCGAGCAATTCCCAGTGCCCGCGAACGCGTTTCAGACCGCCAGCAGCGAGGCGTACGCCCATGGTTTCGTCGCGAAGTTAAGCTCCGCGGGCGATTGCATCGTGTATTCCGGGGTGTTCGACGGGACCCCGAGCGGGATCGCTGTCGATCATACGGGGAGTGCCGTTGTCACCGGCAACACGCTCCAGAATTTCAAGCCGACAAACGGAGCGTACCAGACAACGCCGGGCGGCAACTTCGACGCGTTCGTGATGAAACTGAACCCGACAGGCACGGTCGCCATGTACGCCACATATCTGAGTGGCCCTGCGGACGATTCCGCCAACGCGATCACACTCGATGCGGAAGGTATCGTTCTACAACGTCGGCACAGGCGACACCACATACGTTCAGCCTCGCGGGCCGCGCTTTCCAGTAACTCCGGGCGCGTTTCAAACCGAGTTCGGCGGCTCGTTCCGCCCGGGAACGATGTCGGACGCGTTCGTAGCGAAGCTGAGCCCGGACGGAACCAATCTCGTGTACTCGACTCTGCTGGGTGGCGGCTCGGCGGACTTCGCGGCCGCCATCGCCGTCGATGCGAGGGGCAATACCATCGTCACGGGCTGGACTGACTCGGACAACTTCCCGGCAACGCCTGCTTCAGATCAGCCCTGCCGACGGCGCCAAGCCACGTCACTCGACCTTCCGAACGATACCTTTGTCGCCGTGATCGACAAGGGCGGCGCGCGCCTGGCGTACGGCACGCACCTCGACGGATCAGGCGCGGCGGCGATAGCAGTCAGTGCTTCCGGCCGGATCTACGCTCCGTTGATGAACGGTAGCCCGCCGTTTTACCGATACGGTATTGCGATGATCGACCCCGGGGCGCCGGCCGGGCCGCCACGCCTGGCATGCGTGGCCAATGCCGCCAACTACGTCTCGCCGGGCAGCGTGGCCCCCGCTGAGATAGTCAGCATTTTCGGCGAACGTCTGGAGGGCGCGTCCGAGGTGTCGTTCGACGAGCTTTCGGCCCGGGTTCTGTTCGCCGGTCCGAATCAGATCAATGCCGTTGTGCCGGCAGCGGTCGCTTAAAAGCAAACGGTGCGCCTTCGAGTTCCAGGCGTGAGTACTGAAATCTCTCTCCGTGTGGACTCCTCACAAAACGGTATCTTCACGGCCAGTGGAAAGGGGTCGGGCCGGGCCGCCGTAGTAGATGAGGACGGGACCGTGAACTCGGACTCGAACCCCGCGGCTCGTGGGTCCAAAGTGACGTTTTTCACGACAGGTCTCGGTGAGCCCATGCGCAACTACGAGGTCTATATCGGTAGTTCGACTGGCTCTGAGGTGCTCTCTGTTGAGACTGTGGAGGGCAATCCCGGAGTGGTCCGCTTCGTTGCGCACATTCCCGCGGACGCAATCGCCGGCCCGGAGGTCCCGTTCGTCGTCGTGATTGATCGCGATTACACGACGGCTTCGTACTCGCAGCAGATTACCGATGGCTGTCAGGTAGGCAAGCAGCATGCCTGATCATGATGCGTCACACTCGGGACCGGCTAGGCCTTCTATGCTACAGTCTGTACGGGAACACACGGAAATACTATGCGGGTACGCAACACAACAGCTCTATCGATTATCATTGCCGCATCAGGCATCGCTCAGACAACAGTCGGACTGACCAACTCGGGTCCCGGCGACCGCTTCAATCAACAGGCCCTACAATATCGCGAGGGCGGCGCCAAAAAAAGCGGCGTCCGGGACGTCGTCGTTTATCCCGGCGACCGCGTCATAGCCCAATTTGTCGACGGCGGATCCTGGAAGACCAGCATGTATTTCGTGAACCTCGAAAACCACAGCGTCTCGTTCCAGGTATTCTTCTTCAACGACGACGGTACCGACATGTCCGTTCCGATCCTCGGCCAGGGCGTGGTCCGCGGTCTCACTGTCACGCTTGAAACGGCGGGAAGTGTCCAATTCGAAACGGCGGGAACGGCGCCAAATCTTGCGCAGGGATGGGCTCTGCTGTCCCAAAGCACCAACGATTCAGTCGGCGGCATGGCGGTGTTCCGGCAATCCGTGCCCGGCCGTTCCGATCAGGAGGCCGTGGTGCCGATCGTCAGCCAATACGACAGCCACTTCGTACTGCTATTCGACAACACGGCGTTCACCACCGCCATCGCGCTTGCCAATCCGACCAATAACGACGTCTCGATCCCTGTCAACATTCGCGGCCAGAATGGACAGATCATAGATCAACGCACAATCCATCTCGGCCCCTACAACCACAGCGCTTTCACGCTCCCTGACACGTGGACGTCTACCGCCGGCCGGCGCGGCGCAATCGAATTTCTCGCCTCCGGGTCCGGCGTCGGCGCGCTGGGCTTGCGTTTCAACGGTTCGGCATTCACCTCATTCCACGTACTGGAAAATTTGAATTGGGTGGTTAACCCGCCCCAGTGAGGTCCGAGATTCATATGAACAAGCTTCTCTTTGCATCCGCCGCCGCGCTGCTGGCGCTGATGTGGCAACCCGCTCCCTTGAGCGCTCAGGACGCCTACCATGGCGGACCAGTGGATGCCCGCCAACATGGCTACGAACACGGCTACCGCGACGGTTTCGCGTTTGGAAGAGACACCCAGGCAAGCAATCGCGAACAGGATATGGTCAACCAGCGCCTGCGTACCGCCGACAAAGATTATCAGGAAGGTTTCGGCTCGCGCGAGCAGTACCGCGATGGCTACACCGAAGGCTTTCGCTCCGGCATGACCGATGCGCGCAGCGGGAACCGTTCCCGCCTCGAGGAACTGTTCCGGCCGAAAGATCCCAACTACGAGCCTGACCGGCGAAGCCGCGACGACCGCGTCGACGGCATCTACAGTCAGAATCGCTGGCCCGCGACGCACATCGCCAGCGACATTGGCTATCGCGACGGCTTCGACGCAGCGCAACGCGACCGGCAACAGGGCCGCATGTCGCGACCGCGTAGGCACGCCGCCTGGAAAAACGGGATGCACGGCTACGACAATCAGGGCGCTTCGAAGGATCAATACCGGAACGCATACCGGGCCGCCTTTGAGAACGGCTACCGGGATGGATTCGGAAACTATCGCTAAATCTGAAAACGCCGCCGATGCTATGATGACCCTAGGTTTGCGGCGAGCCATGCGGACGTGGCGGAATTGGCAGACGCACTGGATTTAGGTTCCAGCGGGGAAACCCATGGGAGTTCGACCCTCCCCGTCCGCACCAACCGTTGCAGGTGCTACAACAGTGAGATGACACGCATCGCCCTGTTGGCGGCTCTGGCCGCATGCTCCCTACTGGCCCAGGATTGGGCACGCACGAAAGTTGACAAATCCCCGCGCCACCGCGAATGGGTGACCGTCAAATACGGTGACCGTTCGGTGGAGACCTTTGTCGCCTATCCCGAAGTGAAGGACAAGGCGCCAGTCATTATCGTGATCCATGAAATCTTTGGAATGACGGATTGGGTCGAGAATGTCACCGACGAATTTGCCGCGGCCGGATACATCGCGATCGCGCCCGATCTGTTATCCGGCATGGCGCCCGGCGGCGGCCGTACGCGCGATTTCCCGGCTGGCGGCGTCGGCCCCGCGATTGGAAAACTAAGTCCGGATCAGATTACCGCCGATCTCAACGCGGTTGCCGATTATGGCTTGAAACTTCCCGCTGCGTCTAAGAAACTCTTCGTGACCGGCTTCTGTTGGGGCGGTGGTCAGACGTTCCGCTTCGCAACGAACCGCAGCGATGTGGCCCGCGCCTTCGTATTCTATGGACCGCCTCCCGCTAAAGACACCTTGAGCCGCATCAAAGCCCCAGTCTACGGCTTTTACGGCGGCAACGACGCGCGCATCAACGCGACAATTCCCGCGGCCAGGGAGGACATGAAGGCTGCCGGTAAGACGTATGAGCCGGTCATCTACGAAGGCGCGGGTCACGGCTTCATGCGGGCCGGAGAAGCGCCGGACGCCAGCGAAGCGAATGCTAAGGCGCGCAGCGATGCCTGGGCACGTCTCAAACAATTGATGAGCCACTAACAATCAGAGCCGCGCGCGTAAGCAAGCGCTCATTAAGCGAGCGCTAACTTGCCCGCGCTTCGGGCTTGCACTAAAATCAAATCACCCGCCTGTCTTTGGGAGGACTCATCCGTGCTACGCCTGGACGCTGATCGGCCCGTCGAGTTTTGTGACGGAACCCGCCGCCGCGACTTTCTACACGCCGGCTCACTGGCTGCGATGGGCTTCGGCCTCACCAACCTGTTCGGCCTCAAGGCTCAGGGTGCCGTCGATGAGTCAAAGTCGGGCCGCAATTGTATCCTGTTGATGCTTGTCGGCGGACCTTCCCAACTTGACACATGGGACATGAAGCCCGGCGCTCCCCTGGAGATTCGGGGTCCCTACAAGCCGATCAAAACGAACGTGCCGGGGATCGAGATTTGCGAGAATTTCCCGCGCATGGCCCGGCACGCGGACAAGTACTCGCTCGTTCGCGGCATGTATCACACTGCCGCGGCGGTGCATGATACGGGGCATCAGATGATGCAAACCGGGCGCTTGTTTCAGGGTGGAATCGAGCATCCGCACATGGGTTGCGTCCTATCAAAACTGAAAGGGCCCAAGGGCGACGTGCCCGCGCATGTCCTTCTGCCGCGGCCCATCGGCAACACCGGCGGTAACATGCCGCACGGTCAGACGGCCGGCTATTTGGGAAAGAGCTTCGATCCATTTGTCCTCAATGCCGATCCGTCCGACCCTAATTTCAAAGTCCCGGATATGCTGCCTCCGGATTATTTGACAGCCCTGCGGGTCGACCGGCGCCGTAACTGGCGCGCGATGATCGACAAGACAGTCAGCATGTTTGAGACGTCGCAGGATGCGCGTTTGTTTGACTCGACGTTTCAGCAGGCTTATACACTGATGTCATCCAGCAAAGCCCGTGAGGCTTTCGAGCTGAGGAAGGAACCGGAAAAGATACGTCAGAAGTACGGAATGAACCGGTTCGGGCAGAGTTGCCTGCTGGCTCGCCGTCTCATCGAAGGCGGAGTGCGGTTCGTGACAGTCAACATGTTTGAAACGGTGTTCGACGAAATCACCTGGGATATTCACGGATCGAAGCCGTTCAGTCCCATCAGTTGTTATCGCGATCTGGTCGGCCCGATGTTCGACATGGCATACAGTTCTTTGCTTGAAGATCTGGCTGAGCGCGGATTATTGAAAGACACTATGGTCGTAGCCACAGGCGAGTTCGGACGGACGCCGAAGGTGAATCCTGCGGGCGGAAGAGACCACTGGCCTCAGTGCTGGACCATGTTGATGGCGGGCGGTCCTTTTAAGGGTGGCGCAGTTATCGGCTCCTCCGACGATCTCGGCGCCGCGCCGAAGGATCGCCCGGTCACCCCGGGTGAGATCGCCGCCACCGTATTTCAAGGACTGGGTATCGACATGGATGTCGAACTCTCCGGTGCTCAAGGGCGCCCGATTCCGCTCGTCGATCGCGGCACATCGCCAGTGAAAGAACTTTTCGCATGAAATGGACCTGTTTCTTCCTGCTTGGCGCATACTGTCTCGCCCAGTCCTTGACGATTCTGCCATCCGAGGTTCAACTGACCGGCCCCGAAGCGCGGCAGCAGTTGATCGCCGAGTTGAGCGAAGGCCGTTACCAGCAGGACTCCACGCGAACCGCCGAGTGGCGCACGAGTGACTCGCTGATCGCCACAGTCGATCACTCAGGATTATTGCGGCCCGTTAATGACGGCGAGACAACTGTGACCGCGAAAGTCAATGGCAAGTCTGCGTCCTTGCGAGTCGTCGTAAAAGGGGCGCACGATCCGTCTGTTTGGAATTTCCGTAACCACGTAATTCCTGTGTTGACCAGGATGGGTTGCAACCAAGGCGCGTGTCACGGGGCGCTCGCCGGCAAAAACGGATTCAAATTGACATTAAGGGGCTATGATCCGGACGCTGACTACGACACGTTGACCAGGCAATCCGCTGCGCGCCGCGTCTCCGTCGCCGACCCGAACGCGAGTCTGATCTTGCAGAAGGCCAGCTTCGCCATTCCGCATGGGGGAGGACAGCGCTTTAAGAAAGACTCACTCGAGTTTCGAGTCATCAGGGAGTGGATCGCCGCAGGGGCGCCTCCTCCTGCCGCGGGCGATCCGGAAATTCTCGGGCTCCAAGTGTTTCCGAAGGTGGCAATACTCAAGCCCGGCGCCGAACAGCAACTTGCGGTACGGGCGAAGTACTCCAACGGGACTTATGCCGATGTCACTCGTTGGGTGAAGTTCACCTCCAACAACGAAGGTGTCGCGAGCGTCGATGACAACGGACTGGTAAAGATAAACGGTGCCGGTGAAGCCGCGGTTACTCTGTGGTATTCCAGCAAGGTTCTCTACGCCCGCTTGACGGTTCCCTTCGATAATCAGGTTTCTGCGAGCGCGTATGACAAGTTCCCCCACCGTAATTACGTCGATGACCTGGTGCTGGCCAAGCTGAAAAGCCTCAATATCGCACCTTCTTTACTCGCAAGCGACTCTACATTCATCCGCAGGGCGTATCTCGACGCCGCTGGCATTCTACCCACAGCCGAAGAAGTCGAGAACTTTCTTGCGGACAACTCGCCCGATAAGCGAGCCAGGTTAATCGAGAGTCTCATCACTCGTGAGGAGTTCATCGATTACTGGACATACAAGTGGTCCGACTTGCTTTTAGTCAGCAGTCGGAAACTTCGCTCTGGACAGGTGTGGTCGTTCCATAATTGGATTCGCGACAGCGTAAAAGTCAACAAACCGTGGGATCAGTTTGCTCGCGATATCTTCACCTCCGCTGGTAGCACACGCGAGCACGGCGCCCTGAACTACTTCGTCCTGCATAAAGATCCCATCGAGCTCACCGAAACCACGACCCAGGCGTTTTTGGGCCAGCGAATCACCTGCGCACGCTGCCATAATCATCCGCTCGAGAAGTGGACCCAGAAGCAGTACTATCAGATGGCGAACCTGTTCTCGCGCGTCGGTGTAAAGAACGATGGTGCGGAGACAATCGTGTTCGCCAAGGTTTCCGGCGATATCAATCATCCGCGACTGCTGCGACCGCTCGCGCCTACGCCATTGGACGGCAATCCGCTAGCGCTTGAATCGCAAGCCGACCGCCGTCTCGCCTTCGCTGCGTGGCTCACCGATCCCGCAAACCCGTTCTTTGCCCGCACAGTTGTGAATCGCGTATGGGCCAATTTCATGGGCCGCGGATTGGTTCACCCCGAGGACGATGTGCGCGCCACCAACCCAGCCTCGAACGAAGAGCTACTGTCCGCCTTAACGCGCGACTTCGTGCAGCATAAATTCGACGTTCAGTATCTGATCCGCACCATCATGAGTTCGGGCACTTATCAGTTGTCCGCTGAAGCAAACGCTACAAATCAGAATGACGATCGTTTCTATTCGAAGTATCTGGTGAAGCGTCTGCCGGCTGAAGTCGTACTCGACGCGATGTCCCAAGTGACGGGCGTGCCCACAGCCTTCCCCGGCTATCCAGCGGGAACGCGCGCCCTTCAATTGCCCGATTCGCAGGTCAAGTCAGAGTTTCTCACGTCATTCGGACGTCCCGCGCGAAATATCTGCGACTCCTCGGAGCGCTCGTCCGACCCGAATGTCGCGCAGGCACTGCACGTCATCAACGGCGAGACTTTGAATAAGAAGATTTCGGCCGACGACGGATACGCCGCGCTCTTTCTGAAACTCGGTTTGTCCGAGCGGCGAGTAGTTGAGCAACTGTTTTTGTCTGCGTACAGCCGGTATCCCACCGATCAAGAACGCGAGGCTGTGCGCGCGGCTTTGACCTCGCCTGGCATCCGGCGGCAAGCGTTGGAGGACCTGATGTGGGCCATGCTCACGAGCAAGGAGTTTCTGTTTAACCACTGAGCCGCTGCGATGGGAACACTGGCATTACTGCTCGCAGGATTAGCGGCCGGGCATTCACCCGCTGCGCCCGTCTACTCGCTGGCATGGTCGCCCGACGGGTCTTTGCTCGCCGCCGGAAGCTTCCGCCAAGTCCGGTTGCTCGACCGGCGCGCGCAGACTCTAGCCGTCCTTGAACCTCATGCCGACGCTGTTCGCGCGATCGCCATATCGCCCGATGGCAAGTGGCTGGCTGCTGCCGGGGGCCTGCCAGCCCGTAAAGGCGAAGTCAGGATTTGGGACCTGTCTACCCGCACGCTTGTCCGGACGATCACCGGCCACGCGGATTGTATCTACGCCGCTGTCTTCTCACCCGACAATAGGACGCTGGCTACCGCGAGTTACGACAAGCTGATCAAGATTTGGGACATCACCACGGGTGCGGAGGTGCGAACGCTCAAGGATCACATTGACGCGGTGTACGCGCTCGCCTTCACCACCGATGGAAAGCGCCTCATCTCCGGCGCGGCGGACCGGTCAGTCAAGGTCTGGAATCCCGCTACCGGCGAGCGTCTGTATACCTTCTCGGATGCAACTGACGGCATCAATGCGCTGGCCGTTGATCCTACCGGAACCATGGTTGCCGCCGGAGGTCTTGATAAGTCGATCCGGGTTTGGAAATTAGGCGAGCGCGGCGGCGAATTGATCAATACGCTCATCGCACACGAAGACGCCATCCTTGCCTTAGCCTGGTCGCCGGATGGCCGGCGCATCGTATCATCATCTGCGGACCGTAGCGTCAAATTATTCAACGCAGCCGATCTTACCGAGTTGCAAGCCATCCCGCAAACCGACTGGGTTTACAGTGTACGTTTCAGCCCCGATAGCAGCGTCTTTGCCGCCGGGCGTTATGACGGTACAGTTCAGATTTATCCCTCAAAATAGCTATGCGCACACTGTTGACCACGCTGCTCTTCGCATCTTCGGTGAATCACCCAACCGGTACACGCATCACTCCCCCGACACTCATGTCCGTGTCACCGGCGGGTATGGCTCGCGGCGCAACGACTCAGTTGATTGTCGAAGGCTTTAACCTGGCCAACGCTTCTGCGGTCTACTTCAGTGAGCCGGGTGTAAAGGGCACAATACTGCAGGTAAAAGAATTGCCCGACTTACCCGACATCCGGCTTGGCAGCAACGGGACACCATCGACCGTGGATGTCGGTCCGCTTCCGCCTCGCAATCAGGTCACTATAGAGGTTGAAGTTAGTCCAGAAGCGCCCATAGGTCCAGTCGCGTTCCGGTTGCACACACCGTTAGGAACCAGTCCGGAGGGCCGCTTCCTGGTGGAGCCATACTACGGTGAAACGGCCGATCGGGAGCCAGACGACACGGCCGGCACTGCCGTCGAAGCCGGGTTGCCCACCATCCTTACCGGAACGATATCCAAGCCCGGCGATGTCGATTATTTTCGAATCGACGTAAAGGCCGGAACCCAATTGACCTTCGTGAACGGAGCGATGCTGACCGGGTCAACGCTTCAACCAGTGGTCCGGATCCTTGATGCGGAACAGAAACTCGTGGGGGAGTACGGCGCCGCGGGTGGTGCCGCCGAAACGATGTTCGCCCACAAGTTCGACAAGGCGGGCAGGTATTACATAGCCATTTCAGATTTTCAACAAAGCGGACGTAGCTCGCACTTCTACAGGATTAAAGTGGGCAAATTCCCACTCGCCAGTGGCGTATATCCTCTGGGCCTGCATCGCGGAGTGACGCAGGAGATTTCGATCAAGGGCTGGAATGTTCCCGCTAACATGACCGTCGAAGGTAAATCGACCGGCGACAATGACAACGAGATGGTTGTCAGCCCTGGCGGAGCTTTCAATAGGGTCCGCTTGGCGCTGGGCGATGAGCCGGAAGTCGAATCGGCTGGAACGAACCTCACTCCGCAAACTGCCCAACGCATCACCATCCCAGTCACGATTAACGGAACCGTCTCTAAGCCGCGGTTCTATAGATTCCACGCGCGTCAAGGCGAGAAACTGATTCTTGAAACAAATGCGCGCCGGCTTGGATCCGAACTTGACTCCGTACTCGACCTATTTGAGTCGTCGGGCAACGCTGTGGAACGAGCCACGGTTCGCAGTGTCTACGAGACATCGGTTACGTTATCGGAGCGGGATTCGGCGAGCCGCGGCATTCGTCTTCAGGCCTGGAATGGAATGCAAACCGGCGACTATGTGATGGCTGGAGGCGAAATCATTCGCATCCAGGCACTGCCGAACGGACCTGATGAGGACGTCCTGTTTGAGAGCTTTGGCGGCCAGCGTCTCGCCTTCTTCGACACCAGCCCGGAAGCCCATGCCGTCGATAAGCCCGTCTACAAAGTCCAGGTCCATCCCCCAGGCACGAAGTTCGCGCCCAACGGGTTGCCCGTGGTCCGTCTCTTCTATCGCAACGACGACGGCGGCTCGGGCTACGGCAAAGACTCCGTCATTCATTTCGTTGCACCTGCGGAAGGCGATTACATTGTCCGTATTCAAGATGTCCGGGGAGACAGCGCCGGGAGTTACCCTTTCCGTTTGACGTTGCGTCCGCCGCGTCCTGATTTCCGCCTGACAGTGAATCCGCGCAATCCGAACGTCCCGGTGGGCGGCAGCGTTCCCGTTACCGTAACAGCGCTGCGTTCTGACGAGTTCGACGGTCCCATCAACATCGAAGTCCGTGACTTGCCGGCGGGTCTATTGGCCACCAGGGGCGTGATCGCCGCGCATCAAGTGTCCACCACAATCCTCTTAACTGCCGGCACGAACGCGCGATTGGAGCGGGCCTCACCCTTCCAGGTTCGCGGGACAGCGGGACCGCTCGAGCATTGGGCGAGCCCCGAAGACAAGTTGAAGCTCATCGCGCTCGCGCCCCCGCCGGATATAACAACGACAGCCGAAACGCGCGTGGTTGAGTTAGAACCTGGAGGCAAGGCCGAAGTTGCTGTCCGTGTGCAACGCAACAATGGCTTTGCAGGCCGTGTCCCGATCGAAGTGCGTAACCTTCCGCCGCGAGTGTTCGTGCCCGGCGTAGGACTGAACGGAGTTCTCATCAATGAAGACGAAACTCACCGCACGTTTACCATACACGCCCTGCCAAACGCAGAGCCTGTTGAGCAGCTAATATACTTATCGGGGGCGATCGAAACGCGCTCGATTCAACAAAATTCCTATGCCGCGCCCACACCGGTGCTGCTCCGGGTAAAGCGTCATTAATTGTGCTGCCGTTTAAACTGATCTACTCCGATTTGTATGACTTGAACCTGGGCCAGCACGTGTTCCAGGCGGGCAAATACCGGCTGATCCATGACCGGCTGTTAAGGGAGCGCTTTGCCGAACCAGCCGACTTCGTCGAACCGGAGCCGGCGTCAAACGGCGACCTGCTACTCGCGCACGCCCCCGAGTGGATCCGGAAGCTCGAAACCGGCAGCCTCACCTACCACGAAATTATCAAGCTCGAAGTACCGTACTCGCGCAAGATGTTCGACGCCATGCGAGTGATGACCGGGGGCACAATCCTTGCCGCCAGGAACGCTCTGCGCGATGGGATCGGCTTCAACCTGGGAGGTGGATTCCATCACGCCTTTCATGCCCACGGCGAGGGGTTCTGCGCCATCAATGATGTGGCTGTGGGGGCTAGGCGCGTCTTACACGATGGCGCTGTGCAGAGGGTGATGGTGGTGGACACCGACGTTCATCAGGGCAATGGAACAGCGGCGATCTTCGATGGTGACGATTCTGTATTCACCTTGTCAATTCACCATTTGAATAATTACCCGTTTGAGAAACCTCCATCCAACCTGGATATCAATCTTGACGATGGAGTATCCGATGCTGAATATCTTCGCAAACTCGAGCATGGACTCATCCCCGCCGTGGATGAATTCAAGCCGCAACTGATCATGTATGTCTCAGGCGCGGATCCGTTTATGGAGGATCAGTTAGGCGGGCTTCTGGTAACACTCGACGGACTGGTCCGGCGGGATCGCCTGGTTTTTGAGACCGCCCAGCGTCATGGAATCCCGGTATGCACTGTCCTCGCCGGGGGCTACGCTTTCAACCCGCACGATACCGTGACAATTCACGCAAACACGGCGAAGGTAGCGGCCGAAGTATTGCTCGCGTCATCCAGCCGCTGATCGGCTCAATAACTCGTCTTCCAACGTGTAATCGGGCCCAGATACCTGGTTGTGTTCCCGCCACCACAAGTAAGTGGCTCGCAATCCCTCAGCAAACGGCGTAGGCTCCACCCCGAGCAGCGCGCGAGCCTTGTCTGTACACATGGTGATCGGGGGCAAGTCGAAATACATCGCGAAATACAGCTTGGGGCCCATCGGATGTCCCCCGGCTGCAAAAGCGTCCTCACGCCTGACGCTCACTAAATGCGCTTCTTTGCCGGTCACGGCTGCAAGCTCGTTCACCAGGGCAGCCTGTGTCACAGGCACCGGGTCCGCAACGTTAAACGCCTGGCCCTTGGCGGCCTCGCAGTCGAGTACGCGAAGGCAGCACGCAACTAAGTCGTGGACGTAAACAAACTGCATGAGACGGCTCCCGTCATCCGGAATGATGATCGGGCGGCCGTCCCGAAGCCGGTCCCAAAAGAACGCCTCGCGATAGTACGGATTCCCCGGGCCGTAGATGAACGGCGGACGCAACGTCACGGCGGGAAAGCCTTCCCGCGAGTGCATCCGGAAGAGAGCGAGCTCGCTTTCGGCTTTATTGCGCGAGTACGCGTCCGCCGAGTCGCCCGTGTTCAGACCATCGGACTCGACGCGGTCCAGCCCCGGCGCGTAGGCCGCCACGCTCGACATGAATACGTACCGCTTGAGACGCGTCTTCCAACACGCGCGGGCGTTCGCTTCCACTTGAGCCGCCGTGGTCCCGCGCTGCCAGTCGTAGACGTTATCGTATACGACGTCGAAGTCATGGCCTGAGAGCGCTGCTTCAACGGCCGCGCCGTCGTTGCGATCGGCAATCAGACCGGCACCCGATTCGCGGCTGCGATGCAGAATCGTGACTTGGTGGCCCGCCGCCGTCAACGCGCGCACCAAATGACGGCCGATGAATAGCGTGCCGCCGATGACGAGAATGTTCATCCGCCGATCCTTCGCTATACTAACAGTTTCATGTCCGCGCGGACGACAGCTACCATTTCAACGGTCGTAGTCGATGACGAACAACTCGCGTCCGACGAACTCCTCTATCTCCTGAGAGATTTCCCCGACGTTGAGGTGATCGCGACCGGCGCCAATGGTTTGGAAGCCTTCGATTTGATCGAAAGGCTCGAACCTGATCTCGTTTTCATGGACGTCCAGGTGCCTGGCATGGATGGACTCACCGTCATCCGGAAGCTTCGCGAGAAGGACATTCCGATGCCGTACTTCATTCTCGCCACCGCTTACGATCAATATGCGATTGAAGCATTCACCCTGGAGGCGATGGATTATCTGTTGAAGCCGATCGAAAAGGAGCGTCTGGCGCTCACCATCGACCGTGCCCGCCGGGCCATTACCGAAAAAACGAAGATGGCGCAAGCGGAGACAGGAGCGCCCGCCTCTCCAGGCTCCGGCCTGCAACGGACCAAGTTGCTGGTCAAAAATAACAACCGGAGCTTTATTGTCGATGCCAGCGATGTGATATACGCCACCATAGACGACGGCTTGATCACCATCGTCTCAACTCACATCGAAGGTCAATCGAATTACCGCACTATCGAAGAATTACAGTCGAATCTCGACCCCGATGTATTCTGGCGCGTACACCGCTCGTATCTGGTGAACATCAACCGGATCAAGGAAGTGATTCCCTGGTTCAAATCGAGTTATCAGTTGCGCATGGACGATAAACGCCAGACTGAAATCCCTGTCAGCCGTGTTCAGACCAAGCGGCTCCGCGCTCTCCTCAAACTCTGACATTCAATGAACCGCGAATATCACAAGTGGTATAGTCCCACGCTCGGCCGGGACATGGAGTTACTCGTGTTCGGTCACGGGGGCGCTCCGCTGATTGTATTTCCCACATCGATGGGGCGCTTCTTCGAGTACGAGGAGCGCGGGATGATTGGCGCCGTCGGCCAGCAGTACGAAAACGGCGCGCTGCAGGCCTTCTGCGTCGATAGCATCGATTCGGAGAGTTGGTATTGCAAATGGGCGCACCCGAGCGGCCGTGCGTGGCGCCATATGCAATACGAGCGATACCTGCTCGACGAAGTTCTGCCTTTCATTCGGAGCCGCAATCGGGGCGCGCTGTGTGCCACCGGATGCAGCTTCGGCGGATATCACGCCCTCAACTTCGCGCTGCGCCAGCCCGAAGCTGTCCCGAATTGCGTCAGCATGGGCGGTGCATTCGACATCAAGCAGTTCCTGAACGGATATTACGACGAGAATTGCTACTTCAACTGCCCCGTTGACTTCATGGCGAACATGCATGACCCCTGGTATCTGGAGCGATACGCGAGAATGCGCATTGTGCTCGCCACCGGAGAATGGGACATCTGTTTACACGACAATCGCAGAATGAGCTCGGTGCTGACCGGCGCGGGCGTTCCACATTGGCTCGACGTTTGGGGCGACGGCAGTAAGCACGATTGGCCATGGTGGGAAATGATGGCCCGAAAATACTTTTAGGTTAGCTAAATTGAGGAAGAGCGACACATGAAGATCGGAATAATCTATGGGATGGAGAACTCCTTCCCGCCGGCGCTGGTCGACCGGATCAACTCAATGCAAGTTCCCGATGTTACCGCCGAGCATGCGCGTATCGGCGCTGTGAAACTTGCCGAGCCGAGCCGGTACCGCGTCATTATCGACCGCATATCGCACGATATCCCTTTCTACCGCGCTTACTTGAAAAATGCCATCTTAGGCGGCGCCACGGTCATCAACAATCCGTTCTGGTGGAGCGCCGATGACAAGTTCTTCAATTATTCCCTTGCGTCCAAAATCGGAGTAGCGGTTCCCCGCACCGTTCTTTTGCCGCACAAGACTCATCCGCCGGGAACAACGGACCAATCGATGCGGAATCTGACCTATCCGCTCGACTGGAACGATATTTTCCACTACATCGGGTTTCCCGCGTTCCTGAAACCGCACAGTGGCGGGGGTTGGAAGAGCGTCTACAAGGTGCACAACCCGGAAGAATTCTTCCACGCATACGACGACACCGGCGACCTGTGCATGACATTGCAGCAGGGAATTGAATTCAACGAATACTTTCGCTGCTATGTGGTCGGCCGCGAGCACGTACATATCATGCAGTACGACCCGCGGCGGCCCCACGCCAACCGGTATGTCACCGACGGCCCGCCGGTTGACCCTGCACTACTGGCGCGCGTCGAGCGCGACTGCCTCACGCTATGCCAGGCCTTGGGCTACGATCTGAACACTGTTGAATTCGCGGTCCAGGACGGCATCCCGTATGCCATCGACTTCCTAAACCCGGCGCCCGACGCAGAGTTAACGGCGGTCGGCGAAGCCAATTTCGACTGGATTGTACACAAGGTCGCCGAACTCGCCATCGCCGAGGCGTTGAAGCCGCCGGCCCAGGACTCCTACACTTGGCTGCGGTTTCTGAACGGACACACCGGAGACCGGTAATAGAGACAATGGTTGTAACAGGGGCACGCCGATGACTCCCAGCTTTACCATCGGGATCGAGGAAGAATATCAGACGATCGATCCTGTCACGCGCGATCTTCGCTCGCACATCGAGGCCGAAATCATCGCTAAAGGCAAGACCCGACTCGCTGAAGCAGTGAAGGCGGAAATGCATCAGTCCGTTGTCGAAGTGGGCACGGGTGTTTGCAAAAACATTCAAGAGGCTCGCCGCGACTTGACCAATCTCAGGAGGTCGATCATCGGTCTGGCGCGGGAGAATGGCCTGAAGGTCGCCGCGGCCGGCACACATCCGTTCTCGGATTGGCGTAATCAGAAGATTTATCCCGATGCTCGATACGAGACAATTGTGAACGATCTGAAGATGGTCGCCCGCGCCAACCTCATCTTCGGTCTGCATGTCCACGTGGGCATCGAGGACCGCGAGACGGCTATTCACATCATGAACGCCGCCCGGTATTTTGTGCCTCACATCCTTGCCCTTTCGACGAACTCTCCGTTCTGGCTGGGCATGGATACTGGTCTCAAATCCTACCGCTGCAAGGTGTTTGACAAGTTTCCCCGCACCAACTTGCCCGATTATTTTCAGAGTTGGGGCGAGTATGAGAGCTTCATCAACCTGCTCATCAAGACAAATTGTATCGACAATGCCAAGAAGATCTGGTGGGACATCCGCCCGCATCCCCATTTCCATACGCTGGAGTTCCGGATGTGCGATATTCCCATGCGCCTGGATGAGACCATCGCCATCGCAGCGCTGATTCAGGCGACGGTGGCAATGCTCTACAAGTTGCATGCCGCCAATCAGGGCTTCCGCTTGTATCGCCGCGCTCTCCTGATGGAGAACAAATGGCGCGCCCTCCGCTATGGGCTCGAGGGCAAATTGATCGACTTTGGCAAGCAGACCGAAGTTCCCCTGCGGGATCTCATGTATGAGTATCTCCGCATGATCGATCCAGTATCCGAGGAGTTAGGCTCTCGTCATGAGATTGCCTACATCTACCAGATGTTGGAAAACGGATCGGGGGCTGACCGGCAACTCCGTGTGTTCAGGGAAACCGGAGATCTTATTAAGGTGGTTGACTATATCGTGGAAGAAACGGAAACATCGACGACAGACACAGCCGAGGCTCTGACAGCGAAATGACAGATTTGCGAACGGTCCCATTCGACCCCGAATTGAGCCAGGGGGCGCGCAACGCCGTGCGGGTATGCCTGAAGGTGCAGCCCACTGAGAAGGTTACGGTGATAACCGACCTCGCGTGCCTCGAAATTGCCGCAAGCATTGTGAGTGAATTAGATACGGTTGGCGCCGCATACCGGACGTTTGTTCTGGAAGACCTGGCGCCGCGTCCACTGGACAACTTGCCGTTGCCCATTATCGAAGACATGCATTCGAGTCACGTCAGCATCTACGCCGTCCAGGCGCAGTCCAACGAGTTGAAGACTCGTATGCAGATGACCGATGTCGTCAATGCGCGCAACATTCGTCATGCTCACATGGTGAACATCGAAAAGCGCATCATGCTCCAGGGTATGCGCGCCGACTTTGAGCAGGTGGATGAGTTGAGCATCCGCGTTTTCGAGATCGCATCCAAAGCGAAGACCATACGGGCCGTAACTTCCGGCGGAACGGATTTGACAGGGCAAATGAATCCCGGCTACCGTTGGGTCAAAACCAGCGGGATTATAACTCCTTACAAATGGGGCAATTTACCGGGCGGTGAGATATTTACCAGCCCGGGCGAAGTGAATGGGACCTTTGTGATCGACGGAGTGGTGGGCGATTATCTCTGCTCTAAGTTCGGCAAACTCGAGTCAACTCCACTTACGATCAATATCAAACATAACCGGCTCACCGAGGCCCACAGTTCGAACAAGGAACTGGAAAGCGAGTTCTGGAAGTACACCCACACCGACGAGAATAGCGACCGTGTTGGCGAGTTTGCGATCGGCACTAATTTGGCCCTACACGATGTCATCGGTAACATTCTCCAGGACGAGAAGATTCCCGGTGTACATATCGCGTTCGGCAATCCGTACGGTCATCACACCGGAGCCGAGTGGTACTCATCGACGCATATCGATGTCGTGGGAAAGCGGTTCGATATCTGGGCGGACGACCGCCAGATTATGGAATCCGGCAGCTTCGTTATATAGGCAATGATTCCGGATCTCCGCGCGCAGTTCAACGCACGCTTCACTCCCGGGAAGTATCACGATTTCCTTGGCCGGTTAGAAGCGGAGACCGGTACACCGATACGCTTTCAGCATTCTGAAACACCGATTTTCATCGATAAAGCTCTGATCGACAAGCTGGCCCGCTACGGTAAGGAGCTGATTCACCAGCTTGTCGATAATCCGGAGTACCGCAAGCGGTCGGATGCGGCTCTTCCGGCGCGTTACAACGTGCCCAACGAGGACGCACATCCTCTGTTCGTGCAGGTTGATTTTGGGCTGACGGCCGACCTGGAGCCAAAGCTTGTTGAGATTCAAGGATTCCCATCCTTGTACGCTTATCAACCGGTGTTGGCTCAGGCTTATTTCGATTCCTACGGCCTGGACCCGCACCTCAAAGCGCTTCTGGTGGACGATTACTGGGGTCTGCTTCGCCGCGCTATCTTGGGCGGCCGGTCCGCGCACGAGACTGTTCTGTTAGAGGTTGACCCCGAGCAACAGAAGACCATCGGCGATTTTGTGGTCACGGCGAAGCGGCTTGGTATCCGGATAGTCAATATTCGGGAGGTTACTAAACACGGCAACAAGCTCTTCGCGCCCGACGGACCTATCGAGCGCATTTATAACCGGGCAATCTCCGATGAGCTTGACCGCAAAGATGTCAAGCTCAATTTCGATTTCCGCGATGAGCTGGATGTCGAATGGGCTGGACATCCTAACTGGTATTTCCGGATCAGCAAGTTTTCACTGCCTTATCTCAAGCACCCTTCGGTACCCAGGACTGTATTTCTGGATCAGCTCGGAACTATTCCGGACGACTTGGAAAATTGGGTGCTGAAGCCGCTTTACTCGTTCGCGGGACTGGGGGTCAAAGTAGGCCCAACCCGCGCCGAGATCGAGCAGGTCGGCGATCCATCACAGTATATCCTCCAGGAGCGTGTCGACTTCGCCCCACTCATCAACACGCCCGCAGGCCCCACAAAAGCCGAGATCAGAATGATGTACATCTGGCTCGACGAGTTACAAGCTGTTACCACAGTCGTGCGCATGGGTAGAGGCAAAATGATGGGCGTCGATCATAATAGGAACATGGATTGGGTCGGCGGGTCGGTTGCACTCTGGCGCGGGCGCGGCTGAGCTCACTCCACCGGGACTGTCCACTTCTCGCCGGGCTCGAACACCTTGAAGCGCATTCCGGGCCGCTGCCCCAGCATGTGTTCGATGAACGATGTCACAATACCCGCGTCCTCACCAAATGTCCCGTAGTGCATGGGAATCAGCCACTGCGCTCCAATGTCTTCCGCCAATTGCGCCGCTTGCTGAATCGAGAGATTCCGGCCTGCAATGGGCATCAGCGCTACCGTGACGTTGTACGGCTTGAGCCAGGGAACCAGCTGATCGTACACCACACAATCGCCGGCGTGATAAATAGTCTGCGAACCGAAGCGGATCAAATAACCGAGATACGGATACCCGCCCACAGGCGTCCGTTCAAGTTGGGGATGCGCGGACGGCACGGCATACACTCGCCCATACCGGCCCTCTTTGAAGTACTCCACACGCAGACCTGAGTCAGTCGTAGTCATCCTATCGAGCGGGATGCCGAGCGAATGTGCGTGAGCCGCGCCGCTCTTCGGCAAAACAAGTTTAGCCCGCGGCGAGGCTTCCAGCAGCGCCGTCAACGTAACTCCGTCCATATGACGGGGGTGTGTATGAGTGCACAGAATCAAATCAACGGCGGTCAAGTCACCTGGATTGACTGGCGGCGGCGCTACCCTGCCCGCGGTCGTCGACAAGCATGGATCAACTAGGAAGAGAATGTTAGCGGATTTGATCGCGAATCCGCTGTGCCCCAACCACCACAATGTCGGCGATTGCGCATCTGAGTGTTGAATGTCAGTCCTGATTGACTCACTCATCTGGAAGCACGATTCAACCGGTCGGCGATTCCCGCCCACGCCGCATCATCCGGCGGCCGTTCCACTGCGATCACATCCCAACCCTCCCGGTCAAGTTCGTGGAGCGTGGAATACAATTCGGACGCATATTGTTCTGGATCGACGGCCATCTTTACTGTCCTCGAGGCGTTCGCGGGCACTCGCCACCATACATATGCTACACGTCCGGCAGGCAGAGCGCCGCCCTCAACCATAACAAGTCGAGTTCGAGGACTATAGTGGCGTTCATGCATGCCCGGCGAAGCGTGCGCGCCCTCAGCCCGCGCGGTCGCAACAGCCATATCGAGAAATGCGATCATCCCCGGCCGCAGTAACAGCGGCTCGGGTCCGGCCAAGGACACCACCGTGGATTCGATACCCACGTCCGAAGGCCCCCCGTCCAAAACGTACACCGCACCTCCAAAAGCATCGCGCACATGCTCCGCAGTCGCGGGCGAGAGCTGCTTGAAACGGTTCGCGCTAGGCGCCGCGATCGGAACGCCGGCCGCGCCGATCAGTGCCAGTGCAACCGGATGTGCCGGCATGCGAATTCCGACAGTATTCAACCCGGCGGTCACTTCATCGGGAACGATCGTCCGCTTGGGAAGCACTAACGTCAACGGTCCCGGCCAATACCGCCCGGCCATTTCGGCGGCCATCGGCGGCCAACTCGTCACCAGCGATTGCGCCATCGCGACCGAATCCACATGCACGATCAGCGGACTCGTTGACGGCCTGCCTTTCAGCTCGAATATCCGCCGAACGGCAACGGCATCGAGCGCATTCGCGCCCAATCCGTAGACTGTCTCGGTCGGAAACGCGACTAACTCGCCCGCCCGGATCAGCTCCGCCGCGTGGGATAACTGCTCCGGCGTAACCATTAGTCCGGCAGATCGTCCTTACCGTCGCTCACGGTCCTGCCAGTCTTGCGCCAAACCAGGAACGCGTGGATGAACTCGTCGATGTCCCCGTCCAACACGCGGTCCACGTCGCCCACCGATAACTTCGTGCGATGGTCCTTGATCATGCGGTACGGAGCCAGCACATAGCTGCGAATCTGGCTGCCGAAGTTGATCTCGAGTTTCGTCGCTTCCAGCTTGTCCTGTTCCACCTGCTTCTTCGCCATTTCGTGCTCATACAATTTGGCGCGAAGTTGTTTTAAGGCGCTGGCCCGGTTCTTGTGCTGCGATCGTTCGTTCTGGCACTGAACGACAATGCCGGTCGGAATGTGCGTGAAGCGAACCGCGGATTCCGTGCGGTTCACGTGTTGCCCGCCGGCGCCGCTCGCGCGAAACACGTCGACTTTGATGTCCTCGGGCTTGATGTCGATGTTCACGTCGTCGTCGATCTGCGGATAGACGAACACTGAAGCGAACGAAGTGTGCCGGCGCGCGTTCGCGTCGAATGGAGAGATTCGAACTAGCCTGTGAACGCCAATCTCGGCCTGCAACTTGCCGTAGACATCCTGGCCGTTCACTTCGAAAGTCGCCGACTTTATGCCCGCGCCTTCGCCCTCCAACCGGTCCGTCACGATCGTCTCAAAGCCGTGACGCTCGGCCCAGCGCAGATACATGCGCAGCAGCATCTCCGCCCAGTCCTGGCTCTCGGTGCCGCCCGCGCCGGGATGGATCACCATAATCGCATCACGCGCGGCGTTCTCGCCGGACAGCAACATCCCGGTTTCCAGCTCGTCCAGCCGCTCGCGAAAGGTCTTGATCTCGTTGGTCAGTTCCGCCCCAACATCCTCGCCCTCGCGCGCAAGTTCGAACAGCGTTTCGAGATCGGATGTGACCGAAGCGATTTTGGAATCCTGCTTTACCACTTCCTCCAATCGCTTGCGGTCCTGCATGACCTTCTGACTCTTCTCCGGCTGGTTCCAGAAGTCAGGGTCTGAAATCTGCTCTTCGAGTTTGTCCAACTCCGCCTGTTTCTTAGGCGCGTCAAAGATAGCTCCGCACAGCTTCAGCCTGCTGGCGGAGCTCAACGTACTCCCTTTGCATCTCTTCAAGATTCATGTCTCTTCAGTTTAGATGAAGCGGGCGGGTGATATACTCAGCACGAGCCGCGCCACCTGAGTGCGGCATCGATACTTGAAAACCGACTGAAGCGCGAGGAATGTTCGGGAAGGCGGTTAAAGTCCGCCACTGCCCCGCAACTGTAAGCGGCGCATTACGGCCTGAATCGTCACTGCCGGAAGGTGGGAAGACGGTTCGACATCGGCCAGCCGCAAGTCAGGAAACCGGTTCCGCGTGCGCGGCCCATCGAGACCGCATGCAGTGTACGTTTTCGCGGGAGAACGTCCGATGATTCGATCATTATGTATCTTTCTGGTTACTGCGGCAGCGCCGCTGTATTGCCAGACTCTCTCCATTCAAGGCTCCGTCGTCGATCCTTCGTCGCGGCCGGTGCCTAACGCTATTGTCCGGTGTGGCACCGAGCGCGCCCTCTCCGACTCGCAGGGCCGGTTCACTCTCAACAGCGCATCGCCCTGCGACGCATCCGTCGAGAGCGAAGGCTTCGAACTCGCAAAGGTGCTACTGAACCCCGGTACGCCCGCTCGCATCCAACTCACTATTGCGCGCGCCGGCGACCGAGTTGTCGTATCAGCCACCCGTACTCCAACGTCGCTCGAGGAATCCGGAGTATCCGCGACCATCTTCACGCGCCGCGATCTGAACGCGCGGCAGTTTCCCGCCGTGCCCGACCTGTTGCGCGATTCGCCCGGCGTCACCATCGCCGCCAGCGGACGCCCCGGTGCCATCACCAGCATCTTCATCCGCGGGGGCGCGAGCACCGCAACGCTGTTCCTGCTCGATGGGATTCCGCTTAACGAACCCGGCGGCCAGATCAACGTAGCCAACCTCAGCACCGCCGGTCTCGACCGCATTGAGTTCGTGCGCGGCGCCGAGAGCGCGCTATTTGGAGCGGAGGCGGCTAGCGGCGTCGTGCAACTCTTCACCGCTCGCGGCGACCCTGAATCCACGCGCCCGCACGGATCGGTGTCCTATGAGCGAGGCAGTTTTCAAACCGATCGGTGGACAGCGAACCTGACTGGCGGCTTGTTGCATCGCATCGACTACTCGCTCACCGCCGATCAGTTTCACACCGTGAACATGTTCCCGAACGACTTCTTCCGGAACACGACAGGGTCGGCCAACATCGGCTTTCATTTGAGCGACGCTACCCAGATCCGTGCGATCTACCGCGAATTCGACGCAGTGGCCGGCAATCCAGGTCAGGTCGGGTTCGGCGCTTTCAACTCGAACGCGTACGGCGGCGATCGCGATTCGGCTCTGTCAGTGCGCGCCGATGATGCGCGTGGAACCCGTTTCGTGCAGAGGCTTGCATTCACCTACAGCCGCCTGCGCAATCTCTTCGCAGACACGGGCGCCGACGCTCCCTTTCCGATTGCAGCGCTCGTTCAAAGGGTCACGTCGCCAAGGCCGAGCGTCTACCTGGTACGTACCGTGCCCGCGACCCTCAGCGCTGCCGAAGTGCCTGCGGGATTGACTCTCGCGAACACGACCGTGTACGACTTCGCGTCCTCGTTCAGCAGCATCGACCATCGCACCAGCGTCGATTATCAAGGCACGTGGACCCACCCTGGCGGCGCTCTTGTGTTCGGTTACCGCTATGAACGCCAGGCTGGCGTGATCTCGAACAACGACATCGACCGCCAGAACAACGGCGCGTTCATCCACGAACAGTGGTCCTTCGGACGCCGTCTGTTCCTCACTGGTGGCGCTCGAATCGAGAACTCGTCCGCATTCGGCAGCCGCTTCGTGCCCCGTGGCTCGGCGACGTTTCAGGTGTTGCCGTCCACATATGTTCGAGTGAGTGCCGGGCGCGGGTTCACCGAACCGAGTCTACTCGAGAACTTCGCGAACGAACCGTACTACGTGGGCAACCGCACCCTGAAACCTGAGAAGACCACGATGTTCGACGCCGGCATCGTGCACGAGCTGTTGCAACGCCGCGTGCGTTTGGAAGCGACGTACTTCCGCAATTCCTACCAGGATCTGATAGTGTTCGATTCCGCCAAGTTCCCGTCTACCTGGAGCAACATCGATCGCAGCCAGGCTCGCGGCCTCGAAACGACCGCCAGCGTGCGCCTATGGCGAAACGTGCAACTGTCGGCCAATTACACGCGCCTGTCGACCAGGATCACGCGCACCAACTCAACGAATCCGTACACCGGCGTCGGACAGGAACTGCCGCGCCGCCCCCGCGACTCCGGTTCCGCGACGCTATCGTTCACGCCCCGCCGCTGGTCGCTGCTGATCGGCGGGCGAGCGCTCGGTGAACGGCAGGATTCCGATTTCCTATTCGGCATCACTCGCAACCCCGGCTATGGAAGCATGTTTGTTAGCGGGTCGTTCGAGATCACGCGTCACATCGTACCGTTCGTCCGCATGGATAACGTGTTCAATGAGCATTATGGAGAGGTGCTCGGATACACGGCGCTGAACCGCGCGGCAACGGGCGGAGTCCGGCTCACATGGTGATACGCGCTGCGTTCGCACTCGTCGCAGCCTGCTTTTCGGCATACGCTGCACCGCCGCAACGCATCATCTCAACCGCCCCTAGCATCACGGAAATGTTATACGCCGTCGGGCTTGGGGATCGCGTCATCGGCGTAACAACGTATTGCCACTATCCGCCGGAAGCGCGGTCCAAGCCCAAGATAGGCACCTATACCGAGCCGAATCTCGAGCTCATCGCATCGCTCCGGCCCGATCTCGTCGTAATCCAGAAGAATCCCCTACAACTCGCGGCGCGGCTTGAGGCATTGAAGCTGAACGTGCTCGAAGTATCGCACGACACGATCGACGACGTGTTCGTGTCCATGCAGCGTATCGCGGCGGCCGGAGGTGTCGAACGCCGCGGGCGCGAGGTCACCGAGAAGATGCGGGCCGATCTGGACGCCATTCGCGCCCGAACAGCTTCACTGCAGCGCCGCCGCATAATGTTTATCGTGGGCCGAGCGCCGAACGCCATCGAAGATGTGATTGCCGTCGGCCGCGCATCGTATCTGAATGGCATTATCGAGATTGCCGGCGGCGCTAACATCTTCAAGGACGCGATTGCGCCCTACCCGAGAGTCGGAATGGAAGACGTGCTGGCTCGCAACCCGGAGGTGATCGTCGACATGGGCGACATGTCCCAAACCGAAGGCGTAACTGACGAGCACAAACGCGCTGTCGTGGCGTTATGGAACCGCTTCCCCACGATCGAGGCCGTTCGGGCGCATCGCGTCTTCGCCGTCGCTTCCGACATCTTCACCGTGCCTGGACCGCGCATGGTCGACGCCGCCCGAGCGTTCGCACGCATGTTGCATCCGGAGGCCGGGTTCTGAGTTTTCAGCTCGAGTCGGTGAGCGTGTCGTACGGCGAGCGGCTCGTCTTGGCCGATGTGACCGCGGCCTTCATTACCGGCCAGATGTCGGCGATAGCAGGACCGAATGGAGCCGGAAAGTCCACCCTGTTAAGCGTGCTCGCCGGATTGCTCACGCGATATCAAGGCCATTGCGGCTATCGCGGACGCGACATTCGCAAGTGGCCGCGCCGCACGTTCGCGCGATCCGTCGCGTTCGTGCCGCAATCGCTGCGCATCGAGTTCCCCTTCACGGCCGAACAGGTAGTGATGATGGGCCGCACGCCATTCGGCAACGGTCTGTTCGAAGCGCCGGGCGATCGCGACCAGGTAGAACGCGCGATGATCGCGACAGACACACTCGCATTCCGCGGACGCGACTTCCGCTCGCTCAGCGGGGGAGAGCGGCAGCGGGTCGTGCTAGCGTCGGCACTGGCGCAATCCCCCGATTTTCTACTCCTCGATGAGCCGACCACGTTCCTGGATTTGAAGCACCAGATCGCGATCTACCGCCTGCTGCGCGATCTGTGCCGGTCCGGTCTGGGCGTCGTTACCGTGACGCACGACCTGAACCTCGCTCTTACCTACTCGGATCGAGTTCTTCTGTTGAACGACGGGCGGATCCAATCCGACGGTGCGCCCGCCGCGGTGCTGACGCCGCACAACCTCGCTCACGTGTTCGCCGTCCAGGCCAGTGTGCGGGACTCGTGGATCGCGTATGAACCGTAAATGGTTCTGGACCGCGGTCGGCGTGTGCTGCGCCGTGCTCGTCATCGTCACGGCGAGCGCGCCGCTGATCGGCTCCACACACATCGATTACCGACGCGCTTGGGACGGACTCTCGCCCGATCACGAGATCCTCTTCTTAGTGCGGCTGCCGCGCGTACTGCTGGCGCTCATCGCCGGGGGAACCCTCGCAGTCACTGGTGTACTGTTCCAGGCGATCCTTCGCGAACCGCTTGCGGAGCCGTTCACGCTCGGCATCTCGAGCGGATCCTCACTCGGCGCAGTGCTGGCAATTTGCTTCGGATGGCGAAGCTTCCTGGGCATTCCCGCGACGTGGTTCGCATCATTCATGGGCGCCGCCTGCACTCTGATTCTGGTGCTGGCCATCGCCTTCGAGCGCAGGCGCGTTTCGTCGTTCACGCTGCTGCTTGCGGGCGTCAGCATCAACAGCATCGCCATGGCGACAATCCTGTTCCTGCACAACGTCGCGACTTTCTCGCAATCCTTCGCGATCACGCGCTGGCTGATGGGCGGAGTGGACGCGATCGAATTCCATGTGCTGGCGGGACTCGCCGCCCTGATCCTGCCCGTGATCGTGGTCCTACTCACCCGGGCGCGCGATTGGAACCTGCTCGCAGTTGGCGAGGAGTGGGCCGCTTCGCGAGGCGTCAACGCCACCACCACACTGGTAGCGGGCTATGTCGCCGGCTCGCTGATGACTGGATCGGTAACCGCGTTCACGGGTCCCATCGGCTTCATCGGCCTGATCGTCCCTCACGGATTGCGCATCGTATTCGGGGCGGATCATCGCGTGTTGTTGCCGTGCTCGTTCCTTTTAGGCGGATCGTTTCTGATCATCTGCGACACGCTGGCGCGCACCATTTTGGCGCCCACCGAAGTTCCCGTTGGAGTGATCACGGCGATGCTCGGCGGACCATTCTTCATCTGGCTGTTGCGCAGCAAGCGGCGCAGCCTCTGGTTATGACGGAATGAGGGCGCGTTTTGCCGCGATATGGATGCCGCTGGCAGCCGCCATTTTGGGCGCGTGCGGTTGCCTGCTGATCGTCGCCTTACCTCGCGGACCGGGCGCCATCGCGGCACTCGCGCTCTGGACCGGTGCAACGCTCGCTCGCGGAGAGCGTGGCCTGGCGCGTTGGATTCCGAGATTCCCACCGTTCGGAAGCTTGCTCGCCGCCTGCACGATCCTCGTTCGATGGTACGCATTGATCTCTCTCGAAAACGCACCGGACAGGTTGTGGACCGGCGTGATCGCTGCCATGACTCTGGGTTCCGCCGCATCTATCGCGCTGTCGTGGATTTCACGCCCCGTCGACGACGCGGCGTTCCACCGCCTCTCTCCACTGACCACGCCCGTTGCCCTCACCGGCATCGCTGAAGGGGTCGTCGCAACATTGCTGTGCGGCCCGCGCATCGGGTCGGTGCTGGTGCTCTCGGCATACGTTCTATTGCGGGTGGTCGCGGCGTTCACAAACATGCGCAACGGCGGCATCCGCGGATCCGATCTGGAAGGCTTGCGGGTCATCACTGAAACAACCGCCTTGACGATCGCAGCCGGTCTCCGCGATCTCTGACGCTATGATGGCTACGTAGGCCAGCCTTGGTTAATCGACTCGTCATAGAAAACCTTCGCCACCGCCCCGTACGCACCCTGCTGAGCGCTGTCGCCATCGGAATACAGGTCACCATGGTGCTCACCCTGGTCGGGGTGAGCCGCGGCATGCTGAACGATCTCGCAAATCGTTCCCGCGGAATCGGAGCGGACATTCTGGTTCGCGCGCCGGGGAGTTCGGTGATCGGCTTCAGTACCAACTTCCAGGAGAAGTACGGCGACCTGCTGCGGCGTCAACCCCACGTTGTCGCGGTGGCCGGCGCTTTGGTGCAGCCCATCGGCGGCGTCAATAGCATTACGGGAATCAAACCGGACGACTTCAATGCCGTCAGCGGCGGGTTCCGCTATCTCGAGGGGGGGCCCATGCAAGGCCCCAAGGACATCCTGATGGATGACGTCTATGCGCGCTCGGAGAACCTGCATGCGGGCGCCACGGTCGATCTCCTGAACACCAAATGGCACGTCGCAGGCATCGTGGAATCAGGCAAGCTGTCGCGTATGTTCGCGCGGCTCGATGTGCTGCAGGACATGTTCGCCAACAACGGCAAGATCACTGCCGCGTACGTGAAGCTCGACGATCCGAAGAATACCGCCGCGGTCATCGCGCAACTCAAGGGTCAAAAAGCGTTCGCCGATTTCCCGATCTACTCCACCGAGGAGCTTGTGTCGCTGATGTCGATCGACAGCATCCCGGCGCTGCGCAATTTCATCTGGGTGATCATCACGCTCGGCGTGTTGATCGGATTCCTGGTGGTGTTTCTCTCGATGTACACGGCGGTTCTCGAACGCACCCGCGAGATCGGCATCCTGAAGGCGTTAGGCGCGTCGCCGGGCTACGTGCTGGGAGTTCTGTTGCGCGAGACGGCGCTGCTTGCCGTCATTGGCTCTATACTCGGGATCCTGTTCACCTACGGCACACGGGCGCTGATCAACTCGCTGGTGCCGACCATGACGCAGGCGATCGTTCCCGATTGGTGGCCCATTGCGTCCGGGATCGCGCTCGGGGCGTCCCTGTTGGGCGCGGCGTATCCCGGAATGAAGGCGGCGCGGCAGGATGCGATCGAGGCGCTGGCCTATGACTGACGGGCCGATCATCGAAACGCGCGAGCTCAAGAAAATCTACCGGGTCGGCGACGTCGATGTGGCTGCGCTTCGCGGCGTCGATTTCGCGGTCAAGCGCGGCGAATTCGTGAGTCTCATCGGGCCATCCGGCTCGGGCAAATCGACCCTGTTCCACATCCTGGGTGGGTTGACGCCGCCGACCTCGGGCACTATCTACATCAACGGCGAGGATCTGCTCGCCATGTCCGAGGCGGGACGAACGGCGCTTCGCAGGCGAACGGTTGGGTTCGTTTTTCAAAAATACAATCTGCTGCCGACGCTGACCGCGGCGGACAACATCGAGATCGCACGCGACATCGCCGGCAACAAAGATGGGCCCGACCCCAAATTTCAGGAGATCCTGAACCTGCTGGGGATCGCATCCCGGCTGCATCACAAGCCGCGGGCGATGTCGGGCGGAGAGCAGCAACGCGTGGCGATTGCGCGCGCGATCGTGAACCGGCCCGCGATCCTGTTGGCCGACGAGCCCACGGGCAATCTCGACACGGAGAATTCCATGGCCGTGCTGGGCGTGCTGCGCGATCTGAACGAGAGACTGGGACAGACGATCCTGATGATCACGCACAATCCCGAGGCGGCGGCGTACGGACACCGCACCGTGAAGATGCGCGACGGCCGGATTGTGGGATAACAGCCTCTGCAACTGGAACCGCAGTATCCGGACGCAGCCTGCCATTAGTTGGAAAATGTCCGGAAGAGCGTCGTAAGAGTGATTTGGGGAAGTCACAAGCTACCTTTCAGAAATTCATCGAACTCGGCGGTAGGTGCATTGGGTTCGTTTTGAAAAATCCAGTCATCGTGGTGTTGCGGGGCGGGCGGGCTGCAGTATTTGTCGAGAAGAGCCTCGAGGGCGGCGTTGTCCTCCCTGGTGGCCTTGGGCGCCGTGGTTTGCGGTTTACGCGCCTGTTGGAGCGCGCGGTGGGCCTGGTAGTAGGCGCGCTTGGCTGCGGCGGCGTAGCATTCGAGTTTATCGATAGCGCCGGTGGATTGAGTGATCGCGGCGAGAAGGCGTGAGTCGGCCTCGGCAGGGGCGCCGGGTTCGCCGAGGATCTGGGCGAATGCCGCGGACTGAAGGCGCTCGATGCGGGAGAGGCGCCAGCGGGAATTGATCATCTCGGTGACGAGGAATTCCTCGTGGACGCCGTTCGGGTGGAACTGGGCGCGGTAATCGGCGGCGAGGCGATCATATTGGTCGTGGCTCTCGTGAGGGAGGACGGCGGCTTGTGACGAGCCGGGGGCGGCTTTCGCGTTCGAGCGATCAGCCGGGGTTTGCGTTGCGGTATTCATCTCGACTAATGAGTAGCACGGGGGGTGTGCGGGGCCGCGGGCGGGGCGAGGCGACAAAAAATAGCTATGGCTTTGATTCGAATGACGTTGGTCTATTCTGGGGGCTGTGGAAAACTCTGGGGGAAGTGGTCAGTGGCCGGTGGTCAGTGGTCAGCGCAGCCTCCGGCGTCAGTTGACAGTTGTTACGGCTATGAGGTCGAGAACCGGCTTGTCAATAATAGTAACGTCGAGCATTACGTGTATGGGCCGCGTAACCGGCGGGTTTGGAAGCGAACCCCGTCGGGGGCGGAAGAGGTGTACTTTTATGACCCGAGTGGGAACCGGATGGGGGTGTACTGTCCCTTGACTACGGGCGGCACGCTGGGTTTCCAGAGCATGGATACGAACATCACGTTCGCCGGCAAGCTGGTGAATGCCCGGGGCGCGGCGGTATTGCGCGACCGGCTGGGTAGTGTGCGTGCGTGGGGCGGGTCGAGCACGATGTATTTCCCGTTTGGCGAGGAGCAAGGCTCGGGGATGGGGGATGATCGGGAGAAGTTTGGGACGTATTATCGCGATCAGACTACGGGGTTGGAATTATGCGCACAATCGGTATTACGGGAGCCAGTTCGGGGCTTTTATCACGCCTGACAAGGGCAGTATGGGCGCAAGGTTGGGTCGGCCGCAAAGTTGGAACCGATATCCGTATGTAGGAGGCGACCCGATCCGGTTTAATGATCCGAGAGGTCACGAGGGATGTGATGCCGGTGATGAAGACTGTGGGGAGTCAAGCAACATCGCGAGCCAAGACCTGCGGACCGTTAACGGTGTGCTAGATGACTTGAACGGATACGGGCCATCGTACGATGGTGGGCCTGATCCAGGAATCGATTCGACAACAACCATGATGGGCGACCCGGCCTCACCCGAACCAGCCCCTCCCGAACCAGCCCCTCCCGAACCTGGACCGGACCCGGCAGATAACCCCGCACCTCCGCCGCCAGACAACGGGCAACCTGCTCTTCGGCGCTCGCGAGAATCAACCCATCAGCGCTCAATAAGAATGACCCGGAGCCGAAACGGGATTCGGGAACCGGAGTCAATCATCCGCCGCAGGCGTAGTTAGAGAAGAGGGGACAAGCATCATCATCCGCGCCGCA
>JBBQGC010000023.1:0-71577 GCA_038322705.1 Bryobacterales bacterium | reverse complement strand
TCGCCGTCAGTTCGGAACGCTGATCGGCATCGCTCGGAATACGCACTCGACGCGCTCACCGGAGGCAGCCAGAGTCTCGCGATACTCGGTTGCTTCGCCCGGGCGGGGCTTCAGGTTCCTGATCGTCATGCCTTGCCAGTCGAAGTCGCCGCTGGCCAAGAGGTCACGGACGTTGGCTTGCGTCTTCCCGATACCGACGAAGATCAGGTGATTGTCGCGAATGTCCTCCCAGGTCAGCACGACGCTACGCTTTAAAATGAGTTGCGGCTTCCGTGCACGGAGAAGGTTGGAAAGCAGAAACACGCCGTTGACCCCGCCGAATCCTACGTACGGGTAGTCTATTCGTGGTTTCGGGTTCCCCAATTTGGCTAGCAGGGACTGGAGCTTAGGCGATTTTTCTACGTCGGACGGCTCGTTGATCTCGTCGCTGCGGCGTATAGCCCAACCATCGACCTCCACGAAAAGACCCGTCTCGAACGATAGCCGACCAAATGGCGACCGCCGTGACAATCGCGAGTGCTACTGAGATGCCCTGCCAAAGACGCAACTCCTTGGCTGTACCAGTTCGTGCAGCCTGGTGCTCCCGAAACACGAGTTGGAAATGGCCCTTCGGAAACTTGATCCGGACTGGGTTCTGTGCACCCTCGCCGCGGTAGTACTCCTCATGGCAATTCCGCAGTTTGGCCGAGACCAACGGCAGCGGATCGCACCACATCGATATTGCGGACGTGGACTGCGACGGGCGCGACGAAGTGTTCGACGGCACGACTTGCCTGAACCCGGATGGCACCGTGCGATGGTCCATCTACCGCGAGCATCCGGACATTGTCGCGATCAAGCATATCCTTCCCGGAGGGCAGTCCGGAGCGAGCGGCCGTCAGGTATTCTACGCAGTGGAAAGCAACGTTCACGCCGGAGCGTACCTGGTGGATGCCAACACGGGCAAGGTCCTGTGGAAGCTGAACCGGGAGGACGACCCCAGATGGGTACATGCCCATATCGGCTGGGCCGCGAACATCTGGGCGGGATCGCCGGGCATGGAGATGTTGACCAACCGCGACGGACACACAGCGGCGGACCAGGTGCTCTTCGCCGCGGATGGGAAGATTCTGCTGAATCCGTTCCCGAGTGGATGGAGACCCGTGAATTGGAGCGGAGGTGAGGTTCGGGATCTGATTTCGTCAGACGGCCGGAGAATCGGGCGATTCAACGGGAGGGGGATCGACACAGTCGAAGGCGTCCGTCCGAACGAAGGTGCTGGAAATTGCGGAATGTCCGCCGACCTGGCCGGCGACTTTCGGGACGAGATCGTTTGCACCGGGACTTCCCCGCTAAGGGGAACCTGGCCGTGATGGTGTACAGCAACGTGGACCCGGTCAACAGCAGGCAGATCACGCGTACCGCGAGCCGGGAATACCGCCTCTGGCTCGCGCGCAACATGGGCGGCGGATATGCCAGCTACTTCGAGTGGGAGCCCTAAGGGACTCATGGGGTAAGTGGATTCGTCAGAAGAATCTGTGGGTAAGTCCCGGCTTCGCCAACTTGCCAAGTGGGTGATATATTTCGGTGACTCGGAAAGTTCGGAACCCGTAGGATATCCTCATAGTGACTTAAGATCCTCGACGACGCGGGCGACATCCGCCGTCCATGAGGGGTACGCGGACCGCGTTGGCGAATACCTGCCGCGCCTGTGCTTGACTTCTTCTTACTTGTGTGTGATTCGAAGCCATTCCTTCACCCGTCACACTTGCAGAGCCGCACAACTTCCGGCGCAATGTGATGGAGCGGCATGACTCGATCCACGGCGCCGGCCTTGATCGCCTCGGTAGGCATTCCGAATACGACACAACTGCTTTCATCTTGCGCGATATTGAACGCTCCAGCAGTTGTGGTGCTGCAGTGCATACTCCCTCAGTACCATCGCCAACGTATAGGGCTCCTCACCGGACGAACATCCCGCGGGACCATACTTTCAGGCGCTGTAACTATTCCACCGCTGCGTTGGCCATCGCCATAAACGCGTACTTGGCCGAATCGCCTCCGCCTGAGTTCTGGACGAGAAACACGCCGACCAGGTCCTTCTTCGGATCGATCCACCCGTGTGTGCCGAACGCGCCGCCGTGGCCGTACGTGCCAATGGACATCAGCGTGGCGGTGCCCAGCGGCTGCCGGATCACTTCCCAGGCCAGCCCGTAAGCACCACCGGGGAACCAACTGGCCTTCTCGATCTCGCCGGTGTGTACCTGGCTCATGACGCGGACCGAAGCAGGCGACAACAGGCGCTTCCCCTGATACACGCCGTCGTTGAGCATCATCTGATAGAACGCGGCGAGATCGGAAGCGGTGCTGTACATACCGAATTCGGGCGCCGGATACTTTGTGCCGCGACGGTAATGCGTGGGATCGCCGCCCAGGATTTCGCCCCCGGCGCGTACGAGTTTACCTGCGGGATTCCTTGCGTAAACCAGGGCGATGCGGCCGGTCTTGTCGGCGGGCGGGAAGAAAAACGTGTCTTTCATCGCGAGCGGCTGCAAGATTTCTGCCGCGATGAATTGCTCGAACGGTCGGCCGTCCACAACTTCGACGATGCGGCCAAGCGTGGCGATGCCGGAGTTGCTGTATTGCCATTTCGAGCCCGGTTCGAAATCGAGCGGCTGCTGCGAGAAGAGCACCACGGCGTCGGCCAGAGAGCGGTCCATGCGTGTATACAGATTCGCGGCTGCGGGCGGAAGCGCGGCGGGCATGCCGGAGGTGTGCGTCATCAGATCGCGAATCGTGATGGGCCGTGCGGGTTTCCGCAGCTTGACGCCATCGCTCGATTTGCTTTCGACCAGCATCTGTCCTTTGAAATCGGGCAGGTACCGTTCGACGGGATCGCTGACGGCAAGTTTGCCTGCTTCGGCCAGCATCATGATGGCGACGGCGGTGACCGGTTTGGTCATCGACATCACCTGGAAGATGCTGTCCGGCTGCATCGGTTTTTTACTCTCGAGGTCCTGATAACCTTCCGCGTGAAGCTGCGCGACTTGACCGTGGCGCGCAACCAGAGTGACGGCTCCGGCAATCTCGCCGCGATCGACGAACTCCCGCATGCGCTCCGGTATGCGTGCTAGGCGTTGCGCATCGAGGCCGCTGCCGGCGGGTGCGGCGGAGAGGATGGCGAGGGCGGAACACAGTACTGCGATGCGGCTGGTCATTGAATCACCGCCGCGTTGGCCATTTCCCGAAACGCCTCATGGACGGGTTCGGCCCCGCCCGGAAAGCGCTGGATCATGAATACGCCGACCATATCTTTCGCCGGATCCACCCAGCCTTGGGTTCCGAACGCGCCGCCGTGCCCGTATGCGCCGAGCGAGGTCAGAGTGAGCGTCGCATTCGGGTTGCGCATCACCGCCCAACCCAAGCCGTAGCCAGTCGCATTCGAGTTCCACACGGGAAGGCTGCCCGTATGCACGAGCGTCATGGTCTCGACCGCGGCTTTGGACAGCACGCGCCGTTCTTTGTAAACGCCGCCACTCAACATCATTTGATAGAACGCGGCCATATCGGTCGCCGTGGAGTACATGCCGCCTTCGGGCATGGGATACTTCGCGCCTTTGCGGTAGATGCCATCGCCTAAGCTTTCGAGTTTGCCGTTCTTCAGATCGTAGACGGAGGCGATGCGGGCGCGCTTCGATTCGGGTGGGAAGAAGAAGCTGTCCACCATGCCGAGCGGCTGCAGGATTCGTTCATCGACGTATCGCTCATAAGGCTGGCCGGAAACCACTTCGATGATGCGGCCGAGCGTCGCCATGCCGGTGTTGCTGTACGCCCACTTGGAGCCGGGCTCGAATTCCAGCGGCTGTTGCGAGAAGATGGTGACCGCCTCGGCGAGAGTCTTATTCATATTGGAGTAGAACCCGGATCCGCCCATTGCCTCCGGTGGATATTCGGGCATGCCGGATGTGTGCGTGAGCAGATCGTAGATGGTGATCGCGCGGGACGGACGTTGGAGGGCGCGCTCCCTGTCGCCAGGCCGGTCGGTGTTTGCGGTCCGCGATGCGATCACCCACATACCCCTGAACTCGGGCAGGTACTTCTCGACAGGATCGTACAGCGCCAGTTTGCCGTCCTCGACCAGGATCATAATGCCGACAGCGGTGACCGGCTTGGTCATCGACATGATTTCGAAGATCGTGTCGGTGCGCATGGGCCGGCGTGTCTCGAGATCCTGGAACCCTGTGGCCTCGAGGTGAACCACTTGCCCGTGACGTTGAAGGAGAGTGACGGTGCCCGATACGACGCCGCGATCGGCAAAGGACTGCATGCGGGGACCGATACGGGCAAGGCGGGCCGTATCCATTCCCGTCTGAAGAGCGTCGCTCGACGCCCGTGGCGCAGTGGCGAAGAGTGCAAGGGCGGCGAGCAGCGTTACGCGGATTCGCATAGCTCACCAGTGTAACGAATCGGAGTCTGGCGGTCGGAAAGATTTGGCAGACACTGTCTGCCGCTTTGGCCTCAGCAGCCGGTGGAGATTCTCAAATCGCGATCCGCTCATCAATGCTACGGGGCTACCCGAAGAAGTCATCCTGCTGATGCACGGGCGAACACTAGAATTGATACGAACTATTCTGTCTACGCCGGTACACGCGCCTGTCCGGAATTGACCATATTATCCGTTGCCAAAGCGATCGACGTACACGTTCGCGGCTCATACACTGCTACCGTCTTCGTGGATGGGTTACAAAGAACCGAGGAACGCCGGTTTGCACGAGGTCTCCGAAGTCTTCGGATTGCTGTGCGGAAAGTGCGAGGCCTCAAGGATGAGAATGATGTGTTTATCCGTCTCGCTGACGCCGTGGCCGGATTCATCCGCGATGCACGGGAAGGTGACGCTCATCTGTTGGTGCTATATCGGGAAGCCGTGCGGCGCGATATTACTCGCGAGGTAGGAATGAAAAAGCCCCGTCCTCGGGGCCTTTTCGATAAACCACCGTTTAAGGTGGAACAGCCTAGGTTTGCCACGAAGGCAACCACCAACCCGAGCTCTCGCCCCGCGGTCGTGTCCGCAAAAGGGAAGTGTTCGGCCGCTATTTGATTTGAGTTTAGCAATTTCGTGAACCGTCACGTGCTAGTCGTTCCCGGCTACTCGACTCATGTTCGTGGGCAATCTCGTTCAGTGCTGCTGCCCCGCGCGAATCTCACTTGCAGCCGCCCGGGTCCACGCGCAGAACGATTGCACCTCATCAGGCTGCAACCGCGCGTTCGGATGCATGTACGTATACCGCGGCAGCGGCATCAGCCCCGCCTGTACCTCCGCGCATGCCGCGGCCAGCACGCCCAGTGAACGGCCCGTGGTGCGCCCCGCTCCGGCTTGCCAGTTTGAGAAGTTGATCGCTGCGCGGGCGCGGTCCACATCCTGTTCCATCATGTGGGCAACGGGCGGCAACGCCGTATACCATGGCCAGCGCGTCTCGTTGGAGTGGCAGTCGTAGCACGCTCGCTCGAGCAGCTTTTCGATGTTCGCAGGAACGGCCACATGGCTCTCCAGGGACTTAGCGCGATCGACCTGGGGATTCCCGGGCCGCTCGCTCACCATCGCTATTAGGACGAGAAGCATCGGAGTGAAGAAAGCGATTGTTATCCGCATGACTCGATGATGCGCCCCGGTTGCAATTCAGGTGCAGCAGGTCTGTAAAAACGATGTAAAGAAACGCCGGGCGCTCGCAATTGTAAACAGTGTGTGAAATCGCGGCTTCTTGCATCGAACCCGGTTACAATCAGGTGGATTTCGCATGCAGACCATATTGGTGATCGACGACGATGACAGTCTGCGGGACACCATCGGGCTGATGCTGGAGAACGAGGGGTTCCGCCCGATTTTGGCGGCTGATGGCAAAACCGGATTGCACGAAGCCTTTGCCGCCAATCCAGCATTGATGCTGGTGGACCTGCGCATGCCCGGCTTAAGTGGTGTCGAAGTTTGCAAACGCGTACGGGCCGGCGGACTGCAAACTCCGCTGATCGTGCTCAGCGCTATTGGCGATGAAGTAGACAAAGTGTTATTGCTAGAGATCGGCGCCGACGACTACGTGGTGAAGCCGTTCGGCACGCGCGAGCTGCTGGCGCGCATTCGTGCGCTGCTGCGCCGGGCCACCCCGGATGCTCCGGACGTGATCAGCTTCTCCGATGTCGACGTAGAACTGGAACGGCGTGTCGTCCGGCGCCGCGGCAGCGAGGTCAAGATGACGCGCGCCGAATTCAACCTGCTCGCCTTTTTCCTGCAGAATCCTGGTAAGGCCCTTACGCGCGATGTGATCTTGAATTCCGTCTGGGGCTACGATTCGTTCCCGAACACGCGCACCGTCGATGCGCACGTGGTCCGGCTTCGTCAAAAGCTGGAGCCGGACAGCGAAGTGCCACGCTACTTCGTCACGTTGCACGGCATCGGCTACCGGTTCCTGCCATGACGCGCGCGCCTCGTATGATACTCGTTGTGGAAGATTCCGAAGATTGCTCGGCAATGCTGGAAATCGTCCTGGGCGATGTTCCGGGCTGGACCGTCAGCGTTGCGCCAACCGTTGAGCGCGCGCTGCAGATGCTCGATTCCTCCGAGCTTGCAGCCGTCATCACCGATCTGCATCTGCCGGGCATGGACGGGCTCGAACTGGTCGCCCATGTCCGCGCACACACCCGCTGGGCGAAAATTCCGATTCTTGTCATCAGCGGCGATGCGGATCCGGGCACGCCCGAACGGGTCCGCGCAGCCGGCGCCAGCGCATTCTTCGCCAAACCGTATTCGCCACTGGCGATGCGCCACAAATTGGAGGAACTCATCGATGCGCGGTAAAACTCTCGCGCTGCTACTCGCTGCGTCGCTCCGCATATCGGGCCAGAGCCAGCCCGATATGCGCGCCATCATGGAGCGGCTCGACCGCCTCGAACAACAAAATCGCGAACTGATCTCCGAAGTTCGATCCTTGAAAGAACGCCTCGCCATTCCAACTGTTGAACCCGGCGAACAGCTCGCCGTTCAGGAGCGCCGTATCGAGGAGCTCGATCAATCCAAGGTCGGCACCGATCAGCGTGTACCGGTTTCGCTAACAGGAACCGTTCTGTTCAACGCATTCTTGAACGGACGGTCGAGCGGCGGTCAGATGAATCCCACCAACGCCTCGCTCACTCCCGGTCCGGCGTTCGGGGGAGGATCGTTGCGGCAAACCGTGCTGGGCCTGAAGTTCAACGGCCCGGAATTCGCAGGCGGTGGTATAGTAACTGGCACTTTATATCTCGATTTATTCGGCGGCACTGGAACATCGCTGAACCAGCTCGTCCGGCTGCGCGTTGCGACCTTAGATCTGAATTGGAAGAATACAACGATCTCGGTGGGACAGGACAAGCCGATCCTCGCGCCACGGGAGCCTGATTCGCTGGCCCAAGTCGGAGTGTCCCCGTTGACCGGCGCCGGCAATTTATGGCTGTGGCAGCCCCAGTTCCGGATTGAGCGCCGCATCCGTTTGGGCGAGTCCTCCGGTTTGCGCGCACAGGTTGGCGTTTTTCAAACCAGCGAGTTCGGCACGGGACTGACCGCTGAATACGCCAGCACGCTCGCGCCCGCGCAGCCCGGCTATGAAGGACGTTTCGAGTGGTGGGGCGAGCGCGGCACAAAGCGAGTGGAAATAGCGCCGGGCTTTCACGTCAGCAATACACACGTCGCAGGACAGAGCGTGCCATCCCGCATTTTCTCGATCGACTGGCTGTTGCGCCCGGCCTCGCGTTTCGACTTCACCGGCCAGTTCTTCCAGGGAGAAAACGTCGATGTGCTGGGCGGTTTGCGCCAGGGCGTCCGGGTATTGAACGAGCGCGCGCTGCCAGTGCACGCACAGGGCGGCTGGGGCCAGTTGACTTGGCGCGCAACACCCCGCATTGCTTTTCACGCCTACGCCGGCGAGCAGGACGATCGCGATTCCGATCTCGCTCGCGGCTTCATCTCGAAGAACCTGATCTACGCGGGAAATGTCATGTACCGGTTCGGACCAAATGTGCTGGCGAGCTTCGAGGCTTCGCAGGTCCGCACCACTTACATCGGCTCCGGCATTCGTTTGAACCCCCACTATGACCTGGCTCTGGCATATTTGTTTTAGCACGCTGCTCACCGCGCAGTTGAACGCCGCCACAGTCTCGGGCAGCGTGAATTTGCGGGACTCGCGCGATCCCGCCGTGCGCAAGAAGCTCGACTATGCAGGCGTGGTCGTGTGGCTCGAGCCGGTTTCGGGCTCGTACCGCCGGTTGCCCTCCCATCACGCACGCATGGTGCAAAAAGACAAAACGTTCACGCCGCACGTGATCGCCATCCCTGTGGGCGGCAGCGTGGACTTCCCCAACTTCGACCCTATTTTTCATAACGCGTTCTCCAACTACAACGGACAGTTGTTCGACGTCGGGCTGTATCCTCCCGGATCGTCGCGCAGCGTGCGATTTACGCGTCCCGGCATCGTGCGCGTGTTCTGCAATATTCACGCGAACATGAGCGCGATCGTTGCCGTGCTGGACACGCCGTGGTTCACCGTAACCGGCAAGAACGGCGCCTTCACCATCCCGGACGTGCCCCCCGGCGAGTACACGGTGAACTACTTCCACGAGCGCGCGCTTCGAGCCACGCTGAATGCGTTGACGCGCCGCGTAACCGTAGGTTCCGATCCGGTCACCATCGGGCCGGCTTCGATCTCGGAGAGCGGCTACCTCTCCATTCCTCACAAGAACAAATACGGGCGTGATTACACGGCGCCTCCCGACGCCGGCGGAGTTTACCCGGCGGTGCGCCCGTGAAGCTGCTTTGGAATATCCTGCTGTCCACGTCCGTCGCGATCACTGTCTTGTTCGCGGCATTGGGTTGGATTGTGCAGGATCAGATGGTGAAAATTGCTTCGGCCACCGTCGAAGAGGAGGTGCGCGCCAGCTTCCACGCCTACGAATCCCTGTGGCGCGCGCGGGCCGATCAGCTCGCCTCGGTCAGCATGGTGTTGAGCCGAATGTCGGACGTGCGCGCAGCTTTCAGCACCGGCGACCAAAACACGATTCGCGACACAGCCGGCGAAGTCTGGGACAAGATCGCCAAACGCGGCGCGTTGTTCCTGGTGACTGACCCGCACGGTGTAGTCTTGGCCGCGGTCGGCGGCTTGCCGGATTTTCAGATCCATCAGATGCCGGCCGTCGCTGAGGCAGCCAAACACTTCCCGAAACAATCCACGGGATTTCTGTTGCAGAACGAACACCTGTTTCAGATCGTGGTGACTCCGGTCTATGTAGCCGCCGGGCAGGGTAATGCTCTGCTGAATGTCCTGGTTGCGGGCGTCCTCGTCGATGCGGATATGGCCGCCGAACTCAAGGCCGCAACGGGCGGGAGCGAATTTGTTTTCGTGTCCGGCAACCACGTGGTGGCTTCCACTCTGGCCGGCGGCGGCTCCGATCAAGCGGGCGACTACACTCGATTCACCACTCCGCTCCTCGATATCGGAGGAGCGCCCGTGGGTGAGCTGCGCATTCTGCGATCCTTCGATGCGGCTCGCAGGCGGATCGCAGGACTGCGCACGCGAATCGTGGCGATGTGGGCTTTCGCGGTGCTGGCCGGACTCGCGTTGACCTATGCTCTCGTGCGCCGTTTGTTGAAACCGGTGCAGGCCCTGGATTCCGCCGCCGCGCAGATCGCAAAGGGAAACTACGACGTGGCTGTAGAGGTGAAGAGTAAGGATGAGTTCGGCCGCCTGGCGCAGACGTTCAACTCCATGTGCGCATCCATCCGCGAGGCCCGCGAGGAGCTGATTCACAAAGAGCGAATTTCCACTATCGGACGGCTGTCCACGTCCATCATTCACGATTTGAGAAATCCGCTCGCGTCCATCTATGGCGGCGCCGAGATGCTGGTCGACAACGAGTTCTCACCGGGGCAGGTGAAGCGTCTAGCCGCCAATATCTATCGTGCTTCGCGGCGCATTCAGGAATTGCTGCAGGAGTTGGCGGACGCCACGCGAGGACGTCCGCATGCGCGCGAGTTGTGCGCCTTGCGCGATGTGATTGCGGCCGCATGCGAGACCGTCGCCGCAACAGCGCAGCGCCAAAATGTTGCGGTACATGCGGACGTGCCGGCGGACATCGAGGTGCCGCTCGACCGCTCACCGGTTGAGCGCGTTTTCCAAAATCTGCTGGCCAACGCGATCGAGGCGATGCCCGGCGGCGGATCCCTGCGGATCACAGCGGATCGCCGGGGCTCCGACGTTTTCGTTTCCGTCGAGGATACCGGCCCGGGCATTCCCGCCGCTGTCGCCGCACAGTTGTTTCAGCCTTTCGTAACCGCGGGCAAAAAGAACGGCATGGGATTGGGGCTCGCCCTTTCGCGTCAAACTGTCGTCGATCACGGTGGCGATCTGTGGAGCGACCGGGCAACGAAACAGGGCGCGCGTTTCGTGATGCGCCTGCCCGTACAGGAAGTCCCGGCGGCACTCACCCACTAATCCGCCCTACTTCACCGCGATCGTAACGCCGTTCTGACTGGCAACCGTCCCGACTCGAATAATCACCGGGACGGCCGACCCCGGCACGACATTCTGCGGAATGCGAGCGTTCACCTGGAACAGCCCTGCCACCTGGCACGGAGCGGCTCCCGCATACAAGACGGTCGCCGCCTGCCCGCCAATCTGAACCGTCACGGCCAGTCGAGGTTTGGGAAGAACTGCGCCCGTCGCGAGTTTGCCGTCCTCGCCCGGCGGAGTCGTCTGTCCTTCACCGGTCGCGAAGATCTGAATAATCGAGTTGCGGGCTGCAGCGTTGGCCGGCGCATTCAACGAATTATCCTGATTCAGCACTGCACCGGCGCCCTTACCCGAAGCGTTCAGCGTGAAGATCGCGGGCGCCGCCGGTGCCACCGACAATGTCACGGGCGGCGACGATACGCCCTGGTTGAGGACGCGTAATTCCGTCGAGGCCGCCGCGCCGCCCACCGAATACGGCACGATCGCGCTGAGCTGTGTATCCGACACATAGATGAGCGGCGCCGGAATGCCGTCGAAGAGCACCTGCGCCGCGCCGAGCATGGAAGCGATGTGTTGGCCATCCGGCTCGAGCGAGTACTTCACAGCATCGGCGGGTCCCATGCCTTCTCCGAATATGGTCACGATCTCGCCTGGCGCAACCGGCCCGGCGGCAAAGCTGGCCGCGTTCAAAACGCCTTCTGCCCGAATCGAAATTTCCAATCCCGCTTGCGCCACTACGACCGGCTGGCCCGCGATCACAACCGTTCCATATCGCGGGCCGGGCGCCGGGTTCGGCTTCGCGGCGATCGTGACAGTCCCGCTGCCGTCCACCGCGGACCAGGTGGGTACCGACAGCCACGATTCGCTTTTCGCCGGCTCCCAACGGCACCCTTTCGATCCGCTCACCGTTACAGCCGCCGAACCTCCGCGCCCCGGCAATTCGACGCCGGTTGGTAAAACGGAAATCACGCAGTCCTTGCCCGACTGCACAATGGTCACCGTCTGACCGGCAATGCGGATGGTGCTCGAACGCGCGTCGGACGAAGTGTTCGTCGCGATCGTGTACCGGAGATCGGCATTGTCTGTCCCCGATGCAGGCGTTGCCAGCGCGATCCAGCCTGCACCCGCAACGGCGGACCACGCGCATGCTCCGATGATACGGATGCTGCCCGCGCCGCCCGAGGCCGCGAACGTGGCTTGCGCGGGTGCGATGTTGAAGTCGCAGTTTGCCGCCTCTTGCGTGACCTTGAAAATCTGATTGGCGACGGTGATCGTCGCGGTCCGGGCTTGGGGCGTGGTGTTCGGGGCCACCGTGATGCTGACATCGCCTTCGCCCGAAACCGCGGTTGCCGCAAGTGTGATCCAAGGCGCCGTGGTGGCCGCCGTCCATCCGCATCCCTCGCCTGCCGATACATGAAAGCTGGCCGATGCGCCCCCTGCAGGCGCCGCGAAGGCCGAAGTGCCCAGAACAACCGCGCACGCAACGCCCGTCTGTTGAATCGCGTAGCTCTGACTCCCGACGGTGATGACACCGGTGCGGTCCGCTGTGCCCGTGTTGCCGCCCACTAGAAATGTCACCGTGCCCGAGCCGGTCGTGCTCGCGCCCGACGTAATCGTGATCCAGGCGGCGTTGGTGGACGGAGTCCAGGGACACGAACTGGTCACCAGAAAGCTCCCGGTTCCGCCGCTCGACGGCAAACTCTGTCCGCGGTTCGAGAGCGTGAAGTTGCAGGATGAGCCGGACTGAAGAACGGTGAATCCGGTATTGCCGATGGTGATCGATCCGGTGCGATCCTGCAGCGTCGTATTCGGAGCGGCTGTATACGCCACAGTGCCATTTCCCGAACCCGACGTGGCGCCGGTCAGCGTTAGCCAGTCGTTATTGCTGACCGCGTTCCAAGCGCAAGACGATCCGCTGGCCTGAACCGCAATCGTACCCGTGGCGCCGAGAGACGCCACCGAGGCGGAGGGAGGATTCAGAGTGAGTGCGCACAAACCAGCCTGTGTCACCGTGAAGCTCTGCCCGCCGGTTGCGATGGTTGCGGATCGTGAAGCAGTGGTGGGGTTCGAACTCGCGGTGTACTTGATAGTCGCGCTGCCTGCGCCGCTTGTGGCCGACGTTATTATCAGCCAGTCGGGGCTGCTGCTGACCGCCGTCCATGGACAGGTATTCGCGCCCACGGTGAGGTTGAATGAGCCGGAGCCGCCATTCGCGCTGACATTTGACGACGATGGCGAAATCGAATAAGTGCAGCTCCCGGCCGATTGTGTGACCGTGAATGTGCTGCCCGCAACCGAGATGGTGCCGCTTCGTTCCACAATAAACGGGTTGGCTTGTACCGTGAAGCCGACCGTGCCATTGCCCGTGCCGGGTGTACCGAACGAGATCGTGATCCAATTGGCGTTGCTCGTGGCGGTGCGCGAGCAAGTGGCGGGTCCGCTCGTCAAAGAAACGTTAATGATGTCGTTGCCGCCCGCGGCGCTGAAGTTCGAACTCGCGGGCGAGATGCTGAAGACGCACGTCTGCCCCAGCGCCGGCGCTGCACAGGCGGCCAGCAATATGCCGGCAATGGCGGAACAGGCACGCATAGTGAAAGCGGTATTTTCTCACATCCGAAGTACGGGCCGTTGGCGCACAGTTGACTCCAAATGGCTGCTGGCTGCATCATATTGATGGCACAAATCCCCGAGAGCTGCGTAGCGGACCTTAGGGTAAAACGTCCAAGAATGTCAGGCCGGGAGCTGCGTAGCGGACCCTGGCCTTTATTCTTTTGGGAGCACCATCAGCCCGCGTCCCCAGTAATTGCCCTGAGCATCGCACCGCAAGCGCTGTTCGACCGGTCCGGCGGCATAGTCGGCATCTACTATCACTCCGCCTAGAACGAATACTGGGTATTGAGGATCGATTACGGTGAGGTTATGACTGCCGGATTCATCGAGAAACATCACTTTCATGAGGAGTCCTGCCGGTACTGTGCCGCAACATTTGGATCTTACCTTGTTGTTCGAGCACGGGCACAGCATCCCGTGCGCCGTAATAAGGCATTTACGCCGGAACCAGTTTGTGGTAGCATCCCGAGACATGCAGCGAACGATAATCTCAGTATTGCTAGTGATGCCGGCGCTGTTTGCTCAGGAAGCTGTCGCGCCGGCCCGTTCAGACTTGACACTCGATCAGAAAGAGGAGTTTCTAAAGAAGGCCAAATTGCAAAGGGCGAAGGGCGCCAAAAAGGGCGTCACCGGGACCACCCGCGCGACGCTCTCCAATGGCGAGATCGTGCACGACGCCAGCATCCAGTCAATCGATGAGGAGCAACACAAGTACGAGACTGCAAAAGGGGTAGAGTACAATTTCCGGGATTGCTACAAATTCAATATCGCTGCTTACAAGCTGGGGCGGATGATTGGCCTGGATAACATGATTCCGCCGTCAGTCGAGCGCTCCTACGATGGCAAAAAGAGCGCCTGGACATGGTGGATTGAAGACGTCCAGATGGATGAAGTAGAGCGCATGGCCAAGAAGATTCAGGCTCCGGACAAGGACCGCTGGTCGCGCCAGTACCTCATCATGAAGGTGTTCGATCAACTCATCGCCAACACCGACCGCAACGCTACCAATATCCTCTACGACAAAGATTGGCATCTGTGGATGATCGACCACACGCGCGCTTTCCGCATGTCACACAAGTTGCTGGACGAGAAAGCGCTGGAACGTTGCGACCGCATGTTTCTGGAAAAGCTGAAGGCCCTGGATGGGAATCGGGTCAAGAAAGAACTCGGGCCGTATCTGCGGGGTCTGGAGATCCAGGGGATCATGGCCCGCCGCGACCTCATCGTCCAGCACTTCGAAAAGGTGCCTGAAAAACTGTACGATTATCTGGCCAGCGCCGACCATCCATAGCAGGCTGCCGAAAAGGCCAGATGCGAACACTTCCTCGCGGTCGTGGCTCGTTAAGTGTCTGCAAAACGAGCTTGCAATTCTGAGCGGTTGTTGGGCTTTTTCAGCAGCCTGTAGCTCAGGGAGTCACGAATCCGATATTCTGGAGAGCGATGGAGCACAGCGGCGCCCAAGCCGAAAAGCAAAGTGCGGCCGCGAGCTCGCTGATGGCCGCATCCGTCCTCACTATTTTCAAAATCGTTGTCGGAGTGCTTACCGGTAGCCTCGGCATTCTGGCCGAAGCCGCTCATTCGGGGCTCGACCTCGTCGCGGCGCTGGTGACCGTATTTGCGGTGCGCATCGGTGGACGTCCGCCCGATGCGGGACACACCTACGGGCACGGCAAAGTCGAAAATCTGTCGGCGCTATTCGAGACCTTGCTGCTTGTGGCCACCTCTGTTTGGATCATCCTGGCGGCCTTGAGGCGCTTGGCCTCCGGAAGGGTTGAGCTTGAGGTGAACGTCTGGTCGTTTTTGGTGATGGGCACTTCCATCGTCATCGACATTTCGCGTTCGCGCATGCTGTACCGGACCGCCAAAGCCCACGCGAGCCAGGCGCTCGAGGCCGACGCGCTGCACTTCGAGACTGACGTTTGGAGTTCTGCCGTGGTCATCGCCGGCCTGATCTGCGCGGCGGTGGCCCAGCACCGGCCGTCGCTGGCCTGGTTGCGGCACGCCGACGCGCTGGCAGCGTTGGGCGTCGCGGGAATCGTCGCCGTTGTCAGCATGCGGCTCGGTGCGCGTACGATCCGCGTATTGCTCGACTCAGCCCCGGCGGGTTCGGCAGCTCAGATCGCGGCGGCGGCCGAAGCCGTCCCTGGCGTAATGGATTGCCATGACGTCCGCGTGCGCGATTGCGGGCCGACGCTGTTCGCGGATGTCCACGTTACCGTCGACGGCGACCTGCCGTTGCGTGAGGCGCACGAGTTGACTGAGCGGATCGAGGCCGCGGTGCGCCAAGTAATCCCGCGTGTCGATATCGTGGTGCATCCCGAACCTGCGCCCGTAGTCGAGGGTCGGCGGCCCGCCAAATAATGCTCACCAGTTCGTAATCGAACCGTCCGGCCGGAAGTACGTCTGCGCCCGGTTGGTCACGTATTGCGTGATCTCGGTCACTGGCTTCAACTGCTTCATATCAAGTTCCACGCCGAGCCCTGGACGGTCGTTGGGGTACAATTTGCCGTTCTTGAAATCGAGACACACCGGCAGGTGCGGCAGCGTCTTGCCTTGGAAGTTGTATTCCATCAGGAGGGGTCCTGAAAACGTTCCGAGTGAATTTACCAGCGCGGCGGTCGCAATCGGCCCGGTAAAGTGCGGAACAATGCCCACGAAATGTGTTTCGCAGATCGCCGCGATCTTCATCATCTCGGTGATGCCGCCTACGTTGGGCAACGTCGCACGCACATAATCGATATCGTGATTCTCGACGAGCTTGTTGAAGTCCCACCGGTAGCCCCACTCTTCACCCGCGGCAATCGGCACCTTCGCCATTTTGCGTAGCTTGGGCAGATCCTCCTGGAACGCCTCGGCCCGCACCGGATCTTCAACGAAGAACGGCGCGAGATTCTCGATCAGACTGCAGCCGCGCACCGCGTCCGACAGATCGAAGCGTTGGTGAAAGTCGACGCACCAGTCGCCATTCTTACCCACGCCATCGCGCGCCTGTTGGCATTCCTCCACCAATTGATTCAACCGTTCGCGGGTGTTGTAAACCGTGTTGGCCGGTGTATCGGCGGCGCCCATCCGGAAAGCCCGATATCCCGCCTGTACCGTGATGCGCGCCCGGTCGCGAACGCTCATGTCTCGTTCGATTCCGGGTATCGTGCCCGCTGTGTTGTAGCACTCGCAAAAGTTGCGAGTCATTCCGCCTAACACCGCGTGCACGGGCTGCCCCTGAACTTTGCCCTTGATATCCCAGAGCGCCAGGTCCAAAGCGCCCAATGCATCCATCTTCTCGCGGCCGGGCGGGTAGAAGAACGACCGCGACATATCCTGCCACAGGCGCTCGATGTACTGCGGGTCCTTCCCAATCAGCCGCCCCGCACACTGTTCGAGCATCTCTTTCGAGCCGCCTTCGCCGATGCCGGCGACCCCCGCGTCCGTCTCCACCATCACCACCAGATCGCTCTGATTGAACAGCGGATTCGGAGCGGGCGGCGCGAACACTCGCACGCGTGTGATCTTCATGTTGGGCATGGCGGCCTGAACGCGCGGCGCGCATACGGCTGCGCTGGAACCCGCGGCCAAAGATTGCAGGAAGTGCCGTCGATTCATGGTTGCTCCTTACTTCGCGGAATCGATTCTCAGCAGTTGTTTCACTTCAGGATCGTCGAGATCGGCTTTTCGGATCACCCGCGCGTGTAGATCGATGCGTGCCGGCGGAGTCTGGCCATCCAATTTCTGCACAACGGTTTGAACGGCCTCGAAGCCCATCTTGAACGGATCCTGTACCACCATCGCGTCGATCACTCCATCGCGCAGGTCCTGGATCATGGTGTCGCTCGAATCGAACGCGACGAAATGGGTCTTACCGGCGCGGCCTTGCGACTTAAGGGCGAGCGCGGCGCCAACGCTGCTCGGCTCCGAGGAAGTGAACAGACCGTCCAGGCTGGGATTCGCGGTCAGGATGTTTTCGGTTGCGGCTCGCGCCTTGGCCCGGTCGGCCATGCCGAACTGGCTAGCCACGATCTTCACCTTCGGAAACTCCGCCTGCAGAACGTCCTCGAACCCGCGTTCGCGATCCATCGTCGAGAAACTTCCCGGCGCATGCATCACCAACGCCACATTCCCGTGCCCTCCAATGAATCCGGCCAGTGCGCGTCCGGCGAGCTGGCCAGCCTCATAGTTGTTGGTGGAAAGAAAGCTGACGTACCGCGTGGAATCCACTCCGGAATCGAAGATCACGACGGGAATGCCGGCGGAAGCGGCTCGATCCACCGATTGCACGAGCGCCGTGCGTTCGGCGGCGGCCAGCGCGATTCCATCGACGTGCCGCGCCACCATTGAGTCGACGATCTGCATTTGACGGTCGTACTCGGTCTCCTGCGACGGCCCATTCCACAGGATGTCGACATTGAATTGCTTCCCCGCGGCAAGCGCTCCCGCCTGCACCGATAGCCAGAAAAGGTGCGACGTGCCTTTCGGAATCACCGCGATACTTCTGCGGCGGGTCCGGTTGCAAGCGCCCGAACCGGCCAGCGCGGCAATCAAAACAATGCTGAACAGGATTCTATTGCGCACACCAGCCTCCGTCGATCAGGATGTCGGTCCCGGTTATAAAGCCGGCTTGTTCGGAACACAAAAATACCGCGAGCGCGCCGACCTCCTCCACCTTGCCCCAACGTCCGAGTGCTCCCTTAGACAGGAAGAATTGCGTCAGCTCCGGGTTCTGGAGCAGGACGGTGTTCATCTCGGTGGCAAACGGGCCCGGGCTGATCGAGACAGCGGTGATGGATTCAGGCGCGAGTTCCAAAGCCAGCGCGCGGGTGATTCCGAGGATCGCCGCCTTGCTCGCCGAGTAGGCGGAGCGTTGTGGAAGGGAAACATGGGCCATCGTGGACGCGATGTTGATCACCCGCCCGTAGCCTCGCCCGCGCATGTGCGAAACGAACGCCCGGCAGACTAAGAACACGCTGGTCACGTTAGTCGTGATGACCGAATTCCATTCCGTGAGCGTGAATTCGAGCAGGTTCTTGCGGACATTGATTCCGGCGTTGTTAATGAGAATATCGACGGGGCCAATACGGCTGGCTACTTCGTGCTCGAGGGCGATTACCTGGTCTTCATTCGCGACATCGGCGACGAACGCCTCTGCCTGGCCACCGCCGTTCCTTATGCCGGAGACGGCCGCGTTCAGCGCATCCAGGTCGCGGGCCACCAGCGCGACGCGTGCCCCGGCCTGAGCCAGCGCTACTGCCATCGCCTTCCCTAGACCGCGGCTGGCCCCGGTAATCAGAGCGACGCGGCCAGCCAGCATATCTTCGGGCATAAAGGAAAGATTGTAGCAGCGTGGTTTGCTGCGAGGATCAGAAGCGTGCACTGCGGATTACGGCACGTCTGGTCAACATACGCCGCTTTAGCAGGGTTGATGACGGTTAACTGCCTTGATTCAGCACCGCGCAGTCTGTGCTCCCAAGCGAGAGCCGCCGCAAGCTGGATCACCTCCCGATCCAGCGGCACTTGCAGCATCCCCGTCCAGTCGGCGAAAAGGTCACCGCGGAAATTTTCTGACGGTCTGACGAAATCTGCCGGACGCGTTGCTGTCTGGCGAGCGCTGCGGACCTCGACATAGCCGAGACGGCACCAGGCAAACGGTTCCGTGCGATCAAACAGATTTTCGAATCCAGGTACTGCCCAATTCGGTCACGTAGCGTTTTACCCAGGCGCTGGAGTCCAGGTAAAAGAGCGTCATCGACGGTCGCGGACCAGTTGTTCGGAGTCTTGTCGAATGCTTTCCAGTGCCTGAACTGCGTGCGGGAGCTGCTGCTCATCCAATTGATCGATGAGTTCGTGGAGGTGGTGTCGCGAATCTCATAGCGAAGCCATCGAACGCATCGTACCTGAATTCCGAGCCCGCCGCCGCAAGCCTGCTACCATTGCTGCGGAGGTGGACCGATGTCTTATCGAACCCCCATCAAAGTAGTTGCGCTCACGGTGCTGTCCACTGCGGCGCTGCTGGCGGATTTTCAGTATCAGGAGACCACGCGGGTCAGCGGAGGCGTGTTGGCAGGTCTCGGGCGTTTCGCGGGCAAGGCCCTGGACCCGGTCACTCACACCGTTGCGGTCAAAGGAAACCACATGTCGCGGATGACATCGCGCACCGGAGAGATTATCGACCTCGACAAGGAAACCATCACGAATATCGATTTCGACAAGCGCACATACTCGGTAACCACCTTCGAGCAGATGCGCCAAGCCATGCGCGATGCCTCGCAAAGGATGCAGGACAACCAAACTGCCCACCGCGAACCCGCACCGGATACTTCGAAAGGCGAAGTGTCATTCAAAGGATCCGTGAAGGAGACTGGCCAGTCCAAGACAGTCAGCGGAGTCAATGCGCACGAGTACATCATGATCATGCAGATGATCGGCACCGACAAGCAAAGCGGGCAAAGCGGCGCCATGAATATCACCAACGACATGTGGATGGCCCCGGAGATCCGCGGCTATCAGGAAGTTCGGGATTTCCAAAGGCGCATGGGCGAGAAGATGGGCCGCATGTTGGGTGCGTCAGGCTTCAATCCCACGCCGCTGATGAACGTGAACATGGGCAAGGGCATGGCCGAAATGGCCAAGGAGATGGCCAAGCTCAAGGGTACGCCGGTGCTGCAGGTGATGCGAATGGGCGCGACCGCCGATGGGCAGCCGTTGCCCGCGGCTTCGGAGGCGCCGGGGTTGAGCACGCAGAACCAGATGCCTTCCAACGGCGAAATCGCGGGCCGTGCTGCCAGCGGCGCTGCAAGTAGCGCAATCTCTGGCCAGCTCGGGCGCCTGGGAGGGCTTGGCGGACTCGGAGGTTTCGGCAAAAAGAAACCGCGAGAGCAGCCGGCGGGCGACTCGGCGGCGGGAGCGGCCGCGGGCGGGGGGCTGCTGATGGAGATGACGATTGAGTCGTCCGGATTCTCACAAGCCCCGGTGGACTCGTCGAAATTCGAAGTGCCCGGCGGCTTAAAGCAGGTCGAAGCGTACAAAGACAGGCACCCCAAATAGACCCCGGAAATGCGAAAAGGCGCCAGGGTGTTCCTGGCGCCTCATCCATCGGACGGTTCTATTCGATCTCTTTATTCCGCTTCTTGCGATTGCGTTTGCGGGCGAGAGCTTCTTTGGTCCGGCGCTTTTCGCCGGGCTTCAGATAGAAGGAGTGACGCTTGATCTCCTTGATGATATCTTCCTGCTGCACCTTCCGCTTAAAACGGCGGAGCGCGCTTTCCAGCGTTTCTCCGTCCTGCACGTGCACTTCAGCCAATTAAGATTCACCTCCTCCCTGGACAAACGTCGCGACAGTCACTTGTTGGAGCTGGGTTAGGATGGACTCGAGGATCCGAATCGCACTATGCTCTCAGGTTGGAACTGCCTAGTGTGTCTGACACACCAACTTCGAGCATACCGCGTGGGATGCTTTCATGCCAAACGTATTAGCCATGCTTCTGGCGGGAGGCGCCGGCGAGCGCCTGTTCCCGCTCACTCAGGACACCGCCAAACCCGCCGTGCCATTCGGTGGAACCTACCGTATCATCGACTTCACTCTGTCCAATTGCCTCAACTCGGACATCCGTCGAATCCTGGTTCTCATCCAGTACAAGTCGCTCGAGCTGGCGCAGCATCTGCGCGACGGCTGGGGCTTCTTCGCCAGTGAAATCGGCGAATACGTCGAAGCGCTCCCGCCGATGAAGCGCATGCACGACGACTGGTATCTGGGCACCGCCGACGCGGTGTATCAGAACGTGGAGAGCATCGCCCAAGCCGCTCCCGATCACGTGTTGATTCTCTCGGGAGACCACATATATAAGATGAACTACCACGAGATGGTGGACCGGCACCTGCTCCACGGAGCCGACGTCACCATCGCGACCATTCAGATCTCGCCCGAGGAGGCCGGGCGCTTTGGTATCGCGGAAATCGACGCCGCGCACCGCATTCGAGGTTTCGAGGAGAAGCCGCAGCACGGCCGTCCAGCGCGCTCGGTCTTCAACAAAGACATGGTTAGCGCCTCAATGGGCATCTACGTGTTCAGCACGCCGGTTCTGGTGCGGGCCTTATTCGAGGATGCCGCCCGCGAGGACTCATCGCACGATTTCGGCAAGGACGTGATTCCTCTGCTGCTCGAGCGCAACAAAGTCGTCGCCTACGACTTCCGCGACCTGAACGGTAAGACAGCCCGTTATTGGCGCGACGTCGGAACGCTGGATGCCTACTATGAGGCCAACCTCGACCTGGTCGCGGTGACACCGGAATTCAACCTCTACGACAAGCGCTGGCCGCTGCGGACGCGCACCGTGCAAGCCCCGCCGGCCAAGTTCGTTTTTGCGTCGGAAGGCCGGCGGATGGGAGTGGCCCTCGACTCCATTGTGTCCAACGGCTGCATTATCTCAGGGGGAAGGATTTCACGCAGCGTTCTTTCGCCGGGCGTGCGAGTGAACAGCTATTGCGAGATCGACGATTCCATCCTGATGCACGACGTCGAGATCGGCCGCGGCAGCCAGGTGCGCCGGGCTATCATACCCTCCGGAGTGGTCCTGCCGGAGCACACGATGATCGGGTTCGATCCGGAGGAAGACCGCGCCAGGGGCTATACCCTGACCGAATCGGGCGTCGTCGTACTGCCCCCGCCGGTGCGCAGCCTGCGAATGTAACCCCGCTCTCCCGACCATACCCCTGCGCGGTTAGTAGCGCAGGGAGATCCGGTTCAGGCTCGCGCAATCGGCAGACTGGAATGAGATCCTCACTGCGGCGCCGCGATCACCTCGATCCCGAACGAAGCATCCAGCGAAGGCAGCGATTCAAACGGCGCCAGCGTCCCCGCCGGAGCGTGGGCCTGATCGAAAAACTCGAACCGCACCGCGCGGATCTTCTCGGCGATATCGTTGGACACCGGATAGATTCGCGAAAACACCGTATCCTTGAATCCCGCGTGCTGGCTCTCCAGCGCCTTGCGCAACCTCTCGAACGCCAGCCTCACGTCATTCTCCTGCGACCCGAACCCGAGCTGCGCTCCCGTGATCACCAGCCGCCCAGGCCCCACCAGCGCCGCCTGCGCGTAATTCGGCGAGGGCGAAAGTCCCGGCGGGTTCATCAATTCGATTCGTCTCGACAACGGCCGCACGAGAGCGGCAACAGCTTCGCACTCCACAGGCGTTCTCACCGGCACTCGTTGCATCTGCACGAAACTGACCGCGGCCGATGGAAACGCCGCCGCCAGCACCGGCCGCGCATTTTCGTATTTGTCCAGCGAATTCAGGAAGCAAGTTGTCTGAAGGACACGGCTACTACTCAGTTCGAGCGCTTTCAGGGCCGTATTGATTCGCTCCACCGACCCTTCGACGGTTGGAGCCGGCTGGCCCGAGATGAACACCAGGCCTTGCGCATTCACCACGCGTTTCTGCGACGCGATCGATTCGAGCGCGACCTGCACGCCTTCGCCCGGCAGCGCCCCGCCCTGGATCGTGCTCAAAGCCGGCAGCGGCAGCCTGCGCTCGGTGAACATTTCGCTCACCAGCGTCTGCACGCGCCGCATATCCCCCGTGCCCGCCACAAACGCGCGGATCTTGACGATGGTTGCGCCGTGAGCGTCGCGGATCAGCGCCTTCAGCCCATCTCGCACCTGCTGCGACAACAGACCCTTGGCCGAGAGCGGGGCGACGTGAAACTCCAACCGCTCGGAGTCCGTCGTGACAGCGGCAGGCGGGTCCTGCAACAGAGGCAGCGTTTGCGTCACCGGCTCGTCGTTCTTCTTTTTCTTTTTCGCGGCGGCAATGCCCGTGACGAGTGTCAGGGCCAGGACTCCCGCTAGCCAGCGGCGGCTGTTCATGTACTTCGACCCGATTGTAACAAGCGCGAGCAGTGGCCAACGTTGCGAACTACAGCTTTTGAGCGCCGCCGAATTTGCCCAGGTTCCGGTCAAACGTTCCCAGCGGCAGATGTCCAGCCTTGCGCGCCATCGCGAGCATGAGGCAATCCGAGAAGCCCAGCGATGGTTTGACGCGAAACAACTCGAGTGCGGCTGAGACTGTCTCATGATCCTGGAGAACCAGTTGCCGATGATTGAGTAACATCTCGATAGCAGTGGCCTGATCTGTTGTATTCAGTTCATAGACGCTACCGAGCACCCACACTACCTCGGCGAGCGCCAGGGCCGAGACCCAGGCGCCCTTGGCGATGAAAGCTTCCGCGGATGCAGTTTGCCGCGAATCGTCGCGCGTGATCAGACGAATCAGAACGATCGTGTCAACCGCGCGCATAACGCTGCAGGGCGTAGCTGCGGATGCCTTCTTTCAACTGTTCAACACTCTTCGGTTTCGGCCCGCCACGCGGGAACAATGCCCGATGAATATCTTCGGAACTGAAACGGCCCGCGCGCCGAACCACCATCCGGCCGTCTTCCTCTTCCCACTCGAGGACAGATCCAGGTCCGATACCAAGCTTTTTCCGTACCTCGGCTGGAACTGAGATTTGTCCTTGGGCGGTGAGTTTCGAATGCGCGACCCCCATACCTCACATTACCACGGTAATGCATGGCCTGCTCCTTGCTGGCTGATCGGAAGCTATTGGATTGGAATCAAAACAGGAGAGGACGTCACGCCCGCGTAGCTGACCACCACCGGGACTTGCGTTCCCGTTATCGTGCTGGACGTAGACACCTGCACGAGAACTCCGGAACTCTGCGCCGCCGCCGAAAATGGAACGAAATCGGAGCCGCCGATGCTGATCTTTATTGCGGACGGATCGCCGCTCAGCGCCGCATCTGGCAGCGCGGTGATCACGATTCCGAGAATGCTTCCCGCACGCGCCGGATGAGACGCGTCCACCGTGATCCCTCCGCTCAACACGGCCGCGATTGCGGGCGGCGGTGGGTTGATGTTCATCACGATGGGAGCCACAACGTCTCCCCCCTGAATCTGCAATCGCAGGACGGCGGCACCGACCGGCAACCCCGCGGGCACCTGGAACGTAACCTGACCGTTCGAAGCCGACAAGACCGTCGCGCGCTGGTCGGCCACGGTGAGAGACAGCGCCGAAGCGGGCGCCGCGAAATTCGGAACGTTGACCGTGGCGGTGCCTCCCGCGGGCGCGGCTACAGGCGGCACCATAGACACCAGTCGGGCCGGCGCGGGCGTTACCTGGAACGCGCTGGGAACCGCCATGATCTGTAATCCTGTCGCGACCGTTACCGTGGTTGACGCGGGCACAGCGCCTGCGCTCACGCTTAAATTTGCCAGCAACCGATTCGGTCCCGTCACCCAAACCTGACGCACGACAATATCGCTCGAGCCGAATCCCACCGTGGTCTGTCCGTCGATGAACGACGCGTTCACGGCGTCGATCTCCACCATCGCTTCCGATCCAGCGGGCAGAGATTGCGGATAGACGAGCGAGAGAGCGGGTCCGGGTTCGGCGGCATCGTAGGTGTATGCCGGGCCGCCAGAGGGCTGTGTGAATAATGAACTTTGCCCGTCGCTATTCAACGCAACTACATTCGCGCGGTATCCCGGTGTAGCTGGCGGCGGCGTCACGAGCAAGCTGCCGTCCGGATTCTGGCGCTGCACCGATGCCGGCGCGCCATCAAACAGGATCCGCGTCGATGCGTCGAAGTTCACACCCGAGATGATCGCCGCACGCGCCCCTCGATCGTCGGTTGCGGGCCGCACGCCAGTGATCTGCGGTCCTTGATTGGCCACCATCAGCAGTCCGGCTGGTAGCACATACAAGTCGTCCTGCGTCCAGAACAGCAGGTGACGCGGCCCGGGCGACCACGCAAACGCCGGATACACATTGAACGTCATGTATTGCCCGGAGAAGTACCTCACTGAATCGGAGCGGACCGTTGCGCCCGATTGCGCGAGCACATCCACTTTCAGGCCAGCAGCGAGCGCGTTGGGCGCTGGCACCAAGCCGGGCCCTGTGCCCACCAACGCCGATCCTAATCCGCCCGTACCGTTCAACGGCGCCGGGGCCACCGCAGTCTGTCCGTAGTATCCATACACGGTAACCGACGACACAGCGGGCGCACCCCGGCTTTGCACGTTGAAATCGAAAGGACCTTTCGCATCTCCGCCGTTCAGGAATATCGTAGTCGCGGCATTGGGATCGCGCGTGCCCGGGTAGAACTGAGTCGTGAAATACCCCGTCATCGGCATCAAATTGCCGTTCGCATCCTGTGGCGGCCGGACATTGGCGGGCCACATCTCGCCCGAGTTATAAGCGGGCGGCAAAGGATGAGCATACAGATAATAGCTGCCCGGCGGAATACCCTGCAGAGTATAGGTTCCGTCCGGATTGGTTAGCGTGCTGATCGCGGAACTGTTGGCCGAGATCGCGACCACAGACGCCAGATTCATTCCGCTGCCATTCGTCGAGACGCGCCCGGTAACCGTCGCTGTCCTGGTCAGGAACGACGGCGCGGGATACAGAACCGAGATCGCCGCAATGTCGTCGTCGGCGAGAGGTTTGGCGCGCGTCGTCGCCCGCGTGATCTCGGTGGACATGGTCGCCGATGTCAGCGTGTGCTGCAGTCCGAGCGAGTGGCCGATTTCATGAACCAGGGTCATGAACATGCGCTCGCCGTAGCTCGGCGTGTCGTGGATGTCGCGCCGGATCTTCACCAGACCGCGCGTGATGGGCACGAAGGCGTTTCCATTGGCCGGTTGAACCACGCTCGCGACGCTCTCAATGCCCCCCAGCGCGTTCAGCCCCGGCGGGATGTCGTCGTCGAAGACGACATCGATGCCCGGCGTGTTTTGCGCCGTGCCCGCCGGACTGACTCCTCCGAACGCAACTCTCAAATCCGAACTCGACACGTCGTTCCACGTCTTGGCCGCCAAGCGGATCTGGCTCAGTAAACCTGGAGTCGAGTCTCCGGGCGCTAACTGCGAGGGCGCCTGGTCGCTGATGAAATAATAGACTGTCTTGTTGCGCAGCGCCGTGAGATCGTATTTTTCAGGCACCGGCACGAACGGACCAGTGCGATTGAGGAAATGGACGTAGTGGTAGTAGCCGGATGCAGCCGACGTCACGAGCAGGATTGCAACGGCCGCGCGCCGGATCATCGATCCACCAATCCGTAACCGGCCATCTTCGAGCGGAACGCCGTCAACGGCATCGTCCATGCGGAGTCGGCGGCCGCGTTCCCGCTGGCATCCACGGCCGGCTCACTTGAGGCGGCGCGCGAAACCTGCGCGGCCCCGCTCGCATCGATTTTTACCGCCGCCGAGCCCTGCGACAAACCGATTATCTGGGTCAACCCCGAGCGGCTGGTCCACAGAAACAGAACGTACTCGGCGTTCAGATCGAGGGAAGGCGCGCCGGGAAACGTCTGACGCCGGTTCTGCACAATGCCGCCCGGAACCGCCACATCCACACTGTTGGCGGGAGTGCCCTTCCAACGCTCCAACACCTGCACCGTGTAGTGGGTGTAGATCAAGCCGCCACGCCCCGCGATTCCACGATATGCCGCTGAGCTGCTCATTACACGTCCGCGCACGATCGCCGTGCTCTTCTGGACCATATCGTCCATCGAGAGCTTTTCCAACGTTGCGGCCGGAAGCAGTGTCGCACAACACGCCAGGAGTACGGGCGTGCGCAACCTGCGTTCACAATACATTTGTAGTGATCCTTGCAAACGTATAGCCATCCGCCGCACTCGGCAGCAAAGACCTTAACCCGTGGCGCCCCGACCCAATGTGTGTACCTCGGACTCGGAAGTGCGACACGCTGCTACAATCCTAGATGCTTATGTCCGACCCACAGCGCCGCAACTTCCTCAAATCGGCCGCCGCCGGTACCGGTATCCTGCTGCTGAAGCCGGCTACCGCCTTCACCTACCAGGCTAACTCCACTGTCGAGCTCGGGTTGATCGGGTGTGGCGGACGCGGCAACTGGATCGCTCCGTTCTTCCCCGAATACACGGGCGCCCGCATCGTTGCCGCCGCCGACGTCATCCGCGATCATCTGGACTCTACCGCGCCTAAATTCAACGTCGCCTCCTCGCGCGCCTACTACGGCCCGGAAGCGTATAAGGAACTCGCCCAATCGAAGCTGGACGGCGTGATCATCGAAACGCCGCCCTACTTCCACCCGGAGCATGCGCGCGCCGCGATCGATGCGGGCAAACACGTCTACCTCGCTAAGCCCGCGGCCGTGGACGTTCCGGGTTGCAAAAGCATCCTCGAAACCGGCCGAAAAGCCCGCGGCAAGCTGACCTTTCTGGTCGACTTCCAAACCCGCTCGCAACCCGTCTTTCAGGAAGTTGCGTCGCGCGTCCATCGCGGCGATATCGGCAAGCCCGTGTTGGCCCAGACGTTCTATTACGCAGGCCGTCCTTCCCCCGACAAGTGGCGGCCCGGCATGGATCGTGGACAAGGCCGGATCCTCGACTTCTATATGGATCGCGTCCTGGGCGGCGACATCATCGTCGAACAGAACATCCACGTCATCGACGTGACCAACTGGCTGTTGCAAGGGCATCCGCTCAAAGCCAACGGTACTGGCGGCCGCGCCGATTGGAGCGGCACCAAATTCGACGCGGGCGACGCCTACGACCACTTCGCCATCACCTTCTGGTATCCCAACGACGCGCAGTGCAGCTTCAGCTCGAATCAGCTCACCCCGTCGTTCGCCGACTTGTGCGTGCGCTGCTTCGGCATCGATGGCTGCGCCGATACGCACTACGGCGGCCTGGTCCGCATCACCGGCAAGAACGCCTGGATGGGCTCGGAGAAGGACGACACCTTCAAACAGGGCGCGGTGAACAACGTCAAAGCCTTCGTCGAGAGCATACGCACCGGCAAGCTGCTCAACAACGCGGAACAGGCGGTGGACAGCAACCTGACCGCGATTCTCGGGCGCACCGCAGCCTACAAACAGACCACCGTAACCTGGGATGAAATGATGGCTTCCACCGAGCGCTGGAATGCCGACTTGAAATTGCGTTGGTAACGGCGCGGGTCACGAGCGATAATCGTATCAAGGAGAATCACCCTTCATGGCGAAAAGCATGGATCGCAAGAAAGAAACCAAAAAGCCCAAGAAGAAAAAGGCCTAGTCAGTAAAGGTTGCGCCGGGTGGAAACAAGCCCGGCGCCGCTTCCACATGCATCGTCTTCTGTTATTCACCGCCGCGGTCTCCCTCGCCGCTGGCCAACCCTCGCAAGCTCCGCTCTCCCCCGAACAGCGCACGCAGTGGTTCAAGGACGCCAAATTTGGCATGTTCATCCATTGGGGCCCCTACTCCGTGCTGGGCCGCCATGAGTGGGCGCGCCATCAATATCAGATCCCGCAAGCGCAGTACGACGAGTACGCCCGCGCCTTCAACCCCGTCCACTTCGATCCGGACGCTTGGGTCGACATCGCCCAGAATGCCGGCGCGAAGTACATGGTGATCACCTCCAAGCATCACGACGGCTTCAGCATCTACCGCTCGAAGGTCAGCGATTACGACATGGAGATCACGCCGTATCCCGGCGATCCTCTCAAGATGCTATCTGAGGCGGCGCGGCGCAAGGGCATGCGGCTCGGATTTTATCACTCCATCATGGACTGGCATCATCCCGACTACATCCCCAAACGGTCCTGGGAAGTGCCCGGTCAGAAACCCGGCGGCAACATCGATCGGTACATCCTGTTCCTGAAAGCACAGCTTCGCGAACTGTTGACCGGCTATGGCGATACGGCCACCATCTGGTTCGATGGCGAATGGGAGCACTCGACTGCGGAGATGCACTCCGATGAGCTGTACGATTTTATCCGCGAACTCCAACCCAACACGCTGATCAACGATCGTCTGTACAAGCGCATGCCGGGCAACCGCGCCGACTATGGCACGCCGGAGCAGTTCGTTCCCGCGACCGGCGTGCGCGATGCCAACGGCAATCCGGTGTTGTGGGAATCCTGCGTCACGATCAATCAGGATAGCTGGGGCTACAACAAGTACGAGATGGATTTCAAAACCTCCCGCGACCTGATCCGCATGTTAGTCGAGGTCGTGAGCAAGGGCGGCAATCTGCTGCTGAATGTCGGCCCGAAGCCGGACGGCACGATTCAACAGGAGTTCGTGACGCGACTGGCGGCGATGGGCGATTGGATGAAGGTGAATAGCGAGTCGATCTACGGCACCACCGCCAGTCCGTTCAAGCGTCTTCCGTTCTTCGGGCGAGCGACGGCCAAAGGCGATGTTCTGTATCTGCACGTCTTCGAACGGCCCGCGGGCGGACGTTTGCGCGTCCCTGGTCTCGCCAACAACGTGCGCGCCGCCAGATTGCTCGCCTCCCCGAACACTCTGTTGGACACCGTTCGCGATCGAGACGATCTGATCGTCACCCTGCCCGCGACCCTGCCCGACGACGTCGCCACCGTGGTCCGTCTGGAACTGGATGGAACTCCGCGCGTGGATGGCGATTACGTTATCCGCCCCGATGCGGACGGAGCGCTCGTGCTGGGCACGGAATCGAGCGAGATCGACACCCGCTTTGAGCAGCGCGCTAAAAAAGAGAATCTGCTCGGTCACGTCTACCTGACGCGCTGGACGCGTTGGGACGACAAGCCCACCTGGATCATCGACGTGCCGAAAGACGGCATCTACGAGGTGTCGATCAGCTACGGCGCCAATGCCCAGGCCGAGAAGAATCCAATCGTGTTTTCCTCCGGCGCGTCGCCGAAGCTCACGGGCTTCGTCAGGCGCACGTCCAACGAACTCGTGTTCCGAACGGTCTCGCTTGGCAAGATGAGGCTCAAGGCGGGGCGGCAATCGTTCCAGATCGGCGGCGTGGAAAAAGGCAGCGGTCCGGGCATTACGCTCGAACGCGTCGTATTGCGGCCCGCGGCTTGAGCGGTGCGCTCGACATCATCCAGCGGCAAGTGATCGACTGCGAGTTATGCCCCCGCCTGCGGTCCCACTGTGAAACCGTCGCTCGCGAGAAGCGCCGTGCATACCGCGATCAGGAATATTGGGGCCGGCCCGTGCCATCGTTTGGCGACCCCGAGGCCGTCGTCGTCATCCTGGGTCTTGCCCCCGCCGCACACGGCGCCAATCGCACCGGGCGCATGTTCACGGGCGACCGCTCCGGCGACTTTCTCTACCGCGCTCTCTACGAGACGGGCTTCGCATCGCAGCCGGAAAGCACATCGCGCGACGACGGGCTGCGCTTGACCGGGGCTTACATCACCGCTCCCGTCCGCTGTGCGCCCCCGGAAAATAAGCCGCTACCCGAAGAGATACAGGCTTGCCGGCCATACCTGGAACGCGAACTGGCCGCGCTACCGAACATGCGAGTGGTAGTCGCATTGGGGCAGATCGCGGCCAGCGTTTACTTATCGATTCTGAAAGACCGTGGATTGATCCGGTCGCGTGCGGCGTTTCCGTTTGGCCACTGCGTCGAGCACATCACAGGGCCAAGCCAGCCCGTGCTGATCTGCTCCTATCATCCCAGCCAGCAGAACACGTCCACGGGGAAGTTGACCCACGCAATGTTGCGCGCCGTATTCGAACGCGCGCGGGCCCGCGCCAGCTAGCGGACAAACCGGCGGTCGTGCCGCACATCGCTCATGGCAAATTCGAGCGCGCGCCCATCGCGGGCAAGCTGGTTGGCATCGCGCCGCGCGGCCCATCGCCGGCCGGACCGCTCGTCCTCGTTCACCCGGAAGCGGTCGCGCGCCACAGCCTCGCGCAGACGCTCGATACGGCCGTAATCGCCGCGCATGTCCTGGCGCACATACTGCTGCTGTTCGCGCCACTCGCCGAACCGTTCCTGAGCGGAAAGGATGGACCCGCCCGAAATGGCGATTCTAGCCGCGACCGTTAAACTGGCTAACAATTTAGATTTCAGCATCTCCGTTCCCTCCACACTGAGGAAGATGTGTGCCGAGGGGCGCCCGTTATCGATCTGAATCGGACTTCACGTTAAGGGGCTGTAACGGAACGGGCCAGAAGACAGCCCTGCCTCCGGCGCCGCCGGATTAAACAGCCTGTGACTTTCGGGGTACGGCCCCACTCTGGCACGTGAGTTCTTGACAAAGCTTGAACTGAAGAAAAACCGCAGTGCCAATTCGAACATCGCAACCGCCGCCAGCCTATTCGCCGGGTTAGCCATATGCGAGGGCTTGGATTTTCGACTGCTTCCTGCCGGCATTCATCAACGCGCATTGGAGGATGCACTCCGCCGCTTTATCTCTTCGAAAATATTGAGGATCAACATGAACTTCGGTTCTGACCGAATGCCTTCGGCGTCCATCACATTGAGCAATGCTGCCACGCGGTTGCCTTCTGGAGAGAAGGAAAAAACGGGACTCGGGCCACTGGTCGGGAAGTGACCGGGCCTGGCACGAAGGTATCTCCGTGGACTGCGTACGACGCCAACCAAAGACCGTCGTGCTGCAGTGGATGGAAGATCAGCTCTTTGCCTCGTGGCGACCACTCCGGCAAGAAGCCTTCTTCTGTGGAGACTTGCCAATTCAAGCCAGCCCTTTTCAACGAACACACGTAAATGGTGAATACACCATTTTGGGACGACGAGTATGCTAACCACTTACCGTCCGGCGAAAAGGCGGGGTTGATCTCGTCCGCGGGCCCATTAAGGAAGGGTTGCGGGATGCCAGCCGTCAGCGTCTCGCCTTCCCCCTGAAGCGGAACCAGCCAGATGTCACGCATCGTATTTTTGCCTTCACGCACCAAAGCCATAGTGTGACCATCCGGAGAAATGTTTTCGGCCATGCTGTCGATTTCGAGCAGGCGCCGTGGTTTTATGCTCCCGTCAGCGGCTGCGACGTAAATACCATCCGGGCCTAGAAAAGTAAGATACTTTCCATCGGGCATCCACTTCGGATCGGTGCTGCTCGAATCTCCGAATGTAACGCGGTTCGCGGAGTGGCGCGCCAGATCATGAATCCAGATCTGCATGGCTTGGCCGTCACGGATTGCAACCGCGAGGCGGGTTCCATCCGGAGAAAGCCTTGGATCGTTGTAGGGTCCAGGTGCACCGATAATAGGCTCCGTCTTTCCCGATTCATCAACCCACTGTACCGTCCGCGAAATCGGCTTGCCGCGGTGGCAAACAAAAATGCCATTCGTACTAATATCAAACGAATCCACATTCTCAACGAGCGGAAACGGCGAACCAGTGGCTTCCAGGCGTATGGTGTCGAAGGGTAGGGCTTGCAGGACGTTAGAGCGGTCAATGTACAGAATGTAGCCTGCGGGAACATATTGCGCCCATTTAGCCGTAATTCCCCGGATAGGCTTCGGCTTTCCTCCTTCGATTGGGACAATAGAAAGAGGCCCCGTGGATTGAAGAATCAATTCCCCGCCTGGAAGGAAAGAGGGAGCGAAAGGCTTTGTGCCGGGGACAAACTGCGGGGCGCCACCAGCAGCCGGGATGCGCGACAAACCGGCAAAATTCAAGACCGAAACGATTTCATTGCGCTCACTCCAACTGGACCACCCCGAACCGACAAAGCCTTCGGAAAGCACAACGGGCAGTCCACCCTCCACCGAGACCTTCTTCAACTTGTGATCGCCGGCATAACCAACCCATTTGCCGTCCGGAGAGAAAAATGGAAACTTCGGACCATCGCCAAGGTTCGGGTCGAGTACAGACGTTTCGTCTGATCCAGCCGGCGGGTGAGGAGAGCACTCTTTCCTTCCGCAACCCGTCCGATAAAAGCAATCCGGCTGCCGTCGGGGGAGATGGCAACGCGGCCCAGGACATTGAGATTGGCCCCCATCCCCACATCGAAAAAAATTGGTGGATGTGCGATGGGGCGGGTAAACAACCACAAGGCCGCGATTGCGGCAATCAACGCTACCGAAACAGTATAGGCGATCCATTTCCACCAGACCGGTTGTCGCGCGTCGGGCTGAACCTGGGCGGCTAGAGACTCTTCTCCTTCCAGCAACAAACGAGCGTCGCCGATATCGCGTAAGCGATGCTGGGGATCTTTTTGCAAGCAACTCTGAACAAGTCGCCGAACTTGAAAGGGGACGCGTTGCCAATCCGGCTCGTAGGTCAGGATCGCGACTAAACCTTGCGTCACCGAACCGGCGACGAACAGACGGTCGCCCGTCACCATCTCCCACAGCACGACCCCAAAAGCCCAGATGTCTGTACGTTTATCAACTGAATTGCCTTTGGCCTGCTCTGGACTCATATAGCCGACGGTGCCCATGATGATGCCTGGCATAGTGGCTGCTGTAAATGTCGATGCAGACACCGCAGGCGCATCGCCACTGGCGTAGGCCGGTCGTGCAACGGTAGCGAGTCCAAAATCGAGGACCTTCACGGTTCCCGACGGCGTGATCTTGATATTGGCCGGCTTCAGGTCGCGATGGATGATCCCCCTTTCGTGAGCGGCAGCCAGCGCGGCGGCGACTTGCCGCGCGATTGCAATGGCCTCTTCGACCGGCAACGATCCCTTGCGAATACTTTCCGCTAAAGTACGGCCTTCCACCAACTCCATCACCAGGTAATTTGGGCCGACATCGTGAACCGTGCAGATATTGGGATGATTCAGCGCCGCGATGGACCGCGCCTCCCTTTCGAATCGGCCGTCGAATGCTTCGCCGGGGATCTTGATAGCCACCACACGATTGAGGCGCGTATCCACCGCACGATACACCGTGCCCATCCCACCTGATCCGATGGGCGCTTCGATGCGGTATGGCCCTAATTGCGACCCAATCACCGGATCCGGCAGCGAGCTGTTGGCCATGTCCTTCCACGCGGGGCTGTCCAGAGGGCTACTGGCACTGGGCTGACCAAGCAATTCTTCGACCGCCATCCGCACTTCTGGATCGGCTCGCGCCAACAGCGCGTCCCGTTCGCGGGGTTCGCTGTCGCGCGCCGCATGATACAGATCTTCGATTCTACGCCAAAGGTCTGGAGTCATCGCGAGAGTTCCGACGTTCTCTACGATTCTGCGCCATTTTCGCACCATCTGCCAGTCGGATCTGGGCGGCGAATGGTAGGCTGTCGCCAGCAAAGCCTGGATCAAACGCTAGCCGCCCAAGGGCTTGGCTGCCCGCCCCCGGCCAGATCGTCGGCGACTGGTAGAGAGCCTGGAAAACTCGAGTAAACGCTACGCGACAAGGGTGGACCTGAATTTATCCGGGCTCGGGATAACCAGCGCCAACCGAAAGCCGGTAACGTTGAGTTGGTAATCAGCCGCGTCGGAGTGGCGAAAGCCCACGCGGATATCCAGTGGTCGGTTAAACCATGACCCGCCTCGAAGGACGCGAGCCGCGGTTTTGTCGCCTGTGACAGGCCCTTTGGGGATTGACCACGAATGCGTTAAGGGGGTGTAACGGAAGAAGGCAGGAGGCAGCAGACAGAAGCCGCGCTGGTATGCTTTACAAGGAGGCATGTATGACCGTTACGGTCGAGATTCCCGATGCGCTCGCCGCCGCCTTCGTAAGGCCGGGCAGCGATCCGGCGCGCGCCGTGATCGAAGTTGTCGCGCTCGAAGGCTATCGCCGCAAGCTGCTCGGCGAATCCCAGGTCCGCCGCTTGCTTGGCTTCGATACGCGCATGGAAGTGCACGGGTTCCTTGAGGAACACGGCGTTTATCTAAACTACGGCATGGAAGATCTGGAGCACGATATCCCGGAAGCCGACCGATACCTCGCCCTGACGAAGCTCCTGCAGAACAGCGCGCCGGATGATCGTCATCGCCGACACGAGTCCCATCAGCTACCTGGTCCGGATCGGTGAAATAGAAGTGCTTAACCCGGCCTTACTTAACCTGGCTCCCGACTCCCTATTCCCGACTCCTCACTCCTGACTCCTGACTCCTAACCCCTTCTGTCTCCTGTCTCCTCACTCCTGACTCCTTACTCCCCTCACTCCTCCCTCACCGCCACCACCCGGTCCGCCTTAACATTCTCGAGCGTCTGCTTCCTGCCCGACGGCCACGCGATTTCTACCCTCCCAACCGTATCCATCGCGCCCAGGCCGAAGTGCACCCCCGAATGGCTCGACGATGCGTAGCCGCTGCTTGTGGTCATCACATTCGTCTGCTTGCCGATCCGCACCACCGCGCCAATCCCGTCGCGATTGCTCTTCGTACCCCGAAGCTTGAATACGATCCAGTGCCCTGCTGCCGCGCTCGTATTACGCCACAACTCCACGCCCTCTCCCAACGACGACACGGCGGCATCGATGCGCCCATCGCCGTCGAAATCGGCCAGCGCCAGGCCCCGGTGCGCGCGCACTTGCCCATCCAACTCGGGCGCCTTCACAGCGTCGAACTTGCCGTCCCCGTGATTCCGGAACACCTGATTCGCCTGCTTATACAACGCGGCCTCGAACTTCTCCACCAAATCGTTCACATTCGAATTGGTCGTGAACAGATCCTTGTATCCGTCGTTGTCAAAGTCGGCCAGCGCCGCGCCCCACCCGCCGTGATGTATCGATAACGGCCCGATCCGGCTCGCGTACGTCGCATCGTGAAACAAGCCTCCTCCGTCGTTATGAAATACCGGGAATGTCTCGCCATCGAGCGCAGTCATCACCAGGTCGGGCCGGCCGTCGTTGTCGTAATCGCGGAAATCGGCACCCATGCTGGACACAGGCCGGCCGTGATCGAGCAGCGCCACGCCCGCCGTCAGCGCCACCTCTTCGAACTTGCCCCCGCCCACATTGTGAAACAGGAAGTTCGGCAATTTATCGTTGGTGACGAACGCGTCCATGCGCCCATCGCCGTCGTAATCCGCGAACACAACCGCCATCCCTCGCCCTGCGTGAGCCCCAATCCCCGACTTCGCCGAGACATCCTCAAAAGTCCCGTCGCCGCGATTGCGATAGAGCTGATTCGGCCTCGCGTCAAACCACTTGGGGTGGCAATATACGCGCAAGTTCCGGCTCGCGTCGCCACAGTATTTATTGAATGCGGGCGTCCATGCGCCGTAATCGACGACGAATAGATCGAGCAGCCCGTCATTATCGAAATCGAACCAGCCCGCGGCCACACTCCATTGATCGCTGCGAATCCCGCTGCGAGCCGTCACGTCTTCGAACTTGCCGTTGCCGAGATTGCGATAAAGAATGTTGCGATTCACGCCCGCGACGAACAAATCCACGTGGCCATCGTTGTCGAAATCGCCCGCGGCTACGCCCATCGAATATCCCGCTCCGGCGAGCCCCGATTCCGTCGTAACATCGGTAAACTTCATCCCGCCATCGTTGCGGTACAGCCGGTTCCAGAACTTCTCGCCCGTCTTGACCAGCCCCGGACTCGTGGCTCCGTTCGTGAAGAAGAGATCGGGACGCCCGTCATTGTTGTAATCGAACGCGGCGATGCCCCCCGGCATCGTCTCGATCATGTGCTTTTCAGCCGTCGGCGAATTCTGCAGGACAAATCCGAGTCCTGAACCCGCGGCAACGTTCCGGAACGAAATCAGCGGGCCAGGACCCGGCAATTGCGGCAAAGCCACGGCCGCCGCCGCCAGCACGAATAGGAAGCCTCGCAAAGTCACCGCTCGTAGTGTAGCGCGTCGGACGACTCCTGCTAATTATCAGTTATATATAAACTCTGATAAAATCTCAGGTTAATGCGTCAAATTGATATTCAAACGATGTCGAGTAATGATGCGTTTACTGATGTGACCTAACAGTACTCCCTCGCGGCCAAAATACCAATCCTTTCCAACGTGAACGGTAATTGCCATTCTGAATGGCAAGACACTGACCATAAGACATTTTTGAGCTCTGGCGCGAATCGGGCAACAAGACAAAATCACTGCTCCTTAATTGACTTGGCGCCCCTCATCTCACTCAATCTGGGAAATAGCCCCAGATCACTGTGCTGGTATCGGTTGGAGTCCTCGTGTTCTCCGGAATTTCTCTCATGAAACGGCAACCCGCCTCATGCTGGCTGTCGCGTTCGTTGTGAAAAGCAATTAGAAAACTTCGAATCGAGGACGATCAATCGCGGGGCGTACACGACCGCGTCAATCTCGCGACTCAGGTTTTCATTGCCTTCCGGGAAAGGCTCGGGCCGAAGTTCGGCCAGGCTGCGCTGAATGGTTGGTGAAACGCGCTTCAAATAAAGACGGAGGGCTTCATTGACTACGTCACCCACCGTGCGGCCTTCCTCAACAGCGCGAGTTCGGGCCGCCCGATACGTATCTTGGTCCAGATTTCGAATCGGTCTGTCCATTCCTGCATTTCTTGTGACACGGATTCGCTTTCCACATCGTAAGACTAACAAATTAAGCCACTTACCTAAAATCGCTTGCACCCCCATGCCATCCTGAAAGTAGAAGGACAATTTATGACAACCAACAAAAAATCCGCCGCCAACCGCGCGAACGCCCAAAAAAGCACCGGCCCCCGTACGCCTGCCGGCAAAGCCGCCGTCGCCCAAAACGCCCGCAGGCACGGCCTCTCGGGACCGTTCTCCATCCTGGCTCACGAGGACCGCGACGAGTTCCAAAAGCTCCTCGATGGCTACCGCGCCGAGTTCAAACCCGTATCGCTCCACGAATCGTTCCTCGTCGAGGAAATGGCCCAGGCCCGTTGGACGCTCGCCCGCGCCCGCCGCATCGAAGCCCACCTGCTCGATCAGCTCGCCGGAGCCCCGCCCACCGCAGGCGACCCCGACGCCGCCATCGCCGCCGATCTGAACGCGAAATCCGCGACCGCCCTCGTCACCGTCCAGCGCTACATTTCTGAAGCAAACAAAGCCTATTACCGCGCCAATCGCACCCTCACTCAGGCCCGCTCCGCCGATTCCCGAAACAAAGCCAACGAGGCCCAGGTCTGGCTCAAAGCCCAGCTCCAACAGATGCCCTCGATTGACCCGGAGCCCCCGTTTCCACCCGCGGCAAGCTATCCGCTGCCCTCCGAGTTCTTCTCCGGCCGCCGCTCGCCGGTTCCGAACGTCGCCTGCCCCTCTGACAGCGTTGATGGCTGAGCCGCCGTTGCACAATCCATCCCACTCGGGCAAAGTAACAACTGCACACTATGAGCGAAAACGCCATCTCAGTCCGCGGACTCCGCAAGTCCTACGACCAGTTCGAGGCCGTGCGCGGCATCGACTTCGAAGTCGCCAGCGGCGAAGTCTTCGGACTGCTCGGCCCCAACGGCGCCGGCAAAACCACGACCGTCGAGATTCTCGAAGGACTGCGCCCCCGCACCGGCGGTGAGGTCGCCGTGCTCGATCACGATCCCGGAATCCAGGTCAACGAACTCAAACAGCGCATCGGCGTCTGCCTTCAGGCCACCACCCTGTCCGACAAGCTCAAGGTCAGCGAAGCTCTCGCCCTATTCGCCTCCTTCTACCGCCGCTCGGTCGATCGCGACGCTCTGCTCAAACGCCTCCAACTCTGGGACAAGCGCAATACTTTCTACTCCAAGCTCTCCGGCGGCCAAAAACAGCGCGTCGCCCTCGCCCTCGCGCTGCTCAACGACCCCCAACTGCTGTTCCTCGACGAGCCCACCACCGGTCTCGATCCTCAGGTCCGCCTCGAAATCCACAGTCTCATTCAAGAGTTGAAGGACAATCGCCGCACCATCCTCCTCACCACGCATTACATCGAGGAAGCTGAACGCCTCTGCGACCGCGTCGCCATCATCGATGAGGGACGCATCATCGCCATCGGTACGCCCCGCGAAATCCAGGCGCGAACGCTCGGCCAATCCCGCATCGAACTCACCGCCAGCGCGCCATTTCCGCAAAGCGAAATGCCCGCCCTCACCGGCGCGGTTTCACCCGTCTTCTCCTCTGACGGCGCCCGCCTCACCGTACAATCCACCGCGCCCGGCAAGACCCTCGCCGAAATCGTCAAGTGGATGGACCACCACGCGCTCGAAATCGTCGATATCCACCTCCAGCGGCCCACACTCGAAGACGCCTTTATCGAGCTGACCGGAAAGAAATTGAGAGACTAACATGAACGCCTACATCGCACTCACCCGGACTTACCTGCTGTTGACGCTCCGCGACCGCGCGGCCCTGTTCTTCAGCTTCGTCATGCCGCTCATGTTCTTTTTCCTGTTCAGCCAGATGATGCACGCCGAACGCGGAACCGCCGTCCTCGTCGTCAACATGGTGCTCACGATCGCGATCCTTGCAACCGGCCTGTTCGGCGCCGGACTGCGCGCTACCACCGATCGCGAAACTAATATCCTGCGCCGCTTCAAAGTCGCCCCGATATCGCCCGCCCCGATTCTCGTTGCATCTTTCGTCGTCGGCATTTTCAATTTCCTGCCCGTCTTCGTCGTCGTGCTAGTCCTTTCCAACCTCCTTTACGGCATGCCCATCCCGCGCAACCTGCTCTCTCTCGCCGCGTTCGCCTTCGTGGGCCTTCTCGCCTTTCGCGCCATCGGCATGATGGTCGCCTCGGTGGCCAATTCCATGCAGGAAGCCAACATCCTCATCCAATGCCTCTATCTGCCCATGCTGTTCTTGAGCGGAGCCACCATACCGCTCAGCATCATGCCCGAATGGGTCCAAAGCGTCGGCCAGTTCCTCCCCGCCACCCACCTCTTCTCCGGCATGCAATCGATCATTGTCACCGGCGAGTCGCTCGCCCACAACCTCACCGCCTTTTTTGCCCTCGTCCTCACTCTCCTGGTCGGTGCATTCATCGGCATCAAACTGTTCCGCTGGGAGAAAGAAGAACGCCTCCCAGCCTCGGCGAAACTCTGGGTCCTGGGCGTTCTCGCTCCTTTTGTTCTTATCGGCATGTATCAGGCGCGAAGTAAGGAGAATGTCGCGCGCAATAAAATGTTCGATCGCGAACTAAGCCGCCGCGAGGTTCTGCTCGTCCACAATACGCGCATCTTCACCGGCGACGGCACCGTCATCGAACACGGGGCGGTTCTGGTCCGCGACGGCAAAATCGCCGAAGTCTACTCCGGCCAATCCCCCACCGCCAAGGATTTGAAGGCCACCGATATCGACGGCGCGGGCAAGACGCTATTGCCTGGCTTGATCGACGTCCATGTCCACTTGGGTGCGCCCGGCGGTGTCTACGAAAAGCCCGAGGACTATCGCGCTGAGAGCACCCTCAAGCACGCCCTCGCTGCGTATCTCTACAGCGGAGTCATGGCCGTCAAGAGCGTCGGCGATGCGACTGCGGCCGTCCTCGATGAGCGCGCCAAAATCCAGTCCGGCGTCCAGTTGGGCGCTGAGCTGTTCGTCTCCGGTCCCATGTTCACTGCCGAGGGCGGCCACGGCACCGAATATCTCAAGGCGGACTGGATGAAGCAGTTGCCCGAAAATGCCCGCAAAATGATGACCGACGATTTCGTGCGCACGCCCAAGACACCGGCCGAGGCTCGCGATCAGGTCGATGCCCTCAGCAAGCGCGGCGTCGACGCGATCAAGGCCATCATGGAAGCCGGCGGCCCCGGCCAGCTCTTCAACCGCATGGACGCCTCCATCCTCAACGCCATCGTCGAAGCCGCGCATGCCCACAAGCTCCCAGTCTCCGTACACACCGGCTCACCCCAGGACATCTCCGACACGCTCGCCGCCCGCGCCGATTCCATCGAACATGGCGCTATGCATCAACTCATCTCCGCCGATTTGCTCGACCGCATCAAGTCCCAGGGGGTCTTCTACGATCCGACGCTGGCCGTCTTTGAAGGCGTGATGGACTTCGCGTCCGGCAAGACCGACCTCCTCGAGCGCTCTCTGGTCCAACAGGTCGGGCCCGCCAAGTTGATTGCGGGCACCACGAAATTCCTCAAAGCGAACGCGGGCAAGCAGCCTGTCTTCAACCTCGATTTCCCCAACCGGAACCTGCTCGCGGCGTATCAACACGGCGTCACGTTGGTAACTGGCACCGACGCAGGCAACATGCTCGTCATTCACGGACCCACCGTTCATCGCGAAATGCAGCTCTGGGTAAAAGCCGGAATCCCGCCCTCGGTGGCCCTTCAGTCAGCCACCTGGAACGCCGCGCGCCTGCTTCACGCCTCCGACCGCATCGGTCTGATCAAGAAGGGTTACGAAGCCAGCTTCATGCTCATCGATGGCGACCCCACCAAAGACATCACCGCCACCGAGAGAATCTCGACCATGCTGTTCAAAGGCGAACGCATCCGCCGTCAAGGACTCTTCGAAGATGAGCGCTAGCTTTCTGAGCCACGACCGGCAGGGAGTGCCTTACATAATCGCCGTCGGAGGCGCCGGATCCTCCGGCCGCCCGGCGTTTGCCAGCGGAATCCGGATCATCAAAAATGCCAAAATCAGCAGCACCGCAAAGCTGATCAACCGCGGAGGCTCGGCGAAAATCTCGGGCAGCGGCTTCTTCGCGAAACTGAACCCGGCTTTCACCAACCCCATCAACGCCTCGCCCGCAATCAGTCCCGACGCGGTCAACACGCCCGCATTCTCCACGCGCGCCTTCTGTGCATCGTTGAATCCACGGCTGTCCCGGAACACATCCGTCAACCACCGGATCACGCCGCCGATGAAAATCGCGAACGTCGTTTCGAGCGGCAGATACATTCCCACCGCGAACAACATCGGGCTCTTCACCTGCACCAGAATCAGCGCGAAGCCCATGAATATCCCGACCACTACCAGCGGCCACGGCATGTTTCCGCCCACGATGCCTTGCGCCAGCGATGCCATCAATCCCGCTTGTGGCGCCGACAACTTCGGATCGCCGAACCCGATCCCGCCTTCATTGATGTTGCCCTGGTGCAAAACCAGCAGCGGGAAATACAACGCGAAACTCGCAACCAGCACTCCCAGGAAATCGCCGATCTGCATACTGCGCGGTGTCCCACCCAAAATGTGGCCGACCTTCAAATCCTGCAACATCTCGCCGGCAACCGCCGAAGACACGCAAACCACCGCCGCCACTCCCAGCACCGCCGCAACCCCGCTGATCCCCGATACTCCGATCGCCACCATCAACAACGCGGCCACAATCAACGTCGACAGCGTCAACCCTGAAACCGGATTGTTCGACGATCCAATCATCCCCACCAGATTCCCCGATACCGCGGCGAAGAAGAATCCCAAAATCAGCATGACAACGGCCGCAACAATTCCACCCGATAATGTTCCGGAGAAGTACGTGTACAGCAGGATCATGCAAACCAGCGCAACGCCGATTCCCGCGAAGATCACCTTCGAGCTCAGGTCCCGCTCCGTGCGATTCGCGCCTTCGCTCTGCGCGCCCGCCTTCTTCAAATCCGAAACCGCGCGCTTCATCCCGATGCCCAGGTTCTTGCGCATCCGGAACAGCGTGTAACTGGCGCCCACCAACATGCCTCCCACCGCGATCGGCCGCACAATCGAGAACCACACCCGCGTTGCCAGCGTCGGCCAATCCGTCGCCGTACCCGGAGGAACGTTCGTCGTCAACTGCGGTCCCAACACGTACAACAGCAGCGGCACCAGCAGTCCCCACGCGATCGCGCCGCCCGCGAAATTCAAAGCCGCCAGGCGCGGACCGATGATGAATCCGACGCCTAAATACGCCGGACTGATCGCCGGAGCCGATACTCGCGTCGCCGCGCCCACCGCCAAATCTCTGGCGCCGCCGCCCAACTTCAAAATGCTCTGGCCGATCGTCCCGAGTCCCACCATGAAGCTGTTGCTGGCCGAAAACAGCTTGAACTCGCCCAGCAAATACGTCACGCTGCCGATGCCCATCGCGCTGAACAGCAATTGCGCCGCCTTGCTGCCCTGCTGCCCGGCTTTGTGTATCTCCGACGCCGCCACCGATTCGGGAAACGGCAGATCGGGATCTTCCACCATCACGCGCCGCAGCAGCGTCACGAACAGAATCCCTAACGACCCGCCAACCAACATCAACGCCGTCGACTTCCAATACGCGTCGGGCGTGTTGAATGCGGGCCAGGCTTTCGAAATCACGAACGCCGGAATCGTGAAGATCGCGCCCGCCGCCACCGACTCTCCAATCGAACCCACGGTCCGCGCCATGTTCTCCTCGAGAATCGACCCCTTCATCAGCCGCAGGAAGGCCATGCCGATCACCGCCGCCGGATATGTGGCCGCGATCGTCATGCCGGCGCGCAGTCCGAGGTATGCGTTGGCCGCGCCCAACACCACCGTCATTACCAGTCCGAGCAGCACCGCGCGCACGGTGAACTCATCCATCTTCATGTTTTCAGGTACGAATGGGCGGTGCCGTTGTTCGCTCATGGGATCAGCGACAACATCATATCAGGCGCACTCAACGTCGCTTCAGACCGCTCGGGTCCATGCCATCGCCAGTACGCTTCATCCAGATCCGCACCAGCGCTCGCAACTCATCCAACTTCAGCCGGTTTCCGATTTCTTGCGCCAAGTCGTGCTCTTCCCCCGGATCGTCTCCGAGATTGTACAGATGAAGCACATCGAGGTTCGGGCGGACCACAATCTTGTCCAACCCGCGAACCACCATGCGCCACTCTCCCGGCTCCTTCAGGTTTCCTTCGCCGAAGATCGATTCGGGCCGCTCGCCCTTGCCGCTCACCAGCAATCCTGATAGATCGCGTCCGTGCAGATTGTCCGGAACTTCGAGCCCCATAAGCCCCAGCATCGTCGGCGCGACATCCACAGCGGACACCGGGAAGTCGAACGTCCTTCCTCGCGGCAAACGCGGATGCCGAATCGCCAGCGCGATCGCGCAGTTCTCGCCGGGCTCGCTGATAAAAACCATCGCGGGCATCGGCGCGCTGACCGCCTCGATCCGCGGCGGCGCCGATCGCGCGTGAGGGAACATGCCGCTCAGCAACGCCTTCATCTCGAGAGTCCGATCGGGACATGCCGCCCACGCTCGCGTGAACACGCAACTGTCGGCCGGCATGCGCGGCCCGGTAATCAGAGTGACTCGCGGCAACGCTGGCGGTGGCGCAGCCAATCCGAACGCGAGACTGCCTGCGAACTCGCGCCGCGTCAACATCGCAGCCCTAACTCAAACGGCTCCGCACTTTATCGCTTAGCGCTTTTCCGTCCACGCGCTTGCCCGCAAGATGCGCATTGGCCGCTTTCATCACCAAGCCCATCTGCTTGGCCGATGTCGCCCCGGTCTCTGCCATCGCCGCCTGAATCGCAGCATCCACTTCAGAATCGGTGGGAGCCGCCGGCAAGTACGATTCGACCAGCTTCAGCTCCTGCTCTTCCTTCTCCGCCAGCTCCGGGCGGTTGCCCTTGCGGAACATGTCGATCGAATCGCGACGCTGCTTCACCAGTGTGTTCAGTACCTGCATTTCGGTCGCCTCATCGAGCGGCTTCATCGCATCGATCTCGTGTTTCTTCAGCGCCGTCTTGATCATCCGGATCGCGCTCAACCGCGCTTCCTCCCTGCGCTTCATCGCATCCACGAGGTCGGTCTGAATTCGGTCAAGGAGACTCATGTGTCTGTTATTCTAATGAATCAGGCCAAGTTATGCATATTAAGAAATCCCGGCTTCTCACTCCCGGTCCGACGCCGCTGTATCCGCCCGCGCTACACGCCATGATGGGTTCCGACATCCATCACCGGACCGAAGACTTCCGAAAGATCTATCGCGCTGTGTTGGCCGACCTCAAAGAGGTGCTCGGCACATCGAACGAAGTCCTCAGTCTGGTTGCCTCGGGCACCGGCGCAATGGAGTCCGCGGTCTCGAATCTGTTCTCGGCCGGCGACAAAGTCGTGGTCTGTTCGGCCGGCAAGTTCGGCGAACGTTGGGCTGAGATCACCAAGGCCTATGGTCTCGACACCATCCTGCTCTCGGCCGAATACGGCGACACGGTTTCACCCGATCGCGTCCAGAACGCATTGAACGAGAACCCCGGAGTTCGTGGCGTATTCGTCCAAGCCTCGGAAACATCCACCGGCGCGGCTCACGACGTCAAGAGCATGGCGCAAGCGGTTCGCAAAACCGACGCCATCTTCGTCATCGACGCGATAACGGGCATGGGCACCGAAACTCTCGATATCGATGGCTGGGGTTTGGACGTCGTCATCGGCGGCTCGCAGAAAGCCTTCATGATCCCGCCCGGACTCGCGTTCATCACGCTCAGCAAGAAGGCTTGGGCCTTCAACGAAACCGCGAAGCTGCCCCGCTACTACTTCAACCTGAAAAAGGAAGCGAAGAACGCGGCCTCCGGCGAATCGAACTGGACGCCGAATACGTCGTTGATCATCGCCTTGGCCGAAGCCCTGAAGTATATCAAGAGCATTGGCATGGACAAGCTGATCGATAACGCGCAGCAACTCGCCAAAGCCACACGCGCCGCCGCTCAGGCGCTCGGTCTCGAACTGTTCTCGCCCAAATCGCCCGCCGCATCGGTCACTGCGATTCGCGCTCCGAAGGGCATGGACTCGAGCACGATCGTCAAAGAGTTCCGCAGCCGCTTCGGCTCCGTGATCGCCAACGGTCAAGGCTCCATGAAGGGCCAGATCTTCCGTATCGCCCACTTGGGTTACTTTGACTTCGCCGATCTGTTCGCTGTCATCGCCGAGTTGGAGATTATCCTTGCCGCGAACGGCTACCCGGTGAAGTACGGAACGGGGGTCGCCGCCGTACAACACGCCTATGCCGAAATCGCTTTGGCCAAGGAAGCCGTAACCGCTTAATCGGTCTCTTCGAATCCTATGAATATCCTTGTCGCTGAGCCTCTGGCTGCAGCCGGGCTCGAGCTGTTGCAGTCGCAGCCTGGCTGGAACGTGATCGTGTCCAGCCCCGGCGAGTACGCAAATCACCTGGCGGACGCCGACGCAATTTTGGTTCGCAGCGCGGTCAAAGTCACTCGCGAAGTCCTCGAGAAAGCTCCGCGGCTTCGCGTGATCGGGCGCGCGGGAGTCGGCGTCGATAATGTGGATCTCGCAGCCGCGACCGCCGCTGGCGTACTCGTCATGAATACTCCCGGCGGCAACGCGGTTTCCGTCGCGGAACACACGCTGGCTCTGATGCTGGCAATGGCTCGGTCCATTCCGCAGGCCAACTCGTCAACCAAAAGCGGCAAGTGGGAAAAGAAGAAGTTCCTCGGCAACGAACTGCGCGGCAAAACGCTGGGAGTTGTCGGATTGGGTAGTATCGGCCGCGAAGTGGTTCGCCGAGCCCGCCCATTCGAGATGCGAATTATCGCGTCCGATCCGTACGTCAACTCGCAAGCCGCAGCGGATCTCGGCGTCGAGCTTGTGCGCCTCGAGGCGTTATACGCGGCCAGCGACTACGTCACGCTGCATGTGGCGCTGACTCATGAAACAACCGGCATGCTGAACGACGGAACATTCGCTCAGATGAAACACGGCGTCCGTGTGGTCAATTGCGCGCGTGGCGAACTGGTGGACGGCGAGGCGTTGAGGCGTGCGCTCGAATCCGGCAAGGTCGCCGCAGCCGCGCTCGACGTGTTCCAAACCGAACCGCCCGTTGCCGGTGAGCCGCTACTCGCATTCCCGCAATTGATCGCCACACCGCATATCGGCGGTTCGACAGAAGAGGCGCAGGAAATCGTCGGCGTTCGCATCGCGGAACAATTGGCCGAATATCTGCTTCACGGCATCGCACTCAACGCGGTGAACATGCCCGCGATGACGTCGGACCAATATCGCGCCGCCGCACCGTACGTCACCTTGGCGGAACGGCTCGGCAACTTCGCGGCGCACATCGCAACCGGCAATCCGCGCGGAATCCGCCTGGTGTACTCGGGCAAAATCGCCGGCGAGAATACTCACCTGATTCGAAATGCCGGCATCGCGGGCGTGTTATCGCGCTCGCTTGCCGGCCGCGCAAACGTGGTCAACGCGATGCAACTCGCCGCCGAGCGCGGCTTGACCACCGGCGAAGCCCAACAGCCCCTGCCTGCAATGGATTCGGTTCGCGTCGAACTCGAGACCGACGACGGCGTCACATCGGTTGAGGGCGCGCTGGTTCTCGACCGGCCCCGGTTGATGCGCGTCGATGGCATCCCCTGCGAGGCGACGCTCGATGGTCATCTCACGTTTCTGAAGAATCAGGACGTGCCCGGAGTGATCGGGTACATCGGCACGGTGCTCGGCAAACACGGAGTCAATATCGCCAACTTCTCTCTCGGACGCCGCGATGAACCCTCTCGCCCTGGTGAGCCGCTCGAAGCAGTGGCAGTCATCGAGACCGATTCCACCGTCCCCGATAGTGTGCTGCACGAACTCCTCACCAATCCATCGCTGAAGCTGGCTCGATCGGTGGAGTTTGGCGGCCATGCCGCTGCCGCTGCCCGAAATTAAGAGTGCCCGCGAACGAGCTGTTGCGGCGCTATCTGGCTGTTCCCGCGCCGCCCGACGAGGATCCTGAGGACCTGCTCGCACAGCTCGTTATCGGGTTCGGCCAACCCGTCATCGAAAACGTGGTGCGCCGCCGGCTTGAATCAACGCACGATGTTGAGGACGTCAGCTCGGAGGCGATACTTGCTCTGCTTACGCGGTTGCGAACACTGCGAGCTGATCAGTCCTCCGGTCCGGTGACCGATTTCGAATCTTACGCCGCGGGAATCGCCTCGCACGTTGTCTTTCGGTTCTTCGCAGCCCGGTCGCCGGAACTCAGCCGTCTCCGGACCCGCTTGCGATATCTGCTGACGACCGATTCGCGCTTTCAACTCCGGCAGGGGTTGTGCGCACTCACCGATGGCGGGGCAACACCGCGCAGAGGGCCCGCGCTCGCCGACGCGGCAATCGAGACTCTATCGAGTGCATCCGGACCACTCGAGTTCGGAAACCTGGCCGCGATGTGCGGCGCAAGGCTCGGCATTGCAGATCCGCGCCAGACACCAGGCGAATGGGCTGAATCACTGGCTGACAATCGAGCCGCACATTCGCACGATGTTGAACTGCGTGACTATCTGCGCGCGCTGTGGAACGAGATCTTGACACTCCCGATCCCGCAACGCCAGGCACTGTTGCTGAATCTGCGTTCAAGCTCCGGCGCGGGCATTTGGTTGTTCACGGATTTGAGCATCGCCGGCTTTAGCGAGCTCGCGTCGTGTCTTGATTTGAACCCGCACGATCTGGCGCTATTATGGAACCGGCTTCCACTCGATGACAATGAGATCGCGACCCGTTCGGGGCTTTCGAGACAACAGGTGATCAATCTGCGAAGCGCCGCGCGGCAGCGATTGACGAGGCGAATGGCAATATCGGCGCCAATTCGGCGACTATCTGAGTAACGGCATGGACGCGCATTTAACCGAGTCCGAAATCCGCGGCTACACCGGACACACACTAACGCCGGAGCAGATTCTGCGGGTACACGATCACCTCGAACATTGCACCGCATGCGCGGCGAGCCTCAGACCAGACGCGAGCGTCGAGGCGCTTCCGCTGCTCTTCCGGGAGGCCGCCAACACTGGATGCGATGTGACGGAAGACGAACTGGTCCAACTCGTGGCCGGTACACTCAGCCGCGCGCGGGAAGGCATCGTGACACAGCACCTGCAACACTGCACAGTCTGCAGCAGCGCCGTCGAGGATCTGCGCCGCTTCCGAAACGAAACCGGACGGCGGCGGTATCGCTGGCCGGTTTGGGGACTCGCGGCCGCCGCCGGTATCGCTGGAATTGTGCTGGCACTCCCGCGCCACAACGTCGAGCACGCGCCCGTTTATGTTGCCTCCTTGCGGGACGGAAGCGGCATCATCGGTCTGACGGCGGACGGCCGGTTAGATGGACTGAACGCGCCACCCGCGGACCAGGCGCTGGTGCGTCAAGCGCTGCAAAGTGGGGCGATAACTCTGCCGGGTTCTGAAACTGCGGCTACCGTCCTTCGCGGAGAGGCGCCGGTCGAGGCTCAGTTCCGGCCGTTGTATCCGATGGGAAGGGTGTTATCGGATCGCCCGGAATTCCGCTGGTCCGAGCTTGCCGGGGCGAATGCTTACGAGGTCCGGGTTTTCGATGAACGGTTCGAGGAACGGGCGCGAAGCGGGAAGTTAACGTCGAACACCTGGGTTCCAGACAAGCCGCTTGGGCGCGGAACCCAGTTGGCGTGGCAGGTCACCGCCTATCGAGGACGGAAGCGGATTACGGAACCCGGTCCGTCACAACCCGAAGCGCGCTTCGAAATTGCGGGCGATGCCGTCGCTCGACGGATTGAACAAGCCGGGCCGTCGCACTTACTTCGCGCAATCTTGTGCGCTCAGGAGCGGATGCCGCGGGAGGCTCGGGCCGAATTGGATCTGCTGGCCCAAGCGAATCCCGGCTCGCAGACCGCCGATTCACTGAAACGCAGCGCGCAGGCGGCTCCGCGGCTTCCCTTCACCAGGCTCGAACGCGTAACTCGCGATCCGGTACTTGGTCCGCGAGGAGATGGTTGGGAGTCGGCCGGCGTGTTCAATCCCGCGGTGGTCCACCATGGGCGCAAGTTCGTGATGCTTTACCGCGCTCAGGACAAGGCTGGTGTGTCGCGGATCGGGTACGCCACTAGTAAGGATGGCCGGAGTTTCGCGCGCCGAGCCGATCCGGTTCTGTCGCCCGAAGCCGAGTACGAAGCCAACGGTGGGGTCGAGGATCCACGGCTCGTGAAAATCGGGAGCCTCTACTATCTGACCTACACCGGATACAACAAAAAGGACGCGCAGCTATGTATCGCAAAGTCGGCCGACCTGGTCCATTGGACGCGCATGGGCGTGATCATGCCGGCCTACAAGGGGAAGTGGAACACGGGTTGGACGAAGTCAGGGGCGATTCTCGATACGAAGATCAACGGCAGGTATTGGATGTATTTCATGGCGGACGCAAAGGACCGTCCGGGGCAGATGGGAGTGGCGTGGTCCACCGATCTGCAGCATTGGACCGAGGCGCTCGATCAACCGGTTGTCGCAACGCGGCCGGGTAAAGTCGATTCAAAAGTAGCTGAGCCGGGTCCCGCGCCGGTGCTCACCGATGCAGGCATTTTTCTGATTTACAACGGCGCGGACGACCAGTTGATTTATCGAACCGGGTGGGTGATTTTCGACCCCAACGATCCGGTCAAAGTCATTGCCCGGAGCGATGACCCAATCTTCGCGCCGGAACTCGAATGGGAGAAGAAAGGCCAGGTTCCGAATGTCGTATTCGTCGAGGGGATGGTGCGCAGCGGCTCACGCTGGCTGTTCTGGTACGGCGGCGCGGACCAATTTGTAGGATTTGCGCAGGGAAGGGCTGACCTGCTGCGGTAACGTAGGAAAGGGGTGAATCATCTCCACCGCTTTCCTGTCTCAGTATGAGCGCAGCAGTTTTCACCATCATTGCGAAGAATTACCTGGCACACGCGCGTGTCCTGATGTCTTCGCTGAGACAGGCGAATCCCGAACTGGACCGGTACGTTGTCCTGACCGATCGCATTGACGACTACTTCGAGCCGGCCCAAGAAGATTTTGAGCTGATTCGATCGGAAGAGCTTGGCATCCCGAACTCGCCATGGTTCCACTTCAAGTACTCACTGATTGAGCTGGGTACTGCTGTCAAACCATTTGCATTCCAATATTTATTCGACCGCAAGATTTATAGCAAAGTCCTCTTTTTCGATCCGGATATTTATGTTTACAGCCCGCTAACCCACTTATCGGAGCTTCTCGACAAACATCAGATCATTCTAACTCCTCATCTCACGAGCGCACTGAACGATTCCCTGCGGCCGAGTGAGTTGGACATACTTCGCACCGGCACATACAACCTTGGTTTCATCGGCCTGACAAACGGCTCCGAGGCGCTGCGAATGGTCGATTGGTGGCGTACCAGGCTATACGACAATTGCGTTGTCGACCTGCCCAGGGGTCTGTTCGTGGACCAGCGCTGGATCGATCTGGTTCCGGGATTGTTCTCGGGGGTTTGCGTCGTCCGGAACTCCGCATATAATGTCGCGTATTGGAATTTGAATGACCGGCATATTCAGCGGACGGGCGAGTACTGGACTATCCATGACGAGCGTCTGTGCTTCTTCCATTTCAGCGGCTTTGATCCGCGGCGTCCCGATGAGTTATCGCGGTTTCAGAACCGGTACACGACAGCGGATCTCAAGGAGGTCCGCACGATCCTTCGAGAGTATGCCGGCCGCTTGCTCGATAGCGGTTACGCCACGTGTATTGGGTGGCCATACGCGTTCGGCAGGTTCGAGAATGGCATAACTATTCCCGATCCGATCCGGCCGGCACATGTGGAAGGACTCCAACTACCTCAAGTGGAAAACCCGTTCAGCGTAGCGAGCTTTGAGACACTACGGAAACTCTGGAACGAGCCAGTGGATGACTCCCACGCAGCACCGAGTGTCACCCGGCTTGCCTACCGTATCTACCGAAGCCGGCAGGATGCGCAGGCAGCGTTCCCTGACATTCTTGGCCGCGACCGCCGGCACTTTATCCGGTGGCTGCTCTCGTCATCTGACCGCAGCGACCCTTTGCATGAAGGGTTCCAAGCGGTCCCCGGTGAGATGGCCGTCAATTGGGTGGACGCCTCACCTGTGAACGGGCAACCGAGGGTTCAACTAACCGCAGTCGCACGATCCATTTATGCGGCGCGGCCCGACATACAAAGGTTCTTCCCCGATCCACAAGGACGCCATGCTGCCGGGTTCTTAATTTGGCTGCTGACGTTTGGACGTGAGACTTACAATCTCCACGAGTTCTGTTTAGAGCCGCTGCGTGCCGAGCTAGAGAGGCTGCTTTCTTATTACAGCGTTGTCCAAAGCATGCGTTGCAGGGCGGTCTACCGGATAGCCAAAACAATGCTCGGCGCACAACGGCTACTTGGACGCATGCGGATGAAGGTTGGAAGCGCCAGTTAATGCGCCAGAGTTACAACAAAGACTTCCTGGCCGCCGACCTCACCAAGCTGTTCAAATACGCCCAGTCCGGCATCGGCGCACATTTTTGCAAAGTATTCGGGGCGAATATCTATCCGGGTCTCAGTTCCGGAGAAGTGTTTTCCCGGAGCGGGATCGGTGTGGATGCTGAGCAGCGCCTTTCCGCCCGGCACCAGCGTGCGCCGGATTTCACGCAAGTAGTGGCGGGCGTCGTTTTCTAACAAATGCGTGAAGACGGAGGCTGCGAACGTGACCTGGATGGAGCTATCGGGACAAGGGAAGCGAAGGTCCTGGACACGCAGCCTGGCGGACGCATTGTACTCTTTCGAGTACAGATCGTAGTGGTAGAACTCAAACCTTCCGGGGTGCGGCTCCTGAATAAACTGCTGACACCATTTGATATTCTCGGGAATGACATCAAACCCGATATACCTCGTTATATGGCGGTTATTGACGAGAACACGGGCGATTCGTCCGCAACCGCAACCGATATCCAGCACGGCGCAGTCAGGCGTGGTATAGGTAGACACCAACTGGGCCCAAGCGTCGCCGACGACGAGAAAAATGTCCAGCGTGGCCCCGCCGACGCTCCATAACAGTCCATCGGGCGGCAGCGGGATGACATGACGCCAGCGGGCGAAGCGGGGATTTGTTCTCTCGCCATCCCCTACCTCAATTTTCGAGACGGATGTTTCACTCATTTCGGGAGAGCGGGCGTTTTTATTGTCATTCGCAACAACTAAGATAATACATGATGGCTCCTACCTCTGCCAGACGGATTGGTGGCGCAGTCTCAGCCCGCGCGACGGCGGCGATGGTGCGCATGCTCGAGCTGGCGCTGAGGATTGATTTTAACGAGCTATTTGACCGCGATTACTACCTGAATCGCTATGCGGACGTGCGTCAGGCCGCGATCGATCCCGTGTTTCACTATCTTCTTTTTGGGGCAGCCGAAGGCCGGCAGCCTCATCCCGCCTTCGACGGTCTGTACTACACACGCCGGTATCCGGACCTCGGGCGCTCGTCCTGGAATCCGCTTCTCCACTATTTGAAATTCGGAAGGGCGGAAGGGAGGAGTGCGCATCCTCCTGCACAGACCTATCGGGGCTCGATCGATTTGGCGGACTTCTCGCTTTACGTTGCCGACTGCGACAACCTGGAACTAAACAAATTCTCCAGGTCCGTCGCGATGCTTGCAGCCGGAACCGGTAAAGTGTCTCGTTCACGCCGGGTTTCATTTTCTAAGGACGGCCCGCCGGTGGTGCTTCCCGAGGACATAGCGTGCGTTTCCGGCTGGTGTTTCTACGACGCGGGGGTTCTCCCGAGCCGGATTATTTTCACCGATGGTTCCTGTTCGGTCGAAGCGTTCCTCAATCAGCCGAGAGAGGATGCCGCAGCAGGCCTGAAGCACCGGGGCGCGCTTAACAGCGGCTTTGTCCTGCGTATCCCGGTACACGGCGCTGCACAAAGCGGGGAGTTGCGGGCGTACCACCCAGACGGAAGCTACGCCGTAGTGAGCCGAATCAAGGTGCCGGCAAAACGCCCCCGTGTCCGCCCGCAACATGGGGCGCTAAGGACCTATGCGGATTTCGTTGCTGAGGAGTTGGAGACTTTTCGACATACCGAGGCAGACATCGACGAGTTACAAGTAAAGCCTCTGATCTCGGTCCTGGTTCCAACATACAATGCCAATGTCTACTATCTAACGGAATGTATTGAGTCCGTGTTTGCCCAGCGTTATCCGGCATGGGAGTTATGCATCGCCGACGATTGCTCCGACAATGTTGACGCCCAGAAGTATCTCGAATCCCTCCATTCTAATTCGCGCGTACGGCTTGTCCGCCGGCAGCAAAGAGGACATATATCTGCTGCATCCAACTCTGCGCTGAGCGTTGCGTCAGGCGAGTTCGTTACTTTTCTGGACCACGACGACAAGCTCCATCCCGAGGCTTTGCTCGAGATTGCGAGGGCCATCAATGCAAACCGTAATGTCCGCTTTATGTACACGGACGAGGACAAGATTGACAATGAGGGCCGCCGTAGCGAGCCATCATTCAAGCCGCCCTTCGACTGGGATCTGCTCCGCTCATACCAATACTTAGGCCACTTGATTTGTATCGAGCGCGAGCTTGTCAATCAAGCCGGTGGTTTCGATGAGAAGCTGACGGGAGCGCAGGATTGGGACTTAGTTATCCGTTGCATTGAAAATCTAAGCAGGGCTCAACTTCTGCACATTCCCCGGCCCTTGTACCATTGGCGGAAACACTCGCAGTCCACAGCGCTTACAGTGGATTGCAAGCCATATGTCAGAGCGGCGTGGCAGCGCGTTGTGCAGCGGCATGTCGCACGATCGGGAATCCAGGCTGCCGTTGAGCCTGGCCTGTTCGATGGATCAATCCGGATCCGCCGCGCCACGGAAGCGAGCCGGGTGGCCGTCGTCTTTACCGCGCAGTCCGGCGACTCTGTCGTAGCACTGCATAAGCAGGTTCAGAATATCGCGATCAGCTTTTTTAAAGCGGAACCGGACGGGCGGGTCATCGAATGGGGGATCGGGGAAGAGGATCGCGATGCCGCCGCCGCGAGAATTGAGGCGACGGACGTTTGCGTGTTTATCACGCGTCCGTCCGACCGAGTAAATCATATGTTTTACGAGGAACTCATCTCAGAAATTCAACGGCCGGACTGCGGCGTCGTGACCCCGGTGATTGTGAACTCAGATCAATACATTATCGAAGCTGGTCTGGTATTTGATGCGAACCGCAAATTGCACAATCCTTTCGCCGGAATGAAGCTCGATGAGACGGGGTATATGGGGCTGAGCAAAGTCAGGCACCGGGTGTCGGTCTGTTCAAGCATATGTTTCGCAGTCAAGTCTTCCGACATTCAGCGCAGCGACTTTGCCGCGTTTGCAGAAGATCCGGAAGGCTTCGCCGTGCAATTATCAGCCGCAGTGGCCTCAAGTGGCCGTCTTTGTCTGGTGACTCCCTACGCGATCGTGACGCTCGCCGAGCGCCTGTCGCATTCAGAGCGCGCCTACCCGGACCGGCCCGGTGCGCTTGCTGCCGCCGGTAATAGCGAGCGATTTTTCGAGCCGCTATTAAACCCCAACCTGACCAAATTCGAAGACGCGAATTCGATTTGCAGAGAAGGACTCAAGTAATAATCCGGTTACGTCCTGCGAAGGATCGAGATGACCTCGTTATCGTCAGCCATCATGGTGGCGATTTCGAAGGAACCTGAATATAGTTGCGGGCGAACAACAGCACTTCCAGGAGATCTTCGAGCCGCCACACATTGAAATGTATGCTGTGCTGCTCCGCCCGCCGCCGGGTGGCCTCGGCTTCGGCTTCAGCGACCCCGAAAGCCGGAGTAGAGCAGGCGATCCGCCTTGTATTGGGAAACAACATCGGGTCGAGCCACACGAGGACATAACTAATCGCCGGTATTTGACGCCCCTTCTTTGCGGCGTACGCTCGTCATCGGCACACGCGATAAGGTCAGGACGGAAGCGTTCCAGAGAGAGGTCGTTAAATACTGCTGCGGCAGGCACAGACCTGTTGCTATGCAGCACCCCAAACTCAGCGGGCCATTCCGCTTCGGTGAGGAGCTTGTCCGGCGTTGTCTTAGTTGTTCGATCCTGTGCAAGCAACCGGCGGACAAGGTCCCAAGTGCCGCCGGATCCGTGAGCCCTGCCATTTGAGCAACGGGCGGTGCCAATACCCGCGGAGACTTCGGATAATCGTGCATACCCGGCAGGCCGCGACTCTATCAGGAGTGCCCGCCATCCCGAGATGACAAATTCTCGCGAGACAGATTCGGAGACTCCATCGCCAGCTCCAACATCGACGATGGACTCGGACGCAGCGGCGAGGAGCAAGCGCCGAATCGTTGCCACCGGAACCGGCGTTCCACATTTGTGCGCATTTGTATAATAAGCAAGAGCCCATGGTCATGATGGCGTGTAGTACCCCAGAACAGCAACGAGTTGCATGATCGCTGAAAAGCCGCTCTCTAACTCATCAGGCGTGTTTGCTCCGGCGACTATCCTGATTCCGGTTTATGGAGCGGCTGCCCAGCTCAGGCGCTGCTTGCAAAGCCTTGTTGACCACCTGCCCGAGGATGTTGCTGTCGAAATCCTTGACGATGCCACACCGGGCGATAAGATTGAGCGGCTCGCGAACGAGTTCTCCGGGCAGCTTGCCTTTCTGCGATACACCCGATCGCCGGTGAATCGCGGATTTGTTCAGACATGCAACCGTGGAATCGAGCGCCGCGAGCGCACGGGCTCGGATGTACTTTTATTGAACTCCGATACGGAAGTGACTGCCGGATTTTTTACAGAACTGCAAACGGTTCTTTACTTCAGTGAACGGCACGGAGTTGCCTGTCCCCGCAGTAACGACGCGACCATTTTTTCAGTTCCACTTCTTCGCGGTCTGCCAAGGGCGGAATCATACCGGATCTGGAGCGAAAGTAAGGGGCTGCTGCCGCGTTATCAGGTGATGCCGACGGCGGTAGGGTTTTGCATGCTGATCAGGAGCCGCGTGCTCGAACTGTTTGGTTCCTTCGATGAGGCGTACGGAGCGGGTTACAACGAAGAGAATGACTTCGTGTGCCGTATCAACCAATACGGTTACTCCGCCGTCGCGGCGAATTGGGCTTTTGTCTTTCACGACAGTTCCGCGTCCTTTGGCTCGAAGCGGGCTTCACTGGAGACGAAGAACCGGCGCCTGCTGGTTTCCCGATACCCGGAATATGGACGTAAGGTGGAACAGTGGGTGCGCTCGATTGCCGATCCGGTCGAGTACTTCCTGCATCTGGCTGAGCCCCACACTCCGCGAATCGTTATTGATCTTTATCATCTTGAATCCAAGCACTGCGGAACGTCGGAATTCGCTCTCCGGCTGCTGGAGCAACTGAGGCCGCTACTGGAGACTAAATTCCAGATGTACATCGCCATCAACCCGGAAGCGCGAGCCTTTTTCGCAAACGAAATAACCGGGTACCGATTTTATGACGAACGGCAGGATGGAGCTAACTCGTTCGATCTTGCATTTAAGCCGTGTCAAATATTTACGTGGCGGGACTTCAGCCGGATGAATCAACTCGCGCCGCGTCTTTGTTTCACGTTGCTGGACATTATCGCCGTCCGGTGCAGCTATCTCTCCGATGCCGGCCGTCATCATATAGTGCGGTGGACGGCGGAGTTGTCCGATCATCTTTTTTCGATCAGCGCCGCCACTCGTACCGATTTTGAGGCTTATTACGGTATTCAGAAGGAGATGACGACCATTCACCTCGCCGGCACCAATCAGGTGAACGACTGCGCTTCGGGCGGGGATTACATCCTGGTGGTTGGCAACTCATTCGCTCATAAAGCTGTACAGCCTGCGGCCGACGCGCTGTCTGGCGCCGGAAAGATTCGCGTACTCGGAGGAGGGAATGTGAAATCCGGCTCCAGTGTTGAGGTGGTTGCGTCGGGGCTGCTGCGAGCATCCGAGTTGCGCAAGCTCTACAGCGGCGCACGCGTCGTGGTGTATCCAAGCCAGTACGAAGGCTTTGGGCTTCCGATTCTGGAAGCGCTAAGCTTCGGTAAGCCTGTGATTGCTTTTGACACTGCCGCGACACGAGAGACGGCTGAGCTGGCCGGTTTCTCGCGGCTCCGCCTGGTATCGTCGTTTCAAGAACTGAGGGCGGCTGTCGAAGATCTAAGTTGGGTAAGAGCGGAGCGCGAGGAGAAGGTGGACCGTTCATGGGCGAATACCGCGGCTGAATACCGGGAGGTTTTTGAAAGAATGTTGTCTGTTCCGATGGACGTCGAACTGCTGAGAAAGCGGTGGGCGATGATTCGGGCGATCGATACCGCGGTGGGTAGTTTTTGAGTGGTTAGTGGTTAGTGGTTGGTGGTTAGTGGTTAGTGGTTAGTGGTCAGTGGTTAGTGGTTAGTGGTTGGTGGCTCGTTGTTAGTGGCTCGTTCAGTGTTTCCGTAAAATAGGCAGTGCTTTTGCGATGATTCCCACCCGATTGCCATCACTTGAATTCGCCCCGCGGCACGTCAATCCTCCCGGCCTTAACAACTGGGCAGTCCACCTTCCCTTCGCGCGCGATCTCATTGATAGCCTACGGCCGGGTGTGATTGTCGAGCTAGGTACTCACTTCGGGGAGTCTTATTTTGGTTTCTGCCAAGCGGTTGTGGAGGCTGCTGTTGACTGCAAGTGCTACGCAGTCGACACTTGGCAGGGCGACGATCATGCCGGCTACTACGGGGATAGTGTATTCGACGGCGTGAAGGAGCATAACACATCGACTTACCCGGAATTCTCCCACCTACTGCGGATGACCTTCGATGAAGCGCTGGGGCACTTCGAGGACTCCTCGATTTCTCTGCTGCACATCGACGGACTTCATACCTATGATGCGGTGAGTCACGATTTCAGGACATGGTGGGCCAAAGTGCGTCCCGGCGGGCTGGTGCTTATTCATGACGTTTGCGCGCGCCACGCTGGATTCGGAGTGTGGCGGCTTTGGGAAGAACTGCAGCGTGAATTCCGAACGTTCACGCTTCCGCATAGCTGGGGATTGGGTGTCGTTCAGAAGCCCGGGGGCGATACGCATGAGTTACTCGCGCTCGACCCAGCCGGCCATGGTTATGTGAGTTGTTACTACTCAATGTGCGGCGAGCGAGTGATGCGGGATATTGAAGCGTCTCGACGAGCGGCCGGTGGTACGGGGCGTGCGCTGCTAGTGCAATCGTGGCTGGCGGGCGATGATGTTCCGGGGCGGTCCGAATGGGTGGCCGAAGGCCAGTGGCAGGCTGTCTCGCTGCGACTTACGCCCAGCGGAGCCAACTCCCGAGTCCAGTTGTCGCTTTTGCACTGCGCGGGAATTGCACAAGTCAAACACATGTGTGTCAAAGACGGTGACTCACAGCTCTGGGAGGCTGGAGGAGGAAATGCGCCGATCGAAGTTGAGGGGGACGCGATGCTACTGCCGTCGACGGTGCTCACGATCCTAAGCTACGGCAATTATCATCGGTTGCTGCTGCCCTCCCTGCGCCATGATCAGCGAGAACTGACTGTAGAAATCGAGTTGTGCGTCACGACTGAGCTGGAGTCTGTACTCCGGATACTGCATGGCCATCTTGACTCGCTGCGTGAAATCGCTCGCCTGAGCGGGGCTCTTCGCCAGGCCGCGCCAGAATGGGCCAACGGCGCGGGGCTCGAGGCGGCGGTTGAGGCGCTCGGCGCAGCTTCGCGGGAACGTACTGCACTGCTATCGTCGTGGTCCTGGCGGCTGATGCGACCTGTTCGGAGTGTTGCCGCCGCTGTGGGGTACGGGAGGTCGCGGAACGGGTAGGCGGTGTACACGGCGGGGAGCGCAATGGCAAGAACGTTATAGGCTATTGAGGAGTTTGGTTGCGGGGGAAGGATTTGAACCTTCGACCTTTGGGTTATGAGCCCAACGAGCTACCAGACTGCTCCACCCCGCAACAACATGGTAGCGTACCTCCCGGCACAGGTCAACAAAACTGGAAAGTGTTACACGTAGAAAATCGCAATCGACGGGCGCTTTTTAATAGATCCAAGCACTTAGAACAGCGGCGATCATCGTGCCTAGCAATCGCTTGGGGGATTATGAAACGAGCTATTTCGATAGCGTGTCTTACTGCGATTTCATTCACAGGCGGCGGCAACCTGTTCGGAGCAACACGGCACCGCCATTACAAGCGCCATTATGTGACGGCGCGCCATGCCAAGCGGAAGTCGGTGGAGCGTGTCGGGGTTGGCGCGGCGGGGGGTGCCGTGGTCGGGGCTCTGGTGGGCGGCGGTAAGGGAGCGGCGATCGGCGCAGCAGCCGGCGGGGCTACCGGCTACGCTTATGATCGCCACAAGAAGGCGCACGGCCAGTAGCCGGTTAGACGATCACCGTTCGAGTTTGTAGATAGTCAGCCCCGATAACAGCTTCGGGTAGAAGTCGGTCGACTTTTGGGGCATCACGCCACCTGAGAAAGAAACGTCAGCCACGTGCTGCACCGATGTGGGTTGCAGCAGGAAGGCTGCCTGGGCGCCGCCATTGCGCACTTGCTCGACGGCGGGTTCAATGCCGCGCACATAAGTGATGTGCTTTTCGTCCCTCACTGCTTCCTCGCCAATTCCCAGCGCCTCGCCCAACAACTTCTCATGCAGGATGCGCACGTCCAGGTCATCGGCTGTGCGGGGCCGTTCCAGAAGGTGCAGGCCGTCCTTCACTGCTATGCCGATCCGAAGGGAGCTGGTATCGTCGAGCAATGTTTTCATCTCGTCCAAAGTTGAAACCGTACGAACGGTGAAACGATGGGCGAGTTGCTGAAGCAGTCGAGAAGAATCGAAACCGGCCAGATTCCACAGCACGCGATGCCCAGCCAGGATACGTAGGCCCGGAGAGTACATGTTGACGAACGTCATCATCACCCGCTTTGCATCTTCGAGCTCCGGATGCGCGTTGCGGAAATTCAACGCCGTCTCATAGCGGTGGTGCCCGTCGGCGATCAGCAGTTTCTTGTCGCTCATGATGCGTTGGATCGCGGCGATCTCGTTTGCGCCCGCAATCCGCCACAACCTGTGAACCGCATTGTACTCGTCCGTCACCTGAGCGCTGGGCGGTTGAGACGAAACTTCATCGAGGATGCGATCCACCGCGCCTTCGCGATCGGGATACAACATGAAGATCTGGCCAAAATGCGCGCGAGTGTGCGAAAGCACCTGCATGCGGTCCTTCTTCGGCCCCGAAAGTGTCTGCTCGTGGCGATGGACGATATTGGCGGAATAATCTTCGATCGCGCCCACACCGATGAACCCTTTCCGGGTCAGGCGCTCCGTGCTGTCGGGCAACGTGAATTCCTGAAAATAGGCGTAAAAGGCGGGTTCGGCGTCACGCGCGAGAACGCCTTTGGCGATCCAATCTTCCAGGTACGCGGCAGCTCGCGTGTAGACACCGTCCGCATCCGTATCGGAGGGTTCGCGTTCGCCGAGGATGATCCGGACGAGATTATACGGGCTCTGAGCCAGGTACCGGGCCTGCATTTGCGGGCTGATCTTGTCGTAGGGCTGCGTTACCACATTCTGCAGATCGCCGGCCTTACTGGTGTAACGGTAGGGGTGGAAAGGGAAGATATTTGCCAACACACGAGCATAACAAAGACCGCTACTAAGATCGGACCGGCGGGCATGGTATGATGCAATTTCGCCCGCCCTTGGGCCTGTAGCTCAGTTGGTTAGAGCGCTACCTTGACACGGTAGAGGTCACAGATTCGAGTTCTGTCAGGCCCACCATTTCCTTCTCCCACCATGGCGGATTTATTCGGAACCACGGATATGGCAGCCGGGTATGCAACGGCGCGGCCCCCGCTGCATGCGCTGATCATGGACCGCATAAAAGCGCACCTGCCCTTTTCAGGGAAGGTGGCTCGCGCGCTGGACGTGGGCTGCGGCGCGGGACTTTCGACCGGGGCGTTGAAGGGCGTCGCGAACCAGCGTATCGGAATCGAACCTGTGGAACGGATGCTTAATTGGAGGTCGACCACCGCGCCAGGAGCAGACTTCGTGGCCGGCCGCGCCGAGGCGATTCCGGTGCGAAACCACTCGATAAATCTGATTACCGCTGCGGGATCCTTGAACTACGTGGACCTGACCCTTTTCTTCCAGGAAGCACTGCGGATCCTTGTTCCGGGCGGTGTGATAGCCGTGTACGATTTTTCGCCGGGCCGGGCATTCAGCGACTCAGGCTCGTTAGGCGACTGGTTTTCCAGATTTATCGCGCGGTATCCTTGGGCGCCCGATAACGCAGCGCATCTGGATCCCGATCGGTTGTCCGGAATGCGCTACGGCTTCCGGCTGCAGAGTTCCGAACGTTTCGACATCGGGGTCACGCTCACACCTGCGTTCTACGTCGACTACATGATGACGGAGACGAACGTATCGTTTGCGCGGCGGAATGGCGAGCCCGAGGGAGCGATCCGGTCGTGGGTGGCGAGCACCCTTGGGCCGGTCTGGGGAGAACAGCCGCAAGAGGTTATGTTTCCGGGCTATTTCGCTTGTCTGGTTGATGAATCGCGAGCGTCCGGGGAGTTCACAACTTAGACGCACACCATCAGAAAGCCCAGAACCAAAGCAAGTTTCCATGACCCGCGGCTTTGCGAACATATTCGGGCGAGCGATGGTATCCATTCGGTGATGACATCTGCCAGCGGGTATGAAGCTGAGCAGAGCAGAGCGGTCAGCACACCCCATCCGATCCGTTGCGGCTCCAACTTTCGCGATACAGCGAGGAACGCACGTTCTTGGCCGCGGCCGGGGCGTTGCGCGCGGCCGGGTAGTCGCGCAGGTTGCGCGCGAGCTCGGCGAAGATGACGCGGTCGCCGGCCAGCCTGCTTGAGCGACACGGGCAGATGCTGGCGGACGTCACCCGAGTCGGTGAGCGCCTCTTCGACGTGGCCGGTCACCACCTGGAGGTCGCTGCGCTCGATGGGCGATACCTCGATCGGGGAGTCCGAGGTCGCCCGGGCGATGGAGATATCGGCGCGCACGGCGTCGAGCTCGGCCCGCACCAGGCGCCGGTGCATGGCGATCGACATCGCCGGCGGCGGCGCGCCGGTGGCGTAGAGGCGCGACAGGCTGCGCACCACGTCGGGCGCGGTGCGGGACGCTCAGCGCGAACCTGGGCGGCGTCCAAGGCACGACAGAGTTTGTGAACTTCACGTACAAAGTCAACCCGGACTGTACTGGCTAAGCGACCAATTCCCACAAAATAAGGAACTCGCCATCACATATGGCCCCGAAACCCGGCTGGTTGTGATCAGCAGGACTGCTGCGGGCCTGGAGTTGAACGGCATTGTGGTGGGCTCGGGACCGGGTAGCATCGTCGACACTTTCGTCATGCGGCGGATTTCTACCGATTGACTAGCCGGTAGCGAGATCAACCCCAGCCAGTCCAGATGCCGCAACCAGGACTCCCCTTCGGGAGGCCGGTACGGCCGCTTGCTGCGGCGCTGCAAATGCTGCACTGGAGCGCCTTCATCCAAGCTGCATGATCTGCCTGAGGCCATCCTCCAGTGACGCCATCTCTTCCATGGTGACGGTGTCAAGGCGACTGCGCAGGCGTTCCTTTGCCACCGCTCGTATTTGGTCACTCACAGCCACAGCCGGTTGCCCGCCACATGAGATCGGGATCAGAATCGGCGGGCTGGCCTTCGCCGAGCTCGATAGTGGGACAACGATCACCGTCCTTCGCCTTTCGTTGAGCACTCTCACCGACATCACAATGCAAGGACGTGTCTTGCGAATCTCCGAACCGAGTGTCGGATCCAACGCTACCCACCAGATATCACCCCGCTCCGGGATCACTTCCATGGTTCCGCCATCTCGTCGCAGAGTCCGTCAAGTTCCTTCTCGATTTCGATCAGATCCATTTCCTGATTCGCAATCTCACAGGCGCGGATCAACGCGGCGTCGCGCTCTTCGAGTCGTGCAGCCAGTGCCTCACTCACGAAGCGCGAACGATCGCGCGAGGCAACCCTACGCAGAAACTGCAGCGCCAATGGCTCTGGTACACTGAAGGTCATTTTCCTCATCGCCATAAGTCCATAATACCAGAACGCCAGAATAGGTTACTGTGTGACACTTGCCTCATCCAGCCGCAACCGATTGAACTGAATGAGCATCGCTGCAATGCCTGTGTCGGACGTCCCTTGCGGAGGCGTTTCATGCGCCTGACCCGGAGGAATCTAAACGTTCACTGCTCCCAATCACACCCGCGGAACTTCGCGGCACCCGACCCTCTGTCGCTAGTTGGAGGAGCCGTCGGCCGACCAGCGGGAACCATACCAAGTACAAGGGGCCGGCGATTGCCATAAGCACAAATCCAGCGCCAGGCAGAGACGGGCCGGACAGGATGTGGGCCAGATCGAGCCCATGCGTCAGGATGCCCACGTAGGCGATTGTCTTACTGAACACGTTGCTGCGAAGCATGATGGCAGATATGGCGGGTTAGCCAAGGGAGCTGGAAATCGTTTGCGAGGGCGGAGATCGACATCCTCTCCTGTGTGAGTACGTAGCACGAGCGGCTCGCTCCGCCTGGGCAGAGCCAGCGGTATTTTCGGATATGTTTTATTATCGGTGACCACAACCCGATGGATCCGGCCGCGCTTCAGAACGGAGAGGTGGCTGAGTGGTCGAAAGCAGCGGTTTGCTAAACCGTCGTACGGGCCTAAACCTGTGCCGAGGGTTGAATCCCTCCCTCTGCGCCAGTGTTCACGAAGGAAAAATGCCGCGCGCGGAGCAAGACCTTGGTCCAGCAGTATAGGGCTTACGCTACTTGATCGGTGTTGAATCGCTCATCGTCCACCGCCGCGGCGTAACTTAGCGTCTGTTACAAGTCCTCAGGTTTCAAAACCGCGACATTTGCCCGGCTCCACTGTGATTCGATCGAAATGGCTCACCGTTGCCATGTGCTCGGTGTAGACGCAAAAAGGGCGCGGCTTGCGCCGCGCCCCTTCGTTACTGATCGACTACGATTACGCGGTGCGCATCGCCTCGCTCTTGTCGCCCTTGGTGAGAGCGGCCTGAGCGGCGGCCAGGCGCGCGATCGGTACACGGTACGGAGAGCAGGATACGTAATCCATGCCGATGCGGTAGCAGAACTCCACCGAGCTCGGCTCGCCGCCGTGTTCGCCGCATATGCCGACTTCCAGATCCTTACGCGCCTTGCGGCCCTTCTCGACGGCCATCTTGATCAGTTGGCCCACGCCCTCCTGATCGAGCACCGCGAACGGGTCGGCCTGGAAGATCTTCTTGTCTTCGTAATCCTTGGAGAACTTCGTGTAATCGTCGCGCGACAGACCCATCGTTGTCTGCGTCAGATCGTTGGTTCCGAAGCTGAAGAATTCGGCCTCGGCGGCGATCAGGTCGGCGGTCAACGCAGCGCGAGGAATTTCGATCATCGTGCCGATCATATATTTCTGATCGGTGAGTCCGGCGGCCGCCAAAACCTCATCGGCGACGCGCTTGACGATGGCTTTCTGATCCTCGAATTCCTTCACCGATCCCACCAGCGGAATCATGACCTCGGGGATAACCTTGACGCCTTTCTTGGCCACCAACACGACGGCTTCGAAGATGGCACGGGCCTGCATCTCGGTGATCTCGGGATAGGTGATACCCAGGCGGCAGCCGCGATGGCCCAGCATGGGATTGAATTCATGCAGCTCTTCGACGCGGCGCAGCAGATCTGGCAATACTGTCTTGAGCGTCTTCACCTCGGCCCCGAACTGCGCGTATTTCTCCACGAGCGTCCGCTTGTGCTTGATATCGGCAAAGGGCAATGTCGCCACGTCGACCATCAGATCTTCACGCTTGGGGACGAACTCGTGCAGCGGCGGATCGAGCGTGCGGATCACTACCGGGAACCCGTCCATCGCTTCGAACAGGCCGGCGAAATCCTTGCGCTGTAGCGGAAGCAGTTTCGCGATCGGCTTCTTGCGGCTCTTTTCGTCGCGCGCCAGAATCATCGCCTGCATCTGCTCAATGCGGCCCGGACCGAAGAACATGTGCTCGGTGCGGCACAGGCCGATGCCCTCTGCGCCGAACTTGCGGGCAACGTTGGCGTCGCGCGGAATGTCGGCGTTGGCGCGAACTCCGAACTTGCCGCGGAACTCGTCGGCCCAGCTCATGAACTTGGCCATGATACCCGAGGTCGGATCGGCTTCGCGCGTATTGGCTTGGCCTGCGAAGACCTCGCCCGTCGATCCATCCACGGAAATCCAGTCGCCTTCGTTCAGCACCTGACCGGTTTTGCGTACGGTCATCTGTTTGCGCGCTTCGTCCACCGACAGTTCCTCGGCGCCGGCGATGCAGGGCGCTCCCATTCCACGCGCCACAACAGCCGCGTGACTGGTCATGCCGCCGCGGCCGGTGAGAATGCCTTTCGCGACTTCCATGCCGTGGATGTCGTCCGGCACGGTCTCTTTGCGGACCAGGATAACGGGCTGCTTCTTGGCTTGAATGACGGCTTCATCGGCGGTGAAGACGATGTGTCCCACGGCAGCGCCGGGCGATGCGGGAAGACCTTTCGCGATGAGCTTCAGGCTCTTCTTCGAAGCGGGATCGAGCACCGGGTGCAGCAGTTGATCGAGCTGTTGCGGATCGACGCGCAGAATGGCATCGGACTTCGAGATTAGACCTTCGTCCACCATGTCGACTGCGATACGCACCGCCGCGGGACCCGTTCGCTTGCCGTTGCGGGTCTGCAGCATGAACAGCTTTTCGTTTTCGATGGTGAACTCGAAATCCTGAATATCCTTATAATGCTGTTCCAGCTTACCGGTAATTTCGCGGAGTTGCTGGTAGGCCTCGGGCATCTCCTGCTCGAGCTCGTCGATCGGCCGCGGCGTGCGGATTCCGGCGACCACGTCCTCGCCCTGCGCGTTGATCAGGAACTCGCCGTAGAACGCCTTTTCGCCCGTTGCGGGATTGCGCGTGAAGCCGACGCCGGTGGCGCACTTGTCGCCCATGTTGCCGAACACCATGGCTTGCACGTTGACTGCGGTGCCCAGTTCATCGGCGATCTTGTTCATGCGGCGATAATAGCCGGCCCGCGGATTCCACCAGGAACGGAACACGGCGTTGCGCGCCATGGTCAACTGTTCGCGGGCATCTTGCGGAAACGGCTGGCCGGTCTTCTTCTGAACCAGCTTCTTGTATTCGGCGATGACGTTCTTCAGATCCGCGGCGGTCAGGTCGGTGTCGAACTTCGCCTTCGCGCGTTTCTTCTGCGAATCGAAGACGTGCTCAAACTCGTCCTTGGGGATTTCGAGAACGACGCTGCCGAACATCTGGATGAAGCGGCGGTAACAGTCGTAGGCAAAGCGCGGGTTGCTGCTCTTGGTTACCAGGCCCTCGACCGTCTCGTCGTTCAAGCCCAGGTTGAGAATGGTGTCCATCATGCCGGGCATGGAGAACTTCGCGCCGCTGCGGACGCTGACCAGCAGCGGGTTCTCCGGGTCGCCGAGCTTCTGGCCCATGCGCTGCTCGAGCTGCGCGAGCTTCCCGTCAACCTGCTTCTCGATCTCTTCAGGGACAGTGTTGTTGTTTTGGAAATAGATGTTGCAGACCTCGGTGGACACGGTGAAGCCGGGCGGCACCGGAACACCCGTGCGCGACATCTCCGCCAGGCCCGCGCCTTTCCCGCCGAGCGTGTCTTTCATCTTTCCATCGCCGTCGGCTTTGCCTTCGCCGAATGCGTATACGTAATGCTTCATGAATGAGCTCCTATAAAGTGGTCAGTTGCCAATTTCACTGAGTGACGATTTCCGAAAAGTCGGCAATCGTGGAAAATTCGGTCAGAATTCCGTGCAACAGGTTGAGGCGATTTGCGCGGACGCGAGCGTCGGGTGCGTTCACGAGCACCTTGTCGAAAAACGAATCGACCGCCGGGCGCAAGGATGCGATCGCTTCCAAGCCGGGCAAGTACTCGCTGGTGCCGGCCGCAGCGCTGACCCGTTTGAATTCGTCGTACAACACGCGCTCCGGACCCGGTTCGATCAGCGCCTCATCGACCGCGCCCGCGCCCTGGTGCGAAGCTTGGCGCAGGATGTTTTGGATCCGTTTGAAACTCGCGGCGAGAGGCTCGAAGTTCGCCGTGGGCCGCACCGACTTCAACGCCAACAGCCGCGCCTCGATGTCCGGTAAATTCTCGGCGCCCGATGCGATCACCGCGTTCACCTCGTCGTAGGCGAACCCGCGCACCTCGCGGAAGTAGTAGCGGATGCGATCGAGCAGAAACTCGTGCAGGGCCGCGTCGCCTGCAGTCAGCTTCGAGAGCGGGAGATCGAGCTTTCCTTCCACCAGGATTCGTACGACGCCCTGAGCCGCGCGCCGCAATGCGAAGGGATCCTTCGACCCGGTGGGCATCAGGCCCACGCTGAAGCACCCGCGCAGCGTATCGATCTTATCGGCCAGTGCGACCAGCCGCCCGCTCGCGCTCGAAGGAATCGAATCCTCCATGCTGGCGGGTTTGTAGTGGTCGTAAATCGCGCGCCAAACCTCTTCCGGCTCGCCTTGCGCCTTCGCGTATAAGCCGCCGACGATGCCCTGCAGTTCGGGGAACTCCTTCACCATTTCCGTCGGGAGGTCGGCCTTCAACAGGCGGGCTGCGCGTTCGACGGGGCCGGAGTCCGTATCCAATTTGGCGGCCAATTCCCGCACCACCGCGACGTTTCGCTCCGTCTTGGCGAGGTACGATCCGAGCTTGGCCTGGAAGGTGACGTTCGCGAGATCCGGAACGCGATCCTCGAGCCGCTTCTGCTGATCCACGGTCCAGAAGAATCGTGCATCGTTGAAGCGCGCGCGCAAAACGCGTTCGTTGCCGTGGCGAACGAGTCCTTCGGGATCGGCGTTAGTGTTCATCACCGCGACGAATCGGGGCGCCAGTTTACCCTCGGCGTCTTCCACCGAAAAATAATTCTGATGATGACGCATCACGGTCACCAGCACTTCGGAAGGCAGTTCGAGAAATTGCTCATCGAAGACGCCGGTGATGGGCGTCGGAAACTCCGTGATGTAGACGAGTTTCTCGAGCAGGTCCGGATCGGGGTGCACGCGCAACCCGGTCTGATCGAGCAACGCCGCCCGCTCCACCTCGATTTTTTCGCGCCGTTCGCTCGCGCGCAGAATTACGCCGTTGGCCTGCAGCGCATCGCGATAGCTTTCGATCGTAACCGGGATCGAGCCGCTGCCCAGTATGCGATGGCCCCGCGTGAGGCTGCCCGACTTGACGCCGGCAATCTCGAAGGGAACCACGGCATCGCCCAGTAGCGCGACCAGCCAGCGAATTGGCCGGATGAAGCGCGGACCGGTCTTGCCGCCCACCCAGTACATGGCTTTCGGCCACTGTATGCCGAGAATGAGCCCGGGCAGTTGGGCGGAAAGAATATCGCGGGCGCTCTTGCCGGCGGTTCGCTTTGTGAAGCTGAAGTACTCGCCTTTGGCGGTGGTGGTCACGCTCAAGGCATCGGCGCTGACGCCCATCTTTCGCGCGAACCCCGCGGCCGCTCCGGTGCCCGCCGATTTGGCAGGTCCGGTGACTAAGTCTTCCGAGTCCGCCTGACGATCAGCAAGGCCATCGGCTCGTAATGCGAGACGCCGCGGGGTGCCATCGGCCCACGCGACTTGGCCGCCCAATCCCTGTCCATCGAGCATCGATTGGAAGTGATCGCGCAACTGGTTCAGCGCGGAAACGATCATCCAATCGGGGATCTCTTCGGTGCCGATCTCGAGCAGAAACGAGAGGCTCACGCGGCCACCTCGCCCTGCTGCTGATGCCAGATGTGGGCCACGGCCACGGCCAGTTTGCGAACGCGCGCGATGACGCCGACGCGCTCCGTCACGCTGATGGCTCCGCGCGAGTCGAGCAGGTTGAACAGATTGGAACAGCTCAACACGTGATCGTAGACGGCGAGCGTGGGAAACCGCTGCTTATCCTTATAATCCGGCCACAACGCGATCAGGCGCTGGGCTTCGCTCTCATTGACGGCAAACAGTTGCCACAGCGCATCGATGCCGGCCATCTCGAAGTTGTAAACCGAATTCTGCACCTCGTCGGCCAGGCGCACGTCGGCGTACTTCACTCCGGGGGTCCACTCGATATCGAACACGCTGTCCTTGCCTTGCAGGAAAGCGGTGAGACGTTCGAGACCGTAGGTGAGCTCGGCGGGAACCAAATCGAGATCGATGCCGCCACACTGCTGGAAGTAAGTGAACTGGGTGATCTCCAAACCGTCGAGCATCACCTGCCAGCCGATGCCCCAAGCGCCGAGGGTGGGCGATTCCCAGTTGTCCTCTTCGAACTTGATGTCGTGCTGCTTGAGATCGATGCCGATGGCTTCGAGACTTGCCAGGTACTGATCGATCACGTCATCCGGAGACGGTTTCAGAATGACCTGTAGCTGCTGGTGCTTGTACAGCCGCGCGGGGTTTTCGCCGTAGCGTCCATCGGCGGGCCGGCGGCTGGGCTGAACATAAGCGACGCGATATGGTTTAGGACCGAGCACGCGCAGAAACGTCTCGGGCGACATCGTACCCGCGCCCACTTGCGCGTCGTAGGGCTCGGTAACGATCGCCCCGCGTTCGGACCAGTAATTCTTGAGCTTGAATATTGTCTGCTGGAAAGAATCCATGTGCGGTGTTTTACAAGGAATCGATTACAACGCCTCGAGGATGGAAACGGAGATGAGCTTCCTCTCCACATGCTCTTCCATCTGCCGGACCAGGAATCGCCGAAGATCCGAAGCCGTGGCCTTCGACCACTCCCGCCCTTGCAACTGCCCGACCGGCGTTTTCAGCATCTCCATGGCGATCGCGCGCGACTGCTGGCTCACTCTCAAATCGGGCAGAAATCCCGACAAACGGACCGCCCATAAACTGAAGTAAGTTACCGCGGCCCACACATCGCCTTTGTCGTGCAGAAATTCCAGCACAGCCATCAGCAAGCGGAAGAACCGTTCGTTGGCTTCGGCCGCCGGCAATAACTGATCGCTGACCTCAGCCAGGAAATCCAGCGCGACGCTCACGGTAAAGTCTGCGATCAGATCGAACTGGGACCGGATCAACTCGCAGGAGGACAATGTCACCAGTTCCCGAGTCTCCTTCTGGTAATAAGTGACCCGGACGTGTGACAATCGCTCCAGCCCGGAACCGAAGTTGCTTTTGGGCTTCCGGGCCCGCTTCGCCACGCCGCGTAATTTGCCTTGATCCCGGGTGAAAAAGCTGACGATCAGATCGGACTCCGCGAACGGATAGGTCCGAAACACGAACGATTCGCTTACCCGAGCCGGCATAAATTGGACCGGCGCAAGTCTCAGGTTAACACACCACGACGTCTTAAATAGGCATTGAAGTCTTGAGCGATACTGATTTGTTATGAGCACACCCGCACCCGAGACCGGCAACATGATCGCGCAGGGGCTACTTCCCGAGCTTGACCGGGAATTGGCGAACACGCGCAAGGCGCTCGAGCGCATTCCGGACGACAAGTTCGGTTGGAAGCCGCACGAGCGCTCGAACAATTTTGGATGGTTGGCCGGCCACCTGGCGACGCTTCCGATGTGGGGCGTGATGACCATCGACAGGGACGATATCGACGTCGCGCCGGCGGAAGGAGGCATGCAGTTTCCGAAGCCGGCGACATGCGAAGAGGTATTGGCTATCTTCGATAAGAACGCGGCTGACTTCCGCGCGGCCGTCGAGCGCACGAATGACGCGACGATGATGAAGCCGTGGACTTTGTTGATGACGGGGAAGACTGTGTGGACGATGCCGAAGATTGCGGTGTTGCGAGGGATGGTGATGAATCATTTGATCCATCATCGCGGGCAGTTTACGGTGTACTTGCGGTTGAACGATATTCCGGTTCCGGCCTTGTATGGTCCGTCGGCGGATGAAGGATCGATGTGAGCGGGGCGCGACTGGGGGCACTATGAACGTCCATCTCACTCCGGAACTCGAACAACTCGTTCAGAACAAGGTCAATTCGGGGCACTACAAGTCCGCAAACGAGGTTGTAACGGGTCACAACGGATGCCCCCTTCATTCTCAAATTGATCCCCGCCAACTTTACCCTGTTCGCCCCCCGAGATCATGCACCGTTGCGGAACAAATCTTAATCGTTCACAATATTCTCCTCTGACATGGTCGGAATTT
>JBBQGC010000022.1:0-72734 GCA_038322705.1 Bryobacterales bacterium | reverse complement strand
GTATGGGGATTTCGGTCAGTTTTCGGGGGTACCTAAACCATCAAGCACCCGCTGGCAGCGCGTTGTACCGCGTCTGTGAAGGTCAAGTTCTGCCCATTTCACGCCGCCGCGAAAATAAGGACTTTAACCACGGGCTGCTAGTGCCGGTGAAGCGGAGACGGGTTCTGCTGGCGTGTTTCCTTCACTTTGAGCGAGGCAAGTTCAAAAACTCGATTTCCAGGGATTTTTCGCCGAGGGACTGTTTCAGTTGGGCGACCTCATTGAGCAGAGGTCTACCGTTGCGTCCTTTCGCGGTTGTGGCCAGATTGGCGTGCCTAGGTTGAGGATGGCCTTCGAACTGGTACTTCCAGGTGTAGAGGAGTTTACGCTCGATGTTCAGTTCGCTATGCAAAGTGCGTCTTTTTGGCGTGTCTCAGTTTTGGGGGACAGTCCATAACTGCCGGGAACCTGCGAGCAGCAGCGCTATCCGCGTTCATCTGTGTTTATCTGTGGCTCAATTGTTTTCAGAACAACGCGGATAGCTCCATGGTTTCGGTCTTATGGGCGATTGATGGTACCCGGGTCTCCGGTGTCGTTTCAGAAGTTCATCTGCGGCCCAATAGCTTATGAAAAGATTCACGTTCCGGTTAGACCGGGTCCGCGAGTGGCGCGAGAAGGAGTTCGCCATGGCTGAGGCGCAGCTCGAAAAACTACTTGCGGAACGAGGATTGGTCGAGAGCCGGCTCCGCGTGCTGAACGAGGAGGCCGCTGAGTGTGTGTCGGTGCTGAATCGCAAAACGGCGATTGACCCGCTCGAGCTGCGGGCAATCGACGCGTTTCAGCGGCACGCGACGGTTCAGCGCGGAGTCATCGCGCAGCTTCTGGCGGAGTGCGACACACGCATCGCCGCGCAACGCGCGAACGTGTTGGAGGCCCGGCGGCGGTGCGAACTGCTCGACAAGTTGCGCGAGAAACAGTGGCAACGATGGAATGTGGACCTCGCGCGCGAGATGGAGATTGAGGCGGGTGAATTGTTTCTGGCGAAGTGGAGCGGCGAGTCGAGCTAATCCTCCAATGCTCGCAACAGGCGCGTCGCTTCTTCCACCTGGGCGTTCAGGCGTCTAAGTGCATTTGTGACGTGGCGGGCCTGTTGATTGGCTTCGTCCCAACGCGATCCCTCGACCGCCTCGCGGATGCCCGGCAGCGTTTTGGCGCCGTATCCGGTGTACAAGCCGGGCGCGTAGAGTTGATGGCGATACCAATCGCGTCCAGGCAACCCTTTCGAGTTGAGCAGCACGCGCTCGCTCCGGTATAGCGTTTCGTTGACCTTGGCGAGCTTCTCCGGCGCGACTTGGGGCAACCGTTTTTCGATGGCCGTGAGAGCCTCGTCGTAGTTGTGCGCGTTCGCTTCGAGCCGGCCGAGCTGCGAGTAGACATCCCGTAAATCCACACTCTTGGCGGCCTGCTTCTGGATCTCGTCGGCGTACCCGCGCACCGTGCGAGCCAGGCTGCCGAACTCGTACGGCAGAATCGGAGCGTCGGCCAGACGCATCAGCGAGACGGTCATCACCTGGGCGAGCGCTCGGCCATACGCGAAATCGGTATCCGCAAAATGCGTGTACCAGTAGTAGGAATCGTAGATGGAGTGATAGACTCCACCGCCTCCCTCGCCGCCAAAGCTGAGATTCAGGCTGGAGACACCAATGTGATCGATGAAGGCGACGTAGTCCGAACCCGCGCCAAGCGGACCGAGACGGAATTCGCCCGAGGGATCCGCGGCACGCGTTCCGCGTGATGGCCGGGCTTTGCGCGCTTCGAGCAGCGACTTGCCGGAGACCGGGTCATCGAGGTCCCGCGCAACTTCGCTCACAAACTGCTCGAGAGCATGCGAGCCCGATCCGCCCAGAGTGCCTTTGCTGTTCGAATCGGAATTGATATAGACCGCGAGCTTCTTCTCCAATTCGGCTTGATGCAGTTCGGCCCACTCAGTCGAGCCGAGCAGCCCGAACTCCTCGCCGTCCCAAAACGCGATTACGATGGAACGTTTCGGCTTCCATCCGCGCTGCAGCATCGCCGACAATGCGTGGGCGGCTTCGAGCAAAGCGGCAGCGCCGCTGACTGGATCGCTCGCGCCGTTCACCCATGCATCGTGGTGGTTTCCCCACACGATCCACTCATCCGGATACACACTGCCTGGAATGCGCGCGAGCACGTTGTGGATCGGCTTATTCGTCCAATCGAAATCGAGCTTCAAGTGGACGACTGCCGGCCCGGCGCCCGCGTGATAAGTGATGGGGAGAGCTCCGCGCCAAGCTTCAGGAACGACCGGACCGCCGAGATTTTCGAGCAGTGGTTTAGCGTCGGCATAGGAGATCGGCAACACCGGGATCTTGAGCAACGAGCGGGCGTCGGCGCGGCTCAGACGTTTCGCGCCGGCTTGCGAGGCCCAGCCTGGAGTCAACGGATCGCCGGGATAGAGAGGCATGTCGACGACACTTCCGCGCTGCACTCCCTGCGGCGGACGGAACGGGCCTTTGGGATAAACATCACCCTGAAAGAACCCGTCTTCGTGCGGATCGGAGTAGATGAGACACGCTACAGCCCCATGCTCTTGCGCGAGTTTGGGCTTTACTCCCCGCCAACTCTTGCCGTAACGCGTGATTACAATCTTGCCCTTGACGTCGATGTTCTGCTGTTTGAGATAGTCGTAGTCCGCAGGTAAGCCGTAATTGGCGTAAACAAGAGGAGCCGTGACATTGCCCGAAGCGGAATAAGCGTTGTAAGTGTGTAACTGACCTGATTCGCCGCTGTCTTTGTCCACGCCGACCACGGGTTCGCGTAACTGGGCAGTGAAACGGACGGGCGCCAACATCTCGAGCGTGCGCGCGGTGGGATAAGGCAGCAACGGGTCGAATGACTCGATACTGGCGTCCAGTCCCCATTCCTTCAATTGTCCGAGGATGTATGACGCGACCGCTTTCGACTGCGCCGAGCCAGCCGCGTGAGGCCGCGCGGACATACGTTTGGCGAATGCACGGACACGACTGGAGTCAGGGATGGCCTTGGCCTGTGTTTCGCGGTCATGCTCGGCGCGCGAGCCCTCCGGACCGAATCCTCGGATGGCAACGCCAGAATTGGATTGAGCCAACAGTAGCCCAGCGGTGGCCAGGGCCGCGAAGTGACGAGTCATGATTGTTGCGGGCGCGTGTTGAGGAATGTTAGAAACTCCTGAGCATTGCGAGTCAGACCGGGGAAGGATGCGAGCACTTTTCCGTCGCCGTTCATTAGAGCATAGTACGGAATTGCGACGGTATTGAATGTCTTTTCCTGTAACTCCTGGTTGCGTTTGGATATCTCGTCCGAGCCGTCGGTGAAGAGTTCGACCAGGATCATATCCTGAACCGCGGCGGCAATTTCGGGCCGCGGAAACATATTAGCCTTCATCCAGTGGCAATTGGTACAGGCGTATCCGGTGAAGGTAACCAACACCAGCTTGTTTTCCTGTTTCGCGCGGGCGAGCGACTCCTCGTAGCGGTCCTTCAGCCAAATTTGCGAAGGTCCGCGCGCGGCGCCGGTAGCAAGAGTCTTGGCAGCCGGCACATAGGATTCGAGCGGCCCTAGATTAGCTCCGAACATACCGGGGACCAGGCTGACAGCGAACGTTAACAATGCGAATGCCACCAGCAGCCGGCCCACTCCGAGCCGCTCATCGGGCTTGATCCCTTCCATACGGAGAAAGCCCAAGAGATAGAGACCGGCCAGCGAAAACAGCACGAACCAAGCCGCCAGGTATAACTCCCGAGACAACCAATCGGTGCGCAATACCGCGTCCACAACACTCAAGTACTTGAGCGCGGCCGCGAGTATCAGAAACCCGAGCACGATCTTGACCCGCACCATCCAGCCGCCGCTACGGGGCAATTTTTGAAGATAAGACGGAAACAGCGCGAGAAAGAAGAACGGCGTGGCGAGACCAGTGGCGAAGGAGAGCATTCCCAGCACCGGCTGCATGCCTTTGGTCTGAAGAGAAGCCGCGAGCAGGCTGCCCACAAAGGGTCCGATGCAAGCGAAGGAGGTGAGCGAGAAGGTCAAACCCATCAGCAAGGTGCCGCCGTAACCGCCCCGTCGCGATGCACTGTCGAGCTTGGTCAGCACGCTCGAGGGAAGTGCGATCTCGAAAGCTCCGAGCAGACTCAAGCCGAACGCGATGAATACAACGGCAATGAATGCATTGACCCATGGGTTAGAACCCAACTGCACGACCCCGAATGGTCCGGCGATCGCTGTGACGCCAAAACCCAGCGCACAGAACAGGACGATAATTCCAAGACAGAACACGAGAGCCTGCATCAAGCGCGAGCCGCCCTGCGGATTCAAGAAGAATGACACCGTAATGGGGATCATCGGAAAGACGCACGGGGTAAACAGCGAGGCCAAGCCGAAGCCGAAGGCAACGAGCAGGAATTGGGCCAGGCCTTGTGAAGCAGGCGCGGGAACGGGAGCCGCACTCGCTGCGGTGCGCTTGGCCGAAGCATCAATCACTGTGTAGCCCGCCGGGATGGCCACCGCCGAGACCGTCGCCGCTGGATCGACGTTAACGGTCAGCGATGCGGTCTTCTTGCGAGGGGGCAGGCACTGGCGATCGTCACAGGCTTGATAGCGAACCTGTGCGGTAAGTTCTAACGGTCCGGCTACGCGGTCTTTCGCGACTTCCGCGGTAACCAGAAACACGGCCGAGTGCTCGAACCATTCGACATCGATATTGAAGTTTGGATCGAGTTTGCGGCCGGGCGCAGGCTGATAGAAGGACGTTTTCGAGATCGCCGGATTATCTTCCAGCTTGAGCGTGGTCGGGATGGGTCCGCCAGGCGGGGTGGATGGCGAGTACAGATGCCAACCCGGGTCGAGCTTGGCCGTGAGACGCGCAAGTACAGTCCCGCCCGGCGCAACACTGGTGCGCTCCGCATCGAGCGTCCACTGGACGGGGTCGAGTTTCTGCGACCAGGCGCACGCGCACAGCAGCGCCGGCAACAGGCCGCGCAAGGCAATCCGGCGATTCATCTTGTTCTATTATGATTCGGCTTTCGCCGCAAAGCCGCTCTTTCCGTCGGACCAGTGGGCAAGCTCCGCTTCGAGCTGGGTGTTAATGCCGGCGCTGGCGAACTCCGAGGCGACACGGATGGCGTTGCGAATCGCCTTGGGCGTGGAGCGTCCGTGGCTGATTATGCACACGCCGCGTACGCCCAGCAGAGGAGCGCCGCCGAACTCCGAGTAGTCGACGCGCTTCTTGAAATCGAGAAAGGCCGAGCGCGCCAGTAAGTACCCGATCTTGCGCGTCATGGTGGCCCGCAACGATTCTCCGAGCATGTGCTTGAACACATCCACCAGACCCTCGCTGACCTTCAGGGCGACATTGCCGACGAAGCCATCGCACACGATCACGTCCGTCTGGCCGGTGTAAATATCGCGGCCTTCCACGTTGCCGATGAAGTTGAGGGGGAGCGACTTGAGCAGCGGCGTTGCGGCGCGGGTCAACTCGTTGCCCTTATGCTCCTCTTCGCCGATCGACAGCAGACCGACGCGCGGGCGTTCGGTGCGGAAGATCACGCGCGAGTAGATATCGCCCATCACCGCGAATTGAGCGAGCATGTGCGGCTCGCAATCGACATTCGCGCCGACATCGACGACGACCACCGGGCGTCCGGTGACGGTGGGGAAGGCCGATGCGAGCGCTGGACGGTCGACGCCAGGCACCATGCCGAGAACGATTTTTGCTGTCGCCATGACCGCGCCAGTGTTGCCGGCGGACACCAAACCTTGGGCGGCACCGTCGCGTACTAATCGCGAAGCGACGCGAATGGAGGAATCGCGCTTGTTCTTGAACGCCTTCGCGGCGCTATCCTCCATGGTCACCACTTCGCTGGCGTGACGAATTTCGATCGCCAGACCAGCCCAGTTATGACGTTTGAGTTCCGTCTGGAGAATGTCTTCCTTGCCCACCAGAATGACTCGAACAGGCAAGGAACGAGCGGCTTCAATGGCACCCTCGACTTCCGCCTGAGGCGCATGATCGCCGCCCATCGCGTCCAGGGCGATGTTGATCATTCGGGAGAGCGGGTTTACTGCTCGGCCACTTCGACGACTTCGCGGCCCTTGTACTGCCCGCACTTGGGGCAGGCGCGATGGGGCAGCTTAGGCTCGTGGCAATTGGGGCACTCGGCAACGCCGGCTCGGGTTAAAGAATCGTGAGCGCGGCGAGTGGACGTGCGTCTTTTCGAATGTCGTCTTTTTGGATTTGGCATCTAGTTACCTTACTGTCTCAGATTTTTCAAAGCGGCCCAACGGTCGTCGCCCGCTTTGGCGGCGCAACCGCAGTCCACATCATTGCGATTCTGTCCGCAACCCGGGCAGATTCCCCGGCACAACTCGCTGCACACGCGTTGCATGGGAAGCGACAAAAGAACGTGCTCCCGGAGGATGTCGCCCAACTCCAAACCTCCCCCCTGGTAGAAACCGATCTCACTTTCGCCGGGACCGATCTCGACTTCGGCATGCGAGTGTCCGCCTTCCGGATCGGGGCGATAGAACAGGTCGAAGTCCGATTCGACGGGGATGCGCGCCAACTCGAGGCAGCGATCGCAATCCGCCTCCATCGTCACAGAGAGACTGCCCTGTACGCGGATTTCGCCAAGCGTGTTGGCCAGCAACTCCACCGAACCTCGAGCGTGCAGCGGCGAAGCTTGCCACACAGAGTCAACGAATACAATCTCACCTGGCGGAAACTCTGCGTCGAATAATGCCTTACGCAGTTCCAGTTCCCTAACACTGAAAAACAACGCACACCTCGGGGTTGTTCGTCTCGGAAGGACGAAATAAATAGTATAGCGCACGCTGGGCGCCCGGTCGCAGTTTTACAATTGCATCGCCTTCGCCGGAGCCGAAGCCCGATCCGTGCGGCCTTGTTATCTTCTTCAGATTCAATGTATTCAGGACGCTCCGCCGTTCAATTCGCGATTTGACCATACAATCGGGAAATCCATCGTTTAGATTCATTCCCGTTCCTCGGCTCCGCGCGATGAATCTATACTTCATAGAGATCGAAATCCGAAAGCTGAGGACCATGCACAAGCCGATCAAATACGTGGAACGAGCAGTAAGTTTGGCCGCCAACGCGGCTTGGTTCGTTTACGACAAGGTCAACCAGATCAATCCCAATCCGGCTTTCACGCCGAAATGGTCGGAGAAGCCGCTCCTGAAGTCGTGGGAGAAGGTGAAGCCGCCACTCGGATGGCCGCGTGAGACCGATTCGCTGTGTCCAAAGTGCGTGCCTGAGATCCGCCAGCAGATTCTCGACGGCAAAGTTCCGGTCGAGATTCTCAAGAATGAAAAAGTCGGCGAGATCAAGGCGCAGATCATCGAGCGCGACGGCAAGATTCTGATGGTGAAGGAATGCCCCGAGCACGGGCGCTTCGAAGACGTCATGTCGATGGACCCGGCGTTCTTCAAGCATCTGGAGCAGGTATTCCCGGGCCGCGATATCCGCGCTCACAACGACGACAAGCTGCACGATCATGGTTCGAGCACGATCACGCACGGGCGCGGTTCGGTGCTCACCATCGATCTGACCAACCGCTGCAACATGATGTGCGATCCGTGTTTTATGGACGCCAACCAGGTCGGGTTCGTGCACGAACTGAGCTGGGAAGACATCAAGACGCTGCTCGACAACGCGATTTCGATTAAGCCGCGGCGTCAAATGTCGGTTCAATTCTCGGGCGGCGAGCCTACCCTTTCGCCGTACTTTTTGGATGCGGTTCGCTATTCGCGCAAGGTCGGGTACAACAGCGTGCAGGCCGCGACCAACGGTATCGAGTTCGCAAAGAGCCCCGAGTTTTGCAAGCAAGCCGCCGAAGCGGGTCTGCGTTACGCGTACCTGCAGTTTGACGGCGTCGGCAACGAGGCCAACTCGCATCGCGCCGTCGGCAACCTGTTCGACGTGAAGATGCGCGCGATCGAGAATCTGTGGACCAACGGCGTCGACATCGTTCCGGTCATCACGATTATCAACGGCATCAACAACGAGCAGGTGGGCGCGGTGGTACGGTTCGCGCTCGACAATCCCAAGAAGATTCCGTTCCTGAGCTTCCAGCCGGTATCTTTCACCGGCCGCGATGAAGCTGTCACCGACGATCGCCGCCAAGCTCAACGCTACACGCTCTCCCACTTGGCGCACGACGTGAAGAATCAGACGGGGATCGGCGAGCCGGTTCGCGACTGGTTCCCGATTTCGTTCATGAGCACGTTCAGCGATTTCGCGGATCTGGTACACGGGCCTGCGGCGGAGTTCGGACAACTGAGCTGCGGCTGCCATCCGAATTGCGGAATCGGCATGGCCGTGATGTGCGACAAGGAAACCAAGGAAGCCGTCCCGGTGACCGCGTTCCTGCACGCCGACCAGTTAGCGAAAGACGTCGCGCGGATCAATGACGGGGCGCGCAGCAAGAAGATGTCGGTTCTCGGCGTAACGCTCGCGTTGCTGAGAAACTATAACGCGTTCAAAGCGCCGACACACTTCAAGATGTTCGACCTGGTCGCGAAATTCGATAAGTGTTTCGGCATGTCGGGCAAGAACTACGGCAAGGTGACCGGCGATCGCACCGTAGCCGATATCGAGAAACGGCGTCAGGACCGGTGGAACTTCCTGTTCATCGCCGGCATGTGGTTCCAGGATCTGTTCAACTACGACTTCCGGCGGACCGAGCAGTGCATCATTCCGTACGCGACCCAGGAAGGCGAAATTTCGTTCTGCGCCTACAACACCGGCGTTGGATGGCGGAACATCATCGAGAAGATGCACATGACCGCCACGCTCACCAAGTGGTATGACGAGCACGGGAAGCACGAAATCTTCGCGGGTAACAAGAATGTCGCGCTCGAGAGTACCGACCACGCCTTGGTGTTACGCGCCGAGGATGTGAACCGCAAGCGCCAACGCGATCTGGACGAAGCGGGCATTGCGAAGACAGCGCGTGAAGAGAAGCTGCGGGCGCGTGACGAAAAACTCAAGCAGAAGGCCGAAGACGCACGGATGGCGCAGTTGTACCGGCAGCATGTACTGAAGGAGCAGCCGGGTGAGCCGCTGGTTCAAATCGGAGGAATCGGTTTGGCTCCCGCTGTTAAGAAAGAAGAGACGCGCGAGGAAGTCGGTTCCTTCGGCGACTAATCACGCACTTGTAGATTGCGATCAACCGCCGGGGAGCAATCCCCGGCGTTTTTTATTATCCATATGCATTGGGCAGACAAGATAGCCGAGACACTGATCGACCGCCATCCCGGACGCGAGGAGTTTCATTTCGCCTCGGGCACCACACCTTCGGGTCCGGTGCATTGCGGCAACCTTCGCGATATTTTGACCAACTGGTTCGTAGCGCGCGCGGTGATGGCTCGCGGAAAGCGCGTACGCTTGCTGCATAGCTGGGACGATTACGACCGGTTTCGCAAGGTGCCGAAGAATGTGCCGCCCGAGTATGAGCAGCAACTGGGCAAACCGTTGGTCGACGTTCCGGACCCGTGGGGCGAGTATCCATCGTATGCGGCGCGATACGAGCGCATGTTCGAAGAGCCTTTGACGCGAACGGGAATCGAGCTCGAGTATCGATATCAGGCCGCGATATATCGCAGCGGCCAGTACAACGCCGCGATAGTCGAAGCCGTCAAGCGCCGGCGCGAGATCTACGACATCATCTCCAGCTTCCGCACGCAGAAGGGCACCGATGAAGAGCGCGAACGGTATTTGCCGGTGGAGATCTACTGTCCGGTTTGCGATAAGGACACGACGCGCATTACTTCTTTCGAGCCGGATGGCCTCTCGTTCACGTACCGGTGCAAGTGCGGGCACGAAGGGTCGGGTGACGTAGCGAGCGCTACAAATCTGAAGCTGCCGTGGAAGGTGGATTGGGCGATGCGCTGGCGGCACGAGCAGATCGTGTTTGAGCCGGGCGGCAAGGATCACGGCACGGCGGGCGGCAGCTATGAAGTGGCGAGCCGGATCGCGCGGGAGATTTTCGGAATCGAGTCGCCGATGTTCCAGGTGTACGAGTTTGTCGGCATCAAGGGTATCGCTGGTAAGATGAGCGGGTCGAGCGGGACTGTGATTACGCTCGATGAAGCTCTCGCGATTTATCAGCCCGAGGTGTTGCTATGGGTGTTCGCTCGCATCGCTCCGAATCGCGCATTCGACCTCGTCGTGGACCGTCAGATATTTCAGGTTTACGACGAGTACGATCGAGCTGCTGCAGCCGAGGTGAACAGCGCCGATCATGAATCGGTTGCTTTGGCGTCGGTGCGGGATCGCAAGGTGTATCCGGTGCCGTTCCGCCAGCTCGCAAGTTTCTCGGGAATCGTGCGCGGTAACCGGCAGGCGCTGGCGGATATCTTCGAACGGTTGGGTACGCCGTATACGGAAGAGCAATTCGGAGAGCGTCTAGACAAGGCGGAGGCGTGGATCAAGACCTACGCGCCTGAGGAAGATGTTCGGCTGGCAGAAGCTGCGCGCACGGATTATTTCAATGCGCTACCGGCGGAGCGTAAGGAGTGGATTCGAACGCTGCACCAGGCAATAGAGAAGAACGCGAGTCTATCGCTCGAAGCCGCTAACGACGTGCTCTACGCGATTCCGCAGGCTGGCGAAGGCGGCAATCTGAAGGAGTCTCAAAAGCTGTTTTTCCGCGATATTTATCAGTTGCTGTTTGGGCGGGATACGGGACCGAGGCTGGCGACGTTTCTCGCAGCGGTTTCACGGAAGGACTATGAGATGCTGCTGAGGTTTGAGTAAGGGGAACGGCGCGGAGAGGCCCACGCCGTTCGTCGTTGAATACTAACGCGGTGATGAAGCGGGAGTTCGCTGCGGGATGCTGGACGTAGCGCCCTTCCCCTGGCGGTTGATCACGTCACCTGAAACTACCAATTCAACGCGGCGGTTACGTTGACGGCCCGCTGCGGTCTCGTTGCCTGCGACGGGCTGAGTTTTCCCAAAACCCTTGGCTGTGATCATGCCCGAATTCACGCCCTGCGATGTGAGGTACTCGCGAACCGCGCCTGCGCGCTGCTCGGACAAATGCTGATTGTAGTCGTCGCCGCCGACATTATCCGTGTGCCCCTCGACTTCGAGATTCAGGCCAGGGTGGGCGAGCACGATGCCCGCGACGCGCGCCAGTTTCTCTCTCGCGCCGGGCTTCAAGGTGTACTTGCCGGTGTCGAACAGAACGTCGGACATGTTCACGATCAGACCGCGCGCGGTCTCACGAGTTTCGAGAACCGTGTTCAACTGATCGCGCAACTGCTGGCGCACGGTTTCGCGATCGGTTTCGGCCTGTTGGCGAAGCTTGTCAGCTTCGAGCGCCTGTTGTCGTAAACGCTCGGCGTCGGCCTGTGCCTTCTGCTGGTCGAGTAGGGCGGCCTGGCGGGCGGCATCGGCTTCGGCCTTGGCTTGCAAAGTGGCGGCCTGTGCCTTCTGCTGCTCGAGTAGAGCGGCCTGACGCGCGGCGTCGGCTTCGGCCCGCGCCTTCTGCTGTTCCGCTAAGGCGGCGACTTTCGCGGCCTCGGCTGTAGCGCGGTCTTCGGCCGCTTTGCGCGAAATGGTGTCGGCCTCGGCGCGGGCGCGCTGGGTCATTGCTTCGGCTTCGGCGCGGGCACGATCGGCTGCGGCGCGCTCGGAATCGGCGCGGGCCTTATCGGCTTCGGCTTGCGCGCGGCGTTCGGACTCGAGCCTCTGCTGTTGCTCGGCGGCGCGCTGTTGCTGCTCGGCCATGCGTTGCTGTTGCTCGGCTGCGGCGGTGTCGGCCTTAGCGCGCGCTTCACGCTCGGCTCCCGCTTGCCGTTCTTGCGCTAGGCGCTCTTCATCCTGCTTGCGGATCGCGATGATGCGGGCATCCTCGGCGGTCTGCACTACCTGGCGCGCGATGGAGATGATGTCTTTCTTCTGGCCCTTGCTCTTGTAAAAGTTCTCGGCGTTGCCCATCATCACCTGCGCCTTATTCAAGGTGTCGGCGGCGTAGCGGTCGGCTCCCGTCCAGGTTGCGATTTGCAGAGCGTTCCGCGCCTCGCGCAATTCCAGCGGCGCCTTCGCATCGGCAACGGCGGGACTCACGCGGTTCGCGGAGTTCATTGTGTACTGGCCGCGGCGCAGCAATTCATATTTGGCATCGATTGCTTCAATGCGCCCGGTCGTATCTTGTCGGACGATGTTCTCCATTACGACGACATCGCTCGGCTGAGTGACGGCGAAGTACGGCTCGGCGGTGACGATCAAACCGAATGCCTGGAGTTCACTAGTCACGTGGAGCTTGCCGTGGCGTCCATCCAGCACCACTTCACCAAGATTCATCGCGCGGCCTTCCGGAGTGACTGCCCACAGTACGTACGTTAGATACTCGGGGCCGAAGCGGCTCGGAGAATCCATGTCCTCGAACTTGGCGTCGATGTCGGTGTAGCCTTTTTGACTTTTCACCTCGGCGCGGCCCTTGGACTGTGGAAGCAGTTCGGTGCCGCGGAAATCGATCGTGGTCTGGCCGCTACGATGACGATAGTTGATGGCCGCGGTGGTCCGCTGCACGACGGTGACACGGTAGATGGGCATCGGACCGCCCGTGGTTCCTGCTTGCGGACGCTCGCTTTGGGGTACGTTTTGAGTTGGATTGGGCACCTGCGCGCATGCCCAACCGGCGCATAACACAAGTGCGGAGATGGTTCTCAATTTAGTCACACTACACCTCGAAATATGAACATTGCAATCCCGTAGCCAAGCTCGGAGCACTGAAAATTCAACGGGTTAGCTTGGCGAGTCCGGGCTTTAGCGAGCAAGATCTACACGGTCGGAAGCGGCAGGTACAGGCATATCGGCCGTTGCCGGCGAGGTCAGGATCAACGCGGCCAAGGCTCCCAGGTAACACAAGCCACCGACGGTCAGAGTCAGACGCAGCCCGATATAGATGGCGAGAAAGATCGCGCCCGCAGATCCGAGTACGCTTGCCGCAGCGTTCAGCGACCAGGCCCAGCGTACCGATTCGCTGTGCATCCGTTCGAGCCGCGCGAGTCCAGTTGGAAAGGGCATACCCATGAAAAACGCGGGAGCGGCGATCAACAGTGCCGTGAATATCATTTTGACCGCGAGAGGCAGCCCAACCAGCATCGTGGTTAACGGAGCGGAGATGAATGCCAGGGTCGTGATCAACACAGGAATCGCAGCCAGGATGAGGCGCCATCTTGTCTCGTCTCCCGCGATGATGCGACGGCTGAAAAAGCTTCCGAGGCCGCTCGCAACCAGCATGGAAAAAATGATTACGGTGAGGGCGTAAGTCGGATGGCCAAGTAGCAACACGAATTTTTGAATGAGCGCCACTTGAATGAGAATGTAACCAGCGCCGATGAATAAGAAGTAAAACAGAAAGCCGAACACGTGACGGTCCGCGGGCAGGCGGCTGCCCAGCAAGAGCCGGGGCAATAGCAAAATGATCAGCGTCGCGAGAAGGCTCACGGCGACGACGCTGAACAGTAACGGAACAGCGCGGTTAATCTTGTAATCGGCGCTTTGGCTGGATGCCGTGGCGACGAAATTCCAGATGTCGCGAGGCTGGACGGTGTAGAAGAAGAACGGGCGGTCGTCGCCTAGCGGCGTTACGTCGTACGGGTATTTGTCGTAGAAGGCGCGACGGTCCGATGTTAACAGCAGGTCGGCAAACGGTGTGCCGCGCGGATCGCCAGGGACATAGATCGGTTCGACACCGCTTGTGGACGCAGCGCTCCGCGCACGGGCGATATCCGCCGCGCTGAACGGATTGCGCGAGATCAGCACCGTATCCTGCGCGCCCCAGCCGTGGATGTTCGCGGCATTGGTGCGCACCACGATCACGTTCCGCCAAGGCTCCTTCTGTCCAAGACGATCCAAGGCGACTGCGGCCAATGAGAGCAAGCGTAACGACTCGCGCGGCGGATCGAAGCCCCAGCGCGTGAACGCGAGAAACCCGTCATCGGTAAGGTGGCTGAGGTAATCGTGAAACGCGTCGGTGGTGTATAGATTATTTTCGGACAACGCAAACGCGCCCGCGGCTGTGGAGGCCCAAGTGTCGACGAGCGTTGCTTGCAGGATCTGATACTTCTCTTCACTGCGCCTGACGAAACTGCGTCCATCCTCGACGTGGATGTGGACTTCGGGCCGGAAATACAGGCCGTGACTCATCACCGGGAAACGCTTGCGCATGATCGTGGTGGCGATGATCGGGTTGATCTCGACGCCGGTGATGTCGCGGCTTCCCGAGGCCAGTGCGCGGCCGACGTCCCAACCACCGCCCGATCCGATGATCAGCGTCTTTGCGCCGGGACGCAGCACGTAGGGGAATCCGGGACCTTCGCGTAACAGGTTCGATCGCGTGGAGGCGTCGAGATGGTCCCAGTCGTAGGGCGGGATCCAAGTGGTCGCATCGGCATCGATGACGATGACCGGATTCTTCGTGTCCTTATCGGGGGCGATCGCGATCCGGGAAAAACTGTTCCACTTGACGAAGATCTCATCGTGAATGGCTTGACCCTTGGCCCATTTAACATCGATCAGACGCCAGGTTCCGTTCACAAACATGAAGGCCACCAGGCCCAGCGCGAGCATCACGCCGGCGGCGCGGGGCAGCGTCTCGCGGCCGATGTTGTACCAGATCGCGGCGGAGACGGCGAACAGTACGGCCGCGGCGATCACCGTGTTGGGGCCGCCGAACAGATCGAGAAAAGGTATTAACGCGAGGCATCCGCCAGAGGCTCCGAGCAGATCGAAGAAGTACACCCGGTCGACGCGTTCGATGCTCTCGGAAATCGCAAGCGAGAGAATCGCTCCGGCCAGAAAGAACGGACCCGCGCTTGCGAAGTAAACCAGCGCCAGGGTCGCATTTCCTGGGTGGCCCGTGCGCGTCATCACGAGGGTGAGCGCGAGCACGATCACGGCGGCATTGGCCAGCGCCATCGCGCCGAGCTTCGACCACGTTGTTCCGCTCCGGCGCGCGACGACGTACGAGAAAACGCCGCCTGCGCCAAGGCCGAACAGCGCGATCGAGATCGCTAGAAACGCGAAGTGGTAATAGAAGACAACGGAGAAAATGCGCGTGAACGAAAGCTCGAGGATGAGGGTCGCAAGAGTGGTTAACGCAACGCCGAGGTAAACATTATTCCAGTGCGATCGAGGCGCGTCTTGGGCTGAACTGATACGGGACAATACTCCATCTTATCGAGATGGACGGTTTGCGCGCATGTTGCTACTTTACCAGGCTCGCGGAGCGGCCCGCAAAATCGAGTACGAGCGACGGCATAACGCCTAAAATTATAGTGCCGAGGGCGGACGCCAGGATTGTAATTTTCAAGCCCGGCGATACGGGTCCGACGTTTTCGCTGGCATCTACGGGGTCGCGCATGTACATCACAACGATGATGCGCAGGTAATAGTAGGCGGCAACAGCACTGTTCAACACGCCGATGATGGTCAACCAGATCAGGTTCGAATCGAGCGCTGCTTTGAAGATATAGAACTTCCCGAAGAATCCCGCGGTCAACGGAACACCGATCAACGAGAGCAGGAATATCGACATCATCGCCGCAACCATCGGCTGGCGCGCGCCCAAGCCCGCCAGGTCGTCGACATTTACGTAGCGCTCGCCTTGCCGCGCAAAGTAAGTGACCACGGCGAACGATCCGATTTGCATGAAGACATACGCGGCGAGGTAGAACATCGCGGCGGCATTGCCGATGTCGGAATGCGCCGTGATGGCCACCAGCACATAGCCGGCGTGCGCGATGGAGCTGTAGGCGAGCAGGCGTTTGATATTGGTTTGCGTGAGCGCGGCGAAGTTACCCACAACCATGGTCGCGATCGCCGTTCCCCACATGAACGTTTCCCATCGATTTGCGATGGGTCCGAAGGCTGTCGTGAAGACACGAATCAAAACGGCGAAGGCCGCTGCTTTCGGTCCGACGGACATGAAGGCCGACACCGGAGCGGGCGCGCCCTGATATACGTCGGGCGCCCAGATCTGGAATGGCGCCGCGGAAACTTTGAAGGCAAACCCGACGAACATGAGCGCTGCGGCGGTTGCGACAAGCACGACAGAAGGCGCGATTTCTGGGCTCATCAGCGTGCGCCGGATCTCGGCGAGATTCGTGGTGGCGGTGGCGCCGTAAACCCAAGCGATGCCGTAGAGCAGAAACGCGGTCGCGAAGCTGCCGAGCAAGAAGTATTTCAACGCGGATTCGTTGTTGCGGCGATCGTCGCGAAGATAGCCCGCCAGGATGTAACTCGAGATAGACGAGATTTCGAGACCGATGAAAATGATGATCAGTTCATTGGCGCTCACCATCACGCATTGGCCCGCGATCGAAAACAGAATGAGAGCATAATACTCGCCCGCATTCGCCTTCTCGCGGTCGAGGTATTGGACGGAGGCGAAGATGGTCAGAAGACCGACGACGAGCACCAGGATACGGAAGAACGTGGCGAAACCGTCGACGATCACCATGTTCTGGAATCCGAAGCCGCCGATGGCGAACGCAACGATTGAGCCCCAAATCGCAGCGGCCATTGCCAGCCCGGCGATCCAAGCGAGAACGGGCTTGCGCCGCTCGCCCAGGAAGGCTTCGAGGAACATGATCAGAGTTCCCGCGATGCTCAAGATGATCTCCGGCAGATAGCGGAGGTAATCGGCGCCGGACGGGATGAAGTTAGCGAGCGGCACGGATCGTCTCCTGGGTGCGAGCGGTGGGATGCGAGAAGACGCGGAAGTCCACGCCCACTCTGCTGTGCTCCAGAATCTTCGAACTCTGCGCGCTGATCGGCGGCATGAAAGTTTGGGTAAACGAACCCATCCACACCATCAGGACGAGCAGCGGAGCCACGGCGAGCCACTCGCGCCCGTTCAAATCCGGCATGTGATGAGAGAGGTCGTCAGTGGCCTTTCCGAAGATGACTCGTTGATACATCCACAACATGTACACCGCCGAGAGTATTACGCCCACCGCCGCGAAGATGGCCCAGTTGAAGTTAGCCATGGCCGCGCCCTGAAGCACGAGAAACTCGCCGACGAAGTTGTTCAACAAAGGTAATCCTACGCTGGCAAGCGTCGTGATAAGGAAGACCGTTGATAGATGTGGCGCGGGAGTTGCGACACCTCCGAAATCGGCAATTTCCAGCGAATGCCGGCGGTAGTACAGGAATCCCACCATGATGAATAGCGCCCCGGTGGAGATACCGTGACTCAACATTTGATACACAGCGCCGTCCATGCCTTGTTGCGTGAACGAGAATATCCCGAGTACGACAAAGCCCAGGTGACTGACCGATGAGTAAGCCACGAGCTTCTTCAAGTTAGGTTGCACCATCGCCACCAGCGCGCCGTATATGATGCCGATGATCGCCAGCACGATGATCCAATTGGCGCAGCTTCGCGCGGCGCTGGGAAATAGCGGCAGGCAGAAGCGAATCAGCCCGTAGCAACCCATTTTCAGCATGACGCTGGCCAACATAACCGATCCTGCTGTCGGCGCTTCGACGTGGGCATCGGGCAACCAGGTGTGTAGCGGGAACAGCGGAACCTTTACCGCAAAGGCGACGAAGAACGCCAGGAATAACAAGATCTGCTCTTCCCAAGTCAGGCTCAGGCGCCCGCTCGATAGCATGGATAATAATGTCCCATAATCAAACGTACCGGCGCGATTGTACAGGTAAATCATCGCCGCCAGCATCAGGACCGATGCTGCCATCGTATACAGGAAGAACTTGACGGCGGCGTAAATGCGACGCTCGTGTCCCCAGATACCGATCAGGAAGTACATCGGAACCAGCGATACTTCCCAGAACACATAAAACAGAAACAGGTCGAGGGCGACAAATACTCCGATTAACCCGAATTCGAGCAGGATCAGGAACGCAAAGAATTCCTTGATTCGTTTGTCGATTGAATTCCAGGAGATAAGAACACAGACGGGAGTTAACAGCGTCGTCAATAGGACGAGCCACAGGCTGAGTCCGTCAAGTCCGACGTGATAGCGGATGGGCGGCGTCGAGATCCACGGGGTGTCGGTTACGAAAGTGAATCCGGTTGGCTGCGCAAACCAGTACGGCGCGACGAGACCGAGCGAGAGCAGAAAGACGATCACGGAAATCGCCAGCGCCACCATCCGGGTCATGCCGGGATTCCCGCGCGGGACCAATAATAGGATAAGGAAGCCGATCAAGGGCAAGAATAGTACCGCGTTGAGTAGCGTCATCGCCCGCCTCCGATGCCCATATAGAGAATCACAAGCAGGCTTCCGAGCAGCACCCACGCCGCATATCCTCGAATATTGCCGCCCTGGAAAAGACGGAGCAAGTTCCCAACCCCGCGCGAGCGGCCACCCACACCGTTGACCAACCCGTCGATCATTCCGACATCAATACCACGCCACAGTACGCTGCGCGATCCGGCCTCTATGGGGTGCACGAGAGCGGCATCGTAGATCTCGTCGACGAAGTACTTGTTATATACCAGCTTGTATAACCCGCCGAGTCCGGACGCGATCGACTCAGGCAGATGCGGATTGGCGACATACATCCAGTAAGCCAGTGCGATGCCGGCGAGTCCAGCGGCAACCGAGATATAGACCAACATCGGATTCTCGACGCCTTCGTGCATTGGAAATACCGGTTCCAGCCACTTGGGGACATTTAAGAAGCCGCCCGCCAGGGATCCTACCGCGAGCACCATGAGAGGCAGAGTCATTACCAGCGGCGACTCATGCGGCGTCGAATGACCGTCACCGTGTCCATGACCGGCAGCGTGAGGATTCGGGCCGCGGTACTCGCCAAAAAATGCCAGGAACAGGGCTCTGAAGACGTAGAATGCGGTCATTGCGGCAGTAAGCACGCCAAGCCAGTACATCCAGGGAGCGTGCTGATAGGCCGCCACGAGAATGTCATCCTTGCTGAAGTATCCGGAAGTAAACGGAAATCCCGAGATCGCCAGACTGGCGCATAACAAGGTGATAAATGTGATGGGAGCGTGTTTCCTCAACCCACCCATATAACGCAGATCCTGTTCGCCGCTCAAAGCGTGTATGACGCTGCCTGCGCCGAGGAATAACAGCGCTTTGAAGAACGCATGTGTCATCACGTGAAAGATGCCGGCCGAGAATGCACCCGAACCCTCGGCCAGGAACATATATCCTAACTGCGAGACAGTCGAGTAGGCATAGACCTTCTTGATATCGTTCTGCACCAGGCCGATCGTCGCGGCGAAGACCGCGGTTGCCAAACCGATAATTGCGACAACATTCAGCGCGATGGGAGCGAGGTGGAACAGGTCTGCTGAGCGGGCGACCATGTAGACTCCGGCCGTCACCATCGTTGCGGCGTGGATCAGTGCGGAGACCGGTGTGGGTCCAGCCATGGCGTCGGGAAGCCAAACATAGAGCGGAATCTGCGCCGACTTACCCGCGGCTCCCAACATCAGCAACAGGCAGATCAGCGTCATGACGCCGCCCGCGGCTTCCGGAGTCATTCCCTTCGCCGCGCCGAATACGCCTGCAAAGTCAAAGGTGCCAAATTGTCTGAATATCAAGAACACGGCCAGCGAGAACCCGAAGTCGCCGATCCGGTTAACAATGAATGCCTTCTTTCCCGCGTCGGTTGCGAACTTCTCGAGGAAGTAGAAGCCGATGAGCAGATAGCTGCACAGGCCAACGCCTTCCCAACCCACGAACAGCAGGACGAAGTTAGCGGCCAGCACGAGCACGAGCATGAAGAACATGAACAGATTCAGATAAGAGAAGAATCTGTAATAGCCGCCCTCATGCTCCATGTAGCCGATGGCGTACGTGTGTATCAACGTACCCACGCCAGTAACGATCAGCAGCATGATCGCCGTAAGGCGGTCGATCATGAAATCGCAGCCGATATCCAAGGAACCGCTGCGGATCCACGTGAAGTAGCTCTCCTTGACAGCGTGTTCGAGGGGCCAAAGCTGCGACAGCGCATAGACCACCCACGCGAAGGATAGCAGCACCGATCCAACCGCAACCACGTTCACGAACTGCTTGGACAGGCGCCGGCCAAATATGCCGTTGATCGCGCTGCCGATCAGAGGAAAAACGGGAATGAGCCAAAGATTCATTGTTAGTACTTCATCGAATCGACTTCATCGATATCCAGCGTCTGACGATTCTTGAAGACAGTGAGAATGATAGCGAGTCCGACCGCCGCCTCCGCCGCGGCCACTACCATGACGAAGAACGAGAAGATGTGACCGTCCACCTGCTTGAGTTTGTAGGAAAACGTCACAAAAGTGAGGTTCACGGCATTCAGCATCAGCTCGATGGACATGAATACCGTGATGATATTGCGGCGATAGAGGAACCCCGCGATGCCCAGAGCGAACAAAATAGCGCTCAGCAGGAGATACCAGGATAAGGGGACACTCGTTGGCACTTAGTCAATCTCCTTGCGCGCGAGCACAATCGCGCCGAGGATGGCGATCAGGATCAAGATCGAAGTCAATTCGAATGGCAGTAAGTACTCGGTGAAGATCTTGAGACCGATCGCCTCCGCGCTACCTCCGCGGAACCGTCCGAATTGGACTCCTTCGGTTTTCGGCAGCAATCCTTGAATCGTGAACGCCACCAAACCCAGGAATACGACCAGCAGAGGGATTCCGAATAGCCGAGCTTTCGACGTCTTGCCGCCTTTACGCTCCGCACGCGCGTTTAACAACATGATCGTGAAGACGAAAAGGACCATGATGGCCCCCGCGTACACGATTAACTGTGCAGCCGCGATGAATTCCCCGCCTAACAGGAGATACAGCACCGCGAGCGATCCCATGACGCCGATCAGTGAGAGCGCGCTCGAAATGGGATGAGTCTGAACGACAAGATTGATGCCGCATGCTACGGCGAGTGCGGCGAAAATCAGAAAGAGAATAACGTCCATGCTATTTGCCCGTCAAGGCCACCAGCAAAGCGGTGACAAGTAGGTTCACAACAGCAATCGGAAACATGACCGTCCAGGCGAAGTGCATCAATTGATCGTAACGGAAGCGTGGCAAGGTTCCGCGAATCCAGATGAACAGGAACAAAATCGCGCCAACCTTCGCCGCGAACCAGAATAGCGGCAGCAGGATGTTGGACAGAATCGGAACCAGGAACAGCACCGCGATGCCGAAGAACACCAAAGCAAAGGCCGGGAGCGTGAACTTGTCGAGCTTTCTGGCGGGATTGAGGCCGTGGTACAGCGCAATCAGTCCGGCAATGGCGAACAAAATCGAAGGTATAAAACCGGAACCGTAAGCGCCCGGAAACAACGGCTGCCATCCGCCTAGAAACAGCAGGGTTGCCATACACGATACGGTCACCATGTTGGCGTACTCCGCCATGAAGAACGCAGCGAACTTCATGCTGGAGTACTCGGTATGAAATCCGGCAACGAGCTCGTTTTCCGCTTCCGGAAGATCGAACGGAACGCGATTTGTTTCAGCGAAGGCGGCGATCAGAAACACGAAGAATCCGAAGATCTGCGGCCATGGACCTTGGAAGATTGACCAGCGCGGGATGAAACCCAACATGAACCCGCCCTGCCGGTCAACAATCTCGCGCAGGCTGAGAGAGTTGACCAATAACAGCGGAGCGGCCACGGCCAAAGCCATGGGTAACTCGTAGCTGATCATTTGAGCCGAACTGCGTAATCCGCCGAGCAGGGAGTACTTGTTATTCGACGACCAGCCAGCCAAAACCACGCCATACACGCCGACGCTTGAGATCGCGAGAATAAAAAGTACGCCGATGTTCAAGTCGGTCAACTGCATGTACGTGCGCACGCCGAACACGTCGATCTCGGGTCCGAACGGAATCACCGAAATTGATATCAAGGCGAAGGTTACGGCTAGAAATGGCGCAAGAAGGAAGAATACCCGGTGGACGTGGGAAGGAATCATGTCTTCCTTCGTGATCAGCTTGATAACATCGGCCAGCGGCTGCAGCAGCCCATGCGGTCCCACGCGCCTGGGGCCCACTCGAAGCTGAATATGCGCGATAACCTTACGCTCGATCCACTGTAGATAGGCCAGCGTAGTCATCAGCACGAACGCGACGATTGCGGCCTTGATCAGCGACAGGATCAGGAAGTTCATGGGAGAGGGGTGGCTCCGTTATTCCCCGCGGTAAAGCGCACCCGGCGCCTCCAAAACCGAACTCAACATCTTCGAATAACGGCCCAGCGTGCCGGACGTGAACAATGTATCGCGAGACGAGCGGATCTGCCCGGGATTAAACTCTGCAGAGTCGCGCCCATTCACTGGCATCGTTTGCGCAGCCGATCCGGCGGCCAGCAATGGCAGCGGTACGTTGTAGCCAAGTACCGTGGCGCGAATCTCTTCCAAGACCTTATCGTATCGCCAGATTCCGAGATTGAACTTCAGCTCTTTGGCAAGCAGTCCCATGATTTCGAGGTCGGGCTTCGCGCCGATCACCTTGGCCCCGGCCTTTAACCGTTGCACCTCGCCAGTCACATTTGTCACGGTCCCGTTCTTCTCGTATGCTGACGCACCGGGTAACACAATGTCGGCGCGTTTGGCTGTCTCGGTCAGGAACAGATCCTGGACCACAACGAATGCCCCTGTGGAAGCGAGCGCGTGGTCCTTCAGCGGATTGGCGCCGACTACCCACAATACATCCAAATCCGCCGCTGCCAGCATATCGTTATAGTCGAGTCCGCGCTCGGGCGCAGCCTGATAACCCGGCAACAGATCGGGCAACAGGCCCATATCCGACGCGCCGCGCGAGTTAGAATAATCCACCAGCGGGACATACTTTACTGGAATGCCGAGTGAATCGCCGAAAGCGACCAGTTGGCGCACGGCATCGCCTTTTACAGCGTCACCGAACAAAATCACCAGGTCGCCTTCGAGCTTGAGTGACTCACGCAAACCTTCAAGCGCCTGTATCTCGGCGCCCTCGGCCGCGCGCACGCTCTTGGCCGCGTACTTGTCTTCGCGAACTGGACCCGGAGTTACTACATAAATTCGCGCATTGTGATGACGCTTGTTCGCGCGAATCTGGAACGCGAGCAGTGGATGCTGCTGCGACAGATCGCTCGCAACGATCAGCAGCGACTTGGCGTGATACACCGCATCCGTGGTAGCCAGCGACTCGGTCTTGCCGCTCAAAGCATCGAGCAGAGTCGGGATATCACCCGTCCGGTGATGATCGATGTTCGCGGTCCCCAAACCTTGCCGCGCGAACTTCTGAAGATAGAAATTCTCTTCGTTGGTGGTGTGATTGGAGCCAATCACGCCGAATTTGCCGCCGCGCGATTTCACTTCGGCGAACGTCTTGGCGACTATCTCCAGCGCCTCGCCCCATGAGATTGGCTCGAAATTCGCGCCCACCCGTTTTAAGGGCGATTGCATCCGTTCCGCGCTATCAATAAAGTCAAAAGCGTAGCGTCCCTTTATACATAGGAACTCGCCGTTGATACCCGACCGGTCGCGATTGTTACCCCGAATGATGTGGCCGTTGCGCACGCCCAGCGTGGTCTTGCATCCGTTGGAGCAGTGCGTACAGATCGTGCCCACATGCTCCATTTCCCACGGCCGGGTCTTATAACGATACGTACCGCTGGTCAGAGCGCCAACCGGGCAGATGTCGATGCACTCGCCGCACTCGTCGCACTCCAGGTGATCGCCTTTGTTCGGCGCGATCTCCGAAATCGCCCCGCGATTGATGATTCCCAGAGCGCCGACGCCCATCCCCTCGTCACAGATGCGCACGCAGCGATAGCACAGGATACAGCGCGGCCCGTCATAGAAAACAACCGGCGACCACTGCTTCTCGTCGACATGCAACTTCATCTCTCGGAACCGGCTCTCGCCCGCCCCGTAACGAAATACCATGTCCTGCAACTCGCACTCACCGCCCTTGTCGCACACTGGACAATCGAGCGGATGATTGGTAAGCAGGAATTCCAGTGTCGATTTGCGCGCGGCGGCGACGGTCGGCGAATCGGTATGCACCACCATGCCTTCGGCGACCGGCGTCGTGCACCCGACCATCAATTTCGGAGCCTTTTCGATCTCGACCAGACACATGCGGCAGGCCGCCTGCAAAGACAAGCCTTCGTAGTAACAAAAGGAAGGAATCTCGATGCCCGCTTGTTTGGCGGCATCGATCAACAACATCCCCGCGGGGGCTTTTACGGATTTACCGTCGATGGTGAGAGTAACTGAGTCCGGCATAAGTTCAGCGGGCTAAAATTCGAATTGGAGCGGCGTTCCGCTACACCAAAGCCAGTTCGTGTTTCTGTTCGAAAGGACAAGTACCGTTCAAGTGCGCCTCGAACTCATCGCGAAACTTCTCGACAATGGAGATTGTGGGCATTGCCGCGGCGTCGCCCAAAGCACAAAACGTGCGGCCGAGAATACTCTTGCTCAAGTCGCCTATCATATCGATGTCCGCCGCCTCACCCTGTCCCGAGTGGAATCGGACCAGAATCTTTTTCAGCCATGATGTGCCTTCGCGGCATGGGATGCACCATCCGCAACTCTCGTGCGCGTAGAATTTCATGATGCGAACGGCGCATCGCACCATGCACGTATCCTCGTCCATTATGATGACACCGCCCGATCCGAGCATGCTCTTAGCCTTGGCTACGGTATCGAAATCCATGGCTAAGTCGCATTCTTCGGCCTTCAATACAGGACAAGAAGACCCGCCCGGAATGACTGCCTTCAGCTTCTTGCCGTTGCGCATCCCCCCGCCCACTTCATTGATCATGCGAAGCAGATTGAATCCCATCGGCAACTCATAAACGCCGGGTTTATTGACATGACCCGATAAACAGAACAGCCGCGTTCCACCGTTCTTCGGAGTACCCAGCGCCGCAAACGCCGCGCCGCCGTCCCGGATGATGGCGGGCACCGCCGCATATGTTTCGACGTTATTCAGAATCGTCGGACTCTGCCATGCGCCGACAACGGCCGGAAAGGGCGGCTTCAGTCGCGGGATGCCGCGCTTACCTTCAATCGAATCGAGCAGCGCGGTTTCTTCGCCGCATTCGTAGGCGCCCGCGCCGGTGTGCGTGTAGACGTCGAAATCGAAGCCTGTGCCTTGAATATTCCTGCCCAGCCATCCGCGCGAGTACGCCTCGGCGATGGCCTTTCCCAAATCCTCGATCAGGTAGCGATACTCGCCGCGGATATAGATATAGCCCTTGTGCGAGTCGACCGAAAGACCGGCGATCATCATGCCCTCGATGATTTGATGCGGGTCGAATTCCATCAGCAGGCGGTCTTTACAAGTGCCCGGTTCGCTCTCATCGGCGTTGCAGATAATGTATTTCGGCTTGGGCGAAGTGCGCGGAACGAAACTCCACTTCATCCCCGTCGGAAATCCAGCGCCGCCGCGGCCGCGCAGGTTCGATACTTTCACCTCTTCGATAATCTGCTCCGGCGTCATCTCGCGAGCTTTCATGAACGCGCGATATCCATCGGTGGCGAGATACGTATCGATCGACGCCGAATTCGGCAATCCAAAGCGCTTGGTCAGCACCTTGACTTCGAGTGGACTTGGTTCGTTGTACAGCGGCATGGAATACTACTGCGCCTTGCGCGTGCGCTCCAAATCGGCAATGAGGCGATCGAGTTTTTCAGGAGTCACAAAATGATGAAAATCGTAATTGAGTAGAATCGCCGGCGCCCAGGAGCATGCGCCTATACACTCGACTTCCTCGACGGAAATCAATCCGTCCCCGGTAACTTCTTTATTGCCGAGACCGAGTTTCCTGCAGGCGTGCTCGAACAACTCTTCACCGCCCACCAATAAACAACTGATGTTGGTGCAGACCTGAACGTGGTATTTCCCGAGCGGCCGCTTGTGCAGCATCGAGTAATACCCGACCACTTCATCCACTTGCAGCGGCGTCACGCGGCAACGTTTCGCTACCTCTTCGATCAATTCCTGGCTGACCTCGCCCACCTCATCCTGCGCATAGAGCAGCATCGGCACCACGGCCGAGCGTTGCCGCCCCTCCGGATAGCTTTCAAGCATTTTGGCGAACCGTGTCTCCAGTTCCGGCGAAAAGGTCATCGTGTATTTATGTTGGCGGGAGCAGGCCGCGAATCCCTGCCCGCGCGGACTGCAATAACAATATTACGGACCAGCGCGATGGCCTGTCAAACACGGATTTGGGTTATGAAAGGCAGCTAACCGACGATAGCGAATAGTGCGAGCCGGTAACCTTCCAGCACGGTCGCCCCGCGATGTATGCCCACCGTGTCGAATACCGCAAAATTTCCGTCTCGAGAAGTCCAGCGGTACTCGGCGTGAAGCAACTGTTCGGCAAGCCCGGAGCCCGGAAGCAGATCGCCGCCGAACGAACCTTTTTTGCGTAGGACTGCTGGTAACGCCGAGAACAGGCGCCGGGTGCCAGCGTCCATGCGGCACAGCCCCGCGCGGTCGACGGCGCGGCGCACCAACCCCTCGAAGTTCCTCAGCTTCAGGCGATGACTTCCCAACACGTAGCAGAACGGCCCCTGCGCCGGCCCGACCTCGCTCAGGTAGATGAGACATTTCACGATGCCGTAGGTGGTGTCCAAATGCATCCCCCGTGTGGTCGCGGGTCCCCCGTCGTAGCCAGGCGACTTCGCATCGCGCGCATCGTTCATCTGCACCAGCGCGCGCACCACCGCGGCCTTGCGCCCCAGGTACGCGCTCGCCGCATCGAGTGCGCCGCAGTCTTCAAGGACCGATTGAACCAGTCCGTACAAGTCCGCATACAACGCGGGGTCCAGCCACTTCTGCCGCTCTTCGAATTGCGGATGGCTGCGCGAGTGCAGCCGTTCGTGAAGCTCGGCCAAGGGTCTGCGCGTAGCATCTTCGAGAGCTTGTAATTGCGTTTGCGGAAGGAAGCCAGCGGCAATTCCATCCTCGCGCAAGCGCTGCGACAATGCCGATTCGTTGGCCGCAAGCGCCCTTGCCGAGCGGCGCAGTTGCGAGAAGACTCCGCTCGAAAGGAACGGGAGATGGCGCAGAGCGACTCCGGCTCGAGCCGCAATCCCGCCGGGAATCCCCGTATCCTGGCCGGGCACGGGCGGTATGCGATCGCCGAACACACACGCTTTCGCAGCCACGAACACGATCCACGGGATCAGCCGGGTCAACGCACGCAAACGAACCCTGAACCCGGGTTTCGGGAACGCTTCGCCATACAGCGGATGGTTCGCGTAATCCGGATTTGGAGCAGGCCCGGCATCCAGGCGCGACACCGCGGCAAGCAGCGGCGGGAATTCCGGGATCCTCTTCTCAACCGGTGTCATCGGACGCCACCCTCGCGGCTCACAAAATAGACACCCGCGAATCCAAGTCCGAGCCCCACGCCATTGGCAACCATGTCGAAAATCTCGAGCTCGTTCCCGAATACCCGCGTCTGCAAAACTTCGAGCACGGCGCCGAAGACAAACAGGAGCAGGCCCGTCAACAGCAGCCACCTGCCACCGCCAGGCATGGGCGCGATCAGAAGGTAAGCCACAAGGAACGCGACGACGTGTACGGTGAAATGTACCGGACCGGTGGTGGACAGCCTGCCCTTCCAGGGTTCGGGAAGCAGTGCCGCAAACCCGATGGCGAGTAGAAAACCTGCGCCCAGCAGTCGCCGGAACCTCAGCACGAAATTGCCGCGAGCGCGGACGGTCACGGTCAAGCCCGCGCCCTTTCTAACACGTACACTTCGCTGTCCAAAGCCATTTCGGGCGCCAGCTCTTCGGCAAAGGCCGGCAGGAGAGCGAACAGTCCGGTGAGCGAAATGAAAAACGGCGATTTGAGAAACGACTGGTTAACGCTATCGAGAACATTAAACAACACGTAAAGCAGCAACCAGGAGAAGATGAGATAGCCAGTGGTTTCATCGTGATTGCGCGCGGCCCTCAGGCTAATGACAATTCCATAAGTCCAGGCAGCCGAGAACAGCAACAATCCGATAATTCCCGTCGCCAGCAGCTCATCCAGATAACCGCTATGCGCGATGACAGCGCGCCAGGTTGCGAGTTGGAAGATCTGGTCGAGATGCTCGGGCGTCCAAAACGATCCGAAGCCGTAGCCAATCCAGGGCTGCTGGCCGATGTACTCGTACAAAGCGTTCCACAGGCGCAGACGGCCGCTCAGGCTGGTCAGATTGTTGAGTCCATCGCCCACCGTCACATACGAGGACACGGAGGCGAACGAGTCGTACGCCGAACGCACGTAGCTGATGAATATGCGCCCGCCTGTGCCCAGATCGGCAAAGATCGCCGCCATCAGCAAACCGGTGGTTAACAGCAAACGCCGCACCGGCAGCGCCGTAGTCAAACGCGATATCAAAATAATCGAGCAGGCGACGATCTCACCCAGCATCGACCGTCCTTTTAGAAACAGCAACACCAGGAAATAGAAGGCCAGGACGATCGACCGCAACAGCACACGCCCCCGGAACACAACCAATGCGGCCAGGAAGCCGTACCCAATGGGGTGGATCATCACGACGATCTCTGTGGTGTCCTTGATATTAAAGCTCGGGTCGACGATGTCGGCCAGCGTGAGCATGCTCAGGCGCGGCGGCAGCAGGATCACCGCGGCCAGCACGGCCCCATAGATAACGTGGCGGGCCAGAGCCAGCGGTCCATTGCTCACCCTGCTATAAAACCCCGCGCCGATGCCGCAACAGCCGATCAGCAGCAGGATAAACGCAACCAGGCGGCGCGATCCGATGGACACGTCCTCGCTCCACATCATGCTTGCGGCCGCCCACGACGAGTAGGCCAGCAGCAGCAACACGAGATTCCGGCCTTCTCTCGATTTGAGCACCTGCCAGGCTCGCGGCATGTGGAACATCCCCATCGCCGCAAACGCCAACACCAGCGCCTGATTCACCAGCGAGCCCTGTTCCGTTGCTGCCGCGGAGGAGGCGTCGCGCGAGACACTGCTCACCTCAAATGACCGGAATACAAACGCCGCCCACCAAATCAGCAGTGCAGTGCACATCAGCTTGTAATGCGCGGTGTCTTCAAAGCGCTGCCATTGCGGTTGTATAGCGAAACCGTTCATGAAGTAAATGACTGATCAGTCCGATTCTGTCTGAACTTATCAGGGAAGCAATAACCCTGCAAGGATCGATGGTGTTAGTACGAGGCTGGTGGTACTGGTACGCTTCGCGGTGCCGCACATTCAGGGGCGCTGGGTATCATGAGACAGCCGGATGCAAGCCAACGCGTCGTCTATCTCACCGGGTCCCCAGGCCCACACGCGAGAAGCTCGCCCCAGCGCTTCCGATGGGCACCCCAGCCGCACTCATACTATCAGCCTGAGTTTGGCGATCGTCGCCGGGATGGCCGCACTCACCGCCGCCATCACCGGCGAAAGCCTGTTCACCGACGAAGGATACTCGGCGTGGCTGGCCTGTCATCCGACGCTCGGAGCCATGTGGCACTCGCTCAACCAGGGCGACTCCTCCGAGCTGCAAATGTTGCTGTACAACGTGTACCTCTGGTGTTGGGTGCATCTGTTCGGTTCGGGCGAGTACACGATGCGCCTGGCCAACCTGCCGTTTGTGGCGCTATTCGTATCGGCGCTGGCCATCACTTCGCGCTTGGTTTTCCGGCGTCCATTTGCCTGGATGGTGGTGGCCGTTTCTCCGTTTCCTGTATTCTTCGTCAACGAAGCCCGCGCGTATTCGGGCATGATGGCTTGCGCGACGGCGTGCTGCGGAGCCTTGCTCGTCTACTTCTGGGGCGAGTCGCGTTATCGCCGCAGAGCCGTCTGGTGCTGTTTGCTTTTTCTGCTGCTCGGCCTGACGCTGCACATGATGATGGCCTTGCTGGTTCCAGCCTTGGCCTGGATTGTGATCCGCGAAGGCAGAGGAAATTGGCGCGGCATTTGGAACGATTGGCGGAAGCCCGCGGCAGTCATGTTCCCGCTGATTGCGGTCGCCGGTCTTTACATCCTATGGACCATCGCCCGGCGCCAGGATTTCGATTATGGCGAACATAACCGTCTCGAGCCGCTCTACAACCTGTACAAGCTCTTCGGACTATGGAGTCTGGGTCCGGCAAACAGCGTGCTCGCCGGCGGAGCGCAGGTGTGGGCCACATACGTGATACCTCTGCTATGTGGACTGGCTCTGCTCGGTTGCGCTTTGACCGGCCGCCTCACGTCCCGCTCAGCCACGCTACTGGGCGCGTTGGGAGCCGGCCTGGTGGGCTCGTTGGCGGCATCGATCGCAGCCGGTTTCCCGTTGCCGGCGCGGCATCTTTCAGCCATCGTTCCCGTGTTGCTCTTCTTCGCATTAGTACAGGCCCGCGCGCGCTGGCGTCTGGTCTGCTTGACGGCTGTCTGGCTGGTGGCGAGCCTGCGCCTGGCGATCGTGCCCGAATACGGCAAGGACGATTACCGCTCGGCGGTCCACGCAGCCATCGCGACCGCCCAGCGCACAGGCGGCGAGATTATCTGGGCAGCGGACCCGCTCACGGCCGGCTACTACGGCTTGCGGCTCCAGGATGACTTGCATCCGCCTGTGTATTACTTCGATTTCAACGAGGGCATTCGTCGGGTACCCTGGCCTGTGCTGGCTGAGGGCAAGCTGGGGAGTCAATTGACTCCAGCTCAGGTGACGACGATGTTGGCGCTAGTCAAACGCTCGGGCAAGCCCGCAATTCTTGTAGTGCCCACCCGTATTCCGTTTTCATCGGTGAGTTTCCGGGCGGGCGCGGCCTTGACGGCGCCCATGCAACGCACCGCGTGGACGCCATTCATTGAGGGCCAGCAACCCACGGCAGTGTTTCAATTGCTCAGCATTTATACACTGAAATGACAGGACGGTTTTCCCAGTACTATTCTTATTCAAATAGGCTGTTCGCTCCACTGCCAGGCGTGATTCTACTTGTTAGAGTCAAGTTCCAGTCCCTGACGTGAGAATTCTACAGTTATCGACCAGCGACTTCGGGGGCGGCGCTGAACGCGCGGCCCGCGATCTGCACGAAGGCCTGCTCGAGGCTGGTTGCAGCTCCGATCTGTTGGTCGGGCGGCAACGCGGCGGTGACCGGCCCGGCGTCGAACCGTTGTACGATCGCGAGCGTTGGACCAGCCGTGCCTGGTCAAGAACCCGCCAGTACGCCGAGACCGCAACCGGCCGCCAGGCATTCTTCAGCAAAGCCTTCCCGCGATGGTGGCGGGCGCGGGAAAAGAACTGGGATATCGTTGTTTGCCACAACCTGCACGGTATCTATTTCGATTTCGATTTCTTACCGGAGATGGCTCAGGCGCAACCGGTCGTAATGGTTCTGCACGATCTTTGGAACCTCACCGGCCATTGTGCCTACCCCATGGAGTGCCCGCGCTTCCAAACCGGGTGCGGCGCCTGTCCGGATTTGAAGCGAGTCCCGGCAGTGTGGCACGATCGCACGGCGGCGGAATGGAGCCGGAAGATGAACGCCATCCGCGGAGCCTCGCCGGTTCTAGTCGCCGTCTCGCGCTGGGTGGACCAGCAGATCGCAAAAAGCGCGCTCGCGGCCCTGCCCCGTACGACGATCCCGTATGGAATTCCCGACGCACCGGCGGGCGCCGCAACCCGCCACACCATCCGCGAGCGTCTGGGCTGGCCGCCAAACAAGAAAGTGTATCTGTATGTCTCAAGCGGCGGTTTAACGGGAACTGGCTACAAGGATCCGGAGACGCTGATCGCCGCCGCGCGTGAGTTGCAGAAGACGAAGCGCACCGCGGACAAGCTGATCGTTACCGTGGGCGGGCGCCGCGTCATCGATGCGTCGCTCAGTACGCTGGTTCAACAGCACGGTCACGTAGCGGGGGGCTTGGAGAACTTCTACCGCGCAGCCGATTACTTTGTTTATCCCACGCGAATCGAGACGGTCGGGCTGGTGCTGGTCGAGGCGGCGCGCGCCGGTCTGCCGGCGATCACGGTCGCCGCGGGCGGATGTCCCGAGGTCGTCGAACACGGCAAGACCGGACTCGTGGTTCAGCCCGGCGACCCCGTGCAGCTCGCGCAGGCGATGTGTGATATCGAGTCGCTCGATGCGGTCGCACTCGGCGCGCGGGCGCGGCAGCGCTATGAGCGGCTATTCACTCGAACGCGGATGATTCAGGATTACTTGCACCTGTTCCATCGCTTGCACCATCAAGCTGGGCCGGGCATCGCCACCGGTCTCGCCGCCGGATGCCAGGGATGACGGGACCCGCGCGCGCCATCTCCAATTGGGCCGGTTATCTGAGGCCGGGCGCCTTCGACGTCTCAAACGAATCCGGCCGTGCTCGCGAACGTCTACGCCGGGCGGCCATGACCACGGCTGCATCGGTCAGCGCCAAGCTGATCGCGCTCGCCACCAACCTGATCGCCATTCCGCTTACTCTCAATTATCTTGGCGCTGAGCGCTTCGGGCTGTGGGCCACGATCAGCTCGGTGAACGCGCTGCTCGAATTTGCCGATTTAGGTTTGGGGAACGGCCTTCTCAACACCATTGCGACCGCCAGCGCGACCGAGGACCGCGAGAAGATTCAGCGCGCAGTATCGAGCGCGTTCTTCCTGTTAACAGCCATCGCTCTGGTCATCGCCGGTTCATTCTATCTGTTCAATGCGTGGTTGCCGTGGCGCCAGATATTCAGCGGCGCCTCGGATGCTCTCATTTCCGATGCTCGCGCCTCCTCGGCCGTTTTTGTCGGGTGCTTCGCCGTGGGCCTGCCGTTGGGCATTGTGCGCCGGGTCCAACTCGGGTTTCAGGAGGGAGCGGCCAGCAACCTATGGCAGTGTCTTGCCAGCTTACTCGCGCTCGGATCGTTGCTGGCTGCCATGCATCTCCATGCTGGTTTACCAGTGCTGGTGTTGTGCCTCACGGGTGCGCCGGTCACGGCAATGGCTCTGAACTGGATCGTCGAGTTCGGGTTCAACCGCCGCTGGCTGATTCCTTCGGCCCGCCATTTTCACTGGAGCACCGGCTCGGAGCTGACGCGCGCCGGCCTGATGTTCGTCACCCTGCAAGTCGCGGCTCTGCTGCTGTACACCGCGGACCCGTTGATTGCCGCGCGTTATCGCGGTCTCGCCGCCGTCGCCGATTTCTCGGTCGCTCAAAAACTATTCATGCTGGCCGCAACTTTGCAGGCGATGTGGCTGATGCCGCTGTGGCCCGCCTATGGCGAAGCTGCCGCGCGCGGCGATGGATCCTGGGTACGCCGTACGCTGCTATGGACCACGTTGGCCGCATGCTCGGCCGCCGCCCTGATCGGTTTCGTCCTGGTGGTGTTCCGCGCCCCGGTGTTCGCCTTGTGGTTGCATCGCGACTGGGCGCCCTCGCTCTCGCTCTCCATCGCGCTTGCGGCGAGCGCGGTGGCACTGGCAACGGGAAATGCCGTCTCCATGTTTCTCAACGGCGTGAATGCGATTCGCGAACAGGCGGGCGCTGCGGCCGTGATGACCGTCGCCGTGCTCGCGTTGAAGATAGTGCTGTGCAAGCACTACGGAGTCACGGGAATCCCCTGGGGCATGTTCATCGGCTACACGGGCATCATGACGCCATTCCTCTGGGCGCTGATCCGGCAGCGGCTTAGGTCTACCATTACGCCCTCCCAGAATACGGTTGGAGTGGGACAGCTATGATCGGAATTGGTGTACAGACCGTTTCTGCTAATCGCCCTCATCCTGCCCGCCTGGGCGGATGTGGTGGTGAGCCCGGCGGGCTCTGATAATAACCCGGGGACTGCAGACAGCCCGGTCCAAACGCTCGAAAAAGCCCGCGCACTCATTCGCGCGCAACACGGCGGCACGGTGTGGCTGAGAGGCGGCCAATATTCGCGCAGCTCCACCTTCACCTTAGGCCCCGAAGACTCGAATACCGTCTGGCAATCCTGGCCCGGCGAGGATGCACGCATCTCAGGCGGCGCCGTGGTCACCGGGTTTCAACCGTCGTCCGTGGGTCCTTATATATACGAAGTAAGTCTGCCGGCGCAGGGCATCTCGAATTACGGCAAGTTGACCCAGCGCGGCTACGGACGCCCCAACCGGCCTGCGGCGCTCGAAGTATTTTTCAAAGGCCGCCCGATGCCGCTCGCCAGTTGGCCCGACATCGGCTGGGCGTACACAAACGGCGCTCCTGCCGGACCACAAGGCGGACAGTTCAGCGTTTCCACCTCGCACCTCAGCCGTTGGAAGAACGAACCCGATTTGTGGGTCCACGGATACTGGACCTACGATTGGGCCGATTCCCACGAGCACGTTGCATCACTCGATACACGCACCGGGATCATCAAAACGGATCCGCCCCACGGCGCATACGGCTACGCTGCCGGGAAGCGCTTCCGCGTCGAAAATGCGCTGTCCGAGCTCGATGTGCCCGGCGAATGGTATCTGGACCGCCGCAATGGGATGCTATATTTTCTGCCTCCCGAGCCGATGCAGGATGGCGACATCATCGTCTCGCTGCTCGAGACGCCGCTGGTGAACGTCACTAATGGTCAGAACATCCGCTTCCTCGACGTCACGTTCGAAAATACGCGCGGAAATGCGATCGAGATTCACAACGGGTCGGCCGTATACGTATCGTTTTCGCGCGTGAGAAATGCGGGCATGGTGGGGGTCAGCATCCAGGGCGGTACGGGTAACGGCGTCGAGTTCAGCGATATCCGCGAGACGGGTGAAGGCGCGATCGTGCTTACCGGAGGCGATCGCAAGAGCCTGACTCCATCGGGGCTCTTTGCCGAAGGCAATCACATCCAACACTACAGCCGGTGGTCGCGCAGCTATCGCCCGGCCATCGCCATGAATGGAGTCGGGCAGCGGGCTGTGCGCAATCGTATCCATCACGGCTCCCATCAAGCGATCGCGATCTCGGGCAACGACCATCTGATCGAAGGCAACGACATCCATACGGTCGTTTGGGAAACCCTCGACGCCGGCGCGTTCTACATGGGCCGCGATTGGACCTGGCGCGGGAACATCGTGCGCGCGAACTTCTTCCACAACCTGCCCGTCAATCCCGACATCGAGGCGGTCTACCTGGACGATTGCGCCAGCGGAACCCTGGTGGAAGGTAATAGCTTCCAACGCGCCGGGCGCGAGGTGTTGATCGGCGGGGGACGCGATAACATCGTTCGCGCCAACCTGTTCATCGATGGAAATCCCGGCGTCGAAGTGGACGCGCGCGGTTTGACTTGGGCCAAAACCTGGTTCGATGGGACCGACAACACCATGTTCGATCGCCTGAGCGCGATGCCCTACAAGGACCCGCCGTGGAGCGTCCGCTATCCCGAACTCGCGCGCATTCTCAGCGACGAGCCCGCGGTTCCAAAGGGAAACGTAGTGGACACCAACGCCAGCACCGGTGGCACTTGGACGCGTCTTCGTGATGGCACAGACAAGTGGGTCGCGCAACGCAATAACATCACGGCCGGAGATTTCGGATTCATGGATTCAGGCCAGAACGATCTCCGATTACGCGACAACTCGCCGCTGTTTGCGAAAGGATTTTCGCGCCCCGGCTTCTCCGATCTGGGCAATGCCGGGGATGTTTTGAGCTACCACGTGGATCCGATCGCCGGCAAAAGCAATCAGGTTCGTCTGACCGTACAGAACCTGGGGCGCGCACCCGCGGGCGGCGAATTCAAAATGTGGGCCTGGCCCGAGCAGGTGGTTGTGAGCAACGACGCGAACCAAATCCTGCTGAATCCCGGCGAGACTTTCACCCGCGAGTTCGCCCTCAATGTGACACCCGGAACCAAGCAGGGCTGGGTGGGAGTACGGCTGAGCGGCGACGATCTGCGGCCCCCCGGCACGCCGGTAACGCTGCGGTGACTAGGCCGATTCGGGCATCGTACTAGTACAGACAGATCTTGAGGGCACATCCTGTGGCTGTCTACAATGGACCAGTCTCTCGTATCTCCTACTCTCAATGTCTCCAGAGGTTCAATACGCAGCGCCCTCAGCGGCGTATTCCCCAGACGATCTCTGGCGAAGCGCATTTCTTACTTTGCGCCCCCAACACTGGGTCAAGAACGCACTCATCTTTATACCGCTGTTGTTCTCTCATTCCTTAGTTCGGGACGGAAGTGTACGTGCCGAACTGCTGGCGTTCACCGCATTCTGCCTCCTGAGCAGCGCAGTCTACGTGTTCAACGATCTGCGTGACCGCGTGGCCGATCGCAGGCATCCGGTCAAGCGCAACCGGCCCATCGCAGCGGGCAGAATCTCCCAACCGGCGGCGATTCTGATCATGGCGGGTTTGCTCGGCGCAGCACTCGCGGCCGCGCTTCAAGTGACGCAGTCGTTCCAACTGGTCGCACTTGTGTATCTGGCGCTCAACCTCGGATACTCTCTCGGGCTGAAGCGTATCGTGATTCTGGACGCGATGATCGTCTCGCTCGGTTTTGTGCTGCGCGCGCTCGCCGGAAGCTACGCGATCAACGTGCCCGCGACACAGTGGTTGATTCTGTGTACCTTCATGCTGGCGCTGATGCTGAGCTTCGGCAAGCGCTTTCACGAAATCAATCTGCTGCAAGGTCCGTCGCTGCTACACCGGAACACTCTGCACGAGTATTCGCCCCGGATGCTCGAGATGCTGGTGGGCATGTGCGGTACAGCGGCGTTGATCACCTACGCGTTGTATACCACCGCCGACGCAACTCTCGAACGCTTCGGATCGCGCAACATGCTGCTGACGATTCCATTCGTCGTTTTCGGACTCTTCCGTTATATTTTCTTGCTCTACGGCGGGCAAGGGGGCGATCCCGCGCGGCTGTTCTGGCGCGACACCCCAACGTTGCTGAACGCGTTCGCGTGGGCACTCACCGCGGCTCTGGTCATCTACGGTCCCCTCACGCGAGATTTGCTGTGACAGCGGCGCAGAATGGAAAAGCAGCGCCGGACAAACCCGCCAGGTTCATCGCTCCCGCAACGTTGTTCATCCTGCTCTTCCTGATCGGCGCTGGAATCCGCCTGCTCGGCACGGAACGCCCGATCGACACACCGTCCTGGCGGGAGTGCGACATCGGATCAATCTCGAGAAACTTTTATCGCGAGGGCATGAACATCTTGTACCCGCGCATCGACTGGCGCCGCGATGGGCCGGGCTTCGCGGAGATGGAATTCCCGCTGTATCCATGGCTGGTCGCGTGCCTCTACAAGCTGTTCGGCGTCCACGAAGTATTCGCGCGTCTGGTGACGTGGTTCTTCTCGCTCGTCTCGATGGCCGCGCTCTTCGGATTGGCGCGTCGTCTCTTGCCCACCGCAGCCGCGGCGGCAGCATGCGTGTTCTTCATCGTGGGCCCGCTTCCGAATGCGATGGGTCACGCAATTCAGCCGGAAGGGCTGATGTTGGCTGCCTATTTATTGGCGGCTTGCCTTTTCGTCTCCTGGATGGACACAGGCCGGATTCATCACTACGTATTGGCCTCGATCTTCACGGCGCTTGCGATTCTCGCCAAGTCGCCCGCCGCTCACATCGGCATTTTCTTCTGTCTGCTTCTGTATTGGAAAGACGGCTTCGCTGCCTTCCGCAAGCCGCTCGTTCTGCTGTTTCCGTTTCTGACTCTCACGCCCGCGCTGCTATGGTACGGGCACGCCTACCGGCTTTGGCGCGTGTATCAAAACTCGCTAGGCGTCTCGAATGAGGACCACTGGATCGGGCTCGACTTCTTCCGGGACCCGCGTTTTGCGGCGGGCGTCGCCGGTTTGGACCTTTGGTTTGCGTGGCTGGCCGTTGGCGTTGTCGTTGCGGGCTATGGAATCTGGGCCGACCGGCGAAGCCGCGTTGTGCGGATTTCACTGTCCTGGCTCGCATCGGTGGCGATCTACTATTTCCTGTGCGCGCGCACAGTCGGGTCGACGTGGGCCTGGTATTATCACGTGGTCTCCGCCCCGGCGGCTGCGCTTCTGTTCGGCCATGGAATCGGCGCGCTGAGGTCCGTGAACTTCGCCGGGGTCAAGAGAGCACCTGTCCTACTCGGCTCGGCGCTGGTGGGAGCGGTCGCATGGACGTTCATCGGTCAGCTAGTGCGCTCGGTCGCGCCCCATCAAAGTTCGCGGCTGGTCGGTCACGCGCTGGAGCTGCCCGTTCAGCTCGCGCTATTGGGCGCCGCCGCGGTCGCGGGCCTACTCCTGGTGAACGAAGCCGGCTCCGGAAAAGCGTCGCTATGGGCTTGGCTGGCGTTAGCCGCAGTTTGTCCTTCGCTGTATATCGGGCTGAACCTCTCGGTCCAGGATGTCCGCTTGAACGATGGACACGATCTGTACGAGGCGGCCAAGCGCATCGCCCCTGCCCTGCCTCCCGGCGCGTTGATCGTCACCACCGGCGGCATCTGCGAAGGACGCGGCGGACACATGGTCGCCTCCGACGCGTCGTACATGTTCTACTGGCTCGACCGGAAAGGGTTCAGCATTTGCCGCGAGAAACAATCGCTCGCCGCCTTACGCGCGTGCGCCAAGCGCGGCGCGACCTACTTCATTGCCGAGAATGAAGCGGTGGCCGCGCAGCCCGGCTTCGACCAGGAGTTGCGAAACAACCTCCGCCTCATTGCCCAAGTGGACCCCGTGCGGATCTACCGCATTTCGCCCTGAGCGCCGTCAGCCGCCAAGCGCCTTCAGCAGCTTCGTCCCGTTTGGCGACCCAAGCCCGGTACATGCATCCCAACCCGGTCCCGCTTTATACAGACCCTTCAACGCGCCGTAGATATCGTTGTTGCCCGACGTAATGTCGTTCAACACGCCTTGCAATTGGCCGTACAGCAGCGGATTCAAAAAGCCAACACTGCCACTCTTCTTCGCCGCCAGCCGCTGATTGATGACCGCGATCAGCCCGGCCCACAACGGCGCGACAGCGCTGGTACCGCCGTACACCGCCGCTTTCCCGCCGACGAAAACCTGATAGCCGGTTTGCGGATCGGCGTCGCCCGAGACGTCCGGAACGCCGCGCCCTTTCTTCTTCAAAGGCGAAAGAGGAATCTGCGTGCGCGTCTGATAAGCGGGCTTGGGATACACATTGCTCACGCCCCCGCCGCTGCCTCCACCGCGCGCGCCCTCGTTCCAAACCACCTCGCTTCCGATCGCTGTTCCCGATCCTTGCAATTTCGTCCCGCCGCAACCCAACGCAAACGGAATCGAGGCCGGAAAATCGACGTGCGGCTTCTTGTCCCAACTCTGCTGATCCATGTCCGCCGATCCGTTGTCCCCCGATGCGCAGCACACTGTCACACCGAGCGCCGCCGCGTCGGAGAACGCCTGCGCCATCCCGTCCAGAAACTGCTGCGGCGATCCGTCTTCGGGACCTCCCCAACTGATCGAAATCACCGACGGCCTGCGCACGGTATCGTGCAGTGCCGCATTCACCGCATCGATGAAGCCTGCTGTCGTGTTCGGCGCGAAATACACGGCGATCAGCGCGCCGGGAGCCAAAGCGCCGGCCACTTCGATGTCCAGCGCAACCTCGCCATCCGTGTTCGGGTCCGCAACCGGAACGTTGGCGCCGCCGTCCACGCCCACCGAAACAACACGCGGCGTGGGAATCCCGACGCTCTTGAAATACGTGTTCAGATCGGACAGCGTATAGCCCGTGCCGGTCGGCTTACCGTTCGCGGCGGTATCGTTCAGTTCGATCAGCGCGATGCACTGCCCGGTGCCGTCGAGGCCCGTTGGAAACGCGTACAACCGCCCGAGGTCGGGCACCCGAAAGCTGCCGTCCGGAGCATTCCGCGGCTGCGCGCCCCCGCTCTGGTCGGCGCCCGCTGCATTGGCCGCCACCTCGCGAACACGGTAGTGCGGATTCGCGACGCGGCGATTGTCCAAACCCAGCACGGCTTGGACGACTTCCGCAATCGGCGCCGGAAGCGAAATCTTACCCGTACGCCCGCGATACTCCTGCTGACCCTCTGCGCCAAACAGTTTCAGCTCGACCCCGAAAGCCGCGTTCAGATCGACGACAGTCCCGTTCAGGCGAACGGTGCGTGCCGCGACGTTGATCTCCATGACCGTGAGATTGTGCTCGCGCGCGAAATCGTCAATCAATCGCAAATCGGCGGGATCGGCGCCCGCCTTGGCCGCGAACTCCTCCCGCGTCACATAGGTTCGGTCCTTTGGCAGGAGCTCGGCCATCTTCAGAGCCTTTTTTTGAATCTGCTCGGCTCCCTTTCCGGGACGTAGCCGAAGTGTGACGTCGGCACGGGAAGCTGGATCAGCGGGACCGATTACCGAAGCGCCAACGGCAGGCTTACGGTCGCTTCCGGGAACGACAGTGCGTTTCTTTGAGGCGGGCATCCCCTCAGTGTGCCGTCACTCGCGCGCGACTTGCAAGTAGCAGGCTGCCGGAAAAAGGCCGGATGCGAACACTCCCGGTCGCGGCGGTAAGTGCCTGAAAACACGGACGACGCAATCTGAGCCGCGCGCGCGAGCAAGCGGTTGTTGGCCTTTTTCAGCAGTCTGGTAGAGATCAACAAGCGATAGGCTAATCAACCGCTCCTCTGGGGAAAGGTCATTTGTGTCTGCGTTCGGCAGTTTTACTGCGCGACAGCTCGAACCTACGCCAGGCCCCTTCCTCGAGCGGAAACCACTCTACCGCCATCTCCAAATCTCGTTCGGCGTTCGCGCGGTAGCCAGCGGCCAGTTGCTCGCGCAGGCTATGCTTCGCGTGAGTCTCTAGATAGTGAAGTACGGCGAGGTCAATGAACCGGCTCCGGTTCCCCTTCGTTGTTGCGCGATCAAGCAGGCTGATCGTCTTTTCCGATAGAACTACATTGATGCGTTTGCCCACGTCGTGATCCTGTCCTATCTGACATTCATACACACTCATCGTGTACGCCTCAGCGTGTATCGGCTTCTGAGTGTATCTCGAAACTCAGCCGCGCCTGCCCCACCACAATCTCATCGCCCGGACACAGCACAACGCCCTTGCTCGGACCCTTCGGCACAGGAATAATATTGCCGTCGCGCAAGACAGTCGTACCCTGCGCGCTCCGATCGTCGAACAGCCGGAACTCGCCCGTGCCCGCTTGAAATTCGATGTGTGCGTGAGTGCGCGACACGGTAGGATTGGCAGTCTCCGCGAATGCAATGTCATTCCGCCGCAGCAGGCGCTGCTGCGAATCGATCACATCAGTGAGCCGCCCAATATTCACGCGCGCCCGGCGAAGCGAGTACTCCGCCTTATCCGCCGTCCCCGTAAGCACCTTCAGCCAGATCGCCGGCATCGCAGCAGCAGGGGCCGCTTTCGCCGCGGCCTCCGTCTGATACTCGATCTCGAATCCGCGGCTGGCAAAGCTCTCCGGCAACTCGTCTACTAAATCGACCTCGACGCGGAATTTCTCGGGCAGGTCCACGTGTTCATCCGCGATGCGTCCGGCGATGTCGCGCGCTAGGGCTCCATTTTCTACGAAGGCGGCCTCATAGGAACTCCGCCGGTCAGCATCGGGCAACAGGATCTTCACCGTGACGCGCGGGTACGCGAACAAGCGCCGGCCGCGCGGAAGCGACTCAATCCGGCTTGCCACCTCATCGAGGATTGCGCGGTGAACCTCCACCAACTCGAGCTTGTGTCCCTGTGGCGCGGTTCCTCGAAACAGCTTTCGCAGCTTATCGTCCAGCATGCGTTCGAAATCGTGCAGGCGGCTCATTCCACTCTCTCGAATAATCCAAAATCCTTGGCCGCGTTCATCACTTCCGCAGCTAGCGGCGCGGCCGCCGTACCACCGTATTGCCCGTTCTCAATCAGCACAGCGAACGCCAGCGGGCGCTTGCCCCCATAGGGCGCGTAGCCGATAAACCACGCATGACTCGGCGCATCCTGCAACTCCGCGGTGCCCGTCTTTCCCGCGATCTCCACCTTCGAAGCCCCCGCGGCGCGGCCCGTTCCCGACGTGACCGCCGCGCGCATGAATCCGCCGACCAGGCCCGCCAGCTCCGGCCCGATCACTCGCTGCGCCGCCTGCTGCCGTGGATTATTCGCGTCCATCACCCACCGTCCGAAGGGCATTGCGCCACCCCCGGCCACCGTAGCGGCGACACGCGCCATTTGAAAAGGACTCGCAACCACTTGCCCCTGCCCGTAGGAGGCTTGCGGAATCGCGTTGCGCAACGTCTTCGCGTTCGCCGGATTCGCTACAGAAATGCCGAGCAGGTTCGCGGTTTCCAATAGCCCCTCGGCCCTCGCTTTGTAAGTGCCAAGCTGCGCGAAGTACGCGTTGCACGAAACCACAATACCCGCGCGCATCGCGATCACCCCGTGCGGCGCAGTGTCCTTGACATCATCCCGGATAGGACGCGCCCAACCCTTGACGTAGTTCCCCGTCCGCCCATCCGGCAGGCGCTTGCATTCGTATTGCTGATTCGCATTGTTCGGATCGCGCCGCAGCGCCGCCATCGCAGTCACGATTTTGAACGACGACCCTGGCGGGTACAAGCCGTATCGCGCGCGGTCGAGCATCGTATCGTCTACTCCAGTTCCTGGCAGCGTCGGCGGCATTGTGGCCGGCATCGGCGCGCTCACGGCCGCCAGCAAATCGCCGCTGGCCGGATCCATCACCACTACCGCGCCTTTGGTACGCCCGAGTTTCGCCAACTGGCGCTCCAGCAGATCCGCCGCGCGCCACTGCAACCGCGCATCGATCGACATCCGCAGCGTGCGATCGCGATCCCGTATCCGGCGGACCTCCGGATTGTTCGGCTCATACCTGTGGCGCAGCAACGGAACCAGCTCGCGGTAATCGTAGCGGACCGTATACGCCGGCTTGCCGCTGTGCGGATCCTTTACCTCGACCACCGTCGCGCGATCGTCGTAGCCCTGCAGCGCGATCGAAAAATCGCGCTCGGCATAAGAGCTATTGCGAGCTCCCCAATTCGCCCGCGTACGCAGATCGCCCAGCAGATGAACAGCGCGCGCCCCCAGCGGATAGAAGCGCGAGTCCTCAGGTGCTTCGGCGGGAAGCGTGATGCCGGCTCGCGTATAGGCATCGCGCTTCTGCGCAATCTCCTCCCAGTTGCTGGTTGCCAGCGGCAGGCCGTTGCGGTCGTAAATGCCGCCGCGCGGAATCGTGCGCGCGATGGCGAGCAGGCGCGGGTTGTATTCGAAGCGCCGGAATCCGTCGGCCTGAATCGTGAGTGCGCCGCGCCCCAGAATCGGATCGGCGCGCAGCAGTTGCACATACCCAGCCTTAGCCACCAGCACCGCGCCGAACACGCCAACCACAGTTGCCACCGCGAGTGCAGGCTGGCGAAACGCTTCGGTCCGGTCGCCAGGCCCGCCTTGCCGCGCAATCGCCACCAGAATTCCAAAGATGCCGAAGTTGGTGATCAACGCCGTGCGCCCATAACTCAAAAACGGCAGCACGACGCCCGATAGCGGCAGCAGATCCAGCACGCCTCCGGCAATCAAGGCGACTTGCAGCGCGACAGTCAACGTCAAGCCGAGCGCCAGAAAAAACGCGTAGTCCGAACGCGCGCGCAATGCCGTGCGAAAGCCGAAGTAGACCAGCGCGCCGTACAGCAGGAACACTGCCAGCACTCCCGCAAATCCCCATTCCTCGCCCAGCGCAGCCAGTATTAAATCGGTGTGCGCGGCCGGCATGCTCTCCGGCTCCCCAAGTCCCAGTCCCGCGCCAAAACGGCTCCCGGTGGCGAACCCCCACAGCGCGTGTACCACTTGATCGCCGCCGCGCACGGAATTGTCCCACGGCGAAAGCCACATCGACACGCGCTGCGAAACCGTGCGCGGATAGCCCACGAGATATCCGCCGATGAATCCGCCGAGGATGATGGCCAGCCCCGCCGATGCGAACAGGTAACGATCCCGCGCCACCGCGTACATCGCAAGAAAAAGGCACGCGATCAGCAGCGCCGGTCCGAGATCTTTCTGCAGAAAGAAGAACGCGAGCGATGCGGCGACCCCAGCTACAACCGGCAGCAGATACTCGAGTCGCGGCACTTCCACCCAGCGCGACACTCGCTCCAGCCCCTCGCGCCGCTCCCGCAAAGTTCGTAAAAACTCCCAGCGGTTCGCCAAGTATCCCGCCAGGAAAAACACGACGAGAATTCGAATGATCTCCGCCGGCTGAAACCCGAACAGGTTCACCTTCGCATCGCTGCCCGTCGGTCCCGACCCGAGCACGATCAGCGCCGCCGACAGCAGGAAGCCGGCAATCAGCGGGATGTAGCTGAGGCGACCCGTCAGCCGCTCATAATCCACCGTGCTCGCCACCGCAAGCACGATACAGCCCAGCCCCACGCCCTGTATAAATTCGACGAACATCAGCGTGTCGCGCACCGGATCCCGCAGCGTGATCATCAGCGCGAGCCCGATGCCGCTCAACAGTTCGAGCGCGGGCAGCACGAACGATGCTCCGCGGTGCGATCGATAGCTCCAGAAGATGTGGACCACGAAGAAAACCGCGAAAAACACTGCCGTCCACAACAGCAGCCGGTTGCGAGCCTGCTGCAGCGTCCGCACGACGAGTAGCGGTTTCAAGTGGCTGAATTGCGCCCCCGTCAGCAGAGTGATCGTTTCGACGTTCTTATCCGCGCGCGCCTGCAAACCCGTCAGCCCCCGCGTCCCCTTCACTTCGCGGACCGGAACACGAATGCGTGCAATTGTTCCGGCGTTCGGCACGGTCGTATCCCTGACGCGTTCGAAGATCTTGCGGGCCACGTACTGCCGCTCGGCCGGTGAAGCGAGCGACGTTAGATAAGGATAGAGCTGCTCGGCGCGCTGAAGGCCCGACAGATTGAGCGGCGCCTGCTCGGGCGTTCCCAGCCGTGCCGCGCGGCCGGACCACGCCAGGAAAAGAGCGCACGCGACCAGAACAGTGGCGCCCACGAGCCCAATAAATTCGCGGACTCGTGGCCGCGCAGGCCCCGACGGGAACGCGGGTGCGGCGCGATCGCGCGCGGCGGCGGTGCTACGGGTGACAGCCATGTCTTATTTGATCAGCCGCAGCCTGTGCCACCATTTCTTGAACGTGCTTTCCGAATGCGGCTGTTCTTCGTTGCGAAGCGCAGCGCCTCCGAGCTTCTCCAATACATCGTAAATCTTGCGCAGATTCGGCGCCGCGTTGCCCCACGGCACGATGCTTTCGTATAACTGCCGCGCTCGCTCGTAATCCCTCCGCGCCAGGTCGATATATCGATCCTCCTCCGCGCCGCTCTGCGCATCCTGCGCCAACCGCAGCTCCCGTTCCGCCCGGTCGCGATACCCATCGGCCAATTGCGCCGTCTCCCGCTTGCCCGCCGTATAGTGCCGTCGCTCCGCTTCCTTCAATGCACCCTCAGCGCTGTCGACGTCGTGCAACGAGTACACGTACAGCCGCGTCAAACCCAACCATGGATCGGGCGACTTCGAGTCGAGTTGCGCAGCCTCCAAAAAGTTCTCGCGCGACTGCTGCAACGCCCGCGAATCCCGATGCGCCGTGCCGCGGATCCGGTTCAACTGGCCGTCGATCGTGCGAATCATGCTGCGCACCGTCTTATCGCCGGGCATCAACTGTAGGGCGCGAGTGGCGCTGACTCGCGCGCGCATCCAATCGGCTTCGGTCGTGGTCGGGAAGTCGGCATTTCGGTATCCGGTGATCACCCGGTCCGCATCGGCCGCCAGGCGGTTGCGCAGGGCGCTCTGCGCGCTCCAGGTCGACCATCCGAAATTGGCGCGCTTGGTCAACGCCTGGTATCGATCCCATGCAGTGTCGAGAGTGCCTTCGTGCTCCGTCTCGATATCGCGGACCAGCCCGCTGCTGTCCTGCCACACGACGTACTCCTTCATCAATTCGTAACCGGCCAGCGCCCCCGCGGCGATAAATACGAGCAGGGCGATGCGGCCCCACCGCGGACCGCCCTTCCGCGCATCCTTCACCGTCGATACGGGCACGCGCGGCGGCCGCGAAGTCTCGCCCGGCGAGTGGCCGTTCGAATCGCGTGTCGTGCGGCGCGTCACGTCGTCCACAGGATCGGCGGTCGCGACGCCTCGCCGCGTTTCGCTTTCCCCGGATCCGCCGCGCGCCGTACGCCGCGTCAACTCGGCCGCGTGCGATGCCGCGGTCAGATCCCGCCCGTCGCGAAACGCTTTCAGGTCGTTTGCAAAAGCCTCCGCCGTCTGATAACGCCACTCCGGATCGGGCGCGAGCGCGCATTCGAGAATCTGTTTCAGCGCCTCCGGGCAATCTTCCGGCAACGGCTGTATCGCCGAATAATTGCGGATTGCGCGCTCCAGCCGGGCGCTGCTCTCCCCTTCGAAATACGGCCGCCGCGCGATCATCTCATAGAGGACAACGCCCACCGCCCACAAATCGGAACTGACCGTCACCTCGCCCGAGTTCAATCGCTCCGGGGACGAATATTGAACGCTCCCGAAAGGATTCTGCGTGTAACTCCGCGTCGTCGAGATCGCCTTGGCGATTCCGAAATCGAGCACCTTCACCTGGCCCACCGTAGTCAGGCGGATGTTGCGCGGTTTGATGTCGCCGTGCACCACGCCCCGATACTCACGTCCGTCGATCTCCGTCCGGAAATTGTGAGTAACGGCGAAAACCTCCAGTACATCCTGGGCGATGCGCGCCGCAAACGAAAATCCGATCCGCTCGCGCGCACTCAACTCGGAGAGGTCCTGCCCGTCGACGTACTCCATCACGATGTACAAGTACTCCGACGTTTCCCCGGATTCGAACACCGCCGTAATCCGCGGATCGAGCGCGCACAGACGCTTATGCAGTTCCACGCCCAGCCGCTCGGCCGCGACAATCTGCATGGTCTCAGGGTCGGCGCCGCGATCGATCAGCTTCAGCGCAACCCTCTGATGCGACATATCGTCCATCGCTTCGTAAACGCGTCCCATACCGCCGGCCGGCAGTTTGCGGTGCAGCGTGAAGCGCCCAAAAGTCCCAGGCGTCAACGCGTCACCACCTTGATCAGGCCTTTGCGGTCCTTCACGCCAGGCGCGATGAAGTTATTCGCGAACAGCGTCTCCGGGCTGACGAGCGGCGTCGTCCGGATCTGTTCCGCACCGCTATCGGAAATCGTGTTGCCGGCGAGAACTGGAGTTGCTTCCCCGTCGATCGCCACGCCCGGCCGCAGCCCACCAGGAGCTTTGCCGTTGCCGGTGATCACGTTGTTGAGAATCGATGGAGTCGACGAACCGCGCACGATGATCCCCGCGCCGGAGTTCGACACAATCGTGTTCGCGCGTATCAGCCCCGCCGACGCGCCGTCAATCGCGATGCCAGCTTCTTCGGTCGTGGTGATCTCCAGCCCCGTGACCTCGATATTCGCACTCTCGATGCGCACGCCGATTTTGCCGGGCCCCAGAATCTTGAAACCATCGAGCCGCGCTCCTTGGATCCCCTCAGCGAGAATGGCCGTTTCCGGGCTGGTGACAATCGCACCGTGCGGCGCAGTGCTGAGGAGTGCAACGCCCGCCGGAACGCGAACGCTCTCACGATAAGTCCCCGGCTCGACCAGGATCGTATCCCCCGCGCGCGCCTTCTTACAAGCTTCGCCGATCGCATTCTCGCCCGGCTTCACTCTCCAGGTAATCGGCCCGCGCACCGTCCCGTAGCCGAACCCGAGACCTCCGGGAGTTTCGACCGCATACGGCCGCACTGCCGCCACAATACCCAGCATGAGCAGCGCACCAGCCAGGAACGCAAGCACCGGGTGCAATCGTCCGCGCCCGGGCGCCGGCGCGCTCACCTCCGCGGGATTCGCCACTCGTGCGTAGTCGCGGCCTTGGGCCAGCACCACCGAAACATTATCCTTTCCACCCGCCTCGTTCGCCGCCGCTACCAGCAGGTTCACCGCACGCTCAGGGTCCCGCGCATTGTCCTCGACCGTGCGCCGAATCCTCTCTGCCGTCACCTGATCGCTCAACCCGTCCGAGCAGATCAACAGCGCCGCATCCGGACGAAACGGAAAATTCAGGATCTCGATAAATTCATCGTCGTCCGGGCTGTGCGGCTCCGACCCCAAATCCCGAAACACCTCGTTGCGGCGTGGATGCGCCATGGCCGCCGCCTCGCTCAGCTTGCCCGAATCCTCCATCTCGCCCACCGGCGAATGGTCCTTTGTTACCTTCCGGATGCCGCTCGAATCGAGCAGGTACACGCGCGAATCGCCCACATGCCCGATGGTGATCGCGCCATCTTCGATCAGAGCGGCGCTCACCACGCAGGCCATCCCCTTCCAGTCATCGCGGGTCTGGGCCAGCGCGTGAATCTCGTTGTTGGCAACTGCGATGGCTTCGCGCATCCGTTCTTCCGGCGAGCCCGTCTTTCGCGCCAGCCGCTTCGCGATCATTTCAACGGCTGTTTCCGCGGCGCGCTCTCCGGCGGCATGCCCCCCCAACCCGTCCGCAACCAGGAAGAGGCCGCGCTCGGGATCCATATATATGCGATCCTCGTTTTCCGTGCGGACCCGCCCCGTGTGCGTAAGCCCGGCGTAACGCAGATCGGCCTTCGGCGTGGTCACGTTCAGTCGCTCCGCCGCACGGCCAGCCAGGCCAACACCGCAGTCAATACCAGCAGCGCCAGTTCAAACGGAATACGCAGCCGGAACAGCGTCTCAGTGCTCATTCAGCCTGCACTGCCTCGAACTCGAGAAAGAACACGTCGGCAAGTCCAATGCGCGCCCGCGCCGGAAGCGGAACTTCGATGTTGCGGTCCACCTTGTCGCCATTGGCGCCGCGCTCCAGGCTCGACGGGATCGCGCTTCCGTCGACCGTGGTCCCATATTGGCTCAGGTCTTTGATCGAGAACGTCTTCGAAGCGGCGTCGCGGCGGATGCGGCAATGCTCGCGCGAAATGTCGGCGGGACCTTCCAGCTTCACATCCACCCAGAACGCCTTGCCGCCTCGCCCGATCACCGTCTGATCGCGCGTGATGGGGAACGTCACAGGCCCGGATGGCCCCGTGTATCGCAAATATGCGTGGGCTTGGCGCTCAGTGCGAGGCTGTGCAGCGGCTTGCGTTCCGCCGTCGCCCGGCTCTGCCTCAGCGGCCTGATCGATGGGGCGCCGCGTGATGAACGTCGTCTTTGCGCCCGATCCGAAATCATCCTCCTCGGACGAGCCGAGCTCGGAATAGATCTCGATGTCCCCCCGCCTCAGCCGGTCCTCCACATCGCGGTGAAATTCGATGGTCCACTCGCGATTGAGCTTCTTGAATTCGACCTGCCGGCCGCCTCCCAAGCCGAGCCACTTTCCGACGGAAGGCAGCCCCGGCGCCTTGTTCAGCCCCTGCAAATGCTCATCCAGCGCCGCCCGCGCCTCCGACCGTACGAAGCTCGATATGGGGCGAATCTGGTCGAAGTCGTCCGCGTGCAAATAGACGTTGAAGACGCAGGGAAGCAGAGTAGTGTACCGGACCTTGAACGCACCCGCCTCGACATTCCGGACAAGTTCGGAAATAATGTCATCGCCGGTGATGGGGCGCGTAGGGGAAGGATGGGACATAACTCTGGACGCCGTCCTTCCATGGTAACGCCCCATCAGAGCCGCGCGCGTAAGCAAGCGCAACCACCTGTGTCGCAAGCTCCAAGCCACGTTGGTTCGTCAAAGGGCCGTCAAAAATGGTTAAAAAGCGGAACGGCATATCGAAGAATCGAACTGGATGGCTGGAAGAAGTTCGCGGCCGAAACGCCGGCCTCTCCAAGTCAAACAAAGGTTGTTTTTTACGGCGCAGAGACGCTGTCAAAGTAGTTGATTCTGAATGCTACTCAAATTCGACTCATCCGTGTCCGTCGGATCGAGCTCCAGTATGAACTCGACGGCGAGACGCGTCCCGCGGACCACTGGCTTGCCCGCCAGGATCTCAGGCGACGATGCGCTGGGACAGCGGCATAAACCCAGTCTACCTGCCCATGGCCGGTTCGGTAGCCGCAGTTCTGCTGGGGTCTCGCTTCGGTCGGGCGCCCAACCCGACCATCGAAACCGGCTCCCGTCGACTTGTTACAATCGCTCTTAATCCGATTCTGGGGGGATCCCGCATGAAAACCGTATTTGCGATTCGATTGGCTCTGATAATCGTGTTTTGCGCAATGCTCTCGCCCGTTCATGCGCAGAACGCCAACGCCACCATCAAGGGAACTGTCACCGATCCGAGCGGCGCATCCATCGCCAACGCCTCGGTGAATCTGACAAACACTGGCACCGGCGAGAAACGTCACGCAACCACGGGCGCCTCGGGCGACTACGATTTCACCGCGCTCCCGCCTGGCGAGTATGAACTCAGAGCCGTTGCCCCGGGCTTCGCGGAATGGTCGGGCAAGCTGACTCTCCGCGTGTCCCAGGAAGCAGGCGTGAATCCTGGCTTGACCACCGCGGCAGTCGCCACCTCGGTCCAGGTCAGCGACGTCACGCCCGTCATCACCACTGTCGAATCCTCGCTTTCCGATTTGAAGGAAGCTACCCGTATCGAGGCGCTGCCGCTGCAATCCAGGAACTTCTTGAACATCCTGAATTTCAGTCCCGGCGTGGTAGCCAACAACTTCGCCGGACAGGGTCAAGGCTTCACGCGCGTCAACGGAATTCCGGGCGGATCCATCGATTATCTGATCGACGGCATGACGGCATCCGAGCGCTACACAAACGAACTGCAGCGCCTTCCGCAAGCTCTGCCGACCATACAGGAACTCAAGATCAGTACCGCCAATTCGAACGCCGAGTACAGCCGCGCCGGCATGGTTGAAGTGGTAACCAAGAGCGGCACTAACCAGTTCCATGGCCAGCTTTATGAACTGAACCAGAACGATCATCTGGCCGCAAAGAGCTTTCATCAACAGTTCGTGAGTCATTTGGTTCGAAATGAATACGGCGGTAACTTGGCGGGACCGGTCTGGATTCCGAAACTTTATAAGGGCACGGACAAGACGTTCTTCTTTGTAGACGCGGAAGGAATCAAGCAGCGCAACGCCGCATCGGAAAGCTACATCGTGCCGCTGCCCGCCTGGAAGAAGGGCGATTTCTCGAACTACACCGACGATGCGGGTAACCTCATCAAAATCTACGATCCGCTCACCACGCGTTACGATCCGGCCACCAAGAGTTACGTGCGCACTCAGTTTCCGGGTAACATCATTCCGCAAAATGTTTTGAATCCCGCGGGCCTGAAGGTGGCCAGTTACTTGCCCAATCCGAACGTCAATATCCCTTACTACGACGGCCAGAATTATCAGAATCCGAACGCCACTGGCAAGGACGACCGGACACTGGTAACCGCGAAGATCGATCAGGTTCTGGGCGTGAACCGGCTCTCCGGTCGCTACACTTACACCGACGAGGCGAACTTCGGGCCGAAGTATTTTCTGAACCCGAATAACCGGCTGATCGGCGGTCATAACGCGGCGCTTTCGTTCACCGAGTTAATCAAGCCGAATCTGATTAACGAACTTCGCGGAGGCGTGCAACGGTTCCACGCCTATCGTGGACCCCAGATCATCGATCCGCCCATCACGCAGACGCTTGGATTGCCCACGTATCCGGGCTCGGTCGCATGGCCAAGCGTCTACTTCGGCGATAGCTGGACACCCTCGGGATACTTCGACGGAATCGATCGCGACAACCCGCAGGATGCGCCAAGTCTGACCATGACGGCATCCGATAACCTGTCGTGGACGCGCGGCAAGCACGAAATGAAATTCGGCTTGTTCTACCAGCGCAGCAACGTCAATACTTTCGAGACCGGACAGCCTGGGGGCGACTACAATTTCTCCGGCAGCTTCACGGGTCTGATGGATCCGGCGGCGGCCGCGATGGGCACGTTCAATTCCCAGGTGCCGAACACTGGCGCGGGCTTGGCGGACATGCTGCTGGGTTATGTCGATTACTCGGGACTGAACCAATATCCGCGCTTTTACACCCGGCAAAACGATTATGCCGTCTACGCGCAGGACAATTGGAGAGTCAATCGTCGCTTAACGGTGAATGCCGGATTGCGTTACGAGTACTGGAGTCCGTTCAGGGACAAGCGTAACCAGGCCTCGACGCTGAATCTGAGCGCGCCCGGTGGACCGGTGGTGGTCTATGCCGGCGACGGCCCGATCACCAGCCAGGGATTCCCGCAAGCGGTCGTGGATGCGTACACCAAGGCCGGACTGAAGTTCCAGTCGGCAAGCCAGGCGGGCTTCCCCACCAGCTTGTGGAATATGCAAAAAGCCAATTTCGCGCCGCGCATCGGGGCCGCATTTCTGCTCGATGAAAAGACCGTGGTGCGTGGAGCATACGGAATTTACAATTGGGTGATGCCGCTGGTGCAGTACCACCAGAATACCCGCAGAAATCCGCCCTTCAGCTACAGCTATCAGAGCAACGTCGACAATAACGACGCGACCGCCGCCGAGTTAGCCTTCCCGGTGGGCGGAAGCGCCTATGCCAACCAGTCGCCCAATGCCCGCACGTTCGGCAGCAACTTCATCACGCCGAGCGCCCTTTCGATTTCGAAAGGCAACGGATGGTCGATTCTGCCCTGGGATCCGAATTACAAAACACAAATGGCGCAGGAGTGGAACTTCACACTCGAGCGCCGGTTGCCATTCCTGCTGGGCGCTCGTGCGTCCTATGTCGGCACGCATGGCGGCAACCTGGTGCAATACGACCCGATCAACGTTCCCGCTCCGCGTTCCCTCAGTCCCGCTGGCGCCAGCGCCGCGCAACGCCGGCTCTACCCGGACTTCACGAGCTCCAGCACGGGCGCGATGGACTTGCTGCGGTTTATCGGGTACTCGAATTCTCACCAACTCCAGACAGAGTTAAAGCGAAATTATTCAAACGGCCTCGTGCTGCAGGCCTTCTACACTTTTCAGAAGACTCTCACCACGGCGGAAGGCTCGAATAATTCTTTCGGCGGCTTGGAATTACTTCCTGCCGCTCTAACTGGGAATGCTTCAACCGAGCAGCGGCTCCGCTCGATTTACGCGAATGACAGTGGATTGCCGCGGCATAACTTCAGCTTCAATTTCAACTACGAGTTACCGTTCGGCAAGGGCAAGGCATTGCTCAGCGGAGGCAATGGCCTGGTGAACCGGATTGTCTCAGGCTGGAATGCTAGCGCTTTCTACTATTGGCGCAGCGGTCTGTTCTTCTCGCCTTACTACAGCGCGCGCGGCTCCAATACAATTCTCGCTCCCGGAAAGACGGGGATTCTCCCTACTGACCAGCGCCAGGCGGCCGGCTGGTTCGATGCAAGCGTCAATCGGGCCGACTTGGGGCAGCCGTACGCGGGCCAGACATTCATCCGCCGGGCCAACCCATTGGACAATGACTTTCTGAACAATATTCCGCGGGATTACATGACCGGGCCGGGCTTCTACAACATCGATAGCTCGTTCTATAAAGTCACTCCACTGACGGAACGGATCAAGCTCCGGTTGGAAGCGCAGGTTTTCAATCTGCTGAATCACAAGAATTTCGGTCAACCAAACAACGCTGGGGTGATTAATGGGAGTGTCGGGCCGGCTCGGCTATTGCAGTTCCAGGGCAGAATCGATTTCTAGCTCCTTGCGGGCGGCCGCTTTTCTCGCCGCGCTTATCGTCGCGCCCGTCTCGATTGCGGGTGAGATCGTGTTGCCCTCTACGGCGCTCGAGCGCGACTCGACGATCGCCGCCAAATATCGTATGTCATCGGCGATCACGGGCGCCGGGCGCTTAACGCTTCACTGGACCGACGTGCTCGGCCGCGTGGTGGAAGACCGTGCGATCCCATTCGAGCTGAATGACGAGTCGGAAATTCATTTCCCGCTCGATGTTCGGCGCGCGGTGGCCATGAAGAATCATCTTCAGGTTCACGTCTCTATTCAGGGCAAGGATCTGAAGAACGCGTCTGACAATCGGGAGGAAGGCGCGGGTATCGATTTTGCCGCGATGCCCCCGGATCGGGGATGGCGCGATTACCAGATCATCATGTGGCAGCCCTATCCGAAGGACGCCTATCCGGTGCTGCGAAGCATCGGGATCACGGGCGGCCAACACGGCGGCAAAGGGGCCGGGTTACCCGAGGCGATGATCGCCAACGATATGCGATGGTATTCGGAAAACATCGGCACCGATTACTATTCCGAATATCATCGCTTCCGCCCGGACCGTATTCAGCACTGGTCGTTTCTTCAAGCCAAGGACCTTTACCGCAAGGATCCATCGAGCAAGGAAGCGTTCAAACGGCATCCCAGCTTTTGGGATCCGGTGTGGCGGGCGCGCATTCACGACCGGTTGACGGAAGCCGCGAAACGAAACTCGCCGTACCGGCCCTTCTTCTATAGCTTGGCGGACGAGAGCGGGATCGCGGATCTCGCCGCATTCTGGGATTTCGATTTCTCCGATCAGTCGCTTGTGCCCATGCGAGGCTGGCTGCGCAACCGCTACGCGACGCTCGCGGCATTGAACCAGGAGTGGGGATCCGCATTCACCAATTGGGATCTGGTGACGCCGCCAACTACTCATGAAGCCATGCAGCGGCCAGGCGACAATTTCGCGGCATGGGCCGACTTCAAGGAGTGGATGGACGTCACGTTCGCGGACGCGCTGGCCATGGGCCGGAAGGCGATCGAGTCGGTGGATCCTTACGCCTACGTAAACATCGGCGGCGGCCAGCGGCCGGGCTGGGGTGGTTACGATTACGCCCGCATCACCCAGGCGCTGACTGCGATCGAGCCATACGATATCGGCAACAATGTCGAGATCATCCGGTCTCTGAATCCGGCGATGGCGATGGTCTCGACCGGGTTCGCTAAAGGTCCATGGGAGCAGCAGCGCGTTTGGCGGGAACTGTTCCACGGGCATCGCGGCTTGATCATCTGGGATGAGAAACACGAATATGCCGTGAACGGAAAGCTCGGCGAGCGCGGCGCGGAGGCGGCTAAGTACTACAACGAGATTCGGAATGGCGCGGGAGCTGCGATCATCAATAGCCGGCCGGTTACAGACCCGATCGCTATCCATTACTCGCAAGCCAGTATGCGAACCGAATGGATGCTCGCCCGACGTCCGGAGGGCGACAAGTGGATCGACCGCAATGCGATGATCGAGCGCACCGACGATGAGTTCCTGCGCTTGCGCGAATCCTGGTGCGAGCTGATTGAAGACCAGGGATTGCAGTATAACTTTGTGTCGTACTCGCAATTGGAAGCGGGCGAGTTGCTCCAGGGCGGCTATCGCGTACTGGTGCTTCCACGCTCGTCGTCTCTTTCAGTGGCGGAGGTGGCGGCCATCCGCGAGTTCGTTGCGCAGGGCGGCATCGCCATCGCCGATGGTGAGCCCGGTACGTTCAACGAGCACAGCCGCAGGCTTTCCGCCTCGCCATTGGCCGATCTGTTTGGAGGCGCCCGGAATGAGCCGGTCAGCGTCCGAACTTTTGGCAACGGTAAAGCGATTTCACTGAAGGCCGCGACGCTCGATTACCTGCAAGACAGGCTCACCGGCAAGGAAGGCCCCACGCACACACTGCTGAGAGATTTGTTCCGTGCCAACGGTATCCAGCCCGAGTTCGCGGTGACGGATGGCGCGGGTAACACCGTCGTGGGTGTCGAAACGCATGTGTTTCGCAATGGCGGGGTCTACATCGTGACGCTCATGTCGAACCCGCTGCTGCGAGTGGATGAGCTTGGCCCGCCCGATTTCAGGTCGAACAAGCGCTTCGAGGCGCCGGCTCGAGTGCAGCTCAAGCTGCCCGCGCCGATGTACGTTTACGATTCCCGAACCGGCAACCCTCTCGGCCGGAAGCAGTCCGTGGACGCGACTGTCGGTCCGTACGAGCCTGTGATATTGACGGTATCGCCCATTGCCATTCCGAAGCTGAACGTATTCGCTCCTTCCGAGGCCAAGCGCGGATCGCTAGTGGAATTCGGTATCGGCGCTGGGGCGACTCCCGCGGGCAATCACATCTTCCACGTGGACGTTTTCGATCCACAAGGGACGCTGAAGCCGCATTACACCGGGAATGTGATCGCACCCGGCGGACATGCGCGCAAGCTGCTGCCCTTGGCGGTGAACGATCCCGAGGGCAAGTGGAGGATTCGTATTCGCGACTGCTTCACCGGTGAAACCAGGGAACTGGCTCTGCTTGTGAACTGAGATGCGCCGCGTTCTTATCTGTGCTCTGCTGATCGGCATGTCTGTGCCGGCGCAGATTTATTCGCCGCATGTTATCAAGTCAGGCCAGCCGGATGCGCACGACGTCACTACCATGGTCCGAGGCATCTTCGAGCAGGCCCATGCGAAAACTCCGCGCGAGAAAGCCGAGGCGATCTGGCGATTCTTTCTCACCGACGGCAGGTTCGTAAAGCCAGGAATGATTTATCACATCGCCGGTTGGGCGTATGAGGAGCCGGGCGGCGAAGTCCTCGATCCAGTGAAGCTGCTGAATAGCTATGGCTTTGGCCTGTGCTACCACATTGCTCCGCTACTCGAGAGCGTCTTCAGAGCCGGTGGATTCGACGATGCTCGCGTCTGGTTCCTAACCGGACACACGGTGGCGGAAGTGTTTTACGACGGCGGTTATCATTACTTCGATTCGGACATGATGGGTTATAACTCGCTTGGCGCGGCGGGTCCAATGAATCAGCGTCCGGTCGCCTCCGTCCATCAGATTGAGCAGGACGGCGCCATTATCACCGGCAAACTGGTTGGTCCTCGACAGGCGGACACGGCGAACGTCGATTCGCCCTGGTATCCAGCCGACGTACGCGCTCACGCGATCGCCGATTTAGCGGCGCTCTTTACAACGACGAAAGACAACTGGGTCTACCCTTTTCGGCGTTACCAATCCGGGCACACCATGGATTTCGTTTTGCGGCCCGGTGAGCGAATCGTGCGGTACTTCCATCCCGAGCCCGCGGGGTTGTACTATCTGCCGTATCGTTTCGACGGTGCAACGTGGCGTGAGTTTCCACAGGAAGTCGCCCAGTATAAAATCCGAACGGCCGATGGCCCTCGCAGCCAGAAGGACGCGCGGCAGTGGGCGACGGGCGTGCAGGAGTACCGGCCGTCAATACCGGCTGCGTTGAGCGCGGTGTACCGGATGCCTTGTCCCTACGTGATCATCGACGCGAGTTTCAAGATGACAGCAACGCTTCCGCGCGCGGCGGACAGCGTCAGCATCGAAACTTCGGTGGACGAAGGACGCGAGTGGACTCCGGCCGCTACTCTCAGCGGCCCTCACCAGGGAACGTGGACCGCCGCGCCCGCCGTGCTGACGAAGTCGGAACATGGAAGCCGCAACGCCGTCTCCGGGACGTACGGATATCTGGTGCGAGTGAGTCGCACGGGCGGCGGGATTCGCGATTTGATGCTGACGACGCGGTTTCAGTTGAATCCGCGAACGCTTCCGGAGTTGACGGCGGGCGTTAACGCGATGGAATACTCCTCGTCAAATGTTGAGCGGTTCGAGTTGCCGCCGATTCCAGTGCGGAGGAGCCATGCCGCTGCCGTTACAGCCGGTGGGCAGACTTATACCGTCAACACGACGGATGCCGCGAGCGATATCATTTTTGAAGTCAGCGCGCCCGATGGCGGCAACCTTTCCGGCTTCGACGCCGGCGCGCGATTTCTTGACTTAAGCGATGGCCTCGCGCCGGATAAGTTCACCGCCGAAGTTCGCAAAGTTCCGGCGTGGCCCCTGGCCGGTCAGCCGCAAACCGCATCGCTCTCCTGGGCGCTGACCATTGACGGACCGTTCCAGGATCTCTGGACGTACGATCCGCAATTGAAATGGATGGACGGCGAACCGATCGATCGCACGCTGCGCTGGCCGGAAGTCGATCGCCAGGTTCGCAATCTGCCGCCAGGCGCCCGGCAAGTTTACGTTCGATGCCGGCTGCAGGGAATGGCGATGGATACTCCGCGCCTGGCGGCAATCCGCGAAGGCTTGCGATCGAGCAGCGCACTCGAGATCACGCATGTCTGGATGGAGAACGGCAAGCGCCGCGATCGAATGGAACGCATCGTCGCGGGACAGGCGCACAAGTCATATCGAATCGAGATTCCGCCGGGTGTCAATCCCGTCAATGAGGCGGTAATCTTCGAGAGCCCCGCGTCGCATGTGGTGGCCACTCTCAGGAATCCGCCTGGCGTCTCATCGCCGTTCACGCCTCTCGACAAATAACCCAAAACATCGCCGTCCCCAACATTCCCCGACCATTTATCTCGCCCCGTCCACGCACCAATCCCACGCCCACTTCCACACCCCGTTCTAACATGATGTCAGGAAGCAACTAGCACACAAGGCCGTCTTACCCGCGGCCTTTTTTACTCAATAAAGGAGAACTATCATGAAAATCGCTGCCCCATCCACCGGCTCCGGACCCGTCTGCATCCGTGTCAACCGCAACGCCCTCCGTGCCACCGGGCCGCGTACCGCCGAAGGCAAGATCACCTCCAGCCGCAACGCCATCAAGCATGGACTCACCGCACGCCAAGTCGTCATCAAAGGCGAAAGTCACGAAGACTTCGATGCCCTCCTCGCCTCCATCACCGCCGATCGCAAACCCGAAGGCCAACTTGAGATCGAAATCACCGGCGAGATAGCCGCGTGCACCTGGCGGCTCGCCCGCGCCCGTCAATGCGAGTCCACTACACTCGAAGTTAATCCCGACCTATTCTTGGCCGATAAAAGTCCCGGCTTCGATCGCCTGCTCCGTTATATGGGCGCCATCGAACGCCAGCTCAACCGCGCCGTCGTCCGCCTCCAGCAGATTCAAAGCGAGCGCCGCAAAGCCCAAACAGCCCCTGCCCCGGCCCCGGCCAAACCGCTCACCATGGCCGCTGGCTCAGCGAATCCAGCCACTTACGCCGCTCCGGAGTTCGTTTCGTCAACCGCCTCCGCGCCCGCCCCACGCGCCGCTGAAGCCGTAATCCCCGGCTCGGCCGCCACCCTCTGCTGATAGGAGCGCAACGCTATATACTGTGTGCCAGAGGTTAGTCAAATGTCACGTTGCATGGCCTTAGCTGTGTCAGCAGGGCTGCTCATCCTTTCCTCCGCGTGGAGTCAAGAAACGCGCGGCACTATCGTCGGACGCATATCCGATGCCACTGGCGCAGTCGTTCCCAATGCCGAAGTCACCGTAATGAATAAGGCGATGGGAACAACAGTTGCGCTCAAAACCAATCAGGAGGGCCTGTACACCGCGCCTCTCCTGTTGCCCGGCAAATATCAGGTTACTGTCACCGCCTCCGGATTCAAGCGCTTCATTCGCGACAACGTCGAATTGCAAGTGGCGGATCGCATCGAAGTGAACGGCACCCTCGAGCTTGGCGCGGCTGAGCAGAGCGTCACCGTATCGGATAGCGCCCCGCTGCTCGGCACGGAAACTGCCTCGATGGGCAACGTTATCACGTCTCAGCAGATCATGGATCTGCCGCTGTCCTACGGCAATCCGTTCGCGCTCATTGGAGTTTCAAGCGGCACCGGATTCGTCGGCAGCCCTCGCCTCGACCGTCCGTTTGAGCCGTCGCACATCGCGAATTTCACCATGAACGGCACGCGAGGCGACCGCAGCGACATCACGCTCGATGGCGCACCAGCCACTGCAACCGCCAATGCCGGTGAAGTGATCGCGTCCTATGTCCCACCCACCGACATGCTGGCCGAGTTCAAGATTCAAACCGCTACTTTCGACGCAGCCGTCGGTAACACCGAAGGTGGAGTCACCAACCTCAGTATCAAATCGGGCACAAATCAGTTTCACGGGACGGCCTATTACGGCCTAACTCGAAAGAGTCTCTGGGCGAACGACTTCTTCAATAACCGGTTGGGTAAAGAGCGTCCGGACTTCAGTTTCAACCGCTGGGGCGGTTCGATCGGCGGACCCGCGTGGCTCCCCAAACTTTACAACGGCAAGAATAGAACCTTCTTCATGTTCGGCTACGAGGGCATTCATGACTCTCGCCCCCGTTATGACAGCACGACGCCGCAAGTACCCAGTCCTGCGATGAAAACTGGCGATTTCTCCGCGTTGTTGGCGCCGGCCGCCGGAGGACAATCGTGTATTACAGCTTCAAATCCGTATAACTGCTATCAGATCTTTAACCCCTACACACGCCGCGCGGTGGGCAGCCGTTATGTCGAAGATCCGTTCGCCGGCAATATTATTCCAGCGAGCTTGTTCAACCCGGTTGGCAAAGCTATTTTGGACAAGTACTTCCCCGCCCCAACGTCACCCGGTAATCCCGACGGCACCAATAACCTGCTCAAGCCGGATTTGGCTGAGGTAGCGAAGTACTACAACTACACGACCCGCATCGATCACAACATCGGCGACAAACAGCGCCTGTATGGCCGCTATAGCACATACATCCGGAACAGCTACTACAACGACTATTTCGGAACCGATGCGACAGGAGTACAATTCCTGTTTGATTCATATAACGGAGTTCTGGACGACACGATTGTTATTTCGCCCACTACTGTTCTTGACTTGCGTTACGGATACAACCGCTTTATCCGGGGAAGTGACGGCAACCCAAATGCCACAGGGTTCGATTTGACAACACTCGGGCTCCCCGCGTCTTACAACTCCCTCATACCGGCCGGAGCCCGCAGGTTTCCACGCATCGATCTTACCGGCTACATCGGCACTGGCTTCACCGGAGAATACCGTCCCGTAGACACTCACTCATTCTCCGCCGCTTTGACCAAAACCGCCGGTACGCACTCGCTCCGCGGTGGAGTGGATTGGCGCTCCTATCGTGAGAATGACGGATTTTTCAGCAACGATCAAACCGGCCGGTTCAACTTCGATTCGACTTACACCAGGGGCCCGCAAGACAACTCTCCTGCGGCGCCGGGCAGTTACGGTCAATCAGTCGCCGCCCTGTTACTGGGATTGCCCAGCAACTCCAGCCTCCTTTCGCGTACTGCGGATTATGCCGAACAGTCCATGACTTACGGAATCTACTTCCAGGATGACTGGAAAATCACACCCAAACTGACCCTGAACCTAGGCGTGCGGTACGAATTCGAGACTCCCTTGAAAGAGCGCTATAACCGTACGGTACAGGGTTTCGATCCCAACGCGCCTCAGCCTTTCGCGGCCGCGGCCCAAGCCAACTACGCGGCCAATCCGGCCATTCCCGGCACTGCCATTAACGTGCGCGGCGGCCTAACTTACAGCACCGGAGGACCGCTGTATAACACACCCAAGCTGAATTTCATGCCGCGGTTCGGCTTTGCCTATCAACTGCCGAAAAGCACCGTAGTCCGCGGCGGCTTCGGCATGTATAACGGCTTCCTCGGCGAACGGCGCGGCGATGTTATTCAAACGGGATTCAGCCGCAGCACCACGTTCAACGCTTTCGCGCCCGACAATGTCACCGTCGTCAACACGCTGTCTAACCCGTTTCCCAATGGCGTCCTCGAACCCGTCGGAGCTGCGCAGGGAGCTCAGACAAATATCGGACAGAATATCTCGTTCTTCAATCAAAACCCCAAAGTCGCGACAAACTACCGCTGGCAGCTTGATGTCCAGCATGAGTTCCGGGGCGCCGTCTTGGTCGAAGCCGGCTATGTCGGCAACAAGGGTATCCGCATCGAATTGACTCGGAACATAAACGCGCTTCCGAACCAATATCTCAGCACCCTGGGATCTCGCGACAATACCCAGAACGCGTACTTGACCGCCGCCTTGCCGAATCCCTTCTCAGGTATCGCGATGCCGGCCGGTACACCGTCCAGCTTCACGTCTCAGACAATCTCACGCCAGCAGCTCCTGCTTCCCTATCCTCAGTTCGGAGCCATCAACACCTCGGCCAATGAAGGGTATTCGTGGTATCACGGTCTCCAGCTCCGGCTCGAGAAGCGATTCACTCGCGGGCTGACCGTAAACGCCAATTACACCTACTCGAAGTTCATGCAGGCGACAGAGTTGCTGAACGCCGCCGATCCTGCCCCCACCCGCATGATCTCCGATCAGGACATTCCGCACCGTTTTGCGATGACCGGCATCTATCAGTTGCCGTTCGGACACGGGCGCCGGCTCCTCACCAACTTGAACCCTGTGGTTGACCGCTTGATCGGCGGCTGGGAAGCTACCGGCATATGGGCGTTCCAGAGCGGACTGCCGCTAGCTATCGGTAGCTACTCGGCAACCACTTCAACCAACAACGGGGACTTCTTCTTCGCGGGTAACGGAGCCGATCCTGGGCTACCCATCGATCAACGTACGATTAACCGCTGGCTCAACACCGCGGCGTTCGTCACCAACTCGAACGCCCAGCCCGTGTCGCACCTCCGCGTCAATCCTTATCGCTTCCCGTCATTGAGAGGTCCGCGACAGAACAACGTGGACCTGTCCTTGATCAAGGATACCCGTATCACGGAAGGCAAGACACTGCGCTTCAGTGTGCAGGCGCTGAATGCCTTTAATCACCCGTTGTTCCCGGCCCCGAACTTGAGTCTGACATCGAATCAATTCGGAGTTATCAGCGCGTCAACACAGAACAACTATCCCCGGCGTCTACAGCTCGAGATGAAGTTCATTTTCTAAATGGAGTTACTGGATCCAGCCGCCGCCTAGTACCAGGTCGCCGGAGTAAAACACGGCGGCCTGGCCGGGAGTTACCGCCCGCTGTGGATCGTCGAAGCGAACTTCAGTCCGCGAAGCGTCGGACGTCGGGTATAACGTCGCCTCCGCGGCATTGTGTTTGTTTCGAATCTTGACCTGCGCGCGCACCTCAGTAACGATCGGCGGTATGGAAATCCAATTCACGTCGCACGCAGTCAACGAGTTTCGTAGTAAGTCGTCATTCCGCCCCACGATCACCCGCTTCTGGGCGGGTTCCGTCGCGATCACATACAGCGGTTCGCCCGTGGCGATTCCCAACCCCCGGCGCTGTCCAACAGTGAAGTGGTGCACGCCGCCGTGCTCGCCCATCACGCGCCCGCTCGTGTCCACGATTTCGCCCACAGTCTCGGTCGGGCTCACGCCCTGCTCACGAAAGTATGCGTCGATGAACCCGGCATAATCGCCATTTGGAACGAAACAGATTTCCTGACTATCCGGCTTCTCCGCCACGGGCAGACCTAACTCGCGTGCCAGATCCCGGACCTCGGCCTTTCTGAGATCGCCCAGCGGGAACAGCGTTCGAGATAACTGCTCTTGAGTAAGGCCAAACAGGAAGTAAGTCTGATCCTTGCTCGAATCCACGCCGCGCCGCATCTCATAACGGCCCGTTTCTGAGTTATAGTCCAAACGGGCATAATGACCCGTAGCTACCCGCTCGGCTCCAATACCTGCCGCCATGTCCAGGAACTCGTCAAACTTGACGAAGTTATTGCACAGCGTACACGGCACAGGCGTCCGCCCGGCTAGGTACTCGGAGATGAATGGCTTGATAACGTTCTGTTCGAAGCGAGACTCGAAATTGACAACGTAGTAGGGAATTTGGAGTTGCTCCGCCACATAGCGTGCGTCATACACATCGTCGAGCGAGCAGCAACGGCCGGTCGCTTCCCCACCCGACAATTCGGGCAAGCGGCGCTGGTTCCAAAGCTGCATCGTCATGCCGACAATCCGCTCGCCGCGGCGTTGCAGTAATCCAGCGACGGCGGAGCTATCCACGCCCCCCGACATAGCTACAGCAATCAATGAGTCAGACATGTTGTTGGGGCGAGTCTCTGGAGATGAGCGACGGATTGTGCGACGGCGTCAATCAGCGCATCCACCTGAGCGGCATCGTTCGATCGCCCGAGTGAGAAACGCAGGCAGCAGCGCGCGTCCTCGCGGCTCAACCCGATCGCGGTCAGTACGTGCGACGGCTCAACAGCCCCGCTCGAGCAGGCCGACCCGCTCGACACGGCAAATCCCTTCAAATCGAGCGCGATCAAGAGAGGCTCGCCTTGCACCCCTTCGAAGTAGATGTTGGATGTGTTCGGCAAGCGCTCGGAACCGGCGCAGTTCACTCGGGCGCCGTCGACTCGATGGCGGATTCCGTTCTCTAGCCGGTCCCTCAACGCTCCCGGATTCACGGAGTCTTGTTCCAGGCATTCCCGCGCGAGAGTAGCCGCCCTGCCGAGAGCGATCGCGCCGGGTACGTTCTCCGTACCGGGGCGGCGGTCCCGTTCGTGATGGCCGCCCAACATCAGCGGTTCGAGGTCCGTCCCTTTTCGGACGTACAATACACCGACGCCCTTCGGCGCGTAGAACTTGTGGCCGCTAACCGAGTAAGCATCGACACCAAACTCATTGACGTTGATGGGCATCTTGCCCGCGGCTTGAACGCCATCGGAGTGGAACATCACCTCCGCCTCGCGCGCGATCTCACCGATCGCCTTCAGCGGCTGAATCGTGCCCAGTTCATTGTTGGCGTGCATCACCGTGATCAATACCGTCTCGGGACGCAGCGCACGCCGAACGTCATCCGGGTCCACAATGCCGGACGCGCCAACCCGAACATAAGTCACCGAGGCGCCTTCGCGTTCGAGTTGCCCGCACGGATTCAATACGGCCGGATGCTCGATCGCGGTGGTGACGATATGCTTTCCAGCCGCACCGCCCCGCCGCAAGGATCCGAGGATTGCCAGGTTATTGGCTTCGGTGCCGCCACTCACAAACGCCACTTCGGAAGGATGACACCGTAGCATCTCCGCTACCTGACGCCGCGCCGCTTCCAGCTTCTGCTTGGCGAGTTGGCCGAAATGGTGCACGCTCGAGGCATTGCCGAACACATCGGTAAGCGCCGGGATCAGCGCGTCCATGACCTCCGGACACACCGGTGTCGTGGCGTTGTGGTCAAAATAGCACGGATGCATGGCGGGCCGGAAGGAATGGCGGGGACGACGGGGTTCGAACCCGCGACCTCCGACGTGACAGGCCGGCGTTCTAACCAACTGAACTACGTCCCCGATTCGTACGTCGGTATACCTATCCTAGCATCGGCCGATCCATTACGCCACACGCATTCGGCCGAATCAGCCCGCTCAATTTGCGCCGGGCGCTCACGATGTATGCCTTGGCACCGCTCTTGTTCCGTAAACCCAGATGTAGCGTGATGTCGCGTAAGGAGACCTCTTCCCCATAGTGCAACATCATCACGTGCGCCTCGGTCTGGCTCAGCGCGCGCACGATCGCTTGACAGCTTCGTTGCAGCCATTGTTCAGTCTCGACTCGTTCATGGATACTCGCCGCCCTGTCGGCGACATCGTAAGCCATACATGCCGGCAAATGAACCGGCTCGTTCGCGCGCTTCAGACGATCGGACCAGCACTGGTTTCGCGCAATCACGTACAGCCATGTCGAGAACCGGCAATCGCCGCGATACGTGTGCAGACTGCGAAACGCGCGCAACAACACTTCCTGCGCGAGATCGAGCGCCGCTTCACGATCCTGTGTGAAGCGCAAACACCAGCCGTTCAGACGCGGTTGATAACGCCGGAACAACTCGCTGAGCGCGCCCTGCTCTCTCTCCACGCGGTACGCCACGATCAGCTCTTCATCCGGCAAATCGGCCCAATCGGTCATAGAGCGATGGTGACCGATCACGGCGGCAAAGTCGTACACAGGCTGTAAACAAGTTGTAAAAGCGCGATACGATCCGGACATGCCCACACCAATGGACCTGGACGCGACAGCCGTGCGAGAACTCGGGCGCGCGGCAGTCGAGATCGTCGCGAACTACTACCAGTCGCTCCCCAGCATCCCGATCATGCCGGCGACGAATGGCGAGGCGGTGCGTGACCTGTTCGCTGAGCCGTTGCCCGACCTGCCTTGCAATCCGGAGGAACTGCTCAAGCTGGTTCGAGAACGCATCTTCGCGCTCAGCCGGCATAACGGCCACCCGCGATTCTTCGGCTATGTCGCTTCACCGGGGACCGCGATCTCCGCGTTCGGCGACCTGCTCGCTTCCACCTTGAATGCGAACGTCACGTCGTGGCGATCGGGACCAGCGCCCGCGGAAATCGAACGACTCACGGTCGATTGGATGAAGCAGGCGATCGGATATCCGGCGACCGCGGGTGGACTCTTCGTGAGCGGCGGCTCCATGGCGAACTTCTCAGCCATCGTTGCCGCGCGCCATCACAAGGCTCCCGGCGCGGCACGCGGCGGGATGCACACGGTACGGAAACCGTTACGCGTTTACGTCTCCGAAGAGACCCATTTCTCGATTCAAAAGGCGGCGGGAATGGCGGGAATCGGCGAGGAGAACGTCGTCCACATCCTCACGGATGCTGCGCTGCGAATGGACACGAACGATCTCCGGAAAAGGATCGAGCACGATATCGACAATGGCTTTGAACCGATGTGCGTTGCAGCTAGCGCGGGCACGGTCAGCACGGGCGCATTCGATCCCATCGGCGAGATCGCGGAGATCGCGCGCCGCTACGGAATATGGCTGCACGTCGACGCCGCGTATGGAGGCTTTGCCGCGCTCGCGCCCTCCGCAAAGCACCTTTTCCGCGATATCGCGCACGCTGATTCCGTCACGCTCGATCCTCACAAGTGGCTATACACGTCGATGGGCTGCGGATGCATCCTGTATCGCGATCCGGAGACCGCGCGCGCGGCGTTCAGTCACGACGCGGCCTACACACAACCGATCGGTCTCGAGGATCGCGAGGCATTCGCGTTCTGGGATTACGGGCCGGAGTTGTCGCGCCGGTTCCGCGCGCTGAACGTTTGGTTGCAGTTGAAATGCTTTGGAACCGCGATGCTCGGCGAGGCCATCGAGGAGAATATTCAGTGCGCGCGCTATTTCGAAGAACTGGTGAGCGAGTCCGCCGACTTCGAAATGCTAGCGCCGGTCGAACTCTCGATCTTCTGCTTCCGCTACTCGCCGCCGGCATATAGCGCCGATCTGGATGAATTGAACGAGCGCATTCTGGTCAAAGTGCAGCGTTCCGGCGGAAGCTACGTGTCGAACGCGCGAGTGCGCGGCCGGTTCGCGCTGCGTGGCTGCGTGTTGAACTACCGCACGACGAAAGCAGACATGCGCACTCTCCTCGACGATGTCCGGCGGGCGGCTCAAGAGATACAGTGAACGTATGGCGTTCGCCGGAATGAAAGTGCTTGCCTTCGAAACCCGACGTGCGAACGAGATGGCCGAATTGATTCGCCGTCAGGGAGGCGAGCCGGTCGTGGTCCCTTCCATGCGCGAAGTGCCGCTCGAATCGAATCGAGAGGCGTTCAAGTTTGCGGAGAAGTTGTTCGGCGGTGAATTCGATCTCGTCGTATTCCTCACGGGCGTGGGCACCCGCGCACTGAATAAGGTGCTCGCATCTCGCTATCCCGAGGAACGGTTCGCGGCTGCATTGCGCGAAATCACCGTCGTCGCACGCGGCCCCAAACCCGCCAGCGCGCTGCGAGAAATGGGCGTGCCACCGAACATTATCGTCCCAGAGCCAAACACTTGGCGCGAGCTGCTCACCGCGCTGGACGGCCGGCGGGAGCGCCGCATCGCGGTTCAAGAGTACGGGAACACGAACATGGCTTTGCTCGATGGATTGCGCGACCGCGGCGCTCACGTGACGGCGGTTCGGGTGTATCAGTACGATATGCCCGAAGACACCGATCCGTTGCGCGACGCTGCGAAGCGCCTTGCCGCGGGTCAGTTCGATGTTGCGCTATTTACTACGTCGATGCAGGCAGTCCATTTATTCCGCATCGCGCGCGAATCGGGACTTGAGGACCAAGTACGAGCAGCATTCGGCCGTATGGTGATCGCGTCCATCGGCCCGACCACTACAGAGACATTGGAAGACCTGGATCTACATCCCGATATGACGCCAACGCATCCGAAGATGGGGGTGCTGGTTCAGGAGTGTGCCGCAGATGCGCCTGACATTCTGAAAAGGAAGCGGACATAATGGCTGCGCGTCGCGACGATGTGATGGCGCAGGTCGCCAAATACATGTCACTTGCGTTTGTGTTGCCGGCGGGAGCGGCGGCCGGGTACATCATCGGATATTTGCTGGATCGCGCGTTCGGAACATCCTTCTTGAGGGTTGTGTTTCTAATCTTGGGTATTGTGGGTGGACTGGTCGAGGTGATACGCAGCCTGTTGGCCGACCCGGAGACCAAGTGAACGACGACCCGGCCTTTTACGATCGGGCGATCGAGCGCATCGGCTGGGGGGCGAGAGTTCTAGGCGGCGCAGCGGTGCTGCTTTTCCTGGTGAAAGAAGGATGGCTGAGTGCTCTGTCTTGCGCCGTCGCGGCCGCGGCATCGATCTACAATTTGAGCCGGCTCAAACGGATGACAGCCGGCTTGGTGAACACACAACGGCCGGGAAGTTCCGGATCTGCCGTTCTCGCCGGACTCCGCTTTGTCCTGATAGGCGGCGCCTGCATCGTAGTCATCACACAATTCAAGATCAGCGCGCTCGCGGTATTTGCGGGCTTACTGACGCCGGTCGCCGCGGTCATGATCGAAATGCTGTACCAACTCCTGACAGCTACGGCTGCGGAGAAGTGATCTGATACGACGCTCGAATGAACTGCCAGTCAGGCAATTCGTACACACGGAGCGATGTCGCGCACTCGCCTTTTGCACCGACTAACTCCTGCGGCGGCAGCGCGGGAATCTTGACGGTGAACGAGCAGAACGGGGCATCCTCGGGCTTCGCGGTCGCGGGCCGCAAACTCACGTCCAGCCCCAGGTCGGCGATGTCGGCATCGGAGTGGTTGACCACACCGAAGCGCACGGTCAACTTCCCCTGCTTCGATTCGGATGGGCGGAGGCCGACGATTTCGAGATATTTGGCCAACGGATGCTTGCGGTTTTCGGCGATCATGAGACTCGACGGCAACGCCACCGGCGTCGATTTTGCACCCGTGCTCTTCGGTGCATCCTGCGACGAACAGCCGGTGGCCAGCATCGAAATCGTGACTGCTGCGAGGAACTCGGACGCGCGGTTCATGTTTGTCAGGATTATAGCGCGGCTCCAGGAGGATAATAGTCGTAGTGTTCCGCACAATTCGCGAACAGGTGGACACAATCTTCCGCGAGGATCCGGCTGCCAAGAGCGTCCTCGAAGTGGTCCTGTGTTATCCGGGCTTCCACGCAGTGTTGCTGCATCGAGTGGCCCACCGGCTCTATCGCGCGCACTGGTATCTGATTGCGCGCGTGCTTTCTAACATCAACCGCTTTCTCACCGGAGTGGACATTCATCCTGGCGCGCGCGTTGGCCGGCGCTTCTTCATCGATCACGGCATGGGCGTCGTCATCGGTGAAACAACAGAAATTGGCGATGATGTTTTGGTGTACCAGAACGTCACGTTAGGCGGGACTGGGAAGGAGCGCGGCAAGCGCCATCCCACCATCGGCCATCACGTCGTTGTCGGCACCGGCGCAAAGGTGCTCGGCAACATCCGTGTCGGCGATCACGTCAAAGTGGGAGCGGGTTCGGTCGTGATCCGTGCGGTTCCCGATTACTCCACCGTTGTTGGCGTTCCCGGACGCGTTGTGCGTTCGCGCGACGATTCCGCGGGCAGCGAACTCGAGCACGGACACCTGCCCGATCCGGAGGGTCAAGCCATCGATGACCTGAGCCGCCGGATCGACCAGTTGGAGGAGATGGTAAAGATGCTCGCGGCCGAGCGCGTCGAACGCTGATTACCGGCTTCTGAATTTCGCCGCCAGCGCAGCCAGTTTATCGTCCATCGTCGGCTTCGGAGGCTCGGTTTTCTTCGGCGGAGCCGGCCGCTGCGGGCGTGGCACAGGCTCGAGCAGTTGCTTGATCGAGAGGGCGATGCGTTTCGCTTTTGCATCCGCCGAGAGCACCTTCACCTTGACGATCTGCCCAACCTTCACCGCCTCAGAGGGCTCCTTGATGAACCGGTTCGAGAGTTCGCTGATGTGGACCAGTCCGTCCTGATGAACACCGATATCGACAAACGCGCCGAACTTGGTCACGTTCGTCACGACGCCTTCCAGCACCATACCGGGCTGCAGATCCGCGATCTGCTGCACGTCATCGCGGAAGTGGGCGACGGTGAACTGCTCCCGAGGATCGCGTCCGGGCTTGCGCAACTCCTCACGAATATCGGCAAGCGTGTAGACGCCGGTTGTCTCGGTTTGGAAGTCTTCGATCTTGACGTTCTCCACCAGTCCCGGCTTCGCGATTAACTCGGCCACGCTGACACTCAATGACGCCGCGATTCGCTGCACCACCGGATACGACTCGGGGTGGACAGCGGTCTGATCGAGCGGCTGCTCCCCGTCACGGATCCGCAGAAAACCCGCAGCCTGCTCGAACGTTTTCGGACCAAAGCCGGGGACTGCTTTCAACGCCACGCGCGACCGGAAACGCCCGTGTTCGTTCCGGTATTCGACGATCTTTAACGCCGTGCTCTCCTTCAAGCCCGCCACGTATCGCAGCAGCGCCCAGGATGCCGTATTCAACTCGACGCCCACGCGATTCACGCAGGATTCGACCGTTCGCTCCAAGCTTTGGCGCAGCTTCTTCTGATCGACGTCGTGCTGGTATTGACCGACTCCGATGGACTTCGGGTCGATCTTCACGAGCTCGGCCAAGGGATCCTGAAGCCGCCGCGCAATTGAGATAGCGCCGCGAACCGTGAGATCGAGGTCCGGGAATTCCTGCCGTGCGAGGTCGGATGCCGAGTAGACCGACGCTCCCGCTTCGCTGACCACGACGCTGAAGATGTTGTTCAGCCCCGCTTGCTTCAGGAAGTCCTGCACGAACGCGCCCGCCTCACGCGAGCCGGTTCCGTTGCCGATCGCAATCGCTCGCACATTATGCGTATGGATCAAGCCGGACAAGATGCGGACCGCTCCGGCAAGGTCGTTCTTCGGCTCGAGCGGATAGATAACCGAGTGAGCCAGAAACTTGCCGGTATCGTCCACGACCGCAATCTTGCAGCCAGTGCGCAGCCCAGGATCGACGGCCAACACGCTCAACTGACCCGCGGGAGGCGCGAGCAGCAGGTTCTCGAGATTCTCACGGAACACCTGAATCGCTTCTTCGTCCGAACGGTCCTTCAACTCCAGCCGGACCTCGGTCTGAATCGACGGATTAATCAGGCGATCGTAGGCGTCCTCGGCTGCCATCTCGAGATGCGGAACCCAGTCGCCGTGCTCGCGAATGGTTTTGTTCTTCAGCAATAGGACGGGCTTCTCGCGATCGAGTTCGATCAGGAAATTGAGGAAGCCTTCCTTGGCGCCGCGACGGATTGCGAGCATCCGATGCGACGGGATCTTCGATACGGGCTCGCGGTAGTCGGCGTACATCTTGAACTTGCCTTCGGGATCCTCGACGCCTTCGATGGCCGTGCTCACAACGAGGCCGTGGTCCATCATCAATTGACGAATCCCCTTGCGGAGCGCCGCGTCTTCGCCGATCATCTCCGCGATGATGTAACGCGCTCCGGTGAGGGCATCGCCGCTTGTAGCGACATCGGCATTGATGAACGGTGCAGCGAGTTCATCCACTCCAACCGCACCAGCCTGCTGCTCCCACAAATACATCGCGAGCGGCTCCAAACCCTGCTCGCGCGCGATCATCGCCTTGGTGCGGCGCTTGGGCTTGTACGGCAAATAGAGATCTTCGAGTTCGTATTTTTCGAACACCGACTCGATCTTCGTCTTCAGTTCCGACGTGAGTTTGCCCTGCGCCTCGATGGTGCTCAGAATCGTTTCGCGCCGGTCTTCCAATTCGCGGAAATAGGCCAGCTTCTCCTCAATGGTCCGGATCTGGACCTCGTCAAGGTTGCCAGTGACTTCCTTGCGGTATCGGGCGATAAACGGAACCGTGGCGCCTTCGTCGAATAACGAGATGGTAGCCACCAGGCTCTTCAAGGGTACGGCGATCTGCTGCGAGATATGTAGTAGTACGGGCGTATTTAGTGCTTTGAGTTCCTGCATTCAGAAACCATGATAGCCGCCCTTGATGGTGGCTTCAGAAGCGAACAAACGATCCGCTTCCCTATAAAACGCTTCGTCCGGATCGACCCACGCGGCGCGACGATGGCTGTTGCAAAGTGCGGGTTCGCGCTGTGAGATGGCCTCAGCGAACTTCTGCCGTTTCCAGTTCTGGCTCGGGAATTGAGACCTCGCATCATGCTTGACCCGCGCCTGTTTGGAATCCAGGATTTCACGACCATCGCGGCAAGTATCACAAAGAAACCATCAATGGTCAGGCGATAGCGGTTGTTCTCAAACGACGAGAACAGGGTCACCACGGTGGTCAGCATGGCGATGTTCAATAGCATGAAGGCGAGCAAAGCGTTTTGCGGCGTCCGCCACCGCGGCTGCCTAAGAGCGGTCCACAGAGTCTTACACCCGTAGGCGAATAAGGCCGGCAAGCCGAAAATCAAGAATGACCCCGTGTATAGAAGAAACGACCAAATGGACGCGCCACCCGCCCACAATGCTCGCAAGTCAACGCGCGCCGGGGCCTCACGAAGTTGGCCGAAGGCGAGAATGTTGACCCATCGATCCAGCGTGTGGATACGGCCGCGATTTTCGCCGAAGAAGGGGAAATCGCCTGTGGGGAGGAAATACGTGAAAAGGGCTGTGAGCAGAGACTTTCCGAACGCGGCCGGATGGCGCAGCAGAAGGTGTTTCGCGTCCTGCATGTAGATGCGATGGAGTTGGAAGTACTCAACGTTATTAAAATTGGTGCGACCTGTCGAATCGCGCTTCTGATCGAGCACAGGGATTCCGATCGGAGCTGCGGGATGAACGAAGGCGGAATAGACCGGGAGCGCCTCCATCGGGGGGAGCCGCTCCAGTTCGGAGAGATGGCCTTGGTTAATCAGCCGGTCGCGTTCTGCCGGAT
>JBBQGC010000021.1:0-78244 GCA_038322705.1 Bryobacterales bacterium | reverse complement strand
TTCGCTCCGCCGCGCCAAACAACGGCGCGCCCTTGACTGCTCCGGGCCGCTTTAGAGCTTCTTCTGGGATGGGAAAATAGCTTGGCTTGTGCGGCGCGTTTATTGTGATCTGGCGGGCAGCAATTATAGTGACCCGTTACATTAACGTGGACCGAACCACGCTTTATCGGGCGCTTGCCGTGTGACGCAGTTCGCCCCTCCCGCGTTGCCCGGCAATGTTTTAGAGGTTCGATCTTCGCAGAATCGTCAGAATTCCGCCCTCAGTTTCATCCCAAAGCTGCGTGGCGGCGCAATCGCCGTGCCCGAAAGAAATCCCGCGAAATTGATGACGTTCAGACGGTCCGTCATATTGAGAACGTTGCCCTGTAGGCTCACAGAGCGCTTTTCTCGCTGCCATATATCTACACCAAAGGCCGCATCGAGGGAGAAGGTGGGATTAACCCTTCCGCGGTCAAAATTAACTCGATTCACAATTGCTTGCCCATACTGCGAAACAAGGAAGTTGTAAGGCTGCGGGGCTTCGGAAGGAAGTCCGCTATTATAAGTCGCATTCCATGAAGTCCATAATCGGCGCATAATTTGATAACGCACCATTGCACGCGCGGTGTTGCGTTGATCCTGACTAACGGGGAAGCGACCATTGGCGGTCAGCAACGCAGCCGATCCGTCGTCCAGAAACAAGCCTCCGGCAATTGGAAATTCGGCGATTCCGCGCGAATTCGAATAGCTGAGAAAGCCCGAAAACGCCCCCCAGCGAGGAATCTGAAGTTTTGCTTCAATGCCAAGCACGCGGCCGCGCGCGAACTGAATTGGAAAACTAACGCCGGTATTTTCGAGCAGATCGTCGTCCTGAAAATTGCGAATATCCCGAAAAAAGTAATCCGCATCGAGCCGCACATGTTTGGCAATCGCCTGAGTGAACCCCGCTTCGTAGTAGTTTCCACGAGACAGTTTAAGCGGAAGATACAAGCCCGCATTATTAAGCGTCTGTACCTCGGCGGATGCGGAAACCAGAATGTTCTCAAATGGGGGAGTGCCCAAGGTGCGGTCGTATGACAGGTGGAGCACTGTTCCGGTTGCCGGAAGATGCCATGAGACGCCGAGCCTCGGACTGAAACCCCTTTCATGCACGAGCAGTGAATAGTGATCGAACCGTACGCCCGCACTCACAGTGAAATGCCCCAGATGGATTACGTCCTGAACGTAGGCGGACTGCTCGCGGTCCAGACCCCGCCCGATAAAACTGAAGTCGCCAGGAGTGTCTTTGTCGAACAGCCGGTAACCGTTCACCTTATAAGCGGCGATATGGAAGCCGAAAGCTTCGTTGAGCGACGCATATCGAAAATCTCCGCCGGCTTTCCACTCGTTGCGCCTGTAATGCCCAGCCAGACTTGCTGCCGCATAACCTTCCCGGAATCCACGGTTTTGACGGGGCGCGATAGGCGTTGAAAGATGATTGGACCGCAAATCCCCCGCCACATCGCGTACCATTCCGCGAACCGCTCCCAAAACCGACGGAGAAAAAACATGCTGATAAGAAACTTGTCCGGCAGTTTCCTGTGATGTTCGGTCCTCACGCTGCCCGGCAGCCTGCTGTAGCAGTTCATCGGGCACCAGAAAATGAGTGGAGCGCCGCGTAAAGGCAACACGTATTCGGTCCGAGTCATTCAGATCGCGTTCCACGGTCGCGGTGAACGAGGAGTTTGAGGCGTGGTTGGTGTAGTTGGCTAGCACCGGCGGATCGAGAAAACGATCCGTCAGGAAGCCTTCTGCGCTTAGCGAAGAAGTTGTCGTTCCGGAAAAATATTGACCGGAAACATAGCCCCCGGCAGTATCGAAGCTGCCACCCTGTGCCACGGCAGAGCCATGAAAGCCGGCTGAAGTGTTGCGGTCTGTGGTCAACTCAATCACGCCGCCGACTTTTTGGCCGAACTCGGCCGGAATCCCACTGGTATAGACCTTCAATGTTTGGATATCGTCAGCATCCACGCTGGGTGCGAACGCGGGCGAGCGATTGTCCTGCACGGGAAAGCCGTTGATGATGTACTGCGTCTCGTACTCGGATTCCCGCGGGTGAAGAACGCCATTGGCTTCGAAAGCCCAACCCGGCTGCATCACGACAATGTCCAGGAGTCCACGGCCGGGAAGGCCCGTTACCCGCTCTTTGATCTCTTGCGCCCCTACATAATAAGCCGATGAGGTGCGTGCGGGATCGATCAACGTTTCCGATTCCTTCACTTCAATCGCAGTCGAAATGGCCTCAACTCCCAAAGCGACAGGATGCTCCAGCGGGACCGCAGAGCGGATGTCGATTAGCTCAGAGTTGGAACTGAATCCGCTTCGAGTCACACTTAGGCGGTAAGTCCCAAAAGGAAGATTGCGGAAGGAATAGCGGCCTTCCGGTGGCAGATCTACGGTCGCACGTGTGTGCGTGAACTGGTTGACAAGTTCGGCCTCCGCTGGAACCGGTGCACCCGTTTCATCCTTCACTGTGATTCGCAGTTCGCCGGTTCCGCTTTGCCCGGCGGCGATCGCAATGCAGGACAAAGCAAGATACAAGGCTTTCATCACTTGTACTGATTATATGGCTCTCCGCAGGAATTCGTAAGAACCGTGTTTTGCCTACCATGCCATTCGTACAACATAACGTTCCTTTATGTGGGGCAAAACATCCGGACTTCAAGCTTTCTAATTTTAGGGTTTTGGAGACGCGGGTTTTCCATGGGGTGGCGCGTGGTCCCTCGTGGTTTCGACATGCACGTTTTCTGCTCGTCAGTCCAAGTGACACTGTGAGCGAGATCTTTGCCAAGCCACACCTGATGTTTACTTTCAAACTCTACCAGTGCCGGATGTTTGCCGCCCGGCTGACCGGCGGCATCCATAAAACACCAGCAGTCGCTAGGTATTTCAGAACCGTTCGCTGATCACGGACGGCCTCTACTATGTGCTGTTTCTCCTCCCCTGACAAATCAGTACCATTCTTAACTGTCGTTTGGAGAGTGGCGATATGATGTGGGTATTTAATGGCCCCCTCTATTGTGTCTGCCGTTGTTTTGTACGCTGCGAGCGAAAGCAGCACGCCACTTAATGCTTCAGCTCACGCCGGTGGAAACCAAACGTCCCATTGGTTTTCGCGACCGCAGCCACGACGACGATTAACCCAGCCCCCCTATCCACACTCACACTAAAACTTTCACCCTCTATGTCGCCTGCTCGCCCGAGTTGGGCGCCGTTCCTATGGCCACTGCCAGGACGAGGCATTAAACAACCTCGCCGACGTTGTTTACGATGTGGTAATTGATTCCTCAATTGTCGACGCCCGGAACCGACGTTCACAGCCTTCGAAAATCGCCCTAACTCACCCACTGTCAATCACCTACCCTGTTCCGCAAACCCAGGAATCTGGAACCCGCCCCCTAAGCTTAAAGGAGGAACAGTTATGAACGCCTCCACACAGGCCACCCCCGAGCCGCCGTCGCTCGACCCGGTCTATACAACCCGCGATGACATCGCGCGCACCCACAACCCCGCGACCCCCTACGAGCGCATGCTCCTCACCGCCGCCGCCCAAGCCTGGCAGCGCTACCAGCAGGCCCTCGATCTCGAAAAGCGCCTGGTCGCCAAAACCGATCCTCTCGATCTCTTCTCCTCCAATCTGGATGCGTTCAAGGCGATCACCGCCACGTCTCCACTTGCGAGAGCGCCTTCCGCCGCGCAATGGAACAGCTCGAACGCGCTCAGCGGTCCCGCGCTAAACAGACCCTTGCTTCACCTCGGCTTCGAACCACCGCGCAAAATTGTCAAAACGAACCCGAGCGCCCCATGACCGCGTCCGCGACTTCCTGCGGTAACGTGCCGCCGGACTGCGCGCCCCCACCAGTCCCGTCTCCGCCCATCGGAAGGTCGTTTCACACCCGCGAAAAGGCAGGTTAAACTGAGATCCCATGAGAGCACTCTTCATCGCAATCGTGGCCCTGGTGTTCCTGCCGGCAAGCGCCGCAGCCCAGCCATCCTGCGCCGGATCGGCCACCGGAACCGCCGTCGCCGCCTTCGCTCCACTCGACCAGGGCATGCGCGACCTCATGCAGAAGTACAGCTTGCCGGGTGGCAGCCTCGCCGTCTCCTACAACGGCCGCCTCGTCTTCGCGCGCGGCTATGGATGCGCCAACGTTGAATCCGGCGCACCGGTTCAGCCCGATTCACTCTTCCGCGTCGCCAGCGTCAGCAAAACATTTACTGCCGTCGCTGTTTTATTGCTGGTCCAGCAGGGAAAGCTCTCCCTCGACGCCCCCGTGTTCGGTTCCATCCTCACCGGCTACAAGACCCTCCCCGGCCAGAGCGTCAATCCGGACCTGCTGAAGATCACCGTCCGGCATCTGCTCGAACACACGGGCGGTTGGGATCGAAGCACCACGCAGCGATTCAACGGAGTCCCCTACCGCGAGCCGATCGACGGCCTGGTTACCGCCGCCGCTCAAGCGCTGGGCCACGCGCCGCCCTCCACCGATGCCGACGTGATCGGCGTCATGCTCAGCCAGCCGCTTCAACACACGCCTGGAACCTACTACGCCTACTCGAACTTCGGGTACATGCTGCTCGGCCGCGTCATCGAACAGGTCTCCGGCACAACGTACGAACAGTTCGTGCAGCAAAATATCTTGAAGCCGTTCGGCATCGGCCGCCAGAAGCTCGCCGCCACGCTCCAATCCGACGTAGCCAATGGCGAGGTCACTTATTACGATTCCCCCGGCGCGCCTCTGGTCAAAAGCATCTTCCCCGACGTCCCCGATCCCGTACCGGCGCCCTATGGCGTACATTTCATGGAGGACGTCGACGCCGCTGGCGCCTGGGTGACAACAACCGTCGACCTCACGCGCTTCTTGAACGCCATCGATGGCCGCGGGGTCCCCGCCCTCCTCAATCCCCAAACCATCGCCCTGATGGAAACCGATCCGAAAGTGCAAAACGAACCCACCAACTCGTTTTATGGTCTGGGCTTCGTCTTTCAGCAAACCGGCGCCGGGCTGCGCTGGACCAAGGACGGCGGCTTACCCGGAACCTCGTCCTACGTGGTCCATTCCGCGGCCGGTTACACTTGGGCCGTCGTATTCAACAGCAGTCCGTCCACTGACAGCAGCATTACCTCCAGCGAAGATACCGGCGGTTCGCCGATCGCCGAAATTTCCGGCAAGATCGAGACCATCCTGGGTCAGGTGAACGGCGCCGGCGCGATCCCGAAAAACGATCTCTACTCTACCTTTAAGAGCACGCTTCTCGCGCCCTCGATCACCGCCATCGTGAACGGCGCAAGCTTTCAAAACGGAATCGTGCCCGGTTCCTGGATCACCATTTCCGGTGACAATCTCGCCACGGCAACCCGCATCTGGTGGGCAAACGAGGTCGTCCCCCCTGCGCTTCCCGTCGAGATCGATCACGTGCGCGTCACCATCCGCGGCAAGGACGCCGCCGTCTACTACGTCTCCCCGCATCAGCTTAACGTGCAAGCCCCGACCGGTTTACTCACGGGACCCGTCCCGGTACAGGTGATCCGCGACGGCGCGCCGAGTCCAGTTACTAACATCACCTATAGCCCCGCGGCTCCAGCTTTCTTCATGTATCAGTCAAACGGCAAAAACTATGCGGATGCGGTGCATGTTAGCGGCGCCTACGTCGGCAATGTGCCCGGAACGGTTCCCGCGAAAGCCGGTGAGACCATCGAATTGTTCGCCACCGGGCTCGGTCTGACGGAAGGCGGCATCGTCCCGCCGGTTACGCCGCTTTCTCCTCTCCCGGTCATTATCATCGGCGGAGTTCGCGCCACGGTATCTTTCACTGGCTTGATTTACCCCGGTGAATGGCAGATTAATTTGACAGTACCCCAAGTGCCCGCCGGTGATCAGCCCATCGTCATCTCTTGGGGAGGAGCGACAGGAGCGGTTCCCACTCTCTTGTCGATTTCGAATTGACTCGGCGCCTTCGGCGGCAACATGGATTACAGCGGACTGCGCAAGGGCTTTACTATTTACTTGCCTCTGTTTCAGGAAGCGCGTTGCTGTTTGCCGGCGACGGTCACGCCCGCCAAGGCGATGGCGAATTGAACGGCGACGCGCTTGAGACTTCGATGGATGTCGAGTTCACCGTCAGCCTTGTCCGCGGCCATTCAAAGATGACGATCAATCGACTTTTCGCATTGTTAGCTGCCTTCCTGCTTTGTCTCGTCCCAGCGCCCGCGCAAGTCGAAAACTCGCGTCAACTGTTCACTCAGATTGAGCCCATCCTTCAAGACGTCGCCGGAATCACCGGCTTCAAGATGAAGCATAAAGTCCCCGCGGATTACATTTCCAAACCTGACTTGGGCCAGTTTCTCCAACGACGCATCAAAGAGGTGGTCAACCCGGAAGAGATCCGGATCGAGTCCCTGACTTTGAAGATGTTCGGCTTTCTCCCGGATGACTACGACCTGAAAAAGGCCATGATCGAACTCATGACCGAGCAAGCCGCGGCGTTCTACGACTACGATCACAAGCGTCTGTTCATTACCGAATCGGAGACGTCGTTTCTCGAGAAACGCGCCGCGCTCGTCCACGAACTTGCCCACGCTCTCGCCGACCAGAGCTTTCACCTCGGCCGCTTTCTTCGAAAACGCAACAAGAGCGACGACGCCGGAACCGCGCGCGAGGCAGTCGTTGAAGGTCAGGCAACCTGGTTGATGTGGGCCTACGCATCCACTCTAGGCGGCGGGGAAGCCAAGGTATCCAGCTTTATTCTCGATTCGATGAAGGGAGCCTCCGATTCTGCCGTGGGTTCGCAATTCCCAGTATTCGAAAAAGCCCCTCTCTACTTGCGCGAGTCATTGATATTCCCGTACACCGAGGGTTTGCGATTCCAGGACGCGGTCACATCGAAGTTGGGCAAGGCCGGATTCACCGAAGTCTTCGTGCATCCGCCCGTCAGCACCCAACAGATCCTGCACCCGGAACAATACCTGGCTCACCGCGATCCCACCCGCTGTGATCCACCGCGAATCCCGAACGCCCGGCGTTATCGCAAGATCGGCGAAGGCTCGGCCGGCGAGTTGGACTTCCGGATTCTGCTCGAGCAGTATGCCGGGCGCGAAACGGCATTGCGAATCGCGCCGCACTGGCGCGGGGGAAGCTATCGCCTGTATGAGTCCAAGCAGGGCCGCAATCCGCTGCTCGCCTTCGCGGCGGAATGGGACAGCGCAGATACCGCGCGCGAGTTCTTCGAAGCCTATCGGGACCACGTGTTGAAAGGCAAATGGAGACGTCTCGAAGCTGGCGAGCGTGACGCGCAGCATTCGGCGGGCTCGGGCGACCGCGGCGGATTCAGCGTCACACTCGAGGGCTCGCGCATCTCCGTCCTGGAAGGCTTGCCGGAAGCACGCTAAAATATATGCATATGACCAGCGTGCGCGCTCTTGCCGTTGTACTGGGCCTGTCCATTTCCGCCGCGTTCGCAGCAACCGTCCCGCGGCCATCCTCTGAATTGGTTTTTAATTATCCGGGCGGCAAACAAGCACTGCTCAGCCAATACAAAGGCAAAGTCGTGCTGCTGGCGGTGATCTACACCACCTGTCCACACTGCCAGGCCACCTGTCAGATGCTGTCCAAGCTCAACACGGAACTGGGCCCGAAGGGTTTCCAGCCGCTCGCGTTGGCCATCAATGACATGTCTCTCATGCTGGTCTCCGACTTCGCGCGCAACTTCCATGTGAACTTCCCCGTCGGCGCCAGCGAACGTCCGCCAGCCCTGACTTATCTGCAGATCGATCCTGCAAATCTCTGGTATGTGCCGCAGATCGTGCTCATCGACCGCAAGGGCGTCATTCGCGCGCAATCGCCGCCCAAAGGCGACGAGAAACTGCAGGATGAGAACTATCTGCGTACCCAGATTGAAGCTCTGTTGCAGGAAGGCTCTTCGACCAGCCGCCACAAACCGGTAGCGCCCAAGAGGCGGGCCTCGTAAGTTCAGTTAAAGTTTCCGTCGCTGTCTACCGATAAGAGGGTAATGGATCAGCGACTACACGACCGTCTGGCCATTGCGCTTCCGGCTAAGGTCGTCGACTTCACCGATGGACGCGACCTCTACGATGGGCACATCGTTGACGTCTCTCCGGCGGGTATCTGCGTGGTAATGGAAACAGAGCTTGCGCGGGGCGCGTTAGTGCGGGTCGATTTCCCGGAAGGCAGCATATTCGGAAACGTCGCGCATGTTACGCAGTCCGGCGCGGCGTTTCGAACCGGGATTGAAGTCTTCGACGTTGTTCTGGGCCGCTCGGATTTGGCCCGTTTGATTGAAGAGACTTTGGGCAAAACTGCGGACCGGCCATTGCGAATCCGGGCTGCCCCGGACTGGCCCACGGCCATCGAGCTTTAGAACCCGATCTTCGCCGTAAGCTGCACGCTCCTGGGATTGCTGCTGAACGCCTGGTCCAACGTATACTGCGGGTGATTCAGGGCGTTGAACACTTCGGCCAGTATTTGGAATTGATACCGTTCCCGCGCGACGAAGTTCTTCGGCAGCGTGAAATCGATATCGTTGGTGCCGGGCGTTGCCAGGATATTCCGCCCGGAGTTGGCGTAGGCCCCGATTTCCGCCAGTATGAATTGCGCCTTTGGGTTGTTCGCCAGGTATGCAACAGTCGCCCCCCCGCTGAGTTTTTCAGCGGAGTGATGCCACTGCCGGTACCTGCCACGCCGTTCGGGTTAAGGATCACGGTCCGCGGCATCATCTCCGTTCTGGGTGTTGCCGACTCGCCGCTTTCAGCCGTGTAGGTTCCCGATAGTTCTCAATTGCCAAGCACGTTTCGCGCAATCAGATTCTTGTTGTCCCGGAACCCAGGCGTCTCATAGACGCTGGTAAATGGGAACCGGTGGTGCCGGTCGAGATCTTAGAAAGCGCGCAAGTATTGTTTCGGAAGTTCAATGGGAAAGCCCAAGGTTCGAGCGGCGTTGAGCGCCCAATAAGGATCGCGCAACATGGCGCGGGCGAGTAGAACGATGTCCGCATCGCCCTGGCTCACGATCTGCTCGGCCTGTTGCGGGTCGGTAATCATCCCCACGGCTCCGGTTGCAATCCGAGCTTCGCGCCGGATCTGGCTGGCGAAAGGAACCTGATAGCCGGGACCCAGCGGGATGCGGACATGGGGTGCGGCGCCGCCCGAGGAGCAGTCGATCAGATCGATACCGATATCGCGCAGCCGCCGGGCTAACTCGACCGATTGAACGATATCCCAAGCGCCATCCACCCAATCCGAACAAGACAGGCGCATGAAGACGGGCCACGAATCAGGCCAGATCGCACGCACCCTGCGGCTGATTTCGAGCGCGAACCGGATCCGATTCTCGAAGCTTCCACCATATCCGTCCTGGCGTTGGTTTGACAGCGGCGAGAGGAATTCGTGGATGAGATACCCGTGCGCGCCGTGGATTTCGACCACCTCGAATCCCGCCTCTAACGCGCGGTGAGCGGCGGCGGCAAACGAGTTCACGATGTGGGCGATTTCGCCGGCGCTCAACTCGGCCGGAACAGGATCGCCCGAAAGAAACGGCACGGGACTTGGCGCCACTGCGACCCATCCCCCGATATCCGGCGGAAGAACTTGGCCGCCGTCCCACGGCGGACGCGTGCTGGCCTTTCTACCGGCGTGCGCCAGTTGAATACCGGGTATCGCATCATTCGATTTAATTACCGAGGCGACGCGCGCCAGCGCCGGAATCTGCTCGTCCTTCCATAGACCCATGTCCGCTGGCGAGATCCGCCCTCGATCCTCGACCGCCGTTGCCTCAACCATTACCAGAGCCGCGCCGCCCACCGCCCGGCTTCCAAGGTGGACGAGATGCCAGTCGGTCGCGAATCCGTCCTCGCACGAATACTGGCACATCGGCGATACCGCGATTCGATTCTTGAAGGTGAGTTGACGGAATGTGAGCGGTGAAAAGAGACTTATGGGCATGTCTTTCTCCATCATGCCGGAAAAATCCGGGCTTTAGTTCGGTACTGGTTTGTGATAGGACAATTAGGTGGTTCTTTTGATCAGCGGTGATGGAGGACAATGGATTCGACATGAAGATCCTGATGCCACTTGCGGCGGCGCTGCTGGGGGCGACGGTAATGAGCGCGGGGTCGTTCCGCATACAGGACCTGGGGACGCTTGGCGGATCCCAGATGTTGGGCATGGCGATCGATCCATTGGGGCGGGTCGCCGGCTACGGCACTGATGCACAGGGCGATCTACGCGCATTCACCGTGATGAACGGCTTTACCGATCTCACCCCGGCAGGAATTTCGAACGCCGCGGCGTATGGCATAAACGGGACGGGCCAGATTGTGGGCAGAACGTTAGTCAATGGTAATAGCCAGGCGACGTTATGGTCCAATGGGACCGCACAGCAACTCGGAGGACTGGGCGGTCCTGATTCTTATGCGCAGTCGATTAATAACCGGCAGCAAGCGGCTGGCATGGCGACGGACACACAAGGCCGCGGCCGGGCGGTGATTTACTCCCCATCGGGAGTTCAAGATGTAAGCTTACCCGGTGCGTCGTGGTCGTCGGCGTACGGGATCAACAACTCGGGCACGATCGCCGGATATGCGATGAATGCGAGTGGCGGATTTCAGGCGTATGTCTGGTCGTCAGGCGGCGGTTACCAAACCCTCGGATCATTGGGAGGCGGCAACAGTTATGCGATGGCCATCAATGATACCAATCAGGTCGTGGGCAACGCGAACTCCGGCAGCGGCTACTCGCACGCTTTTCTATGGGAGAACGGGTCGATGCAAGACCTCGGGACACTGGGGGGCAACGCCAGCTACGCGTACGGCATCGACGGTACGGGCTCGGTCGTCGGTTACTCGCTCGTCTCGAACGGCCACTCGCACGCATTCGCCTATATCGGCGGCGCAATGATCGACCTGAACCAATCTCTGACCAATGGCACAGGTTGGGAGCTGACCGAAGCGTATAGCATCAATAATGGAGGCCAGATTGCCGGTACTGGACTCTTCAATGGCGTCCAGCACGCATTCCGGCTGGATCCTCTCGCCTGGCCTGTCGCCACTGCGGACGGCCAACCTGTACCGGAACCCGCCACCACTGTCCTGCTCGGGACTGCTCTTGCCTTTGGCCTTCTGATGATCAGACGGCGATCTCTGTAGCTCTCGAAAACTCCTCATCGAAATCGTTGGCCCGGCTAACCGGGTCGGGCTCGCTTCAGTCTAAAGCGTGGATGGAAGAGACCGACTCGGCGGCAGTCGCCAGGGCGCGATCCGGCGATAGTGACGCGTTCCGCTCTTTGGTGGAGCGCCACGGCCGCAATGTGTTCCGGCTCGCCTTCCGGATGACGGGTAATGAAACCGACGCAGAAGACATCGTGCAGGAAACGTTCCTTAAAGCATACAAACAACTCAACCGGTATGAATCACGGTCGAGCTTCGGGACGTGGCTGTACCGCATCGCAGCGAATTGCTCCCTCGACCTCATCCGGACGCGAAAGGCCCGGCATCACTCGACGGTAAACAACGAGGAGGACAGGGACCTGATGCAATCCATACCGAGCCTTGAGCCTGGGCCCGACCGGCTGGCCGTCAGTAAGCAGATCGAGCAGCGCTTGACCGCCGCGATGGAGGAGTTGAGCCAGCAGGAGCGAACCGCTTTCGTGCTGCGGCACTTCGAAGGGATGCCGATCGAAGAGATTGCGTCGGTGCTGGGGGTCGCGGGGAATGCGGCCAAACATAGCGTGTTTCGGGCGGTGCAGAAGTTGAGAAAAGCTTTGGAGCCAGTGGTGGAGCCGGTATGAATCATCCCAGCGAAGAACAGTTGATCCTGTATTACTACGGCGAGGAAACGGCGCCGCTCACCGCGCATTTTACTGCGTGCGAGGAGTGCCGGGATGAGTATCGAAAGCTGCAGCGGGTATTGAATACAGCAGAGTGTCTACCTGTGCCGGAACGGGCGCCGGATTATGGGACGCAGGTTTGGAAGCGGCTTCAGCCCGCGGTGGGAGGGCGGTCGCGGCGGTTTTGGTTGGCGCAGCCGGCATGGCGTTACTTGGCCGCAAGCGGGATGGCCACCGCGTTGTTGGCGCTTGCATTCCTGGCCGGAAGGTACGCCCAGCACCCAAAGTCCACGGCGCAGATAGCTGCGGCGCCGGCGCGGGAACGCATCCTTCTGGTTGCGGTCGGAGACCATCTGCAACGTTCGCAGGTGGTGTTGGCCGAATTGTCGAATCTCGGCGCGGGTCAGAAGGGGCGGGTGGATATCGGATACGAGCAGCGGGCGGCGGAGGATTTGCTGGATTCCAGCAGGCTATTTCGGATGACAGCGGCCAGTAACGGCGATAATGCGACCGCCAACTTGCTGGACGAGTTAGAGCGCGTTCTGTTGGACGTCGCGCACGCGCCGGCCGATGTCTCGCCGGGCGAACTCGAGCAGTTGCAGAAGCGCATCTCCGACGCTGGAATTTTATTCAAGGTGCGTGTGTTTGCCTTGCGTGTCGAGCAACAGGACAACGCAGGTCCCACTCTTTAGACGGACAAATCAGGAGAGAGCCAATGAGATATGTGATTTGGGCCTTTGCGCCCTTACTGTGTGCGGGCTTGCTGGCCCAGGAAACTGCGCCACCCGCGCCGCCGTTAGTACCGATGCAACCGATGCACCCGGGTCCGGCTCCGATGGCCGCGGCACGGGCGATGATACGAGACTCCGAAGACGGGGCTTACCGGTCGGGCACTCAGGCGATTGATCGCCGGGAATACGAACGGGCGATCGCGGTGTTCGGTCGTGTGATCGAACGCAAAGGCAGCCGCGCCGATGGAGCGCTCTACTGGAAGGCGTATGCGCTGAACAAAATGGGACGGCGCGATCAGTCGCTCGCGGCGCTTTCGGAGCTGCAGCGTGACTTCGGCCAGAGCCGGTGGTTGAGCGATGCGAAGGCGCTGGAGGTGGAAGTGCGGCAAGCATCCGGACAGCCGGTGTCACCGGATGCGGAGGGCGATGAGGATATCAAACTTCTGGCCATCAACGGGCTGATGGAGAGCGACCCCGAGCGCGCGCTCCCGCTGTTGCAGAATGTCCTGGGGAGTCCGAAAGCTTCGCCGCGGGTGAAGGAGCGGGCGCTGTTTGTCGTGGCACAAAGCCGGGATCAACGCGGGAAAGAGATTTTGGCGCATGTTGCCCAGGGCGCCGGCAATCCCGATATGCAACTGAAGGCGGTGGAGTATCTGGGGATGTTCAGCAAGGGCAACACTCAGTTGCTGGCGAACGTTTATGCGGGCTCGAACGATCCGGCGGTGAAGCGCGCGGTGCTGCGGGGCTTGATGATGGCGGGCGATTCGGAACGGCTGCTGAGTCTCGCAAAATCGGAGAAGACGCCCGAGCTGAGGCGGGAGGCAATCCGGACCTTGGGCATGCTGAAGCGCGACCGCACCGGCGATGCGCTGGTTTCATTGTATGGCTCCGAATCGGACCGGGCGGTGAAGCAGGCGATTGTCGAGGGATTGTTCATGCAGCAGAACGCGAAGGCGCTGATCGACATTGCGCGGAAGGAGCCCGATCTGCAGTTGAAGAAGGACGTCGTGCAGCGGTTGGCCATGATGCGGTCCAAGGAAGCTACGGATTTCATGATGGAGGTGATCAACAAATGAGATTCCTGGTGGCTGTCGCCGTTTGCTCGGCCGTGGCTGCGGTTGGAGAGCAACCGCGGTTCGAGAACGCCCGGATGGAGACCCGCGCACTCTCCGGGGATCTCGCGCAGGCGATTCAGGGATTTGTGGCTGCGCAAAGTTCGCCGGCGTGGATCGGGTACACGGTGCCGATGGCGCCGGGCCAGGGCCAGGCTTGCGGATGGGGCGGAGATTCGCGGACGAGCCACCATCTTTCGCTGGAAGGACCGACCGCTCTGTTCGTGTTGTTGCGGGTAGAACAGAAGCAGATCGTGAAGGTACGGAATGCAACGCCCGATTGTGAAATCGACGCAGGCGGGCTCAGCGTGACATGGCTGACCGGCGTGAGCGCTGCAGCGAGCGTGTCGTTTCTGCAGTCGTTGATCTACGCGACTGGTCCGGGAAGCAGGGAGCAGGAGCGTACCAGCGATTCGGCGATCGCCTCGATCGCGATGCACAATGACGCGGCGGCCGATAGAGCGCTGGACGAACTGGCCGCTCAAAACCGTCCGGAATGGCTCCGTCGGAAGGCGGTGTTCTGGCTGGGCCTAGCGCGCGGACGGCACGGCTATGAGAAACTCGCCCGCATTGTGGTCGAGGACACCAGCCCGAAGATTCGCGAGCATGCCGTCTTCGCGCTGAGCCGCAGTCCCGATCCGGGCGCGGTGGGCGTAATTCTCCGGAGTGCCCGGGAAGACAAAGATCCGCACGTCCGCGGTCAGGCGTTATTCTGGCTCGCGCAAAGCGCACAGAGGAAGATTGCCGCGGATGCGATTGCGACCGCGATCGGCAACGATCCGGAAACCGAAGTGAAGAAGAAAGCCGTTTTCGCGCTCTCTCAACTGCCCTCCGGAGAAGGTATCACCAAGCTGATAGAGGTGGTCAACACCAACCGGAACGCAGCGGTCCGCAAACAGGCTCTATTCTGGCTCGGACAATCCAAAGACCCGCGCGCGCTCAGCTACATCGAGCAGATTCTGGCGCGGTAGCTGCCGGCAGCAGTTTTAGAATAACTCTCCGATGTCCTTGGCCGCCGCACGGGCTTCGAGATGCACCAAACCGGCATTCGAGTTCGGCGGCGCCATGATCGCCAAAACCGCCTTTGTACCCGCCGAATAGATGAACAGCCAACCTTCCTCGCCGCGGATTGCAATCTCGCCCAAGGTTCCCACGCTCATACTGTCACTGATCCGCCGCCCCAGGCTCGAGGCGGCAGCGGCCATAGCGGCCACCCGGTTCGGATCGGCACCGTTCGATATGGAATGAGCGATCGGCAGACCCTCGGTTGAGGCCAGGAGGACGCCCTTCAGCTCCGGGATCGCGTCCCGTAGGGCTTCTATATGATTTTTGAGAGCTTCGTGCTTTGCCATTTTTCTCCAATTTAGTGTGAGTGCTTTACGCTCTCACCGACACTTACTAGCATCGGCGTTTGCCGACGGATCTTTAGTGCTGAGTCCGGCCTCGAAATCTCGTAAAAAAGCCGGAGGAGGTCCTCCCAATGCGGGGGAGCCATATAAAGTGTATAACTTAGGATGTGAATTTAGTGTTCTCACCCTAGGAAAAAACTGCAGGTCACTATCTAGATTATGGGCCGGACTGCCGATGAAGGGAATATGCGCTGTCTGTATTGCGGCAACGAGCTAGCGCTGCTGAAAAAATTGACGGGCCACGGAGAGTTTTGCTCCGAAGCTCATCGCCAGAAGTATCAGGAACAGTACAATCGTCTTGCCTTGACGCGGCTGTTGCAGGCTCAGGATGCGAAACCCGAGCGGCCACCACTGTCTCGGACCTCGGTGAGGCCGGCGAACACACTGCCCTCCGGCCGGCCCAGGCCGGAGTTGGAGAGCGCCGAAGCGCGCCGGCCAGATGCTCCGAATGCGCCTCCGCCGGCTCCGGAGCCCGCGGCGCCGGCGATGGCGAGTTTTCTGCCCCACGGCTTCGAGCCTGCGCAGACACCGGGCGAACCATTCTCTAATGAGCCGATTGCAGGGTCCGTTGCGGCCTGTCTGCCAGCTTCGCAATCCTCAGAGATTGTGAGACCTGCTTCCACTTCGGGAGCCGAATGCTGTCCTCAGATACCGGCGGAACCGAATTTGGGGATCGTGGGCCCGGCGCCGTTTCAACTGGTACTGGCGCGTGGAAGCGCACAGCCGATCGCGAACGATGGCGCTGAGAGCTTTCCGTTCACCCCTGAATACCAGCACACGTTGAGTGACCGGTTGACGCTGTGCGAGGCCGCGGTGGTGAAACCGGCGCCGCTGGTCCGAAAGCGGCCGGCACCATTAGTGAAGACGCACCCGGTGCACCCGCCCGTCGTGATCAATTTCGCGGCGCTGGGGGAGATCGATCCGGCGCTGGCGGAACCGGCGGCCAAGGTGGAAGAGGTTCCAGCCCCGGTCGAGGCCGTTCCGCCCGAAGCGCCCGCAATTCATGAGATTGTGCCTCCTTTATGTACCCGGCCGTCGGTGGTCCGTCTCGACGTGGTCAGCACGCCGCTGGCGCCCATGAACGACACCGCTTTCGAAGCGCCTGTATTCGCAGTTCAGACGCCGCCAGTGGCCAGTCACCCGCTGCGTGCGAAGGTGGTGTTCGGTCCGAGGCCGCTGGCTCGCGAAACGTTGAGTGGGGCGTTGCCGGTGGAGGCGGAACCAGAGCCCGCGCCCGTCGCGCAGGATACCGCTGAGGCGGTGCCGATGCCAGCTACTGAACCGGCCCCAGCACCTGCGGTCGTTGAACCGGCTCAAGATGCCGGGATGAAGCGCCAGCCGTCCCTGGTCGTGCCAGAGACGCATGCGGCACCGGCGGTGAGTTCCGACCTGGAGGCTTTGCGCCTAGAGATCGAACGCCAATCGGGCGCCGACTACGAAGTGCCGCGCCGGTCGAAGCGCATCCTGGTAGTAGTTGGGCTCGTGCTCGTGCTGTTCATTGTGGGTTGGCTGTTGCAAAAGAGCCGGGCGGCAACCACCGGCGCAGTCCGGCAGAACCCGAGCGTGGAAGCATTCGGGCCCGTGTTGATGACGGGCCAGGCAGCGTTGACCCCCGATCAGGCAGAGCCAGATAGCTCTGTTTACGGCCGGCAAGTGTACGTTTTCAAGCCGTCCAAGACCCTGAGCGACTACCGTTTCGAGTTCGAAAGCCGCATACAGGCAGGGGGCGTAGGCTGGGTGTTCCGCTGTGTGAATCCGCGGAACTATTACATCGAAAAGCTGGACGTCATTGGCGGGGAAACCGCGCCCAGACTCATGTTGACCAGGGCGGCCGTGATTAACGGCGAGGAGACGCAGCGATCGGTTTCGGAAGTAGCCGTTCCGTTCCGGCCGGGAGAGGTTTATCGCATCCGCACGGACGTGCTGGGGGCGACATTTAAAACTTATGTTCAGGACAAATTGGCCGATACGTGGATTGACGACCGGTTGAAAGCGGGAGGCGTCGGACTGCTGAAGGACCGGCCAGAAGCAGCACAGGTAAGCCGGCTGGAGTTGCGCGCGTTACGCGTGGCGAACTGAACGCAAAACGAGAGTGCGAGTAGAACAACTGAATGGCAGAATTCACGGATCACTGGTTATGGTTTGTCGACGAGGAACTCGTCGACAGGCTGATGGCGCCCGACGAAGTCGCGCCTGAATCATCCATCCGGCCCGCCGGTGCAGCGGCCGCCGGAGTTGCCCTCAAACTGCAAATGCAGGGGCGGACCCAGGAGGCCGCCGACGAAGTAGAGCGCGCCCTGGCGTCGGGAGAGCCGGCCGCCGACCTATATGGGATCGCGGGCACACTACAATTCGAGCTATCGAATTATGAAAAAGCGGCCGAATACTTCGCGAAGCTGCGCAGCGTAGCTCCCGACAATCCCGCGGCCAGTTTCAACCTGGGTGTCTGTTATGAGCGTCTCGGCAGGCTCGACGAGGCGATCGGCGCGTTCACCACCGCCGCAGCCCGCGACAACCAACTCTGGCAAGCGCATGTTGGGCTGGGTTACTGCCATCTGCGCATGAAGGCGTGGCAGCGTGCATTGCAGTCGTTCCAGGATTCACTCGAACTGCATCCGGGAAATGAAGCGGCCGTGTTCGGGATGGCGGTGGCGCTGCAATCGAGCGGCGAGCCGGACCAGGCCGAGGAACTGTATCAACGGCTTCTACCAGCGTATTCGGATAACCCGGAAATGTTGTCCAACCTGGTTGCGCTTTCCGCGGAGCGCAAGGATTATCCCCGGTTGCGCGAACACGCCGAACACTTGCTGCGGGTCTCGCCGGAATCCAGAGTCGCGCTCGAGGGTTTGCTGATGGTTGCAATCGCGGAACGGGACTACGCGGGTGCGGTCGACAGCGCGTCAAAGATCACGACTGTCGCACCGGGCGACGCTTTGGCGTGGTACAAGCTCGGCTTCGCACAACAGAACAACGGTTCGGCAGACGCGGCGATTGAATCGTACCGGACGGCGATCACAATCGATCCGAAATCGGCCAAGTCTCATTCCAACCTTGCAACGATCCTTTTTCAAAAAGGTGACTTCGGAGCGGCTAAGACGAGTTTCGAGGAGGCGCTGACGCTGCGTCCGGCGCCGGAGCGGCTGTTCAACCTGGCTTTAGCCTGCGAGCGAGTGGGAGAGCCCGAGGAGGCCGAACTCGCGTATGAGCAACTGATAGAGATCCGGCGGGACTGGGCCGATGCCTGGTTTCGACTCGGGATCATACGGTTCGATCGCGGCGAGATCGAGGGGGCCCAGCAAGCTTTCGCGGCGGCAACGTCGGCTCGCCCGAAATGGCGTGAGGCGTTGATCGACGCCGGTGTGTGCCAGTACAAGCTGGAGCGATACGAGGAGGCATTGACAGCATTCGATCAGGCTATGGAGACGGCTGAAGGGGACGCGCATGCGCTGACCGGGGCGGCGGCCACAGCGGCCTGTTTGGGCCGGGACGATCGTGCTTATGACGCTTACCGGCAGATACGCGAGTTGCCGGAATCGGGTCCGGGGTTGGCTTTCAATGTGGGTCTGACCCTGCACCGGCACGAACGGCTGGAAGAGGCGGCCGGTTGTTACCGCGATGCTTTGTCGAAGCGTCCCGAGTTTGCGGAGGCGATGGTGAACCTGGCGCATACCTTGGAATCGAGAGGCGCTCATGGGGAAGCTCGCGAGCTCTGGGACCGGGCGATGGCGATCAAGCCGGAGTTGGCGAGCGCGGGGGAGTAGGGTTAGTGGTCAGTGGTCAGTGGTTAGTGGTTGGTGGTTAGCAACCCTGACGTATAGGGACTGCCCGATGAGCAATTTACAAAACGAGATCAGCAGCTTTTCCGCAGCGGAGAAAACTCGAGTTGCTTGACGTGCTTTGGGAAAGCCTTGAAGTGGACGCGCCGACACTGACGGGTGCCGCTCAACTCAAGAGCCGGTTCGGTTGTTCGGGGTGAGGGATTCGCGGGCCTCTACGCTGACTTGGCGGGCGCGGACGATGAAGCGGCGGGGGGCGTTGCCTACGTAGTGGAAGGGGTAGCAGGTCACCAGCGTCAGGACCGAATCGTGGGTAGGGGCCAGAACGTCTACGTCGTCGGGGCCAACGATTCTGAAAGACTCCACTTCGTATTCGTAGCGGGTGTCGTGGGTTTCCATGACAATCCGGTCGTTGCGGCGCACATCCTTCAGGCCGCGGAAGAAGCTGTCACGATGGCCGGCTAGTCCGACATTGCCTTGAACTCCGGGCAATACCGTCTCGGGCACGTGGCCGACGGCGCGGCGGAGGGTACGCTCATCGACGCCTTCCTTGACGATCGCATGGACACGCAACCGGGGTATCTCAATGCGCCCGATAACGGAGGCGTCGAACACCGGCGAAGCTCCGAGTATCGAGGCTTCACGGCCTGGGGGCTTCGCTACGTTCGCCGTGGGTTGAATTGTCGCGTCGCCGCCCAAAACCTCCTCGTGCAGGAAGGCGCCCACCCCGGCTTCTTTGCCAGCCCACGCCCGGTCGAACGACCAGTCCTGATAGCGCTGGTAGACGCCCGCATCGACATACACGTACGCGCTGAAAGCCAGCGCCGCGAGCCCGCCGAACAGCAGACTGCGGCGCGCCCATTTCAGGACCGGACTCGAAGGTTTCGGCGCACGTTTTGCCGGGGGTTCCAAAAGGACGCGTACGGTCATGCAAGTAGTCTACTTCTTCCGGTCCGTGCTGGTTGAAGCGGACCCGCCCACAGCGTAACTCGTCCGGGTATGCGCGATCAATTTGCCGTGATTGGGCGAGCTGACGGACACCTTTAAGTGACGTTGTCCAGGTTTGTCCATGTTCTGCGGCACGTAACCCACTGTGTATCTTGTGCGAATGTCTTTAGCGATTTGACGGCAGATGTTTTCTATCTCCGGCAGTTTCTTGGGCAAGTAACAAACCCCGCCCGAGACACGGGCCAGGCGGCGGAGCACGTCGGGATTGCGGTCCCTATCGTCCTCATCAAATACCCCCACAGTATAAATAGTAGCTCGCGACTGCAGAGTAGCATCGGTAACTTCCTTCAAGCTATGCGTGCTGATGTTATCACCACCGTCACTGACAATAACCAGTGTCTTCTTGTCGCGCCGCCCCATATCTAACTGATTCAAGCCAGCGATCACCGCATCATACAGTGCCGTGCGGCCGACGGGATCGCCTTTCCAGAGAGCCTTTCTTAGAACCTGGATGTCATCGCTGAAAGGGATCATGTCCGGCAGGCCGCGCCGAACCTGGTCGTTAAAATTGATAACAAATAACTCGTCTTCAGGATTGCTCGCCTGAATCATGATTAAGGCGGCCGTGACGACCTCGGGCTTCTTGGTCCGCATGCTTCCGCTGTTATCGACCAACAAGCCGATTGTCACCGGGACATCCTGATTCGCAAATTGAGTAATAGTTTGGGGTTTGCCGTCCTCGAATATCGCGAACGCTTCCTTGCCGAGGCCCGAGACAAAGCCGCCATCGGTATCGCGCACGCTGACATCGAGAAGGACAAGATCGACGGTCGCGGAAATAGTGAACTGGCGATCCGCGGCAGGAGAGACAGTGGCGGGAGAAGCGGGTTCCTTACCGCTTTTTGTTTGACTGTCGAGCGGCAGGATGAGGCATGCGAGAATGAGAGGAAAAAAAGTGACTGGTTGGAGCAGCTTCCGGTGCATCGCAAAATACTCCCAAACAAGCAAAAAGGGCGGGGGTGAGCCCGCCCTTGATTGGTTTCGTTACACCCGAGTTAGACCGAGCGCTTCGCAACTACGCTGAACACACCGTAGGCGGCGATGGACAAGAGGCCCATCAAGGCGATCAGAGGATAGGGGCTGCCGGTGTGGGGCAGGCTCTTCGGGGTCGCAGCCTGATTGGCTTGGCGATCCGCAGTCTGGTCGCTGGCGCTGTTATTGGCGGCGGTGGAACCGGTGGACTGGTCCATCGCGCGGGTCGCTGCGGGAGTTGAACGCGGAGTGGTCTGCGCCATCTGCTGGTTGTTATCAGTCGGCGTGGATTGCGCAACCGTGCCGGTGGACATCTCCTTATAAGTGTCCTTGTCGAGTTCGCGCTCGGTTCCGGTCTGATCAACCGTGGCAACGCGGGCGGTGGTCAGGTCGGATTCCGACGTCGCATAGGTGGTCGGAACGGGCTGGTTGGCGGTGGTCGCGATCACCATGGCCTGGTTCTTCGGATAAGCGAATTCCTGGCCAAAGTTGTCACCGGGGTAGAACCAGCTACGCAGAGCCTTGGGCTGTCCAACAGGCGTTTCCCAGAAACCGAAACGGGTCTCACCGGTGGGCTGCAGGCGGTAGTTCGGGATGGCGAGAACGGTAGTGATCAGGTGTTGATCGTTCTCGTCGAAAATCTGGACGATGTGACGGTTCGACGGTGAATCCAGCAGACGCATGACATACTTGCCGGGCTGCAGCGTCTTATTCGGAATTTGAATCGCTTCGTTGACTGTCAGGATGGTTCGCTTGTTCCACTGATCTGCCTTGAGAGCTGGCGCGAACGCGGCGCTGAACAGCCCAACGCAGGATGCTAGAGCAAATACTTTCAAATGGCTCATCTTTTTCTCCTCCATCAGGTTTAGTGGTTCGCCCGCGCCTTGATTGGTGTAGTGCGTCGGGGACCAGATTGCCGGGCGGGCTAAATAACATCAGCCTCAACCCACGCACTCTATTAGGCAGATGGAGTGCCAATCTGTAAACGCCCCAGATTCAGTTAGATAGCAGTATTGGGCTGAGTAAGTAGCGCCGGAAGAAGAAGAAATTACCGCAAGAATCGAGTTATCTTTTCAGCGGGTCCTCAACGCCGGGCGGAGTGGCGTTAATTAGCATACCTAATTCGGGTTCCAGGCGATGCATAGCCTGTTTCATTTCCCAAGCAATCCGCCGGTAACTGAAATGACCCTTTACGCCGCTGCGCAACTTACAAATGTACTCGGCTTCAGCGAAATCCATTTTGAAGAGGAACCGCGAGCGCATGCCGAAGGGGAGGATGTAGTCGCGTTCGGGTGCGGGCAAGACGGCGTGAACCGCGATGGCCTGGTCCATGACCGCGCGGTATTCCAGGCCCAAGCGCGCCTGCTCGATGGCGGCGGGCGTTTCGTAACCTAATGCGGTGGTGTACTCCTGATGGAATTGATGGCAGCGGCGGTGGCGGTGCAGGTCGCGGTAGGCGCCCATGTCCATGACGATATCGAACACATAGCTGCCGGCGCGAAACGCTCGGAGGAGTTCGTCGCGCGAGCTGCGATGGCGGACGGCGATATCGAGAACCTCCGCGCGCTGAGACTGGCTCCACGAGGAGGCCAATTCGTATAGCTCGCGGAATGGCCGCTGGGTCACCGGATAGAGGAGCGTGGCCACGATGTCGCTTGCTGCATGGGCCGGTTTCACGAGATCGACCAGGCCCGGCTCAGGCATAGTTGGGCGCGGCAGGTTTTGTTCGGCCCAGAGCCGGAGGTCCGCGTTGGTTGCGGCTGGATAACGATCGGCCTCCGTGTAGCGGGCCAGCGTGGGGGCTAAGGGCTCCGGTGTAGAACCGGGGAAACCGCAGGAAGGCGGACGGCTGCAGGCCTCGGCGATTTCGCCGGCGAGCGTGCGCAGTTCCGAATACGGGGAAGCCTGGAGACGGCGGATCTGTTTTTCCAAAGATCGAATGCTGGTGATCTGTCCGACGCCGGTCGAGATTCCGAAGAACAGGAGGTAGCGTGCAACGTCGTAGGCGCGGGCCGCGATGTTGCGGCGGTAGACGTCAGGCTTCATCGACTCCGGACATGGAAGTTGTTCGGTGAGGTGTCCGGTGATTGCGGAGTGGAGACGCGTGTAGGCTTCGATGAGCTGAGCGGCCGCGCCCTGGTATGCGGCGCGCTGGGCCGGATCCAGAGTTGATGGGGTAATCCAGCCGGAGCGCGCGAAATCCTGATAACGCGAGGAACGCGCCTGACCGTCCCAAAGTGGCTCGTCTTCGATCTCGGTGGCGGCGAGTTCGGAGATGCCCTCGAAGCAGAGAACGACGTGCCCGAGGTCGGCGATGGAGGCGTGGCCGTATTGAAAGTAGAAACTCTCGAGAAATTTTTGGGAGTCGTGGGTGCGCACCCATTCGAGCGAGTCGACGATGGAGTCCGGGGAGCGGCTGTAACGCGCCAGTGCGTAGGCGCATTTTTCAGGGGGCAGCGGCGCGATGGTGAAGACGCGCGGCGTGGGTGAGTCCGGCAAAAGGTTATGATAACGGATTCCCATGCAGCTTCGAATCAAACGTCTTCATGCTGAGGCGCGATTGCCCGAGTACGCGCACGGTCCGCTGGAGGATGCGGGTATGGACCTGCGGGCGGTGGAGCGGGTTGTGCTTGCGCCGGGTGTGCCGTGCGGAGTGCCGACGGGGTTAGCTATCGAGGTGCCGCCGGGATATGAGGCGCAGATACGTCCGCGCAGTGGGCTGGCGTTGAAGCACGCGATCACGGTGCCGAATAGTCCGGCGACGATCGATCCGGGTTATCGCGGGGAGATCCGGGTGATTCTGTTGAACCTGGGCGCGGCGGAGTATGTGATTGAGGCTGGCGACCGGATCGCGCAGATGGTAATTGCGCGGTATGAGGGCGTGGAGTGGCTGGAGGGCGATTTGTCGGATAGTGTGCGGGGCGAGGGGGGATTCGGGTCATCGGGGAGGTAGGGCACATGGATTGGGTGGAAGAAAGAGTGCGGGATGATCGAGCATCGCGACTCCATTCGTTCGATAGCGCGACGGAGCGTTATCTCGAGCGTGCAGCCGGAGCCGCGGTGAAGCGGGTCTTGGACAGGGGATGGAGGCGAGAGGAGCTTTACCGGCTGCAGGGCAGAGACTTGGGTGATGAAATGCTATCCGGGGAGCCTGATTGGGCCGCAGATGAACGGTGATGAACGCCGATAGCTGCCCGGAACCTGCGAGCAGTATTGTTTATCCGTGTTGGCTCTGAAAAAAATGGGTCAACCCATGCAGCACTTCGTGGAATTACCGAGCACGTGGGCGTTTGCGACGAGAGCTCGCTCGTGGCGCAGTCGCGCAACCGCCGGCTGGGGCAGTCGAATCACGCCCGGCGCTGGCGTTGGCAGCCACCGTAGAATAGTAACAGACCTCAGATGCGGAAAGTGTTTCATTTCGATGCTCCACGCGAGCGGTACCGCTCGGACGCCGTGGTGGTGTGGTGCTTCGATCACCGCTTCGAGATGGGGTTCCGGAAGTTTCTGAAGCGGAGCGGCGTCATGAATGTCGATCCGATTAAGATTGCGGGCGGAGCGAAGGCGCTGGCGTCGCCGGACCGCGAATCGGACCGGGAATTCGTGATCGAGCAGATTCGTGCGTCGATCGCGCTGCATGGGACCGAGCGGGCGATTCTGATGGTGCACAGCGATTGCGGCGCTTATGGTGGGCTGGGCGCGTTTGGCGGTGACGAGGCGATTGAGGCGGCGCATCACAAGGCCGAACTCGAGCGCGCGGCCGATTGTGTGCGCAGGCTGATTCCAGGATTGCGCATCAGCACCTATTTCGTGAATTTCGAGGGCATCTACACGCTGGCCGATGATGTCGAGGAGGCGATGGCGTGATTGCGCCATTCACGGTCGATATACAGACGCTGGCCGATATTCTCATCGCGTATATAGTGGCCGCGCCGGTGGGGTGGGAACGCGAGCGGCATGAAAGGTCGGCGGGTCTGCGGACGTTCCCGCTGGTGTCGGTTGCGGCATGCGCGTTTGTGGCGATTTCGGCGCGAGCCATGCACGGGGCGGACGCACAGTCGCGTGTGATTCAAGGCTTGATCGGCGGGGTAGGGTTCATCGGTGCGGGAACGATACTGCGGGCGGGGCACTCGGTGCACGGCACGGCGACGGCGGCGAGCATCCTGGTGACGGGAGTGATAGGAATCGCGGTGGCGTACCACTTCTACGATGTCGCGGTCTTGTTGAGCGTGATTAGTCTGCTCACGCTGCGGCTGTTTCAGGCATGGAAGCGTCTCGATCCGGCGATACACAGTTGGGACCCCGATGAATCGACGGCTGCGGCACCTCCGCAGCGTTCCGGCAAGGCGCAAGCGTAGAGCCGCGCAAAAGCACAGTATCTTTGTCTGTATGGAAGGAATGTCTGGGCGCTTCACGAAATATTGTATTTGGATCACGGTGGGCTGTGCGGCTGTTGTGTTCGCCGCAGCGGGGCCGGATTACGTTGCCGAAGGAAATCGCTGGTGGTCGCACATACAGGTGCTGGCGAGCGATGACTTGGAAGGCCGGAATACGGGGAGCCAAGGCCACCGGCGGGCAGCGGCATATGTTGCGGGCGAGTTTGAGCGCGCGGGTCTGAGGCCTGCCGGAACGAGCGGATATATACAACCCGTTCCGTTCAACGTGAAGCAGATTGTGGAAGAGGGATCGAGCCTGGCGCTGATCCGCACTGGCGGGACTGAGGCGCTGAAGCTCGGTGAAGACGCCGTGATCTCGCTGCGCGGGGATACCGGTTCCGATGTGAAAGCGCCGCTCGTATTCGTGGGTCACGGCCTTGTTGTTCCCGAGATGAAGATCGACGAACTGGCGGGGCTCGATATCAAGGGCAAGGTGGCGGTGATGATCGCAGGCGGCCCGGAGTCGATTCCGAGCGCGCTGAAGGCACACTACTCGTCGGCGGGCGAGCGCTGGAAGTTTCTGAAGGCGGCGGGCGCGATCGGCGCGGTGAGCATCGCGAATCCGAAGAGCATGGATATTCCGTGGGAACGCTCGTCGATGGCGCGTTTGCAGCCGTCGATGTCGCTGGCGGATCCGAGCCTGGACGAGACGCAAGGGATGCGGTTGACGGTTGCGGTGAATCCGGCGCACGCCGATAAATTCTTCGCGGGCACCGGCCATACATTCGCTGAGTTGCTGGCGCTTGCGGATGCGAGCAAACCGCTGCCGCACTTTGCGATTCCCGCTTCGATCAATGCGCACGTGAATTTCAAGCGCTCGCAGGTGGAGTCGCAGAATGTTGCGGGAATATATGAAGGGCGGGAAAAAGAGTACATTGTGGTATCGGCTCACCTGGATCACGTCGGCATTGGCGGAGCGATCAACGGAGACCGGATTTACAACGGCGCGATGGACGATGCGTCGGGCGTTGCGTCGCTGATCGAAATCGCGCGGCACTTGAAAACTTCGAAGGCCAGGTTGCGCCGTTCCGTGCTGTTCGTCGCGGTGACCGGGGAGGAGAAGGGGCTTCAAGGCTCACGGTATTTCTCGATCCACCCCACGGTGCCGGCCCGCTCGATCGTGGCCGATATCAACATGGATATGTTTCTGCCGTTGTTCCCGCTGAAGTACCTGGAGGTGCAGGGGCTGGATGAATCGACGCTGGGGGATGAGATCCGGGCGGTGTGCGCGAAGTTCGCAATCGAGGTGCAGAGCGATAAGGAACCGAACCGGAATCTGTTCATCCGCAGTGATCAGTACAGCTTCATCCGGCAGGGCGTTCCCTCGCTGGCCTTCAAGTTCGGATATGAGAAGGGCTCGGAGCAGGAGAAGATTGCGAAGACGTGGCTGAAGGAGCGCTATCATGCTCCGTCCGACGATCTGAATCAGCCGGTGGACAAGCCGGCCGCGGCGGAATTCGACCGCATACTGCTGGAGCTGATCGAACGGGTGGCGGACAATGCGGAGCCGCCGCATTGGACCGACAAGAGTTTCTTCCGGCGGTTCGCAAAAAACTGAGCCACTCGGGCGGGGATTCGCGCGTATTCCAGTGTGAGAGCGAAACTGCTTCACGAAAGGAATGCGACGATGAAAACGCTACTGATGGTTGGACTGATGGCCGCCGCTCTCTCGAGTGGAACGGCGATGGCGAAGCCGGCGAATAGCAAAGCGGCGAAGGTCACGGTGACCCGCGCGGAAAAGACGCGGCGGGCAATCGCGTTCGACCTGCACCGCCGCGGCTCGAATATTCCTCCGGCCTTCTCCGATAACGGCCGCTGGTCGCGCTAACTTGCGGCGGGAGGACGCGTTTTCCAACGGCGGTGGATCCATAGCCACTGGTCCGGGTATTCGCGTATCACCTGCTCGATGACATGATGGAGCCGCTGCGTGTCCTGTTCGACCTCCCCAGTGAACGGCACAGGCGGATAGAAGCGCAACACGTAGCGGCGCTCCTGGCGTGACCATAGCGCGAAGCCAGGGATTACAGCAGCGCCGCTACGGGCAGCCAGTCGTGCAAACGCGCGGTTGGTGCATGCGGGCACTCCAAAAAAATCCACGAAGATCCCTTCACTCAGCACCGAGTTCTGATCCACCAAGACACCGACGGCCTGGTTCGCTTTCAGTGCGCGCAGCACCGACCGCGCCGCGTCGCGTTTGCCGATGATGCGGTTTCCGGACAGTGCGCGGCGGCGCTCGACGAAGCTGTCAATCAGGTGGTTGTCCAGCGGGCGCACCACGACGTTCATCGGCTCCGTCAGCAGAGCGTGTGCGAAGGCGCTCAATTCCCAATTGCCCAAATGCCCGGTCGCGAAGAGAACGCCACGGCCCTGGCGCTTTGCTTCGGCATAGTGCTCGAACCCTTCGTAGCGAATCCACTGGTGAATGTTGGCGCGGTTCATGTTTGGAAATTTGGCGAAGGCCACCAGCACGCGGGCGAGCGATTCGAAGGCGCCGTCGACGATGCCGGGGCGGGGTCCGAAACCGGCCAGCTCGAGGTTGGCGACGGCGGCTCTGCGCAGGCGCGGAACTGCGATGTCGAATGCGCGGGCGCACAGGCGGGCGATGACATCAGCCACGGGCATCGGAGCGAATCGCAGAATGGCAAGAACGACGCGAACCAATGCGTAGCTGAGCGCTACCATTCCACGCCGCGCGCCCGCAGGTCGCGTTGCAACTGTTCCTGATTGATGAATTGGACGGCGTCGATTCCGTTTTGGCGCGCGCCTTCGACGTAGGCCGCAATGTCGTCGGTGAAGAAACACTCCGCGGGCCGGCATCCGGCTTTCGCGATGGCTGTTTCGTAGATGACCGGCGAAGGCTTCATCGCGCCGACTTCGTGGGAGAGTACGCGATGGTGAAACTTCTCGAGAATCGGATAATTCGCCTCGAGCATTTCGAAGTGAATCGCGTTGGTATTGGACAGCAGCACAAGCCGGTAGCGCTCAGCCAGGCGATCGAGCCACGCTTCCTCAACCAGTGATCCGGGCATGAAGACGCTGAACCAGATATCGCGGAACTGCTCGTAGCTCATCTTGAGATCGAGAATCCGGCACAGTTCTTCGACGAAGGGCCGGGGTTGGATTTGACCGCTTTCGAAGCGCAGAACGAGGTCCGTCGCGCCGAGGCGTTGACGGATTTCATCGGTGCGGTAGGGGCAGAGCTGCTCCATGGCCGCATATCCACGTTTAAAATCGAACGGGATGAGAGTATTGCCGAGGTCGAAAATGAGGGCTTTCAGCATGGGCGCAAACTCTTATCGTAGCTTCGCGGGCCAAGTGGGGTAAAATGGTCGATTGTCAGGCTCCGGGCTTCGTGCAACGGGCGGCTGCGAACCCCGCCAGGTCCGGAAGGAAGCAACGGTAGTGGTTTAGCTTGTGTGCCGCGGATCACCCGGGGTCTGGCAATTTGACTCAAACCCTTCGCACACTCCCGCATGTATCAGGTCATCGCCCGTAAGTACAGGCCCCAGGACTTTTCGGAGCTGATCGGGCAGGAGCACGTTCGCACGACTCTGGCCAACGCGATTACGCAAGGGCGGATCGCGCACGGCTACATCTTTTCGGGACAGCGTGGAACAGGGAAGACGACCATTGCGCGCATCATGGCGCGATGCCTGAACTGCATTGAAGGGCCGACGGCGCATCCGTGCGGCAAGTGCGCGAGCTGCCTGGAGACGACGGCGGGCAATGCGCCGGACGTGATCGAGATCGACGCGGCATCGAATCGCGGCATCAACGAAATGCGCGAATTGCGCGAGAACGTGCGGTACCGGCCGGCGCGCGACCGCTACAAAGTTTTCATTGTCGATGAAGCGCACCAGATCACGAGCGAGGCTTTCAACGCGCTGCTGAAGACGTTGGAAGAGCCGCCAGAGTGGGTCGTGTTTATTTTGTGCACGACGGAGTCGCACAAGATCCCGACTACGATCGCTTCGCGGTGCCAGCAGTTCAGTTTTCGATCGGTGGACTTCGATGAGTTGATCGGCCGCATGCGCTGGATCTGTGAGCAAGAGGGAATTCGGGCGGATCCGGAGACGCTTTCGGTGTTGGCGCAGGCAGGGGAGGGAAGCGTTCGCGATTCGTTGTCGGCGCTGGATCAGGCGATTGCGTGTTGCGGCGTGCAACTCAGCGCTTCCGAGGTGCGGCAGCTTCTTGGGATATTTTCGCTAGCTTCGTTGCAATCCGTTGCCGACGCGCTGAAGGCATCGGACTCGGGAACGATGCTCGCGGTGGTGCAGGAGTTGGAGCGCAACGGGCATAACCTGCAGCATTTCTGTCGCGAACTGGCGCGGTATTTCCGCAATCTTCTGGTGGCTAAGATTGAAGGGAAAAATTCGCGCTTGATCGCGGCGTCGCCCGAGGAGCAGGAGAGTCTGGCCGCGGTTGCCGCAGGTTTTTCCGAACAGGATTTGACGCGGTATCTGCAGATCACGCTCGATCTGTTCAAGGATCTGCAGACGTCGCTGCAACCACGGCTGCATCTGGAGTTGGGCTTGTTGCGGCTGATACACGCGGGCAGGTTGATGGGGATTGAGGAAGCGCTGGCGATGGTGGGACCGGGTCCGGTTGCCGGTGGGGCTGCGCCGCAGGTGGTGGCCGTGCCAACTGCGGTCGCGCCGCCTGTGCCTGTGCGGGCGGGGCCGTCTCCGTTTGCCCGCGACGTCGCACGAAAGGTTGCGCCTGCTGGTGCGCCCGAGCCAGTTGTGCCTGTTGCGGCTCCTCCGGTGGTGGCGCCCGACGCGATCGAGTGGCGTAGCGCGCTGCATGCCGCACTGACGCAGAAGGAACTGACGACGATCGCCGACGCGGTGGAGCATTCGACGGTGGTGTTCAGCGGCACGGAGCTGACGTTTACGACGGGACGCCTGTACGGGCTTGCGATCAAGAAGGATCCGGATCTGCCGAAGATCGCGCAACAGATCGCGGGGCGTCCGGTGCGGATCACGGTGAAACAGGGTGAGGCAAAGGAGGGGCCGGCGCTGGCGCAGGCAGGCCCGCAAAACGACGCTGCGTTGACCGAGCGCGCGTTATCGCATCCCGAGGTTCAGCGATTTCGGGAGCTGTTTCCGGACGCGCACATTCGCGACGTGCGGAATTTGAAAGATTAGATCGGCGTCGCGGCGGAAGTTTGTAAGCCGCAGATGAACCGCGCATGGGCCGCAGATAAACGCGGATGAACACCGATAACTGCTTTGTTCGGTTCGTCGGCGGCTGATATTAGACTAGATTGTGCGGCCGGAGCTGCTGTGCAGGCGTATGCCGCCGTTCACCGTCGAGAGCTTCAGGGCCGGGCCGCCGTTACCGATTTTGCCGTTCAGACTCTTCGGTCCCCAACGTCCGCTCACCGTTAACGGAAAGTCGGTAGTGAGGCCACCATTCACCGTGCTGGCGTGGATCTCGGCGTTCGCCGCGGCTGGAATGGTGACGTCGATGCCGCCGTTGACCGTGGTGAACTCCAGAACGTCGTTCCAGGAAGTGCTGCCCATTGAGGCTTCGATGCCGCCGTTCACGGTGCGCGCGCGGGCCAAGCCTGTCGTGGCGACGTGGACCTTGCCGTTCACCGTGTGTGCTTCGACATCGGACTGCAGGCCCGATGCGACGATCTCGCCATTCACGGTTTTGGCGACGAGGCGAACACCGCGCGGGAGGTGGACGGTGTATTCGACGCGAACGTCGTTATTGCGCGTGTTCATGTGGCCTTCGCTGCCGTGTTTGCATTCGTTCGGACGGCCGCCGTCGCTGGGGTAGACCGTGCAGATCGTCATGCCACTGCCGCCAGGAACGGTCTCGATGCGAACCGAGCTGATGTCGCTGCGGGTGGCCGATTTGCGCGCGGTGACTTGAACCTGCTGTCCGGCCGCGTAATCGGCGCGGATGCCGCCGTTGACGCCCTTGATTTCGAGCGTCTGGCCGGGCTGGAGTTGCCCGCTCCATTGGAAGTCGCCTTCGACCGCAAAGGCAGGCAATACGGCCGCAACGGCCAACAGAAACAACGTACGCATATTAAACCCCCAGTCTATTCAGCCAACGCTGCGCCGGCTACACTCGCCAACACAGTTAATATTACGAGGAACGTTGCCGGATCGTTCGTTTTTATTTCGACCAGCAACGATAGCGCCCACAATGTTTGTATACCCGGCAGGGCGGAATAGGTGTCAGCGAAAGGCGAGACGCATCGATGGCGTCATCGCGGTCCCTACTGCAGCTTGGCGAATTCCGTCTTGGCCTGCTGGAAAACCGGAAGACCGGGATCGGCATTTTTCCAGAGCGTGAGGAAATCCTGGTAGGCGATTTTTGCTTTGTCCTTATCGGGTGTTAACGCCAACGCTCTGCCGAGTTGCAGGCGGGCCTGCGCGGCAACAGGATCGCTGATCAGGATGCTGCGGTGGTCAACAATCTTTTGAAATTCCACCGCTGCCTCGGCTCCCTGGTTTGCGGACAGATATGCCAACCCGCGCAAATAGACCGGATAGAGCGACCCAAAATTGCCATTGACACTGCTGGCCGGCGTACCCAGTTCGTAGGGGGCGGCGGCCTGCAGGAAGTCGATGGCTTTTGAAGAGTCATGAGCATCGAGTGCGAACAGCGCGCGGAGCACCGGGAGGTAGCTGAATCGGACAGAGGTGTCCTCTGGGAACTGCTTGTCCAAACTGGTGGCGAGAGTTCGAGAGCGCACGCGATCGCCAGAGAGGGCCAAGGCGAGAGCGGCGCCGTACTCAACGTCACGTGCCTTGGAGAGATCGAGCGCCGCCGCGGCGCTCTGCCTCGCGGCAATTGCATCTCCGAACAGGGCTTGCCATACAGCCGCACCAACAGTGTAGAGAGCCGCTGATTCCTTCTTCGTGGCGCTCTGCGCCAGGTCCGATGCGCGCTGCGCCATGCGGGACGCCTGCTGAAGGTGACCGGAATATGCTAAGACGGCCGCCTCGTGATCGGTCATCCAATCTGCAAGACCCTGTCTTGCGTGACCGAGATTCGCGGCTCGTTCCATTTCCGTTTTATCTTGCTTTAGAAACGCAAGATCGTAGCGGACAAGCAGCAGTTCAGGGATTTGTATATTGCGTGCGGCAGCGCGCTGAAGGGCTTTGCTGGCATCTTCATGCCGGTTGAGATACAGGTGGTTGTACGCGAGATTGACATAGGCGAAGGGAAAGTCCGGATCGATCGCGATGGCTCTTTCGGCTTGTTCAACCGCCTTTTCGTATTGGCCGAGCGCGGGGTAGATAAAGCCCGATAGTAGTCCGGGAGCGTCGAGAGCCCGGGGATACGTCTGGCCCCACAACTCGAAGGTTTGCCGGGCTTTTTCCAGGTTGCCGGTCACCTGCATATCGTAGGTTGCGGCGATAAAGAATTTCTCGTTATCGCTGACGCGCTCGCGCAATCGATAGGCTTTGGTGGTGTTCTCCGCCGAGAGTATAGTCTCTCCAACATCGCCATAAGTTCGCCCCAGCATGGCATAAGCCATCGCGAACTCAGGGTCGATCTCGACAGCGCGCTTAAAGAAGGGCAGAGCGGCTGCACTACCTTTGAGCACGGCAAACTGAGTGGCGGTGCTGAAAGCCTTCAATGCCTCGAGCGACGCCGTCGTGGCTTGAGCGAGTGGAACGGAATGCTTCTCGAGGGTGGAGAGCGACTCACCGGCTTTGGTTCTGAACTTACCGGCAATCTGACTCAGAGCGTTGAGGACGTCCTCTTTTCTTCCGGCCTGTACCTGCTCGGCATCGAGTATATTCCCGGTCCGGCAGTTGGTTGCGCGCAGTCCCAACACGTATTCGGTTCCGAGGCTTGCAATGGAGCCATCGAGAACGGTGGTGCTTCCGGTTCGCTCGCAGACTTCGCGCGCGGCTTGCGGGGTGAGCGGCGCATCGGCGGGCTGTCCCATGAGGCGCATCGATTGCTGGATGTGCTCGTCCGATACCAGGCTGAGGAAGGGCGATTGTCCGAGTTGTGCAGCCAGCCCCTGGCGGAGCGTGCCGTCGAAGACAGGGTCGCCGGTCGAGTTCTTGAAGTCGGCGAGAACGATCGTATCCTTATCCGTCAATTTCAGGGGACGGTGAGATGCGCGAACGTACCAGAACGCTGCTGCTGTCAGAACGAGCACGGCGAGAGTGGCGGGAAGTGCAAATTTCCAGCGCCGGGCGGTTGACGTCGCGGGCTCACTGTGTGCGAGTACTCGCCTCGCTGGCTCGGAGTCGCGCTTCAGCCGCTGTAGATCGCTACGGATCTCCGAGGCGTGCTGGTAACGCAATTCGCGATCTTTCTCAAGACACTTGTCGATGATGCGTTCCAACTCGGCCGGCACATCGGGATTCAGGCGCACTGGAGCGACGGGAGCACGATTGAGAATGAAATCGAAGATCTGCGTCGAGCTCTCGCCGCGAAAGGGGAGAGTGCCTGTGGCCATTTCGTACAGCACTACGCCGAAGGAGAAGAGGTCGGTGCGTGAATCGACATCCTTGGCGCGGACCTGTTCCGGGGACATGTACGGCACGGTGCCCAAGACGCTTCCGGCGCCAGTCAGGGGATCGTCGATCGAGAGGGTAGGCGCGGTTATGCCGGGGTTGATGAAGCGGGGTTCGATGACGGCCTTCGCCAATCCGAAGTCAAGAATTTTGGCATGACCACGCCTGGTTACGAAAATATTGGCGGGCTTGATATCGCGGTGCACAATCCCGGCCGCGTGGGCCGCATCCAACGCGTCGGCGATCTCGGTGGCCAGCGAAACCAACCTTTCCGTATCGAGGGGCCGGCCGGAAGAGATGTGATGCTTGAGGGTGTCTCCGTCCAGGAACTCCATCGCGATGAACGAGACGTCGTCCGCTCGCCCGATCTCGTGGATGGTGCAGATATTTGGGTGGTTGAGAGACGAAGCGGCTCGCGCCTCGCGGCGGAAACGCTCCAGCGCCTGCGCGTTCCGCGCCAATTCTTCCGGCAGAAACTTGAGCGCTACGGAGCGGCCTAGCTCGATGTCTTCTGCTTGATAAACGACCCCCATCCCGCCGGCCCCGAGTTTTTCGAGGATCCTGTAATGCGAGATGGTCTGGTTGATCATTTCAGGAGGCTCAAATATCCTTCGAAGAGGCGGGCCGGGGCCGCAAGCCGCTCCTATTTGCCGAGCATCGGAAACAGCGCGCGAAGATCCTGTTCGCTCGGCTGTTTGCCGTACTCGCAAACCTCGAAGGCTTCGACGTGCTTGACGTTGTTGGCGCGATCGGCGCCGTACCATTTCGCCAGCGACGCGCGTACAGCGGGATTGATGCGGCCTGATGAGCGCGTCTCGCTCAGCCACTTCTTGCGCGCTTCCGGGTCCCTGGGCACCGAGTCAAGCTTGCCGTCCACCCACGGCAACCACTCGTAGACCTGCGAGACATGGGCGTCCAACGCGTCCACCTTCTTGGCCCAGACGTCGTCGATATCAACGGCGATGTCCGGCCGGAATGGATTGGGGCGCTGGAAGTGGTCCTCGGCGTAAAGGAACACGGGGTTCTTCTTCAACGGCGGAACTTCCGGCGTGACGTTCGGTACCACCACCATGTAGGCCGCATCCTGCAGCAGCACGCCGGTGTAACGGTGATCGGGGTGGTAGTCGTTGGGGCGCGGCGCGATCACCACGTCAGCATTCCACAGACGGATCTGGCGAATGATCTGTTTGCGGATTTCAACGGTGGGCAGCAGCTCGCCGTCGTGGTTGTCGAGCACTTCATACTCGATGCCGAGACGGCGGGCCGATTCCATTGCTTCGGCGCGGCGGCGTTTGGCGAGCATTCCGCCGCCTTCACTTTGATGGCCGGCGTCGCCGTTGGTCACGGAGACGAACTTCACCTTGTGCCCCATCTGCGCAAGCTTGGCGGCGGTGCCCGCGGCGCGAATGTCGCAATCGTCCGGATGCGCGCCGAAAACGATGACGCGGACCGGCGTATTTTGCCCGGCCATGCCAAAACACAACACACAAGCAAGCAAAACGAATCTCATACGTTTCCGAACTCTCCTTTCCACGTGGCCTGGCGCTTTTGATAGATCGCCGTGCGGCCGAGAATCGCGAACAAAGTGCTGATGCACGAGCGTTCGCCGACATTGTCCACTTTTCCGTTCTCGATGTTTTCGAGAAATGCCTCAAACGCGTCCTGAGTGATGTCGCGATGCTTGGGCTCGATGGTCTCGACGTCTTCCTTCCTGGGACCCTTGATGTGAATCGTGCGGACTCGCGACGTTTGCAGAACACCTTTTGTCCCGGTGAATTCCTCGCCCACTTTGCTGAACCCGGGAGGCGAGATCTGATTGGCCTCGAAGTTGACGTGGATGTTGTTCGGGAACTCGAACGCGAGACTCAGGTGATCGAGAATTTCCATGTTGGTGCGCACCTTGGTGCCGCCCATGCCGACAGCGCTGAGTGGACGCGCGTTTAAGAACCAGTGCAGCACGTCGAAGTTGTGGCAGTCCTGCTCGACGATGAAGTCGCCCGAGTAGTCGCGATAGCAGAACCAGTTGCGCAGCTTCTCGATCTTTGGATCGGGGTACGGGATGCGCTTGAAAGGGTCGCCGGCGATCCAGAACGCGCGTGCGTTGGTGAGCTCGCCAATCTGGCCGGAGGTGAGCCGGTTGTGCGCTTCGATGTATTCGGAGCCGTAGCGCTGCTGAAATCCGACAAAGAGATTCTTCTTCGGGTCAGCGTTGCGCGCCGCCTTCATGGAGCGCTGCACGCCCGCGAAATCGACGCCCATCGGCTTTTCGCAATACACGTGTTTCTTCGCTGCGACGGCAGCCTCGAGCATGCGCGGATGTTCGAAAGGCGGCGTGGCGATGATCACCGCGTCGATATCGGGGGAACCGAGGAGCTTGTCGAAATCCTTGTAAACCTTCGGGCTCTGCGCTCGAATCTGCGCCGTTGCTTTCTCGATCCGATCGTCGAACAGATCGCAGAGCGCGGTGACGCGGGCGCGCGGATCGGCGTTGACGATGGTGGCATCGTAGCTGCCGCGTCCGCCTGTGCCGATCAGCCCGACGCTGATTTTCGAATTGGCCTGTGATCCGCGGACCGATTGAGGTGCGACGATGGAAAACGTGGCGGCGGCGGATCCGATGAAGTTTCTACGGGAAACAGCCGGGTCTTGCATGCTGGTTAGCTTATCACCGCGGGGCGGGACCGATCGGTTTCTGGCCGAGCGCCATCACCGTTTCGAAGTGCGGGGCTTCCTCCTGCTTGTGCACAACCGAGATCTCGATCCGGCGAAAATGCGCGGTCTTAAGAAGCGTACTCAGTTCGACCTGCGAGAAGCCGAGCCACACATCCGCGTACATTTCACGCGCCTCGTCGAAGCCGTGCTTGAGCAGATCGAGGATGGCGATGCGTCCGCCCGGTTTCAGCACGCGCCAGGCTTCTTCAACCGCCTTCTTGGGATGCAGGGCGTGATGCAGACTCTGGTGCAGCAGCGCTAAATCGGCCTCGCCATCGGCGAGCGGCAGATCTTCGAGATCGCCGAGACGATACTCGAGATTCTTGACCCCGTGCTTGTCCGCAATGCCCGCACCGTACTCCACCATCTTGCGCGAGCTATCGACGGCAATCACGCGTTCGGCTCTTTGGGCCAGCAGCAGAGCCAGCGTGCCTTCCCCGGCGCCGAGGTCGGCGATCGTCATTGGCGGCATGAGCCGGAGCAGCATCTCGGCCAGGCCTTTCCAACTCCGCCCCGGAACAAAATTGCGGCCGAAGCGTCCGGCCAGCTCGTCGAAGTAACCGCGCAGCTTGTCCTTTCGCTTTCGCAGGATCAGCCGTAGAGCCTCGTCGTCCAGCGTTGTTTCGGCGATTTCGGCTCCGCTACGGCGCAGGATCTCGGTCAAGATGGGCTGCGGCTTCAACTGATACAGATTCTTCGGACCAACGCGGCGCAACTCGATTAGGCCTGCACCTTTGAGTTGCGAGAGCTGCATCGAGATGCGGCTCTGCCCCATGCCAAGCACTTCCTGCAGCTCAGCGACGCTCAGTTCCTCTTTCTCGAGCAGGCGGAGAATGCGCACGCGCCCCTCGTCGCCCAACAGGCGGATGGCTTTGAGGAGTCCCGGCATACATCTACTCTATCAACGAATCATGATCCATTGATATGTGTTACTCTATTCCCATGAGTACAACCGTCGAAGCCCCCGTTGCCGAGTACAAGGTAGCGGACATCGCGCTGGCCGACTGGGGCCGCAAAGAAATCTCCGTCGCCGAGCATGAGATGCCCGGCCTGATGGCAATCCGCAAAAAGTACGCCGAGAGCAAGCCGCTTGCCGGAGTGCGAATCACCGGCTCGCTGCACATGACCATTCAGACAGCGGTCCTGATTGAAACGCTCACGGACCTGGGAGCGAGCGTTCGCTGGGCCAGTTGCAACATCTTCTCGACGCAGGACCATGCCGCGGCCGCGATCGCAGCGGTGGGCATCCCGGTTTTTGCCTGGAAGGGCGAGAGCCTCGAAGATTACTGGTGGTGTACCTACCAGGCGCTCAGTCATCCGGGCGGCAAGGGTCCGCAGTTGATTGTCGATGATGGCGGCGATGCTACGCTGCTCATCCATAAAGGCTACGAACTGGAAAACGGCAGCGATTGGGTGAACAGCCCATCGGAGAGCCACGAAGAGAAGGTCATCAAGGATCTGCTGAAGAAGGTCCGGTCAGAGGACGCGCGTCACTGGCACAATGTCGCAGCCGAGTGGCGCGGGGTTTCCGAAGAAACAACGACTGGCGTGCATCGCCTGTATAAGATGCACCAGGATGGCACGCTGCTGGTGCCGGCGATCAACGTGAACGACTCGGTGACGAAGTCCAAATTCGACAATTTGTACGGCTGCCGCGAATCGCTTGCCGACGGAATCAAGCGTGCGACGGATGTCATGCTGGCGGGTAAAGTAGCGGTGGTATGCGGCTACGGCGATGTGGGCAAGGGCTCAGCGCAATCGCTGCGGGGCATGGGTGCGCGCGTCGTCATCACGGAAATCGATCCGATCAACGCGCTGCAGGCGGCGATGGAAGGCTACCAGGTGGCGCCCCTTGAAGATACATTGGGCACCGGCGATATCTATGTCACGTGTACGGGGAACGTCGACATCATCACGTTCGATCACATGCGCAAGATGAAAGATCAGGCCATTGTGTGCAACATCGGCCACTTTGACAACGAGATTCAAGTGGACCGGCTGAACACCGCCAAGGACGTTCAAAAGTTGAACATCAAACCGCAAGTGGACAAGTACACATTCGCGGACGGGCGATCTATCTTCCTGCTCGCGGAAGGCCGGCTAGTGAACCTGGGTTGCGCGACTGGCCATCCCAGCTTTGTCATGTCCAACAGTTTCGCCAACCAGACGCTAGCCCAGTTGGATTTGTGGAAGAACAAGGACCGTTACAAAGTGGGAGTGTATACGCTTCCGAAATATCTTGATGAGGAAGTGGCGCGCTTGCACCTGGAGAAGATTGGGGCGAAGCTGACTAAGCTTACTGAACGGCAGGCAGATTACATCGGGGTTCCGGTTGAGGGTCCGTACAAACCGGACACGTACCGCTACTAATCCTTCATCTTCAAATTGGACTGGGCTGAAACAGTTCGTAATTGCTTCAGCCCAGGCTGAACTAGCCGTTGTCAGCAGCCTCTGCGGCTCGCTTCTCCGCCCAGCGGCGCCGCTGTCCCTCACTCATTCGTTTTCTGGCTTCGGCGGTCATGTTGCGCTTGCCGCCGCGCCGTTTCAAAGGCGGACGGCCGCGTTTCACGCCGGTCGGCTGAACCGCCGCCGTGGAGCCAGACACTTCGCGTAGCGCGGACAGGGCGCGCTGAATTGAGTCGAGTTGCTTCTCCAACTGAGCAATGATGTTTTCTACTTCGTTCAATGTCTCTCCTTGATAATTACGGTGCCCGCCGATGGCTAGCCGCGGATCACTAGTTGTATGTTATCCCGAATCGGAGTTGAATGTGTCAATTAGGGTAAACGGTTTCCGAATTGGTTCGCAGCCGAGAGCCGCTGGAAATACTGGAACACAGCGCCGGTGATATCGCGAACCGGATGAACATCACCGCCAAGGAACGTCGAGAACACGCTCAAGACGAAGGGGCGTCCCGTTAAATACACGATTCCTGTTTCGCATTCAACCCCGGGCAAATCGCCGGGTTTGGAAGCGACCTCATATCGCTCGGGAATTGCGGCACGCATTCCGGCCTTGACGAGTTTCATCAGGCCGATCATTTGGGCAGTGTCAGCGGCATCTGCCAATTTGCCGCGATACAGCATCTCGGCCAAGCGCGCCATTTCGATTGGGGAGGCGACATTCTCTTGGCCGCGCCGCGCAGCCTGGGAATCCATCATGATGCGCCGCAGACGGATGGTATGAAAGCCCAAGCTGGCCAGATTCTGATTCACCCGCTCCATCTTGGCCAGAGCGATGCAACGGTTGGTTGCCGTGTTATCGCTGTGCTGAATCATAGCTGTCATCAACTCGAGAATCGTGTAATGCTGCGGCCCCTGAGCTAGGGATTCAGCGATGGTACCGCTGCCACCGGCTGCATCGGCGCGGGTGAGAGTAAGGGTATCGGTCAACTGGAACTCGCCGCGTTTGATGGCGCGGAACATCTCCACCATGATCGGAATCTTGATGGAACTAGCCGTCGGGAAGACGGCATCGCCGTTGTACACAAACACGCGTCCGGAGGTCAGATCGATAGCGGCGACGCCGAGGGCTCCGTCGAGCGCAGCATCGTAATCGCGGATGCGGGCGAATAATTTATTTTCGAGCAGATGCTGAACGGCAGTTTCAGCGCAGGCAACATTCAGCAGAATCAGGAAGCCGGCCAGAGTGCGCAGCATGTCAAGTCCGGGTACGGCGGCGCAGGGTGTACATGTCGGGATCGATGTTGGCGTGTTTCAATTTCTTCCAATCGTCGGAGACATGGATGAGGCGCCCGCTGATGTGATTGGATTGATCGGAGGCGAGAAAGAGGGCGAGCTCGATCTGCAGGTCGGCGTTGATGCCGCCGCTAATGCGAACGCTGTGGGCTTCTTCGCTTTCCTTCCAGCCCGCGCGATCACCCGCGCGGAGAATCTCGTCCGTCATGTGCGTATACGCCGATCCCGGATCGATGCAGTTGATTTGCACATTGCGGTCGCGTACCTCGTCGGCGATGGTTTCGACAAGACGCACGACCGCGGCCTTGGACGCTGCGTAGGCCGAGAAATTCGGGCGCGAGTTGGCCGCACCACCGCCGCTAAGGACGATGACCTTGCCCGAGCGGCGCTCCATCATTTGAGGAAGAACGGCGCGGAGGCAGTTCGCGACGCCCAGGAGATTGGTGGAGATAGCTTCGGCCCAGCTCTTCACGGGAGAATCGACAAACGGACCGATAGGGCCAGGAACTCCGGCAGCGCAGACCATCACCTGAACCGGCCCGAGGTGGACTCTCATGCGGTCCAGAGCGGCCGAGACCTGCTCGAGATAGCAGACGTCGGCGCGCATGCGGAAGGCATTGCCGCCGCTGTGCTCAATTTCGAGGTGGGCGACGTCGAGCTCCGCCTTGCTTCGCGCCATCAGACCGATGCGAGCTCCGGCTCGCGCAAAGCCGATCGCCAGGCGTTTGCCGATGCCACGGCCACCGCCGGTAACCAGGACATTGGTGTCCTTGAAGTGATACAAGATAGCCCGGCTCCATTGGCCTATTAGACGGCACGGCAGCAGGACACGTCAACCGCGGTGGCGATCCGGTGTAGAATCGAGCCATTCCGGGCAGTGTGCCTGGCCTGAGATATTTGATGGAGAATGTAACCTTCGGGCCGTTTCAATCGCGCTTTATCTAGGGGCTAAAGTTCGAGTTTGGCAGTCCAGCTTTGCGCTATTTGAATCTTACTAGCAGGCGGACAGGTGTTTGCCCCAAAAGGAATGGAGACCGTTCTTGAACGCAACGCAGGACCGGGCGCGTTACAGCGCGCTTTTGCTGATTTCAGCCGCAGGGTTGCTGGCCGGCTGCCAGGGGGATAAGACGACCGCCGCTTCGGCCAAGGGCCCTGGCGGGCGCGGGGAGATGGCAGTTCCCGTCACCGTGGCCAAAGCCGTACAGCGGGATGTGCCGATCCAAGTGGAAGTGATCGGGTCGGTGGAGGCGTCCGAAGCGGTCAGCCTGAAGCCGCAGATCAGCGGACAGGTGATGCAGGCGTTCTTCCGCGAGGGCGACTTCGTGAAGAAGGGCCAGCTTCTGATAACGATCGACCCGCGATCGCTCGAGGCGCAGTTGAATCAACTGCAGGCACAGATCCTGCGGGACCGCGCCGGGCTGGCCCAGGCCCAGGCGAATCTCGAGCGCGATAAGGCGCAAGCCGCAAACGCCAACACGCAACTCGATCGTGCCAAGCAATTGCAGGCGGGCGGAATCATCTCCAAGGAACAATACGACCAGTACTCGACGACGGCGGCGAGTTCGGCGGCGACAATCAACGCGGACTTGGCCGCCATCGAGAATGCCAAAGCTACGATCGCGGCCAGCACTGCCGCTGCGGAGAACCAGAAGGTCGCGCTCGGGTATACGAAGATGTACGCGCCGATCTCGGGCCGGACGGGCAGCCTGACCATCAAGCCTGGCAATATCGTCACGGCCAATGTGACGGAGATGGCGACGATCAACCAGATTCAGCCGGTGTTCGTCAGTTTCGCTTTGCCGGAGGTAAACCTGTCTGCGCTGCGCAAGAATATTGGATCCAAATTGCCGGTAAGCGCCGTACCCGAGGAAGGCGGCGCGCCGCAGACAGGCGTGCTCGCGTTTTACGAGAACACGGTGGACCCCTCGACGGGTACCGTCCGTTTGAAGGCCACATTTTCCAACCAGGAGCGAATCCTTTGGCCTGGACAGTTCGTGCGGGTGACGCTGAAACTGGGCGAGCGAACGGGCGCGATTCTCATCCCGAGTCAAGCCGTGCAGTCGGGGCAGGACGGGACATTCGTTTACATCGTGAAACCGGACCAGAAGGTGGACGTTCGTCAAGTGACGGCTACGGAGCGGTTGGGCGATGAGAGCGTGATTTCCAGCGGAATCACTCCCGGCGAAACGGTGGTGACCGAGGGCACTCTGCGGCTGGTGGCGGGCGCGCGCGTGCAGGTACGTGAGCCGGGCGGCGGGCGGCCGAGCGGTGGTGGTGCGCGTGGCGGTGGCCGACGCGGTGCGCCGGGGGAAGGCGCGCCAGCGGGGGCTCCGGGTCCGACGGGCGGCTCGGGTCCGGGTCCTGCGGGGCGAGCGCCCACGGGCGGCGGACCGCGATAACACACCGGAGGATAGTGCAGTGAATTTTTCTGAATCGTTCATTCGCCGTCCCATCGCAACGAGCCTTCTGATGGCCGGGCTCGCTCTGTTCGGCTTCATGGCCTACCGCGCGTTGCCGGTGAGCGATCTGCCAACGGTCGATTTCCCGACGCTCACGGTCTCCGCGAGCCTTCCGGGCGCGGATCCCGCAACGATGGCGTCCGCGGTGGCAACTCCGCTCGAGCGGCAGTTCACGACGATTGCCGGAATCGACTCGATGACGTCGACCAACTCGCAGGGCTCGACACAGATCACGCTGCAGTTCGACCTCGATCGAAAGATCGACGGGGCGGCTGTCGATGTGCAAACGGCCATCGCCGCGGCCATGCCTCTACTTCCTCCGGGCATGCCGTCGCCCCCATCGTTCCGCAAAGTGAATCCCGCGGATTCGCCGATCCTGTTCCTGACGCTGACCTCGAAGACTCTGCCCATGAACAAGGTGGATGAGTATGCGGAGACCAGCATCGCGCAACGTCTGTCGATGATCCCCGGCGTCGCTCAGGTAAACGTGATGGGCGCGCAGAAGTATGCGGTTCGCGTGAAGGTGAATCCCGACCGCCTGGCCAGCCGCGGTATCGGCTTCAATCAGATCGCCCAAGCCCTGCAGGGTTGGAACGTCAATCAGCCGGTGGGCACCATCTGGGGCGATAAGTCGGCGATGAACATCCAGGCCAACGGGCAGTTGATGAATGCCGCCGATTTTGCAAAACAGGTCATCGCGTATCGGGACAACGCGCCGGTGCGGTTGAGCGATGTTGCAACCGTGATCGACAGCGTCGAGGAGGAGCGCACGGCCTCCTATCTGTACCAGGGCGGCGACAAGTTGAGAATCGTGACTTTAATGGTGATGCGGCAGCCAGGATCGAACATCATCGAAGTTAATAATGCGATTAAAAAGGTGCTGCCGCAGATCCAGAAACAGTTGCCGCCAGCGGTGATTCTGGGCATCCGCGGCGACCGCTCGAAGAACATCCGCGAGGCATTCAACGACGTTCAGTTTACGATGACGGTCACCGTCGCGCTGGTGATTCTGGTGATCGCGTTGTTCTTGCGGAATGCATCGGCGACGATCATCCCTTCGCTGGCCTTGCCCTTCTCGATTTTGGGCACTCTGTCGGTCATCTACATCCTGGGTTTCAGCCTGAACAATATTTCGATGATGGCGCTGATTCTCTCAATCGGCTTCATCGTCGACGACGCGATCGTGATGCTGGAGAATATCGTGCGGCACGTGGAGCACGGCGAGCAGCCGCTGCAAGCATCGGTGCGCGGCTCGCGCGAGATCTGGTTCACGATTCTCTCGATGACGATCTCGCTTGCTGCGGTCTTCATTCCCATCCTGTTTATGGGCGGAATTCTCGGCCGCCTGTTCCGCGAGTTCGCGGTCAGCATCTGTGTCGCGGTGCTGATATCCGGCTTTGTCTCTATCAGCCTCACGCCGATGTTGTGCAGCCGGGTGTTGCGCGCGCCGAAGCCGGGCCACCGCCCGAATGTCGTCTCGCGCGGCATCGAGGCGGTATTCCAGGCCAACTACAAAATGTACAGCCGCACGCTGACCTGGGCCGTCCGTCACAGCCCGATCATGATCGTGATCTTCTTCATCATCATGGGCGCGACTGCATGGCTTTACACCAAAGTGCAGAAGGGCTTCATTCCCGACATCGACGCCGACCAGTTGATGGTGAACACCGAAGTCGCGCAAGGCACCGGATTCCCATTGATGATGACGCTGCAGGAGTGCATTGCGAACGTACTGAAGCAGGAGCCGGATATTGAAGGGTTTTTCGGATCGGTGGGCGGCGGCAACTGGGGAAGCGCTACTAACGGGCGCATGTTCATCAACCTCAAGCCGCGCAAACAGAGGAAGTCTACCGCCGAGCAGATCGCCAACCGGCTGCGGCCGAAGCTTGCCGGCTTCCCTGGGATTCGCGCCGTAGTTTCGCTCCCGCCCTCGATTCGTATTGGCGGACGCGGCTCGCGCGCGGCGTACGAGTTCACGTTGCAGGCGACAGACACGGCCCTGCTTTATAAGGAAGCGGCCGCATTCGAGCGCAAGGTCGCCACGCTGCCCGTAGTTCAAGAGGTAAACAGCGATCTGCAGATCCGCACGCCGCGGCTGACGGTTGAGGTCGACCGCGATAAGGCAGCCGCGTTCGGGCTCGATTTCCAGCAGATCGAGACGGCGCTGTATAGCGCCTACGGCCCGAACTGGGCGTCGACGATATACGCTCCGCAGAATCAATTTCGCGTGATGTTGGAGGTGGAGAACGATTATCAGGCTTACGGCGACATGCTGCAGCATCTGTACTTCGCCAACCCCGCGGGCAAACTGATTCCGCTCAGCAGTATCTCCAAGGTGAAGCAGGACGCCGGGCCGCAGTCGATCAATCATACGGGCCAGTTGCCATCGGTGACCATCAGCTTCAACCTGAAGCCGGGTGTCGCGTTGGGCGCGGCAGTGGATGCAGTTCAGAAGCTCGCCGATCGCGAGTTGCCGGGCAGGGTTCACACGAATTTTTCCGGCACGGCCAAGGCGTTTCAAGACTCGCTGCGCAACATGTCGCTGCTGCTGATGATCGCGATTGCGGTGGTGTACATCGTCCTCGGCGTCCTGTATGAAAGTTTCATCCATCCGATCACGATTCTCTCGGGTCTGCCCGCGGCCGGTTTCGGTGCGCTGCTCACGCTGCTGATTTTCAACGTCGAGTTAAATATGTACACCTTCGTCGGCCTGGTGATGTTGATCGGCATCGTGAAGAAGAACGCCATCATGCAGATCGATTTCGCGCTGGAGGCGGAGCGGAAGCATGGGAAGGGGCCCGAAGAGGCGATCGTCGAAGGCTGCCTGATTCGATTCCGGCCGATTATGATGACCACGCTCGCAGCGTTATTCGGTTCGCTGCCGATCGCGTTGGGCTACGGCGCGGGCGGGGAAGCGCGGCGTCCGCTGGGCATGGCCGTGGTCGGCGGACTGGTCTTCTCGCAGATGTTGACGTTGTATCTCACGCCGATCATCTACATCTATATGGCCCGGTTCACCAGGCGCATTACGCAGGGACGCCGTGCGGTGGTCCGTCCTATGCCAACTCCGGCCGAGGTCCAGGCATGAATTTATCGGAAATCTTCATACGGCGGCCGGTCGCGACGATTCTGCTGATGGTCGCGATCGCATTTTTCGGAGCTGTGGCGTATCGTTCGCTACCGGTGAGCGATCTGCCCAACGTCGATTTGCCGACGCTGCTGGTAACCGCGTCGCTGCCTGGAGCGAGTCCCGAAACGATGGCGTCGGCAGTCGCCACGCCGCTCGAGAATCAGTTCTCGACCATCGCCGGCCTGCAGTCGATGACGTCGACGAATACGTTGGGCGCGACCCAGTTGGTGCTGGAGTTCGATCTGGAGCGCAACCTCGACGGCGCTGCGGTGGATGTTCAGGCCGCGATCACGCAAGCCTCCCGTTTGCTGCCGCAAGGCATGCCTACGCCGCCCACCTTCGCCAAGGTGAACCCAGCCGACCAGCCGATTTTGTATCTCGTGCTGGCTTCGACCGAGCTGCCGTTATACACACTGGATGAGTACGCCGAGACGCGCATCGCACAGCGTATTTCGATGGTGTCGGGCGTAGCTCAGGTGGCCGTGCTCGGCGCGCAGAAGTTTGCGGTTCGTGTGCAGATGGATCCCTTCAAGCTCGCCTCACGCCAGATCGGGCTGAACGAAGTGGAAGCGGCGCTGAAAACGTGGAACGTGAATCTGCCGACCGGTACCATCAACGGCCCGCGGAGATCGTTTACGCTCCAGGCATCCGGCCAGTTGATGACTGCGCAGGCCTACAAGCCGGTGATCATCGCGTACCGCAACAACACTCCTGTCCGCCTCGAAGAATTGGGACGCCTGGTGGACAGCGTCGAGGACGATAAGACCGCCTCTTGGTATTACAACAAGCAGGGGAATCAGCGCGCGATCATTCTGTCCATTCAGCGGCAGCCCGGCACCAACACCGTACAGGTAGCCGAAGCCGTGAAGAAGCTGCTGCCGAGCTTCCGCACGGAACTGCCGCCGGCGGTGAAGATGGAGGTGTTCTACGACCGGTCGCAGACGATCAAGGAATCCTTCGACGACGTGAAGTTCACCATGATGCTCACCCTCGGCCTGGTGATCCTGGTGATCTTCATCTTCCTCCGGAATTTTTCGGCCACCATCATCCCCAGCCTGGCGCTGCCGTTCTCGGTGGTCGGCACGTTCGCCGTGATGTACCTGTTGGGGTATTCGCTGGACAACTTGTCCATGATGGCGTTGATCCTGGCCGTCGGATTCGTTGTGGACGACGCGATCGTGATGTTGGAGAACATCGTGCGGCATATGGAAATGGGCCAGCCGCCGATGGTGGCCGCTCTCGACGGATCGCGCGAGATCGGCTTCACAATCGTTTCGATGACCATCTCGCTGGCGGCCGTGTTCATCCCCGTGCTGTTCATGGGAGGCGTGCTGGGCCGCTTGTTCCGCGAGTTTGCCGTCACAATCTGCGCGTCGATTCTGATTTCGGGCGTCGTGTCGATCACGCTCACGCCGATGATGTGCAGCCGGTTCTTGCGATCCTCGCACCACAGCAAACGCTCGCGCTTCTACAACGTGACCGAGCGCTTCTTCGAGCGCTGGCTGAACGGCTACGACCGCTCGCTGCAATGGGTGTTGCGCCATCGCTTCGCAACGCTGATGAGCTTTTTCGTCGTGCTGGCGGCGACCATCTGGCTGTTCATTATCATTCCTAAGGGATTTGTTCCGGAGCAGGACACCGATCAACTGGCGGTGACTACGGAGGCCGTTCAGGGCACGGGCTTCATTCAAATGTCGGAGTACCAGAAACAGGTCGCCGAGATCGTCAATGCCGACCCGGATGTCGATTCACTAACGGCTACGGTTGGCGGACCGAACGCTGCGGTGCTGGGGGGGCCCAATATCGGCCAACTGGTGGTCCATTTGAAGCCGCGTTCCCAACGCAAGGTTCTGGTTAACGGCATCATCGAGCGGCTGCGGCCCAAGCTCGAGCGGATTCCAGGCGTCAACGTTTTTCTGCAGAATCCGCCGGTGTTGCGCATCGGGGGCCAGGTCACAAAGAGCCTCTACCAGTTCACGCTGCAATCGCCGGATAAGCCGGAGTTGTACGGGGCGGCGGAGAAGCTGCAAGCCGCGCTGGCCAACGAACCCTCGTTGATGGACGTCACCAGCGACATGCAGATCCGCTCGCCGCAGGTGCAGGTCACCATCGACCGCGATAAAGCCGCGGCGCTGCAGATCAACGCGCAGGCCATCGAGAACACGCTGTACGACGCGTACGGCCCGCGCTGGGTGTCGACCATCTACTCGAATGTAAACGAGTACAAGGTGCTGCTCGAGCTGCTGCCGCAGTACCAGCAGGATCCGCGCGCGCTTTCCATGCTGTACTTTAAAACGCAAAGTACGGGCAAGCTGATCCCGCTCGATTCCTTGGCAGACATTACCGAGGTAATCGGGCCACAGGCGATATCGCACGCGGGCCAATTGCCGGCTGCCACCATATCGTTCGCTGTAAAGCCCGGTCATGCGCTAGGCGAAGCGATCGACGTTGTCCGGAAGAAGGCGGACGCTATCGTTCCTACGTCGATCAGCACCGGTTTTGCGGGCATGGCCGAAGCCTTCGAGGGCTCGCTTTCGAATCTCTGGGTTCTGCTGTTCATCGCAATCATGGTGGTGTACCTCGTGCTGGGCATTTTGTACGAGAGCTACATCCACCCGTTGACGATTCTCTCCGGGTTGCCATCGGCGGGATTCGGCGCGCTTGCGACTCTCTGGCTATTCCACATGGAGTTGAACATCTACGCGTTCGTCGGTTTGATCATGCTGATCGGCATCGTCAAGAAGAACGCGATCATGCAGATCGATTTCGCGTTGGATGCCGAGCGTAGCGGCCACACGCCGCAGCAGGCGATTTACGAAGGCTGCCTGATCCGCTTCCGGCCCATTATGATGACCACCATGGCGGCGTTGCTGGGCGCGGTCCCCATCGCGATCGGCTACGGAGCGGGCGGCGAGGCTCGCCAGTCTCTAGGATTGTGCGTGGTGGGCGGCCTGATCTTCTCGCAAGCGGTAACGTTGTTCCTGACGCCTGTGTTTTACCTGTACCTGGGCGAGGCGCAGCACAAAGTGCAATCGATGCGGCGGCGGCGCAAAGAAGTTCCCGTCCCAGTAGCGGGTGACTGAAACATTTTTCAGGTTAGGATGAATAATCCCGACCTTTCGGGACCAGGAGGGTGTTGTCATGCATTCCGTCACCACGCGCTCTTTAGCCGCGTGCGCTCTGTTGTTAGTCCCGGCCGCCAAGGCCAGCATCTTCGGCAGCGATTCACCCGGCGACGGCGTGAGCGTGTGCTCGCTCACCTCGCCGTGCAACAGCAATTTCATCGGGACAGTTTCCTCGTCGCCCGCGGGACTGCTCACCGGTACGCTCGTGAAGGGCGGTTCGACTCTCGGACTGCAGTTGGGCGCGCAGCCCGAGTTCATCACGTTTAGCGGCGGTACCGAGACGACCAGCGGCTTCGGTTTCGTGGGGCCGCTCGGCTTCAACACGCAGTATCAATCCATCGGTGGCAACAACGTAGGGATGCCGATTTCGGGCCAGTTGCTCACGTTGAATCTCACGAACACGACGGCATCTCCTATCAGCGGCGTATCGTTCTTTCTGCAGATCCCGCAAACCGTGGTGACTTCGGGATTCACTCCTCAAGCCGACGGCCTCACATTCGGACTTTACTGCAGCCAGTTGGTTGTCTCCTGTAACACGGCCGCGACGCCGCTCGCGCTGCTCACCACTCCGACGGGGCCCGCCGGAAGCACGCTCAACGCGGCTGACCTCTCGCCCGCCACCGGCACTTTCGGCGATCTGCTGCGGTTCAGCAACGTCAACCTCGCTCCCGGAGCCACCGGATCATTCACGTTTTTTGTGTCCGACTATAAGGGCACGCGCCTGCCCACCACAGGCGGAGCGCCCGCCAGCGGTTCGTTCAATCTTGAGGTTGTGCCGTTCGCACAGACTCCCGAACCCGCGTCCATCGGACTGGCCGCACTCGGCCTCGGTTACTTGCTGCTACGCAAGTGCCGGCTAACGAGGTAGCGCCTGCTTCCATCGGCGCTGCCGGAATATGCCGGAAATCGGACCGGGCGAGAACACGCAAACCAGCGCGGATGGTCTACCCGCACGTTCGGCAGGCGGTGATTTCGCATCGGGCGACATCGTCAATGAACGGTACGTCATCACTCGCATGCTGGGCCGCGGCGGATTCGGCGCCGTGTACCTTGCAGAAGATCGCCAGTTGGCATCCAAGCGCGTCGTCATCAAATTCCTGTCGGACGCAGCGGATTCGCACGGTTGGTCGCGCAAGAAGTTCCGTTCCGAGATGGAGGCTCTCTCGCGCATCGACCACCCGGGCGTGGTTACTCTTCTCGATGCAGGCGAAACCGGAGCGGGCGTGCCTTTTCTGGTGATGCAGTACATCGAAGGCACGCCGCTCCGCTCGCTCATCGGCAACCAGGGCATCCCTCTCGATCGCGCTGCGCACCTGGTTCGCCAGATCGGGCGCGCGCTTTCGGCCGCGCATGAAAAGGGGGTGTTTCACCGCGATCTGAAGCCCGAAAATATCATGGTGTGCACCGGGGCCGACGGTGTGCTAACGGTGAAGATCATCGATTTCGGCATCGCGACCGTGCGTGATTCGGTCACCGTGACGGACCGGCAATCGACGGTTGTCGCGGGCACCGCCAACTACATGGCGCCCGAACAACTGCTCGGCAAACCCGCGCTAGAGAGCGACATCTACGCCTTCGGCATCATCGCGTATGAGTTGATCACCGGCCGTGTTCCCAACTACGCGTCGAGCTATGCACAACTGTTCGCGCTGCAGCAGCGCGGGCTATCGGTGAAGCCGAAGGACCTGCGTCCCGATCTGCCCGAAGCGGCACAGGAGCTGATTGTTCGAGCGCTGTCCTTCCGTGCGGGTGAGCGCCCTTCGAGCGCAGCGCAGTTTGGCGACGCGTTGGCGGATGCGATGGAGACTGAGGAGGAAGAGCCTCTACTGCTGCTGCAGCCCGCAACGAAAACACTCCGGTCCCCGGCAGTAACCGCGGCCCGGTCTCGCCGCTGGTGGATCGCGTTGCTTGCCGCCGCCGTTCTTATCGCGGGCATTGTGATCGCCTACGGGATCTACGCGCGGAAACCACCCGTTACTTCGATCGCCGTTATGCCATTCACCAATACAGCACAGCGCGAAGATCTCGAATACGTAACGCAGGGATTGACGGACGGAATCGTGAACACTCTCGGCCGCCTCCCGAAGTTGCAAGTGGCCGGGCGCATGGCGATTCCTGCCTTCCGCAAAAAGCAGCCCGATGCTCTGGAGGTGGGTAAAACGCTGAACGTCGCCACCGTGCTGGGCGGTTCGGTCAGCGAGACCGGCGGCGTCATGGTGATCAACGCTGAGCTGGTGGACGCACGCACAGCGCGTCATCTTTGGGGACAACGTTACGAGCGGAAGCGGAGTGACATGTCCACAGTGCAGGAGGACATCTGCCAGGAAGTCGCCGCCAATCTGCATCTGAAGCTTACGCCGGAGGACAAGCGGGCACTGGCGAAACGGTCCACGTCCAGCGCGCTGGCCGAGCAACTCTATTTGCAGGGCAGGTTCTTCTGGAACCGTCGAAGAACCGAAGATTACAAAACCGCGATCTCATACTTCAACCGCGCGATTGAGGCGGATCCGAATTATGCGCTGCCCTATGCGGGGTTGGCCGATGCGCTGCTGATCCAAAGCGGCTCCGTCCCGCCCAGGCAGGTGATGCCTGAAGCGGAGCTTGCAGCGTTGAAGGCGATCAACAAGGACGACGAACTCGCGGCCGCCCACGCTGCGCTCGCCTCCATCAAGCTGCATTATGAGTGGGACTGGCTGCAGGCCGGCAAGGAATATCAGCGCGCTATCGAACTCGATCCCAGCTTTGCGCAGGCACACTCCTGGTACGCCGTCTATCTCTGGGTCATGAAGCGCTTCGATGAGGCGCTGGTGCAATCGCGGCGGGCGCAGGAGTTGGAGCCGACCTCGATGCCCATTCGTCTCGGTGTAGCCCGCTCGCTTACGATGGCGGGCCGCTATGACGACGCGCTACAGCAATACCGCGAAGTGCAGAGAATGTTTCCGAATGCGAAAGGCACGACGGTGGAAATCGGCATGCTGCACGAGCGGCAAGCCCATTATCCCGAAGCCCTGGCCGAATACATGAAGGTGTGGACCAGCGCCGATCTGCCCGATGATAGCGGTCCACTTGCGACCATGGGCCATCTGTACGCGAAGCTGGGCCGGCGCCGGGAAGCGATGGATGCGGTTGCTCGCCTACAGGCGTTAGGCCGGACGCGATACGTCTCTCCCTGCGAGATCGCCACGGTGCAAGGCGCGCTGGGGGAGAAGGACGCGGCGTTCCGGAATCTGGACAAGTGTTATGACGACCGGTCGTGGCAGATCATATTTCTGGAGCTGGATCCGGGCTTTGCCGAACTGCGCGGCGATCCGCGTTACACCGCGCTGTTGAAGAGGCTGAACCTGTAATCGGCGCCCGCCCCGGGAAACCATTTGCCTCGCGGCGTCCTCCAACATCACGCCTGGTGGCCGACTGGATATCCTGGTGGAGTGCGCACCGCACCGGCGGGGATCCTTGTTGAAGCTGCGGAGGTGAGTGCCTGCCCATAAAGACCGCGAAGAAGCTGGACGCCATGGTGGCGGGAGACCTATTCATTGACATCGTAATGAGTGGTTTCTCATTCTGGCCGGAGCCAGGTCAGGAAGCGGTCGCTACCGAGTATTGCCGCGAAGTGGGTGGAGGCGCGGCGATCACGTCGGCGGGTCTGGCCAAACTGGGATCGCGTACCGGCGTGTTGGGTGTCGTTGGGCAGGATGGCGCGTGGCTGGTCGACCGGCTTCGCAAGCAGGGCGTCGACACGGCTGGCATCGCCTATGACATGCACGAGCCCACAGCTTTTTCGGTGGCGGTTTCGTCTCCCGAGGATCGCGCGTTTTTCACCTACCTCGGTGCGAATTACAAGTTCAGCGAAGTTCTATTGGAGGCTGCCACGGAGCGGCTGCTCTCACAAGCCAGACACGTGCATCTGGCCTGCGCGCCGGATTTGGACACCGCCGGTGAGCTGCTGCAAGCGCTGAAGCTGAACGACTGCTGCATATCGCTGGACGTTGGGTGGCACGAGCTCTGGCTCCGCGATCCGCGCAGCATGGCGGTGTTGCGCAATGTCGATATTTTCTTTCCCAACGAGGCTGAGGCGTCGTGCATGACGGACCAAACGGAGCCGCGCGCGATGCTTGAAGCTTTTGCCGAAGCCGGCGTCAAAGCCGTCGTACTGAAGTTGGGAGCCCACGGAGCGGCGTTGCTGTGGGAAGGACGAATCATTATGGGTGAGCCGTATCCGGTCGAGGCCCACGATACAACGGGCGCTGGCGATTCCTTCGATGCCGGATTCCTGCATGCGTGGCTGAGAGGGGAGACTCCCGAAACGTGTCTCCGCGTGGCCACGATTTGTGGAGCGCTTTCCACCGAGGCTTTGGGCGGAATCGAAGCTTTCCCGACGAAAGATGAGCTCGAAGAAGCCCTCAGCCGTTCTCCTATCGCAATATGAACTTTTCCAAAATCGCCATGATCGGCGGTGGCGGCGTGCGTACGCCACTGGTCATCCACGGGCTCGCAAAGGCACAGAGTCAACTCGGATTGTCGGATCTGGTATTGTTCGATGCCGACGCCGGCCGCACGAACATCATCGCTGGCATCGGCCGCGAAATCGTTCGCCGCCTGGGCGCGGACTTCCGTATCACGGTTGCGAGCCGGCTCGAGAGCGCCGTCGCTGGCGCGGGAGCGATTCTCAACAGCATTCGCGTCGGCGGGATGAGCGGGCGGGCGCGCGACGAGCGCATCGCGATCGATCACGGATTGGCCGGGCAGGAGACCACGGGTCCCGGTGGCGCGGCGATGGCGTTGCGAACCATTCCAGTGACGTTGGAGCACGCTCGCACGGTGGAGCGCATTGCGCCGGGCGCGTGGTTCATCAATTTCACAAATCCCGCCGGGCTGATCACTCAAGCCTTAACGCAGAACACACGCTTGAATGTTATCGGCATCTGCGATACGCCGATTGAGCTATTCCATCGAATCGCGTGGGCCCTGGGTGAGCCTTATGAGGAGATGACGTTCGACTACGCGGGATTGAATCACCTGGGATGGGTGCGGCGTGTGACGTTGCGAGGCGAAGACATCACGGAGCGCATCCTCGGCGATGCGGACACGCTGCGGCGATTGTATCCCGCGGACCTCTTCGACCCGGCTCTGATCCAGACACTGCGGCTGATCCCGACTGAGTACCTGTTCTTTTACTACAGTCAGCGCAAGGCCCACGGGAACCAACTGCGCGCCGGGGCAAGCCGGGGCGAGGAGCTGAACCGTTTGAACACGGAGCTGTTCGAGCAGCTTTCGCGCGAGGATCCGTCGCAAGGGTTGGCGACTTACCGGGCCTACTTGCTGCGCCGCAACTCCTCGTACATGAAACTCGAGGCCCAGGGCGAGTCGGCATTCGAGATAGAACAGGATCAGTACGATCCGTTTGAAACAGCGACGGGCTATCACGTAATTGCTCTGGACGTATTAAGCAGCCTGGCTTCCGAACAGGCGCGCGAGCTGGTGCTGAATGTTCCGAATCGCGGCGCGATCTCCGATCTTGAGGACGACGACGTGGTGGAAGTCCCGTGTCTGATCGACCGGGACGGCGCGCGCCCGCGCTCCACCGGTGCCTTGCCGCATTCCGTTCGTGGACTGGTGCTTGCCGTTAAAGAATATGAGCGCATCACGATCCGTGCGGCGCTGGAGCGTTCGGGCAGGCTCGCACAACTTGCCTTGCTCGAAAATCCGATCGTCGGACAGTGGGAACTGGCTGGCGAGCTTTGCGCCGCACTTTCGGCCAGCGATGCCGAGCACCTGGGCTACCTGCGATGAGTAGCGTTCGCGTCACGAGTTGGGCTCATCTGTTCGACGAGATCTACCAGCGGGCGTGGGATGATGGCATCCAGCGGTTCCGCGCGCCTGTCGTCTTTCGCGGAGTGTGCAGCGCCGATTCGGATCTGAGCACCAGCAGCCTGGCACGCCTCGGCGGCGGCTATGAGGACCTGGCCAAGTTGGAAGGCCACATGTTGCGCAATTTCCAAAAGTACGCGCACCTGGAAGTGAACGCCGATATCGGCCGCTCGATCTGGAACTGGCTCGCGCTCGCTCAGCATCATGGTTTGCAAACGCGCCTTCTCGACTGGACCTACTCGCCTCTGGTGGCCGCTGATTTCGCGACGGACGATATAAACAAGTTCGGCTGCGATGCTGCCATCTGGTGTTTGAATCATCGCAAAGCCAGCGCGCTGCTTCCCGATGAGCTGCGTCAGCAGGGGAGACAGCCGGCCTCGACGTGTTCACGGCCGAAATGCTCGACCGGGTTGCGGACACGCTCGAAAAGTTCGACCGGCTCTCGGACAAGCAGTTCGTCGTGTTCATCGAGCCGCCATCGCTCGATGCCCGCATCTTCAACCAGTTCGCCCTGTTCTCGGCCGTCAACGGTCCGTCCAGAAACCTGGAAGATCTGCTCGTGGCGAATCCCGAACTCGCCAGGAAAATCGTGATACCGGCGGAATTGAAGTGGGAAGTCCGCGACAAACTCGACCAGGCGGGCATCACCGAGCGCATGCTCTACCCCGGACTCGATGGCTTGAGCCGCTGGCTTTCGCGCTACTACACTCCGAATCTACGATCGCGCCTCCGGTAACGCGGCGCGAGCTACAATAACGGGTTACCCCCGATGTTTTCCGGCGCGTTTGCCCACCCAATGTTAGTCCGTTTATCGCTTGGAGTGCTGCTGGCGTTTTCCGCCGCACGCGCCGCGATCCCTACGCCCGAGAGCCACTTCGGACATCCTATCGGCGTCGATCGCAAATTGCTCGATTGGGACAAAGTTGTCACCTACTTCAATGCGCTCGCAAAAACGAGCGACCGCATCACGGTTCAGGAACTCGGCAAGACGACGCTCGGGCGTCCGTTCATCGCAGCCTGGATCGCGTCTCCGGAGACGATCAAAAATCTCGACAAGTACCGCGACATTCAGGCCCGGCTCGCCGATCCGCGCAAGACCAGCCCGGAGCAGGCCGCTCAACTGATCGCGCAGGGTAAGACGGTCGTGCTGATCACGTGCTCGATCCACTCGACCGAGGTCGCATCCACGCATACGGCGGTGGAATTCGCCTATCGCCTGTTGACGGAAAACCGCCCCAAGTTCCGCGCGATTCTCGACAACACGATCTTCATACTGGTGCCTTCCTTGAATCCCGATGGCGTCGATATCGTGACGAAGTGGTATCGCTACACGTTGGGGAGCCAGTGGGAAGGCACCAATCCGCCGGAGCTGTATAACAAATACGTCGGCCACGACAATAACCGCGACTGGTACATCTTTTCGCAGGTGGAGACGCAACTCACCGTTTCAAAACTTCACAACGTCTGGCATCCGCAGATCGTCTACGACGTACACCAGCAAGGCGCGTATGCCTCGCGTATTTTTGTGCCGCCGTGGATGGACCCGGTGGATCCGAACATCGACGCGATCATCGCCCAGGAGTGCAATTCGGTCGGAGCGGGGATGGCCGCCGATCTGACCGCGGCCGGAAAGCCCGGAGTGGCGATCAACGCACTTTACGATTTCTGGACGCCGGCGCGGCATTACCAGGCCTACCACGGCGGTCTGCGAATTTTGAGTGAATCGGCGAGCGCGAATCTTGCGACGCCCATCACTGTGCGCCCGGATCAGATCCAAGCCAACGCTCAAGGCTACGATCCTCGCGAGCGTTCCTGGAATTACCTGGAGCCGTGGCAAGGCGGTCAGTGGCACTTGCGCGACATCATCGACTATCAGTTGATCGCTCTCGAGTCGTGTCTGTACCAGGCCGCGGTGCGCCGCGAGGATCTGCTACGCGCCTTTTACGAAGTGGGACGCCGCGCGGTTGCCCGTGTGTCTCCGTTCGCGTTCGTGATTCCCAACGAGCAGTTCGATCCCGGATCGTCGCAGCGAATGCTCGAGACCTTGCACATGGGCGATGTCGAAATCGAGAAAGCGGCGGAGCCTTTCGAAGCCGGGGGCAAGCGATACAAGAAGGGCACGTACGTGATTCGCATGCAGCAGCCATACGGCAGTTGGGCGAAGACTCTGCTCGAACGTCAGAACTACCCGGACCTGCGGCTCTATCCCGGTGGTCCGCCCAAGCGTCCCTACGACGTGACCGCGCAGACCTTGCCCATGCTGATGGGAGTAGCCGTCGACACCGTCCAGCAGCCCTTCGAGACCAAGCTGCAGAAAGCCGACGTGTTCCCGATTCAGATCGACAAGCCGCGCCCCTTGGGTGTTCTGCCCGGATCGGATTCCGAAGCCTGGCGCATCCTGGCCGCCGCGTGGCAAAACAGCCCTGGCATTTTCCGCGATCCAACAGGCGACTTTTATCTGCTGCCGCCCGGGGGCAAAAGCCTGAAGCTTATCCCCAAGCCGCGCATCGGAATTTACAAGAGCAACGTGCCGAATATGGACGAAGGCTGGACACGCTGGCTGATGGATAAGTTCGGGATCCCCTATGCAAGCGTTGATAGCGGCGATATCGTCGGCACACTCTACGGCCGGGTCGACGTGCTCGTCTTTCCCGATCAGTCCCCCGCGGTGATGGCTGAGGGGTATCGGGCTGGCACGATGCCGCCGCAGTACATCGGCGGGCTCGGCAACGGCGCCGGCCTCAAGCAGTTTGTCACGCAGGGCGGGACTGCGATCTTTCTGAATCACGCGACCGATTACGCGATCGAGGCGCTCGGTTTGAAGGTGAAGAACGTTGTGAAAGGTTTGACGAACCGTGAATTCTACTCGCCCGGTTCGATCCTGTACAGCACGCTCGATCCGAAGCACCCGCTCAGTTATGGGCTGCCTGGGACGATACACGTGTGGTCGGAAGGCAGCCCGGCCTGGGATGTGCCGGAGGGAGCGGGCACGGTGGTGGCGCGCTACCCGGCCCAGGGAGTCCTCGCGTCGGGCTGGCTGCTGGGCGAAAAATACATCGTCGGCAAAGCGTCGGTGGTCGATGTTCCCGTGGGCGCGGGTCACGCAATCCTGTTCGGCATGCGTCCGCAATATCGCGCGCAGAGTTATCAAACTTTCAAGATGTTCTTCAACGCGTTCCTGACCGGGCGCGGATAGCGTATGTCTGCGCATGGCTCGTAAACTCTGGTACCCGATGTTCCTCGATCTGGAGGGAAGGCGGGTGCTGGTGGTGGGCGCGGGCCCGGTTGCGTTGCGGAAGACGCGCGGGTTGCTGGATGCCGGCGCGCGTGTGACGGTGGTGGCACCGAAGTTCGTTCCCGAGTTCGATTCGCTACCTATCGAGCGTATCGAGCGCGAATTTGATCATCGCGATCTCGACGGCGCCGCTCTGGCGTTTGCGGCGACGAACGTCCGCGAGGTCAACCGGCGGGTGGGAGACGCCGCCAAACGGCTCGGAATCCCCGTCAATGTCGCCGACGCGCCCGGCGAATGCGCCTTCATCGTGCCCGCCTCAATCCGTCGCGAGCACGTCCAAATCGCCATCTCAACCGGTGGCCAGAGCCCTTCCCGAGCCGCGGAAATACGCAAAAAGCTGGAGGAGTGGCTCGACCTCATGCGACCATAAAAGGGAACGATGAATAATTCGAACCCAGCGATTCGCAATATCGCTATCATTGCGCACGTCGATCACGGCAAAACAACACTGGTCGACGCCATGCTGAAACAGAGCGGTATCTTTCGCGAGAACGAAGCCGTCGCCGAGAGAATGATGGATTCCAACGAGCTCGAACGCGAGCGCGGCATCACCATTTTGGCCAAAACAACCGGAATCCGGTACCACGACATCAAGATCAACATCGTCGATACGCCCGGCCACAGCGACTTCGGGGGCGAGGTAGAGCGCGCGCTGAAGATCGTCGACGGCGTGATGCTGCTGGTGGATGCGAGCGAAGGTCCGCTGCCGCAAACACGCTACGTCCTGAGCAAAGCGCTCGAAGCGAAGCTCCCGCCGATTGTCGTGATCAACAAAATCGACCGCCCGGACGCGCGCATCCAGGAAGTTCTGAACGAGATCTACGACCTATTTATTGACCTCGATGCGGAAGAGGACCAGCTCGATTTTCCCGTCGTGTACACCAACGCCAAGATCGGCGTCGCCAAGCTCGCGCCGGAGGACGAGTCCGATTCGCTCCGGCCGCTATTCGAACAGATCCTGGTGAGCATCCCGCCCCCGGTGGGCAACCCCGATTCCATCCTGCAGCTTCTGGTCGCGAATCTCGATTACAGCGACTATCTGGGCCGTCTCGCAATAGGCCGTGTGTTCGAGGGTACTCTGCGGCTGAACGATGAAGTCGCCATCGCCAAGCTCGACGGCAGTTTCCACAAAACAAAAATCACCAAGTTGTTTTCTTTCGAAGGGCTGAAGCGCGTCGATGAAACGATCGGCCGTCCGGGCGACGTGCTCGCAATCGCGGGTGTCGAGGGTATTACGATCGGTGAGACGGTGACCAGCGCCGAGAATCCGAAGCCGCTTCCGGTGGTGCAGATCGATGAACCCACGATCGCGATGACGTTCACCATCAACACCTCGCCGTTTGCGGGCCGCGAGGGCCAGTATGTGACTTCGCGGAATTTGCGCGACCGGCTCGACAAGGAACTGCTCACCAACGTTTCAATCAGCGTCGAGGAAGCGGGCGGGCCTGACGCTTTCAAGGTGATGGGCCGCGGCGAACTGCAGCTCGCGATTCTGATCGAGATGATGCGCCGGGAAAGTTACGAGTTGATGGTGGGCAAGCCCGAGATTCTGACCAGGCAGATCGACGGCAAACTCCATGAGCCTCTCGAAATGTTGATCATCGACTGTCCCGAGAACTTCGTCGGTGTCGTCATTGAGAAGATGGGCACCCGCAAGGGCAAGATGACGAAGATGGTGAATCATGGGTCAGGGCGCGTTCGCCTCGGATTCCACGTGCCGTCGCGCGGACTGATCGGTCTGCGCAGCGAGATGCTCACCGATACTAAGGGTACGGCGATCATGAACTCACTCTTCCACGGCTACATTGAGTGGCAGGGCGACATCAGCAGCCGGCCGACCGGTTCGCTGGTGGCTGACCGTTCCGGCAAGGCGACCGGTTATGCGCTGTTCAACTTACAGGAACGCGGCGAAATGTTTGTAGAGCCGGGGATGGAAGTGTACGAGGGAATGATTGTGGGCGAAAACTCGCGCGATGCGGATCTGAACGTCAACATCGTGAAGGAGAAGAAGCTGACCAACATGCGCGCCTCGACATCGGATGAAGCGATCCGGCTCGTGCCGCCGCGGCTGCTGAATTTGGAACAGGCCATCGAGTTCATCCGCGAGGACGAGTTTGTCGAGGTGACGCCCAAATCGATTCGCCTACGGAAAAAGGTTTTGAAATCGAACCAGCGGTGACCGAAATGGTGCGCCCCTTACTCGCTAATACTCGGCGGTGCTAAGCATAACGACTGGCCACTACGGCGCAACGTGGCCTGACCGCTCAGCGCGGAGGAATGATGCGGGCGTTCGGCAACCGGCACACAGCCAAGCCAGTGTCAGGGCGCGCGCATTTCCGGAACTTCTACGACCCGAACCCGGACCGGTGGCGCCTCGACGGCTTGCACCAACGCTCGCACCATCTGATCCAGATCGATCAGCCCGAGCCGTTGCGCACTGTCGCGGGTGGTGGGGATGCTCTCGCCAAGAGCGTACAGCGGCTTCAGGATCGCGGGCCAGCGATGGCCGGGCCCAAGCACATACCACGGCCGCAGAATCGTGCAGTTCAAACGCGACTCTCGCAGCAACTGTTCGCATTGTTCGCGCACACGGATGTACGCCTTCATCACCGGCGCGGGCTGCGCCGCGCTGACGTACACGAAATGCCCTGCGTCCGAGGTTTGCGCAGCCTTCACCGACTCCTGCAATGATCCGAAATCGACAAGGATGAACTCCTGGTGCTTCCACGGCGCCGGATGCGACGCGCCCACCAGATGTACGAAGACGCTGCCCGGCACCGGCGTAGCATAACTCGCCGCGTCTAACACGTCGCCCCCGTTGCCAGCTTGCTTTCCGAACCCGCTCGCACTAACCCTGACACCCTGTGCCCGCGTTCGATAAGCGAGACAGGCGACGGCCCATGTATCCGGTGGCGCCCGCGCTGAAGACCGTGTTCATCCGATTACCCGGCGGTAATGCTCTTCGTACCGCGGAATCACCAAGTCCGTACTGAAGCGAGTCTCGGCGGCGTGACGTGCCTGCGCGGACATTTTCGAATAAAGTTGCTCGTCGCTCAGCAACTCCACGACGCGGTGGGCCTGCGCTTCGACATCTCCCACCGGTTCGAGAAATCCCGTGACGCCGTCGTCAACCAGTTCGGGAACCCCTCCGCAACGCGTCGCCACCGGAGGCACGCCGCACGCCATGGCTTCCAACGCAGCCAGGCCGAAGGCTTCCAGCTCGCTCGGCAACAACAGAACGTGGGCCTTCGGAAACAGCCGCTCCACGTGGTCCTGCTTGCCGACGAACGTGACGTGTTCTTCCACTCCAAGTTCGTGCGCCAGATCCTCAGCGGGCCCTCGCAGCGGCCCGTCGCCGACCATCATGAGATGCGCGTCCACCTCACGCCGGGTCAGCGCGAGAATGCGGATGCAATCGAGCACGCGCTTCACCGGCCGGAAGTTGGAGATGTGCATCAACTGCTTCTGGCGGGCTCGCGATTCCGGCGCGGGGCGGTACATCGAAATGTTCACGAAATTCGCGATCACGTCAATTTCGTTCGCCACTCCGAATACTTCGACGGTGCGCTTACGAAGATAGTCGCTGATTGTCGTGATTCCATCCGATTGCTCGATCGAATATTTGGTAATCGGGAAATACGACCGGTCGGTACCTACCAGCGTGATGTCGGTGCCGTGCAGCGTGGTCACGAACGGCAGCCGCCGCTTGGGCTTGGTCATGTCGCGCGCGAGAATCGCGGCCGTCGAATGCGGAATCGCGTAATGCACGTGCAACAGATCCAGGTGGTATCGCGCGGCAACCTCGGCCATGTGCGACGCCAACGCGAGGCAATACGGCGGGAATTGGAACAGCGGATAATTCGATACTTCTACTTCGTGATAATGGATGCGCGGCGTGCCCGGATCCAACCGGATCGGATTCGCGTAGCTGATGAAGTGGATCTCGTGGCCGCGCAAGGCGAGCTCCAGCCCGAGCTCGGTAGCAACGATGCCGCTGCCGCCGTAGGTGGGATAGCAGGTGATCCCGATTCGCATCCCGTCACATGTTGACAGGCAGAACTTCTTCGAACACCGAATGAGGCAGCGTGACGCCGCTCACGCGCAAACGCTCCAGCACGCGGGGCGTAACGCCCGTCGAACGGAAACGCCCCTGTACTTTGCCGGTATCCGTCATGCCGATACGCTCGAACACAAAGATGTCCTGCACGTCGACGCGATCGTCGTGCACGCCCATCACCTCGGAAATGTTCACGATCTTGCGCGAGCCGTCCTGCAGGCGCGAAACCTGAACCACTAACCGGATCGCGCTCGACAACTGCTGCAGGATGACGCGCGTCGGCATCTCGATATCCGACATCAAAACCATCGCTTCCAAACGCGAGAATGCGTCGCGCGGCGAGTTCGCGTGCACCGTGCTCATCGACCCTTCGATACCGGTGTTCATCGCCTGCAACATGTCCAGCGCTTCAGCCCCGCGGCACTCACCGACAATGATGCGGTCCGGCCGCATGCGCAACGCCGTGCGGACGAGTTGTCGCTGATTGATCCCGCCTTCCTTGTTCAGGTTGGGCGGACGCGTTTCGAATTTCACCACATGCCGCTGTTGGAGTTGCAGTTCGGCCGTATCTTCGATCGTGACGATGCGCTCTTCCTCAGGAATGAAGCGGGACAGCGCGTTCAGGGTCGTCGTCTTGCCGGAACCCGTGCCGCCCGAGATCAGCACCGTCGTCTTGGCCTGAACGCACGCCGCGAGGAACCGCAGCATCCCCTGAGTCAGCGTCTTATTGGCCATCATCTCGTCCGACGTAATCACGTGGCGCCCGAATCGGCGAATGCTGAGCGACGGTCCGTCGATCGCCAGCGGCGGGATGATCGCATTGACGCGGGAGCCGTCGGCCAGGCGCGCATCGACGATCGGCTGGGCTTCGTCGATGCGCCGCCCCACTTGCGACACGATCTTCTCGATGATGTGCAGCAGGTGCGCGTTGTCTTTGAACCGCACCGTGGTGAGCGCGAGTTTGCCGTTGCGCTCGACGTAGACCTTGTTGAAGCCGTTGACGAGAATATCGGAGATCGACGGTTCCTTCAGCAGCGGCTCGAGCGGACCGAGGCCCAACACCTCATCCAGAACTTCTTCGATGATGCGGTTCTGCTCAGCAGTGGTCATCGGCACGCGCTCGTCTTCGAGAAGACGCTCCACCACACGCCCGATTTCGGTGCGCAGACGGTCCTTGGGAATCGACGAGACGCGCTCCATGTTGAGCACGCCGATCAGCTTTCTATGGATCTCCGACTTCAGCTCGAAGTAGCGGTCCGCCGCGCGCACGCCGCCCGCTTGAGTTCCAGGAGGACGGCCCGGAGGCTGAGGCCGATAGCCGGTTGACATGATTCTCCATTATAGGAGCAGGCGCGTTATACGGCCTGGTTCATTCGCTCGATGAAGAATGGCGGCTCGTACGTCATGCCGCGCGAAAGCCGGCGCTCCTCGCGCGAGGTGGCCCACAGCAGCAGCGGCCCGAGCAATCGCGCCGATAATGACGACATCGGACCCAGTGCGCGCTCGAACTCGTCCCGGAATTTCCGGATACGGTCGTCGATCGACCCGTTCGCGCCGGATAGCTTATGCTGGATAGCCCACAGGCTGCCGCTATGCAGAAACTTCAAAGCCCGTCCGTCGTTCTCGAACCGCGCCCGCACGCGGCCGTCGGCATGATTCGCATAGCGCTTCCAACCCTCGAACGTCGTCCGGCAAATCCGGTAGATGCTCGGGCCGTTGCGCTCGTAATCGCGCCGGAACGCATAATCCAAATATGTTTTGGACTGATCGCGCGAGATCGCGTCGTGCCGGAAGTTGAACTTGAACTGTCCGTGGATGTCGGCCAGATCGACATCGAGCAACCGGCCCTGCTGAGCCGTCTCGCGATACAGCGGAGTACCAGGAACCGGCGTGTACAACATGAACTGATGGAAGTCCGTGTTGTGGCGCACCGCGTATTCGATCTCCTGGTGGATGTTCTCCGGCGTATGGTGCTCCAGACCGATGATGGTCGAACCCAAGACGCGAATTCCGTTCCGCCGCAGCTCGCGCGTCAACTCAAGCGTGTCCGTGTTGGCCAGCTTGTCGTACGCTGAGTGCGCGCTTTCCAAACCCATCCAGATCCAGGACACGCCCAACTCGACAAGCTCCGGCATCGTGTACTGCCGGATCGCGTTCGCCGACGAGAATACGTTGAACTCCCAGCTCTTGCCCTCCTGCTTCATGCGCGACAACAACGCCATCGCCCGCTTCTTGTTCAGCAGGAAATTCTCGTCCATGATGAAGAACGATTTGCAATTCAAGGCGGCTTCGGCTTCGCGCATCACTTCGAACAACTCATCTCCGCTGCGGAAGAAATCGACGTGCTTGCCCTTACCGCCGAAGAACGCCGACGTCGTGCAGAAATTGCAACCCATCGGGCACCCCGCCGACGGAATGATGGTGGCAGCCGTCGACCCGCGCCAGTCCGGCATCGGAACACCCAGGAACCGCCGCTTGAACGCCGACTTGATGATCGGATGACGGAGCGGCGCATTCTCGTCCTCGCCCAAGTACCTGCGCATCCAGGCGATCCCTTCCCCGCGCACGAAATGGTCGGCGTCGACCGTATTCTCGATGCCTGGGATAGCGGTCACATGTCCGCCGATCACGATTTCCGATTGAGGCGAGAGCTCGCGGATCATGCGGCACATCTCGCGCACCTTTCCGTGGTTCACGATGATCGACGAGATCCCCACGATGTCGTAGGCCTGCGATTTCAGCTCGCGGGCGAAGTCCTCTCGAGTGGGGAAATCGAGGACAGTGCATGGAGCGGAGATGTTCGCCTGGATCATCAGAATGCCCCAGGAGCGGTGGAACATTCGTATGGAGAAGGGCCCTTGCGAGCGGGTCACCTGATTGTGGTAGAGCTCCATCGGGTTGATGGACCGGCTTCCGAATTCATCGTCCTGGGCATAAGGTCCAAAGACGGAGCTGAGCAGAACGCGGCGTTTTCCCGTGGCGGCGAGTGTTGAAGACAAAGCAATCCTTTCATCTTCAATTATGGTTGGCGCGGTGCACGACGACGCATTTCAGACGCGAGTATTACATAAAAAATACAAAGCGGGCGGGCGCTATGCTGGGTAGTGCCGTGCGACTCCGACGTCCCGACTTCACGCCCGTCGTCACAGGCCGTCATCGCCGCCTTCACACATTTCGCAAATGGTGGATGGTCGAAGTGGCGCTGCTGATCGTCGTCGCTTTATTCGCCTTCTGGGCGTTCCGCGAGCGCCTCCCGTTTTGAATCGCGACTACTGCATGCGGTCGGGATCCAGATGGAACGCTTCCACCATGTAGTCGAAGTAGTTGCCGTCCTGCAGAAATACCATGTAGATTTCGTGGACCAGGTTGACTAGCTTGCGCGCGCCGTATTCGTAATCGCCGTCGAGAATGGTCGCCGTCACTGACACGCTGCCGCCCTTGTTGGCGCACACAACGCGCACCTTCGCGGGATCGATGCGGCGGTGCTCCAGGACAACATCGGCTTGCCGCGATCGAACGAATTCCCGCAGCTCGCGGTACATCGTCGAGCCTGCCGCAACCTCGGGCAGCACCACAGGTATCCGTAATGTCTTGCGGCGCGCATCGAGAATCAACTCGAACGAGCGATCGCGATGCCACAGCATCCGGAACACAGCACGCGTGCCTTGCGCCGCGCCACGGCTGAACGCTCGAAAGACACCGCGCGCAGCGTACGATTCCAATACCTCGCCAACCACTCCGGCTGCGGAACTCAGTGCGCGAAGGCTCCCACGCCCGGCTCCGGATTCAGCGCGATTCCCGGCGGGTAATCCTTGCCCGACGTGAACTCCTTCAACGCTTGAACATTGATCAGCGTCGAGATGTTCTCCTTCGCCGCCGCCTGATAGCTGCGCTTCAACGCGTCGCGCATCTGCTCCGGCGTGTGCACGTATTCCCCGCGCGCCCCCAATCCGTCGGCCATTTTGTCGTAGCGCAGATTCTCCTGGAACAGGTACATGTGCATCGATCGCGCTGACGACACCGCGCTCGGCCACATGCCCCACGAGTTGTTGTTATAGATGACCGCGATCACCGGGATCTTATACTTCGCAGCCGTATCCAGCTCGAACATGCTGTACGCGATTCCCGCGTCGCTGGTAACCACCATCACTGGCGCGCCCTTGTACGGAGCCTGCGGACCCACGCCGCGCTGCACAGCCGCGCCCGCGCCGATCATCATCGCCAAATCCGGACCGATCGCGCCGTACTGATACGCGCAGACGACTCCCTGGCCCGGACGTTGCGCCCGCAGCCAGCGGCCCGCAAATAGCCCCGTGGTCCAACCGCCCGAGCCCGTCACGGTCTGCTTCGGATCGATATCGCCCTTGTATAGAAAATCGTGGACTTCCTTGGCCATCACGGCCGGGTGCAGGTGATCCGTACTCTGGCTGTGCTTGAGCCCGAGCGCGTAATGATCCAAATTCTGTTTCTCGTACGCGGCGCGCGCTGCCGCCAATTCGTTTACCCACGGATCGCGTTTCCTGCGGGGCAGGGTGTTGGCGAGGTCTTCTAAAAAGTAGGTTTCATCGCTCACGATACCCAAATCGAGAGGCCAGTTGCGTCCCAAGTCTTCCTGCACGGGATGCACGCGGATCGATTTCACATCCGTGTTGAAGCGAAACTCGCCGGGACTCGGCATCGAATACTGGCCGATGAACACGACGAGATCCGCGCTCATCAACGCATCGGGCGCCAGCGCGGCAGAGAGACGGTGATCATCGGGGAAGTGTCCGCGCATCGGACCCGTGGTCACGACCGCAATTTCGTTCTTCTCGGCAGCCGCTTTCAACGCCTCCCAACCCTTCCGTTGGAACACGCCTTGGCCCCCAACAATAATGGGCCGTTCTGCTTTGGCGATCAGGTCCGCCGCGCGCTCGATCTCTTTCGACGACGCGTGAGGCCGTGATTCGGACCGGTACTTGCCCTTACCGTAGTAATCGGTCAACTTCGACGCGTCGGTGAAACGCGCGCGCGCCACCTCGCCAGGGAAATCGAGGTGCACCGGCCCGGGCACGCCCGACTTCAAATTACGGAACGCGTACGCGCCATACTCATGCACGCGGTTCGGCGCGATCAAACGCTTTCCGTACTTCTTCATCCCCGTCGTGGTCGGTTGTTGATAACCCGTCTGAATGAATGCTTCGCGATCGTCGCCCGCGATCTGCATGTTGCTGGCAAGCACCAGCAGCGGAGTGCGCGCCGCCGCTGCCGAAGCGATATTCATGATCATGTGCGTGAAGCCGGGGCCTTCCGTACCCGAGCATGCGGTCACCTCGCCGGTTACACGCGAGAAGCCGTCCGCCGCCGCGCACATTGCGCCTTCCGTGCGTCCGCCATAGGCCGGAATTCCCGCCGCGGCAATCGCATTGATCACTGTGTAATTGCCGGGACAGCAGAACATCGCCGCGAGATCTTCGTCCTTGCACAGCTTGGCGAACACCTCCGCGCCCGTCATCCCGTTGCCGGCAAACGACGCGTCTTTCGGCGCTTCTGTTAAAGTGGCGGGCACCTCTTTCGGGATGCGGATGGACGGCACCGCGCCCGCAGTGGCCGCAAACAGCGCGCCGGGGGTTCCGATCGCCGCCGCGATGGCGCCCGCTGCGGCTGGCTTCGAGAGAAACTGTCTGCGCGACGTCTCGCCGGCGCCGGTCTTCGATGCACGATCCATAAGTAGCTCCCTCTATTCCTTCGATTTTGGCCGCTCGTCATCGGGCCACAAGCTGTGTATGAAGTTGACCAGGTGCCAGAGATCGTCTTGCGCCTTGATCTGAGTGCGAAACGCGGGCATGCTGGCGCCCTGGCCGTCACGAATACTGCGGAAGATCTCGCCGTCCGAAGTGCCATTTTTCCAGGTCTTCGGCGTTGTAAGATCGGTCGCATCGGCCACCACGTCCACCTGAGCCTTTCCATCCGGGCCGTGGCACCCGGCGCAGTAGCGCGCGAAGACCGCCTTCCCTTGCGCGACGGATTTGCCGGTGGAAGGAATCGGATTTTTGAGTTGCCTGACTTCCGATACGCTCAGCGGCTTATCCTGCGCCCAGGCCGCGAAAGCCCAGGCAAACATCACGGCAACTCGGCCAATTCTGTGTTTCACGCCAGTGTGCCGGAGGGTAACAAGCTCACGGCGCTCTTGTCAAATTGGTGATCGAGCCCGGGTTTAAGGATTGAGCGCATTCCCCACGATAGTCCACCGGTAAATCCAGTTACCGGGCAACTTCGCTTGCGGGCCACCCGACTGACCGCTCCAATATTGGAAATCGCCCTTGGCTTTTGTACCGAAGAAAAAATGTCCTGGACTATCATTCGGATTCGTAAGCGGGCCGGTCGCCGGCGTGACGCCACCGTACGCCGGGTTCTCCGCGCTGATCACGGCCACCGTACCCTCAGGCATCTTCAGCAGAAATTGATCCATAGCGGCTGCTGGGTACGGCATTCCGCCGAACTTCGATCCCAGTTCTTGTTGCATTTGAGCGTCGGTCATACCCCGGCTCACCCGAGGCGCCGGGTCGAGAGGCCGTCCGAACAGAACCCGCACTGAATTCGCCGTGGTCACCCCGCAGTTCCTGTCGCACCCGCTGGGATTGATCTTCGGAAGCCATTCCGGGATCGTATTCACCGCCTTGTAGAAGTCGAAACCCTTCGGGATCGCGATTTTTCCGCCGCTACCGGCCAACGGGATGCGGTTCACATTCGACACCGCGCTCAACTTCATCAGCCAATTACAGAGCTTCGAACCCTCGTCTCTACCCCGGGTAAAAGGGTCGGGATCCGGAGAGAAACCGGGAGGATGGACGGCCACATCCATGAGAGAAGGGATCGCGGACACGGCCAGCACAGCTCGCGCCTCAGTGAACGCCGCCACCCAGACCGCGACCGCCAGGTTCTGCAGCGTGCATTGGTCTTGAAGGCACTGCGCCACCCCCTGGTAAAAACCGGTCTTGTATCTGAGTGGTGGGTCGGCGCCTTGCGCTTTGTAGGTGCGCACCCAATCGGGCTCGACCTTGCAGACGGGTAAAACCTCGCCTCCCGGGTCTGCTGGAATGTTGAGCGGGTTTGGATTTCCGCCTCCATTCCCGCCCGGATTCCCGTTGCCGCCATTTCCGTTAGGATTCGGTGTGCGGCCAGGATTTCGAGCCGGATTCCCGCCGCCTCGATTTCCGCCCGGCATCCACCCGCCGTCCGACGTTCCGCCTGGATCTCCCGCGGGCGCAGGTTGAACTGGATTCCCGCCGCCCCGGGAAGAAATGATATCTCCAATCCTGCCGCCCTTCTCCCAGTAGCGATAAATAGCGTCAAGCTGGTTTCCGTGCAAAGCGTTCGCTTGAGCTCGCAATTGATTCTCGAGCGCGATTTGCTTGTCTCTTTTATCGGCTGCCGCCTTGAGACAACTTGCATTAGTCCGCGAGTCATTTCCACAAGCGAGTTTGTCCGTCAACCAATCGGCATAGATCTTCCGCTTCATCGCGTCCAGTCCCGCAATGACATCCTTGTACCGTTGATCCTCGATCGTGCGGGCCTCCTGCTGCGACCCGCCGTTCCTCCAATCGGCGCTGGTCCCATCGATCGCTGACTGCTGAGCCGTCGCGACAGGACACAACTGGCTGATAGAAAATATCAACAGCGTTTGTAGGAGTTTCATAGGCGGCCTCAATCAGTCAAAACCGCCCAGAGCCGCAACTATCCTTGCCCGCCCGAGTGCACTGCTCGTATTCGTGTTGGTGAATTTGACGAAACACCTCGCGTTCCTCGGCATCCACCCGGTTCTTTAGGCCCATGATCCACAGCGCGCGCTGCGCCGAGTTGTGGAAGGTGACTCCATACGGATCGCCTCCGATGAGACTGGCCCCGAAGCGGAGCTTGCCCGCGATGACGACATCATGCTTGGCATCGTCGCGGAACCCGATGTTGTTCGTCCGGTCGCGCAGCCATTTCGCGAAGTATTCTGCTTTTCCGTTGCCTTGCGCGGCCGCTTTCTGGAACCACGCGATGGCCTGTTGGCGGTCCTGCGGAACACCGATGCCGAACTGATAAGCGCGCCCGAAGGAAGACTGCCCTTTCATCCAACCCTGCAGGGCGCTCGCCTGCCACAATTTCCCCGCAAGATCCCAGTTCTCGTCGACGCCCTCACCTAATTCATAGTACGAACCCAACTGGTTCTGCGATTCCGGCTCGCCCTGAGCCGCCGCCCGGCTGTACCACCCGAAAGCCGCCTTCGAACTGCGCGGCACCCCGTCTCCCTGGTCGTACATCAAGGCAAGCCGGAGTTGCGCCAGCGCGTTTCCGGCTTCCGCGGCTTTCAACACGATCTGGGCCGCGCCCACGTGATCTCCAGCCTGGAAGCGGGCTCCCGCCTGGTCGTACAGATCGGCTCCGGGAAGGTCCTTGCAGGATGACTGTGTCAACGCTCCGCCGGTCATCCGGCCGGACCCCGGTATTATCCCGAGACACTTCTGCAACGATCCGGAAGCCATGACAACGTTGATGGCCGCAGGCGCGTAACCAATCGAAAGTGAAAGAAACACGATGCTCAGGCTCAACGTGCCAACTGAGCTTTTCATCGAAAGACCTCCATACTGCCCGCGTTAACTGCAAAGCTTCCGCCAACGTTATTTCGCATAGCTCCCCGCTGAGCGTAAACGGCGTATCTTGACATCTGTTCAAAAACAGCGTGTCAGTGCGGGCGTTCTTCCCATTTCCGCTGTTTCCAGTAGTCGGAGCTGTGGTCGAAGTAAGGATTCCTGGAGGGACCCAGCCCGCCGCCGGACCTTCCAGCGGGCTGAATCCGGCACTCATTCCGCTTCGTTGCGATCATCTGCGGCGTGGCTACTTTACTCCTGAGCGCTGGATCCAGGCTTACCGCTTTCTGAAAATCCGGGGACGCCGCCCTAAACTCACACATCTCCAAATAAGCGAATCCACGGCCCATGTAACTCCGCGCCGACCTCGGGTTCAGGGCGATTGCCTTGGTGAATTCGTGCACTGCAAAATCGTCGTAGCCCAGCAGATAAGCGGAATGAGCGTAATTGTGATGCGCGGCGAAATTTCGCGGGTCCAGCCTGAGCGCCGTTTCCAGATCCTTGATGGCAGCTCCCAATTTCCTTAAAGGCGGCTTCTGATTGTTTGGGCCGGGCCGGCCGTAACAGTACGCTCGGTCTAGATACCGGGTTACGTCCTTTGGGTTTTGCTGTATCGCGTTCGTCAATGCCGCTAGATTGCAAGGTTCATCGGCTGAGACAATGCTCACAGGTCCTACTGAGCAAACGATTCCGGCAATAAAGGTCGACAGCACAAATCGCACTGATCACCTCCCAGGGAATGTTTACAGACTACGCTCGACGACCTCACTTGTCAATAGAGCGGTCAGCCAAAGAGTCAAGATAATCATCCAAAGTTGCGTCCAATCGGCGGTGCAGAAGATCTCCAAACCGGCCGCTTCCACAACCCGCTTGCGCCTCCTGCAAACTCACGGTGTATTCAAGCCGGTCCTCGGGCCCAACCGCGACTGGAGTATAGCCGCCGCGAATCAGGACCAGGTTCATCAGCAGCCGCGCCGTACGCCCGTTACCGTCGTTGAACGGATGGAGATTCACCAATCGCAGATGCGCGCTGAATGCCGTCTCTGGGTCATCGGTACCCGTCGCGAGCCATTCGGCAAAGTCGCTCATCAGCGCAGGAATCAGGGCCGGCGCCGGAAACGCATGGCGTCCAGTCTCGGTGCGCACATAACGTGGAAGGTTGGCGTACTGCCCTGCGATGTCCGGCCGGGAACGTTGCATCACCAGCCGGTGCAGGTTCCGCACGTCGCCTTCGGTTAACCTTGCCGTGTCACGCGCAAGCTCGCGAACATAGCGGATTGCGCCATAGTGATCGAGCGCCTCCAGATGATCCTTCAGCGGCTTACCGCCGATCGTGACGCCCTGCTCGATGACGAGTGTTGTTTCAACAGGACTAAGACGGTTGCCCTCGATCGCATTCGAGGTGTACGTCAGCTCGAGGTCGTAGTAATGCTCGAGCTTCGCCAAGGCCTCGGCCGCCAGCGGGCGCAGCGCATCCAGACGCTATTTCTTAATTGCTATGCTCGTCGTGCGCGCTCCCGCAACGGATCGAGCACGGCCGGCGTCACTAATTACAGAGCGCCCATGTTCGACTCGATACCTCGCACCAGCATATCCCGCCGCGCATTTCTGTTCATGCCCGCGGCCTTTGCCGGATTGGCTGCGCTCTCATCCCGCGCATCGCGCATAGTCCCTGATCCCAGAAGCGCTGGGTCCGGGCCAATCGTTTCACTCGCGCAGTTTCACGGCTTGGAACCGGCTGGTCTCGCCCAAGTTCGTCGCGTCGTGAAGTCCGGTGCGGAATGGCGCCGCGAGTTAAACGCCGCGCAGTACGCCGTCACGCGCCGCCGCGGAACTGAACCGCCCTATACCGGCGCATACTGGAAATCGCACGAGGCCGGTTTGTACCGTTGCGTGTGTTGCGGCAACGCGCTGTTCCGCTCCAAAGAGAAGTTCGACAGCGGTACTGGGTGGCCGAGCTTCTGGGCGCCGGCCGCTGAACAGAATGTGCGCGCGTCGAAGGACATCAGCCTGTTAATCGAACGCACCGAAGTCTCATGCGCGGAGTGCGACGCCCACTTGGGTCATGTATTCGAGGATGGACCTGCGCCGTCGAATCTACGCTATTGCATCAATTCAGCCGCTCTCGTCTTATCTCAAGCTTGACTACCGAAGCGCTGCCCGCGAGCGCCAAACACCCGCGGGCCGCTGAACCCTTCACTGGATCAAAACGCTTACCGGCGGACTCGCGACTGAGCCCGCGCTCAACTGGACTGCCGCCAGTCCCTTCGCCGCATCCGCAGGCACTCGAAAATTGACCTGGTAGCCGTCCACAGAGCCAGGCAACCCGACCGCTCCGAACACCACGGTCGATCGCCCGTTCACCCTCACCTCAACCAGCGAATCGACCGACGCCAGCGGACTGGACGGAAACGCTTGCCCCCCGGCAACGCTCGGGCGAGTCGGGCCAAGACCTTTCGCGAAGATCGACAACACCTCTCCAGCCGCCGCCGGCTTCGACGCCGTTACCAGCGAAAAATCGCTCGAGTGAGTCACCGCCGGTCCATTCGTAGTCATCGCGATTTCGGGCGCAGTAGTTGTTCCCATGCACGGCCGCTGAAAGCCAGTTAGAAGAAACCCGTGGAATACGCCATCGGCATTCCGATACCGCCCGATGATGTCGCCGCGTTGATTGATTCCCGTAGCTCCACTAAATACCGCGCCGGGGAAATCAATTGTCGTAAAGTGACCCCCGCTCAGCAGATAACCATGGCTCAGGCCCGCGGCAACATACCGGCCCACAATATCTCCCCGAGCATTCAGCCCGGTCGTATTGGTGAAGGTAGCGCCCGGAAAATCCCAGGAAGTGAAATCGCCATCGCTCATAAGAAAGGCATGACCCGAACTGCTGTAACTCCCGGTGATGTCTCCTTGAGGATTGATTCCGGACGGAATAGTAGACGTTGTTCCGGGGAAATCGAACGTGGTGTACTGGCCGACGCTCAGCAGATAACCATGGGTAAAGTTATCCGCGCCAACGTAGAATCCCACGATGTCGCCCCGCGGATTGATGGCGCTCATATCGGTGCTGATGGCACCCGGATAGTCAATCGTAGTGAATTGACCTCCCCGCAGCAAATAGCTGTGGTCAATCTTGTCGGCTAAGGTGTACTGTCCCACGATGTCACCGGCCGGATTGGTCCCGTAAACCCAGGTGTTCAGTGCGCCAGGGAAGTCAATTGTGCTGTACTGGCTGCCGCTCAGCAGAAAGCCGTGAGTGGCCTTGTCAGCGCCAGTGTAAAACCCCACGATATCGCCTCGGGAATTGATTCCGAAAGGCTGAGTTCCAGCGGAGCCGGGGTAATCGATTGCCGTGAATGTGGGGCCGTCCGCCAGAACGTTCGATGCCGCACCCAGGACAAGCACAAGAGTGATCCAATTTCGTGTCATGAATGAGTCTCCTCACTCTCCAGGCGCAAAACGGTCAGGGAAACTGTAAGGAGTTAGGAATATTTTCAGCGCGCTTGATTCTGCGAGTCGCCGAGTTCAGCCATCAACCAAGCGCGCGCCAGCCGCCAATCGCGCATAACTGTATCGGGCGAGACCCTCAAAACTTCGGCGGTCTCGTGAACGCTCAACCCGGCGAAGAACCGCAGTTCGATCACCTCTGCCTTGCGGCGATCCACCTTCGCCAAAGCATTCAACGCATCATCGAGCGCGATCAATTCGCGGGCGCGTCCGGACCCCGTATCGGCGATGTCATCCAAATTCAGTAGCGGGCTGGCTCCCCCGCGTTTTGCCGCGATACGGCGGCGCGCCTGATCCAGCAGAATACGGCGCATAATCTGCGCGCAAATAGCGAAGAAGTGCGCGCGGTGTTGCCAGTCCACCGTGTTGTCATCGACCAGCTTCAAATAGGCTTCGTGAACCAGCGCCGTGGTTTGTATGGTTACCCCCGGCCGTTCGTTCTGCATCAGGCGCCCGGCAATTCGCCGAAGCTCATCGTAAACTCGCGGGGTCAGTTGCTCCAGCGCGCCCCGGTCGCCGCTCGCCCAGGCACGAAGCAGTTGCGTTGTCTCCGAGCAGTCATGCGCCATAAGCCCGTCCAAGAATTATAGACCTGATGCAAGTTCTCTCCTCTGATTTGCGCCTGTAAAGTATGATTGGTTCACTATGACGCCCGATCGCTGGAGCCAAATCGAACGGCTCTACCACTCGGCGCGCGAGCACGGCCCCGCGGTGCTGGTGGACACCGATCCCGAACTCAGGCGCGAGGTGGAGCGGCTTCTGGCTCAGGATTCCAGCGGCAAACTTCTGGATCGCGGCGCAACCGAAGTTCTCCGCGAACTCACTCTGACTGAGATCCACACAGGTGGACCGCTAAGTCTCGCCGGCCAGACGATCTCTCATTACAAGATTATGGAACGCCTTGGCGCAGGCGGAATGGGAGTCGTGTACAAGGCTTTCGATACGAAGCTCGCAAGACACGTGGCACTCAAATTTCTGGCGCCGCACCTGTCTCACGACCCGGAATTGAAGAGGCGCTTGAGCGGAGAAGCTCGCGCTGCCTCCGCGCTGGATCATGCCAACATCGTCGTGATCCATGCCATCGACGAAGCTCCCACCGGCGGCCTGTTCATCGCCATGGCGTTCCACGACGGCGTCACCCTTCGCGAAAAGATCGCGGAAGGCTTGTCCGTACAAGAAGCTCTCGAAATCGCGCGCCAGATCGCATCCGGGTTGGCCAAAGCCCACGAACACGGCATCATCCATCGCGACATCAAGCCCAGCAACGTCGTCGTAGCGAAAGACGGAATCGCCCGCATCATCGATTTCGGCCTCGCAAAATCGAGCGATGTCACCGCTACGTCGGACGGCAGCGCACGAGGGACGCCGCTCTATATGTCGCCCGAGCAGGCCGCCGGCAAGCCAACGGATTTCCGCACCGACATCTGGAGCCTCGGCGCCGTGCTCTACGAGATGCTGGCCGGCCGTCCACCATTCGCGGGCGACTCTGCACTGCAGGTGATGCATGCCGTCGTCCATACCAACCCGCCCGAGCTGCGCGATGTTCAGCCCGGCGTCTCTTCCGAAGTCGCGGCCATCGTTTCGCGCGCGCTGCAAAAGGATCCGCAGAAGCGCTATCAATCCACCGCGGACATGGTGCACGCGATATCCGCGGCTCTCGCCGCCGTGGATTCGCCTCCCGCCCGTGCCGTTGGGCGGCCTCGCTACTTGATTCCGGCAGCGATACTCCTGGTGCTCGCGGGCTTCGCAGCCGCCTGGTATTACCAGCGATCCGAACGCCGCCACTGGGCGCGCGAGCAAGCAATTCCGGAAATCGCAGCACTCGCCAAAAACGATAAGCCGGTCGCCGCGGTGAAACTTTTCTACCAGGCGCAGAAGTATCTTCCCGGCGATCCTCAACTGACGCAAATGTCCGAAGGCCTCACCCACGAAGTGTCCGTCCGGTCCTCGCCGCCCGGCGCCACCGTCGAGATCAAGGACTATATGTCACCCAACGACGCTTGGTTTCCGCTCGGCACGACACCTCTCGAAAAACTCAAAATCCCATCGGGCTACCTCCGCTGGCGTGTCTCGAAACCCGGTCTTGGCGAGTACACCGCTGCTCCCGAGGTGCAGGAGATGCATGGATACATCCGCGAATTCAAGTTCGCGTTGAATGCTTTATCCACTGCCCCGGAAGGAATGGTCGTGGTGCCCGCGGGCGATTACTTCAACGTCGTGTGGTCGCTGGGCGATCTCGGACCTTATAAGTTTCCTGATTTCTACATCGATCGATTCGAGGTCACAAACCGGCAATATCAGGAGTTTGTCGATAAAGGCGGCTACCAGAAGCCCGAGTTCTGGAAAGAAAAATTCGTTCGCGATGGCAAGCCGCTGAGTTGGGAACAGGCTTTGGATCTATTGCGCGATTCCACCGGCCGGCCGGGCCCATCCACGTGGGTTGCGGGCCACTATCCCGCTGGACAGGCCGATTATCCGGTCGGCGGCGTGAGCTGGTACGAGGCGTCGGCGTATGCGGAGTTCGCGGGCAAGAGCCTGCCAGTCATCGCGCAATGGTATGTCGCTGCGCCGAGCCCGGTTGCCAAGTACATTATGGCCCAAAGTAATTTCTCGAGATTGCCCGCGCCTGTGGGCAAATATCCGGGACTCGGTCCCTGGGGCACCTATGATATGGCCGGCAATGTCGCCGAGTGGTGCCGCAACGAATCCGGCGGCGGCGCGCGCTATTTGCTCGGCGGAGGGTTTAACACGACCAGCGTTGAATACTTCGAGCCCGGTGGGCAACTGCCTTTCCACCGCGCCGCGAACGCCGGTTTTCGTTGCGTGCGGAACACCGCGCCTCTGCCCGTCGAAGTCACCACCGAACGGCGTCAGACCACTCGCGACTTCTCGAAAGCCCAGCCCGCGCCCGATGCGGTGTATCGAATTTACAAAGCGATGTACGCCTACGACCGCACTCCCCTCAACGCCAAACTCGAAAACACGGCGCAGGATTCAGCGGACTGGCGCAAACAGAAGATCACCTTCGATGCCGCGTACGGCAAAGAGCGGATGACGGCCTACCTGTTCCTGCCTGCGCATGTGAGCCCGCCCTTTCAGACTGTCGTCTTCTTCCCTACCGCGCGCTCTCTGGACGCGCCCTCCAGCGAGTCGCTCGTCGACATGAAATTCATCGACTTCGTGATTCAGAGCGGGCGCGCGGTGATCTACCCGATCTACAAGGGCTCGTACGAGAGGACTGCCCCGCCGCCCGGACCGGACACCGTAGCTGGTCGCGAGACGCTGATCCAGCAATCGAAGGATATCGGCCGGTCGATCGATTACCTCGAGACGCGATCGGACATGGACCGGACCCGGATCGCCTTCATGGGAATCAGCATGAGCGCGTCGTTCGGCGTCATTTGGACGGCGCTGGAGCCGAGGTTTAAAGCGGTAATTTTCCTGGATGGCGGTTTCTTCACGGAGAAGCCGCTACCTGGAACAGACCAGGCTGACTTCGCCCCTCACGTCCACGCGCCAACGTTGCTAATAACCGGGAAGTACGACTGGATTTTTTTTGGCAAAGACGCCTTGGTGCGAATGCTTGGTGCGCCTGCGGCTGATAAGAGGGTGGTAGTGTTCGACACCGCGCACGACGTATCCGAACAGCGGCCTGATCTGATCAGGGAAGTAGTCGCTTGGTTAGACCGTTACTTGGGCAAGGTGCGTTGAGATACCCAACTTTGCGCTTTGATTCCCGAGTGTCTAGGTCTTCAATCAGCCTCTGCATGAATGCCTCGCCATCAACACCTTCACTACGGTCGGCCTGGGTGAGTCCCTTGTCCATTCGCGCGCGAAGTTGTAAGCATCCGGTGAACACCCGGCTGTGACTTAAGGATCCTGCTTGACAGCGATGTCGTTTCGGATTTTAACTGTGGGACAGAGCCCAGTTATGCGGCAACAGTTCGTCGAGTTTGTGGATGGGGTGGTCAGCGATCCTG
>JBBQGC010000020.1:0-81354 GCA_038322705.1 Bryobacterales bacterium | reverse complement strand
ACCCGGCGCCGCCCCAGACCCCGACGCATGCCTTCTCTCCGCCATCACCCAATCCAGCAGCGCCATCGACAAACTCGAACGCTACGCCGCCGCAGCCAAGCGCGCTTACTACCAGGCCCACCGCGCCCTTCAGCAATCGCGTAACGCCCAACCCAAGCCAACCAAAAACGACACCGCCGCCCTCGACGCCCTTCTCGACAAATATTGCAGCCCGCCCTCCCCTGCACACCACTTCGATTCGATTTTTCAAAACGAACCCGATTCACTCATCACGAACCGCCCGCTGCTGACCACGGAGCGCTAACATGTCCCGACAATGGATCGCTTTTGAACACTACCGGCTGCACACCATCGAACGATGGCCCGACAGCCCTCGCAAAACCGCCGGACTCGCCGCGGTCCGCGCCACCCTGCGCAGCTTCGGATCCGCAGCCGAAGAATTCGAGTGCTGCCAGTGCGCTCGCCGTCGCATCATCAACATGCCCGTGCACGCCCCGGCAAAGCAGGCCGCCTGATTCGCGTCAAGGCTGAACCGATGTTTCAAAACAAACCCAATTCACTAGCCTGTGACTTCTCCGGGAACGAAAATCGGCGGCATCTTGCTCGTAGCTCAGCCAAGACCGCGGACTCGCCCAGACGTTGCACCGTTCGAAGAGCGAGAGGGCTCTCAGTCGTCTACGTTCGTTTCGGCCGGGTTCTTCAGGTCGAGCGAACGAAACAGTTTACGGTAGAAGCCCCGGTCCCGCGAAAGCAGGCGCGTGGCCTGCTACTGTGCGTGGGCGCCAATGAGAAAGTCCGCGAGGATGTCGAGCAGAATTGGTGTCAATCGCTGTCATCATCGGCCGCGTACGTCTTCAATGAACTTGTCCACCGATGAGTAACTGAGCTTTGCGAAAGCCTGTCCGCAACGGCCCTTCCACTTTGCAAAATTTAGCTTCTTCGGCGCTTTCTTGAGTACAATCGAGCCGCCCACCACGCGGAACTCAACTTCCGTTTCAGGCCCCAAGCCAAATTGCTCGCGGATTTCCTTTGGGATCGTCACTTGGCCACGTTCACCAAGTCTTATATATATTAGTACGATTCTCAATTCATACTACGCCAAGTGCCCCGCCTGGACAGCTATGCCGCAATCTACATTCTCCTGGAATTTTCCACAGCCCCCTCCAGGCCGCAACCATTCTCATGTCATTCGCTTACACACCATACACCAAGCCTCGCCCAACCCCGCCCCAGCCAGACCCGCGTGCTACAAATTAGGCGAGATGGCAACCCAAGAACACATCCTCGCCAATCGCTCGAACGCGAAAGCGAGCACCGGCCCGACCTCGCCGGAACCAAAAGCAGCATCACCAGTCCTGCCCCACGAGTCTCGTGAGAATTTCAAAGAGCTCGAAGCCGCATACCACGCCGAGTTCAACCCGCAGGGTCCGCACGAAACGTTCCTGGTCGGCGAGATGATCCAGGCCCGCTGGAAGCTCGCCCGCGTCCAGCCTCTCGAAGCCGCCGCATTCGAACAGATCGCCGGCCCCGATTCACGAATCCTCAACGCGCTCGGCCACAGTGGCAACGTGCTCGACAAACTCCTTCATCAACCAATATCTAAATACCACCAAACCGCCCAAATCGGCGCCGTTACAAAACGAACCCAAACCCGCCGCCCGGCCCTCGGAGAACCTGGCCCTCCGCCTCTAAAAATGACTATGAACTGCCAACTGACAACTGCCAACTGACAACTGTTTCCTCTACACTGAAACGAAATGCGCACAGCCTTATTACTTACCGCGTCTCTCGCGCTGGCTCTTGCCCAGCAGCGTCCGTTAAAAGTTGCCGATGTCCACTCGGTCAAGACTGTCTCGGACCCCGAAGTCTCGCCCGACGGAAAGTGGGTCGCCTACACGGTGAGCACCACCGATATCGCCGCTGATAAGTCCGACACCGACGTATGGATGACCGCTTGGGATGGCTCCGCGCGCGTACGTGTTACCAACAGCAAGGAGCCCGAAAGCTCGCCCAAGTGGAGCCCCGACGGCAAGTGGCTGTCCTTCGTGTCCGCCCGCGCGGATAAGGAGAAGGGCGCTCAGATCTGGCTGCTTCCGCGCACAGGCGGCGAGGCCACCCAGCTCACCTCCGTCATAGGCAGCGTCTCCGATTACGCCTGGTCGCCCGATTCCAGGCACATCGTCCTCCTCGTCGCTCCCAAAGAAGACGAACCCAAAAAGGAAGGCGACAAGCCCAAAACTCCGAAGCCTATCGTCATCGGCCGTTATCACTTTAAACAGGATGTTGAGGGCTATTCCACCAAAGGCCCCGCGCAATTGTGGCTCTTCGACATCGAAGCCAAAAAAGCAGAGCGCCTAACCACAGAGGAGTTCCCGGTCAGCGGCGCTACATGGTCGCCCGACGCCAAACTGCTCGCATTCAGCAGCAATCGCGCCGGCGATGAAGGCCGCTACCCGAACTGGCAAATCGCGATCGCCGAAGCCAGGCCCGGTGCCGCCGTCCGCGTTCTAACCAGCGACGAGCGAGTCGGAACCAGAGGTGGACGCGGCGCTCGCATTCAATGGTCGGGCGATAGCGCGCGAGTCTATTTCCTGATTGGTCTGGCGCCAAAGTTCAGCGCTTATAACCGCATGAAGCTCGCCTCCATCGCCGTCGCCGGTGGTGAGCCGAAAATAATCACTCCATCGATTGAGCGCTCCGTTGGTTCGCCCCTGCGCCTCAGCACTGGCGAGATGTCGTTCCTCTCAGTCGATGACATGACCGAGGCGCCCTACAAAATGGACGAGGGCGGATCGCTCAAACGCATCGCGACCGGCAAACAGATCGTATCCGCAATGTCGGAGGCCGCCGGCCACCTTGCCGTCCTCGCATCGAACGATGCAAACCCGCCCGAAGTATTCGCTCTCGAGGACGGCCGCTTGCGCCCCCTCAGCGATCACAATTCCGAATGGCTGCGCCAGGTGAAGTTGGGCGAGACTCGCGAGGTCAGCTACAAAACGCGCGATGGCGCCGAAGTTCATGGACTGTTAACGCTGCCTCCCAGCTATATCCAGGGTCAGAAGCTGCCGCTGTTGCTGCGCATTCACGGCGGCCCCAATGGACAGGACGGCCACGCATTCCAATTCGAACGCCACCTGTTCGCCGCCAACGGCTACGCGGTTTTGAACGTGAATTACCGCGGCAGCGCGGGCCGCGACGAAGCCTTCCAGACCGCCATCTTCGCCGATTGGGGCGGCAAAGAAGTGATCGACTTACTCGCGGGCGTCGACCACGTCATCGCGCTCGGCATCGCCGATTCGAACCGTTTGGGCATCGGCGGCTGGAGCTACGGCGGAATTCTCACCAACTACACCATCGCCAAAGACGGCCGTTTCAAAGCGGCCATCAGCGGCGCGGGAAGCTCGCTCCAGATCTCGATGTACGGCTCCGATCAGTACGTTCAACAATACGACCTCGAGCTCGGCCTTCCCTGGAAAAACAAGGACGCCTGGATCAAAGTATCCTACCCGTTCTTCGAATCGGAGAAGATCCACACGCCTACCTTATTTATGGGCGGCGAAAAGGACTTCAACGTTCCCGTGATCGGTAGCGAGCAAATGTATCAGGCGTTGAAGGCCAACGGCGTCGACACACAGCTCGTCATCTACCCCGGCGAGTTCCACGGCATCCGCAAGCCCAGCTACGTGCAGGATCGTTTGGAGCGCTACCTGGCTTGGTACAAGAAATATCTCGACGCGGGCTCGATCCCCGCCACCACGGCGAGCTCGGTCCGATGACCCGGCGTCAGCTAATCGCGGCGGCGTGTGCGCCCGCCGTCATTCGGGCCGCGTCGAAAAAGCCCAATTTCCTGTTTCTCATTGCCGACGATCATGCCGGCTACGCGATGGGCGCCGGTGGCAGTCGCATCGCGCACACGCCCAACCTCGACCGTCTGGCTCGCGAAGGCGTGCGCTTCTCCCGCCATTTCTGCAATTCGCCGGTCTGCACGCCCTCGCGGCAAAGCCTGTTCACCGGCCAGTTGCCGCATGCCGCTGGCGTCACCCGGCTCATGACTCCGCTTGCTCTCGACAAGCCCACCCTTGCGAAGCAGTTCCGCAAAGCCGGTTACACCACCGCCGTATTCGGCAAAATGCATTTCCAACGCCCCGGTGATTCAGGCCTTCACGGCTTCGATCTTTGCCACACCGAGGATGTCCTCACTCGCCAGTGGCAACGCGACGTCACACCTCGCGCGCTGCCCGATGGTGCGCCCGTGTTGCCGCCGTGGAAACCGTTTCAGGATCCCGCTCGCATTTGGCTGAATGCGGACAAACTGCCCTTCGGCCGTTATGACGCAGACATGCGTGCGTCCTTTCAAGTCGGTATGGCTGAGCGCTATCTCGAGCAACACCGCCACCAGCCCTTCGCTCTTTGGGTCAGCTTCATGGAGCCGCACTCGCCGTTTCACTTCCCCTTTGAATACCGCGGCAGATTCTCACCTTCGGCGTTTCGCGCCCCTCAACCCGGACCCGCCGACGCCTGGCAAATCCCTGAGGTGTTCCGCACACTCAGCCCCCAAGACAAGCAGGGGATCGCAGCATCCTATTACACCTCGGTCGAGTTCCTCGATCGCAACATCGGGCGCGTGCTGGACAAACTGCGGGCGCTCGATCTCTACGGGAACGCGGTCGTCGTGTACACGGCCGATCACGGCTACCTCTTGGGTGAACACGGCCGTTTCGAAAAGCACTGCGGCTACGACGAAGCCTTGCGCGTTCCTCTCGTAATCAGTCACCCGTCCCGCTTACGCCCGCGAGTCGTGAACGCCCTCACTGAGCACGCCGACCTCTCCGCAACGATCATCGACATGCTGAATCTCGAGCCATTGCCCGTCCAGCACGGCCTCAGCTTGCGGCCCCTCCTTGAAGGCGGCCGTCCACTGCGCGACCACATCTTCAGCGAGTATCTCGAAAACGAAGAAGCCTACATCCGTTCCGATCGCTGGAAGCTGATCTATTGCACGGGCAGGCGCGCTCGCACCGACGGCTACATCACCGCTCATCCCACGCCCGGCCCCTACACCCGTCTGTACGATCTCGAAGCCGATCCCGCCGAGATGACCGATCTCGCGGACCAGCACCCAAGCGTTGTCACGGACATGAAACGCCTCATGTTGGAACGGTTCCGGTCCACACATCCCGATGGCGCGGACGGCACTTTGGACTCCTACCTTCGCCCGCGGGACGCGTGATGACCAAACCACTAGTACTCGAACTTCACCACTATCCGCAGGACGGGCTTATAATGAACCTTACATTTAGACAGGTATGTGCCCACAGGCGTTTCCCCGGCTGCTCCGTGCTCTATTGGTTTTCACTATCGGAGCCGGCGCCGTTTTCCCGGGTCCTCAGGATCGCCCGCCCGATGGCAAAGGCGCGCGAATTCGCGGACCCCACGCGGAAGCCGCAACTGCCTCCACCCCCGTCCCGATCACCTATCACGGCGGTCCGGTTATGCTCGGCACGACCAACGTCTACTTCATCTTCTATGGCAATTGGACCGCTAATTCCGCTACCACGCTGTTGCCCGAGTTCATCTCGAAGCTGTCCGGAACGCCTCACTACAACATCAATACGACGTACTTCGATTCCGCCAATCGCTTCATCTCGAACGCGCTCAACTACGCAGGCAGCACCACCGATAATTACTCGCGCGGGCATAGTCTCTCCGATGCGGACGTCGAAACCATCGTGACCAGCGCCATCAACTCCGGCAAACTCGGGCCGGCCGATAGCAACGGCGTCTACTTCGTGCTCGCCTCGGCGGACGTAAAGGAAACCTCCGGGTTCTGTACGGCCTACTGCGGCTGGCATACCTTCATGCTGTTCAGCGGACGCAATGTCAAATATGCTTTCATCGGCAACGGCGACCAGTGTCCTTCTGCGTGCCTGCCCCAAACGGTGAGCCCGAACGGAAACGCGGGTGCCGATGGAATGGCGTCCATCATCGCCCACGAGTTGGAAGAGACCGTCACCGATCCTCTCCTGAACGCCTGGCACGACAGCGCCGGTGACGAGAACGGTGACAAGTGCTCCTGGACCTTCGGCGCAACCACCAAGGCTTCGGACGGATCGATGTCCAACATGACCATCGGCTCGCGCCGCTACTTCATTCAGCAAAACTGGGTGAACGACGGCGACGGATACTGCGCACTTAGTTGGGCCGGCAGCGGACAACCTGCCGCGGTCACTTCGGTCACGCCCATCAACGCCAGTGGATCTTCCTCGGTCTTCCGCGCAGTCTACTCCGACGGCGCCGGAGCCGCCGATCTGACCGCCGTGCATCTTCTGTTCAACTCCGCGGTGAACGGAGCGGGCGCTTGCTGGATTTACTACGCTCGTGCGGCGAACATCATGTACCTGGTCGATGACAACGGCACCGGCTTGGCCGGCTCCGTTACTCCGGGCGGCTCCGGCACGGTTGCAAATTCGCAATGCCGCATTGCCAGCGGAGGCGCGTCATCGTCGGCCGGCGGCACGCTCACACTGCCTGTGTCCGTTACGTTTTCTCCCAGTTTCGTAGGCATCAAGAACGTGTACGGCTATGCTTCGGGCTCAACGGGCGGCGCGAGCGGTTGGCAAACAATGGGCACTTGGACGCCCGGCGTGGCACAGGCAGCTCCGACGGTCGCCTCGGTAGCGCCCATTAACGGAAGCGGCTCGCCTACCATTTTCACCGCGACATACAACTCGGGAAATGTTTCGGCCGTTTATCTCATGTTCGGCTCGACACTGAGCGCGACGGGCGGCTGCGCGGTGGCCTACGTCCGTTCGCTGGACTCGATCTACCTGTTCAACGATGCCGGCAACGCTCTCGTCGCCGGATCTGTTACGCCTGGACAGGGCGGCAGCATTGCGAACAGCCAATGTACCGTCACCAGCGCCGGCGCAATCTCGGCAGGCGCGAGCACCCTCACGTTTCCGGTGAAAATAGCCTTCTCTGCTGCATTCGGCGGCTCGCGAAACGTCTACGCCTACGTGGCCGCCGTCGATGGATCGAGCAGCGGATGGCAAACTATGGGCACCTGGACCACCGGCGCGCTGCCTCCGTCCGCGGTTTCGCTTTCCCCAGTCAACGGAGCCGGTGTCTCAGCGACATTCCGCGCCACGTATTCCGACCCGTTGGGCGCGGCCGATCTCACCGGAACACACCTGGTTTTCAACTCCACCCTGAACGGCGCAGGCGCGTGCTGGATCTACTATTCCGTGTTCGACGACGTCATGTATCTGGTGAACGACGCCGGCAGCGCGCTCGTACCCGGGTCGCTTAACCCCGCCGGGGCAGGCAGCCTCTCCAATAGCCAGTGCACAATCACCGGCGCGGGCGTCACCACTCTATCGGGCACATCGCTAAGCTTGCCTGTATCCGTCTCCTTCGCACCCGGCTTTAACGGAACGAAGAACGCCTACGGTCTCGCGGCTGGTTCCAGCGGGTCGTCCAGCGGTTGGAGCACGCTCGGTACCTGGACGCCGCGTTAGCGATACTGAATGATGATGAATCGTTATGGCCTTTTAGCAGCGCTTCTGCCGGTGAGCCTCGTTGGTCAACTCGCGGCGCCGAACGACGCGGGTGTCTCGATGGGTCACGTCCACTTCATGACCAGCGATCCCGAAGCGCATCGCAAGTTCTGGACGTTGATCGGCGCGGTGCCGGGCAAAGCAGTCGGGCCCAATGAGTCGTATAAGGTGCAGGGCGCGCTCGTGTTGGTGCGCAAGCAGGAGGCTTCCGGCGGTTCGATGGAGTCCGTGGTTCACCACATCGGATTCCGAGTGGCCGACCTGGCCAAGACGCTGGACAAATGCAGAGAGGCCGGGTTCAAAGTGCTGACTCCGCCCGAGACCACCGCGAAATCGCATAAAGCGAATGTGATGGGGCCGGATCAGGTGAACGTCGAACTGGTCGGCGATGCTTCGATGGGTGTACCGATCGCGAGCCATCACATCCACTTCTATAACTCGCCGGTCGAGGAGACACGGGCCTGGTACGTGAAGACCTTCGGAGCCATGCCGGGCAAGCGAGACGTATTCGAAGCGGCGGATGTCCCCGGAATCAATCTGTCGTTTTCGCCTTCGACGGCAAAGCTTGCTCCCACCAAGGGTCGGGCGCTCGATCACATCGGCTTCGAAGTACACAACCTGGAAACCTTCTGTAAGAAGCTCGAAGCCGCCGGCGTGAAGTTCGACCGGCCTTACACGAAGGTCGCGGCGCTGAACCTCGGACTCGCCTTCCTCACCGACCCCTGGGGCACATACATCGAGCTGACCGAAGGTCTCGATCAGCCCTGAGAGGGCGTATCTGCCAGCACAAGTCGACGCACACACGGCCCATCGCAGACCGAAGTCTCGATCAGCCCCGAGCGGGCGTATCGGCCAGCACGAGTCGCCGCACACACGGCCCATCGCCTGCCGGTCCTCGCGCGTCAATCGCTGACCGAAGGTCTCGATCAACCCTGAGAGGGCGTCTCGGCCAGCACGAGTCCGGACGGCAGATCTTCGCCGAACACACGGCCCATCGCGCGCAGGTCGTCGCGATGTTCCTGCTCCAGGTCCGCGTCGGGGAACCGGCGGCGCACCGCTTCCAGCGTATGCGGTGGAAGATCGCGCGTCCCGTCGCCGGTTTGACGCGCGAGCGCGGCGACAGCGTCCTGCGCTTTGTCGATCTTCAGTAGGGCGTCTACCCAACGCGCCGTGGTCGTTGCGGGCACCACCAGATTGTTCGGTCCGTAGAACAGCTTGCGCGCGCCGATCCGCGACACACACCACAGCCCCATATCGACGAAGTCTCCGCGCCGGATCCGCTCGATCAGCACATCGCCCAGTTGCGTCTTCGTGCCGACGGGCAGCAGTTCCAGACTCGCGGCTGTGCGCCACATTTCGCGAAGCAGGCTCGGATTGACGCGCTGCTGCTTCTTCGACGCGCGCGGCAACAGGACCGGCGAGAGCCGCTGAAGTACATCGGATTGCTGGTTCTTGTTCAGCCCACCCGCAACGCGTCCCCAGAAGATCCACCACTCGATCTCGTTCTGCACCTGGTTGGGGAACTGTATCCCGCCCGCATAGACTCGGCGCGACTGCTCGGTCCGGTACTCATCCGCGGGGAAACCGAAGCCCGGGCGGAGACAGAACCCGCACAGATTCAGCCAGCGCAATTCGTGAGCGGGGCTGCGGCGGCGGCCTTCGGACGTCTCGAGCATACGGTCGGCAAGACGGCGTATGGCCGATACTGGCCATGAATTGCGGCCGAGGCCGAGCGTCTGTTCGAGCCGCGCGGGCAACTCTTCGGGCGCGAGATGGAACTCCGCGAAGGCCGAGCGGATCAGCGACTCGGATTGATCGAGCGCCTCTTCGCCGATCACTGCCGCGGCCCTGCGCTCGCCCGGCGACGCCGACGCCTGTTTACGCAATTCAAACTGCAAGCGCCAGCGGTGATCGCTGACTTTCGAATCAGCCCAGATCTCGAGCGTCCCGACCTCGGTCAAGCGCGCGCCGAGTTTCACCGGCACGAGCCGCTCGCCCGCTTTGCCGAAACGGATCACGGCATTCAACGGAGCATGCAAGTGGAGCTTGCCCGCCTCCAGTTCCTCCGGCGAAAAGCCGATCACCTCGCCGGCGTTGTCCTCGGTGCGCACCAGCGAACTATACAGGCGGAATGAGACGGGCTTGTTCGTGACCAGTTGCAGGTTCGCCGCATCGAGTTCGAGCGTCGTGCCTTCCTCAGTGCCGCGCGGTACCAGGCACATCGTCTGTATGTGCGAAGGTTGCGCGCCGGATGTTTCGAGGTAATAGGCGCGCGGCAGGCCACCACGAACCAGCAGGCCCGCGCCCGTCGAGCGAACATAACTGTAGTACGCCGCCCCAACCGCTACCGCAAGATCCAGGTCGCGATTCTCGAAGATCACCGGACGGCGACCGTACCAGCGCTCCATCACATCGGCGACCCGTTCGCGGCACAGATCGGGGATGAAGAATCCGCCGTTGAACAGGATCGCGTCGGGCGCGGCTCCGGCTCCCGCGAGGAATGCCGCGAGATGCCGCGTGATCGCCGGGTCGGAAACGTAGGGCAAGCCCAGTTCACGGAAGACGCTCTTCTTCTCTTCCTTCGGCCCGTCGTTCACATCGCAGAACGGAAGGAAGCCTTCGAGCGTCAACTCGAGCGCCTCTTCGCGCAGGATCTCGGTCTTCAGCGTCCCGCCCACCAGCGACGAGCCCGCGCCGAGCACGGTGATCTCGACGCTCTTGAGCGACGGGTCGGCGAGCATGCGCTCTTTCGCGGCCGCGCATTGACGCCGCAACGCGCTGCGCTGTCGAATCGACAACTGCCGCCCGAGCTTCGCTTCGACAAGCCAGGCCAGCGTCAAATCCAGATTGTCGCCGCCTAGCAAGAGATGCCGGCCTACTGCTGTGCGAGTAAAGTCGATGCGATCGCCGTCGCGAGTGACGCGGATCAGCGTGAAGTCGCTGGTGCCGCCGCCAACATCGCACACCAGAACCACTTGTCCATCGAAGAGGTTCTTTCGCGAACGCGACAGGTCGTTGGCGATCCAGGAATAGAACGCGGCGGCAGGCTCTTCGATCAGCGTAAGCTTCTCGATGCCCGCCTCGCGCGCCGCCATGACGGTCAACTCGCGCGCCTCTTCGTCGAAGCTCGCGGGAACGGTCAACACGACTTCGGAAGCGCCCAACGGTTCGCCGGATTTCTGCGCCCACGCATCGCCGATCGTTTTCAGCACGCGGGTGGAAGCTTCCACAGGGCTCAGCACGTGTCCCGATTCCTGCGCATCCCACGGGAGAATCTTCGCGGTCCGGTCCACCTCGGCATTCGAGAGCCACGACTTGGCCGAGTGTACGGACTTCGTCGGCACAAGCGCCCCCTGCTCGCGCGCGTATGTCCCGACATATTCCTGATCGCCCAAGTATAGGAACGAGGGCAGCGTGCGCAGCGCCTCGATGCGGCCCGGAGCGGTTATCTGCGGAATCTCAAGAACGTGAATGGGCGGAAAATCGGCGTCTTCGGCCTGCTTCGGATCGATGTAGGCGAGAGCGGAATTCGTCGTGCCCAGATCGATGCCGACGTTCATTGCGCGACCTGCTCCCTGACGTTGAACTCCAGCTTCCAACGGCGTCCGTCGCGAGCGACGCACCAAAGCTGAAGCACGCCCGTTTCCGTCACCGCGGTCTCGAGCGTCACGGGCACCACGTCGCCGGGGTTGCCCGTCAAGTTCACCTCAACAGGCGAAAGCTCGCGCAGATCTCCGCTCACGTCTTCGATCATCGAACCCGGTTCGTCATTCTTGCGGACCGCCGAATCGAAGAATCGAAACTCGGCGGGTTCTCCAACTGCCAGCCCGAATTCACGGCCATCCATGCGCACCTCGGCACCCTCTTCCATGCCGAATGGCGCGACAGTGAGCGCCTTCAACGGCGTTGGCATCCCGGGCACTGCGGGCATCGAACTCTCGATGCCGACATAATAGGTACGCGGAATTCCACCGCGGATGCGAACGCCGCGGCCCGCGCGCGCCATGCCGTAATACGCCGCCCCGCGGCTGACCGCGTGCATCAGATCTTCGCCCACCAGGGGCTGCACGGGATTCGCGCCTTCCTCCCGCAGCCACAAATTCAGAACCTCGATCAGCCGATCGCGCACCAAACCCGCGCGCAGGACGCCGCCATTGAACAGAACGTGCGTGGGGCATGCGAATCCGCTAGCGGAACGTCGGACCGATCCATGTTCTGCCGCGGCGACCTGTTGCCGCAGGAACCGCGCGAGGTGGCGCGTGATAGCCGCATCGGCCGCGTATGGCAGACCGAGTTCCATCAGACCCATTCGACGCCGCTGCGGCATCTCGTTGCTGCCGGTAACAGGCAAGAAGCCGTCGAGCAAAACGCGATCGATGTCTTCGCGCAGCAGCTTCATTTTGATGGTGCCGCTCACCAGTCCGGTGCCTCTGCCAAGCACGGTTACCGGATGTTCGCCGCGCTGATTGCCGGGCGCAAGCAGGCGCTCCTTTGCCACCCGGCACTGCTGGCCCAGCGCCTGCAATTGCATGGTGTCGAGTTTGGTTCCCTTGGCGGCAAGCTGCTGCTCCAGATGGCGCGCCAGTGCGAGATCGATGTTATCGCCGCCCAATAGAATGTGTTCACCCACCGCGACGCGCTCGAGTTGCAACTCGCCATTACTCTCGGTGACAGCGATCAAAGTGAAATCGGTAGTGCCGCCGCCGATGTCGACCACAAGGATCAGGTCGCCGGGCTTGACGCGTTCGCGCCAATCCGGATGCCGCTCGATCCATGCGTAGAACGCAGCCTGCGGTTCTTCGAGCAGCACGACATCTTTGTAACCGGCCTGCTCGGCGGCGCTCTGAGTCAACTCGCGGGCTACCGCATCGAACGACGCGGGCACGGTGACCAGCACCTGTTGGCGGTCGAAGGGCGCATCCGGCATCTTCGCATTCCACGCGTCGCGAAGATGCTCCAGGTAGCGGCGCGATGCTTCCACAGGCGACAACTTCGCGACGCCGTCGGGCGCGTGCGGCGGCAGTATCGCTGCCGTGCGATCCACTCCCGAGTGCGACAGCCACGACTTGGCGGACGACACCAGGCGCCGCGTATTTTCGACGCCGCGCTTGCGCGCCAGTTCGCCGATCACTCGCGCCGGATCGGAGGGCCACGGCAAATCGAGCGAGCCCGCCGGGAAATCGTTCGGCCCCGTCACGTACAGGAACGACGGCAGCAATTCTTCATCGCGTACTTCGCCCGGATTGACGAGTTGTGGAATGGGAAGCAGTGTGACCGGCGCCACTTCGCGCGCATCGGACGGAGGCTCTGCGAATGCGATGGCGGAATTGGTGGTACCGAGGTCGATACCGATGACGTACTTCTTTTCCAAGGTGAGCTACTCGATTTCGATTTCAGCGGGCGAGATGATCGTGCTGGATTGCCCCGCCTTGAGCGCGGGCAATTCGATCGTCCCGGCGCGCCAGCCCTTGTGGCGCAGGATGCCGCCCGGCGCTTTTCCGTTCACCGGCACGTTGCCGAGCAGCTTCACCGTGGCAGGATCGCTGGTGTCGAGTTTGGTGTAGGAACCCTCCACGCCGTCGATCACCGGCATCAGCGGCACGTATCGCTGGAGCGTTGCGCGGCATTGCTCCTGCAAGCTGCGAACGGCCGCGCCGATCTGATCGTCGGTTGCGCCGCTCAAGTCTTCCATCAGGAAGTCAACCAGGCGTCCGTCGCGCTGCAGAATGCCGAGAATCTGAATTGCGCCATCGGCCGGACGGAACGTTGGCGCAGGCGGGGCAGCGGGCTTCAATTCCGGACGAACATATCCGAACTCGCGAGCCACGTCGATGGGCAGCACTCCCTGAAACAAGATGGCAAAGAAACTCTTGAATGCGGAACCGATGCGACTCAATATGGGCCTCTGGCGGATTGAACTTTCACGATAGCGTACTAATAGGTTGCTCGGCCGCCGCTTGCGTCATAGCATTGGCCGGTGACGAAGGAGCAATCCGGGCTGGACAGAAAATGGACGATGGCCGCGATCTCTTCCGGCTTGCCGGTGCGGCGCATCGGGATGCGCTGGGTCATGTAGTCGATCTGCGCGGGTGTAAGCTGATCGAGAATTTTGGTATGAACAACGGCCGGAGTTACGGCGTTGACACAGATTCCGTCGAGCGCCACTTCCTTGGCGAGCGATTTGGTGAAGCCGATCAGGCCAGCCTTGCTCGCCGAATACCCGGTCATGTTCGGGTTGCCTTCCTTGCCCGCGATGGATGCGATGTTCACGATTCGGCCGTACTTGCGCGCTCGCATATGTTCGATGATCGCTTTCGAGCAAAGAAACGGTCCGGTCATGTTCACCGCGATCGTGCGCAACCAATCCGCCTCGGTCTGCTCCCATAACGGAGCGGCCTTGCCGGCGATACCGGCGTTATTCACCAGAATGTGGACGGTGCTCCACCGTTCGATGACGCCTGCGATAGCGCGCTCGACCGACTGGGCATCGGTGACGTCCATTGCGACGCCGACCGAATGAAAGCCGATCGAGAGCGCCGTTTGCTGAGCGCCTTCAATGTCGATGTCGGCCAGGGCCACCTTCGCGCCGGCTGAAGCAAGACGCCGGGCGATCGCCTCTCCAATGCCGGTCGCCGCGCCCGTGACAATGGCGTTGTGGCCGGCAAGGGAGAAAGGGGGCATGTCGAGCGGTTATGGGCGCTACTCTTCGCGAACGACGTGCACCGGTATGTCGACGGTGACGTCCCGATGCAGCCGCACGGGCACTTTGTGCTCGCCCAGTTGCTTGATCGGATCGGCGAGTTGGATCTTGCGGCGGTCGATGGTGTAGCCCTGCTTTTCGAGCGCGCCGGCGATGTCGCCTGCGGTGACGGAGCCGAACAACTGATCGTTTTCGCCGGCCTTCTGCGCGATGGTTACGCTGACGTTCGACATCAGCTTCGCCAAATCCTGCGCATCGGCGGTCTCTTTGACTTCGCGTTTCAGGTGCGATTGGCGTTCCTGCTCCACGATCTTCTTGTTGCCTTCGGTGGCCATCACGGCCAGCCGCTTGGGCAATAGATAATTGCGCGCATAGCCCGCAGCAACAGTGATGACCTGACCCCGATTGCCGAGCTTTTCGATATCTTCCCTGAGAATGATTTCCATGGGTGTTGCTCCTAGACCGGCGATGCGAACGCAAGCAGCGCGATGTTCCGCGCCTGTTTGATCGCCTCGCTCAAGCGGCGTTGATGCGGCGCGCAGACGCCGGTGATGCGGCGCGGCGTGATCTTGCCCCGCTCGGAGATAAACGAGTTGAGCAGCTTCACATCTTTATAGTTGATGTCGTCGATCTTCTCGACGCAGAAGCGGCACACCTTCTTGCGGCGGAAATACTGTTTCTTGGCGGCGATCGCTTTATCGCCTCCAGTGGGCCGCTGATTTGCGGAGATGGGCCGTCCACCCTTACGTTCTTCAGCCATTGTTAGTCTCCTCTGCGGGCTCGGGCGCGACGGGCGCGTTTGCTACAGGCGCGACAGGCGCTCCGGGCGCGGGTGCTCCCGGCGTCGGACCCGAATGTTCCGGCAGGGGCATCGCGGGCGATGGCGGGGCGGCGGGTGCGGCGGGCGCTGCTACCTGTGGCGGTGGCTTACGGGCGGCGCGCTTGTCGCGGGCCTTCTTCCGCTTTTCGATGCGCTTCAACTTTTCGTCGATGCGCACCGTGATGAACTTCAGAACCATGTCGGACACGCGGAGACGGCGCTCCAGTTCCTTCACGAGTTCCGGACCGGCTGAAAATTGCAGCAGAATGTAATGGCCTTCGCTGCGTTTCTGAACGCGATAGGCGAGCTTGCGCACGCCCCACTTGTCCGCCTTGTCAACCGTGCCGCCGCCCGAGGTGATCACGCCCTTCATCTGTTCGATGAGCGGGTCGATCTCCTCGTCGGTTGCGTCCGGACGGACGATGAACAACTCTTCGTAGACTCTCATTCTTCCTCTTCTGGTAAGCCTGCGGCGCGACGATTGAATTTCGTCATGGCCTTGGTGACGCCGCCGGCAATTATGGATTCCACGGCGGCTCTTGCGAAGTCCACCGTATCTTCCAATTCCTTCTGCTGGCTCCGCTTGAACGGGCTCAGCACAAACTCCGCTCCATCCCTGATCGGATGCCCGAGATGAATTCCTATTCGCACGCGCGTGAAATCGCTGGTCCCGAGACTCGCGATCACGCTCTTCATTCCATTGTGTCCCGCCGCCGAGCCCTTCGGCTTGATCTTCAGCGCGGTCCACGGCAAGTCGAGCTCGTCATACACAACCACGAGCCGGTCCGCCCCTAATTCGTAACGCTCGAGCAGCGCCCTGACTGCCGGGCCGCTGCGGTTCATGAACATTTGGGGCTTGGCCAGAACCACCGGGATTCCGGCGACCGTTCCTAACCCGACCCGCGCGCTATCTTCCTTGCGCGTGATACGGATGGAGTTGGCAGCCGCCAGCGCATCCAGCACCAGGAAGCCCAGGTTGTGCGGAGTATGTTCGTACTCCGGCCCCGGATTGCCGAGGCCGGCGATGAGATACGAGTACTCCGGCATTCACCGGCTCCGCAGCACGGCCTACTTCTTTTTCTTCTCGTCCGCGGCTTCGTCTTCCTTCTTGCCCTTCTTGATCACTTCGGGCTCCCCGCCGGCAGCCGTGGGAGCGGCGGCCTCGGGTGTTTCGGCGGCGGCCTCCTCGGCAACAGCGCGCATCGCAACGACGTGCGACACGACGGCGTCGGGCGCGGTGAGCAACCGCATGGAGCCGCTCAACGGGACGTCGGAGGCGCGCAGACTCTGGCCGAGCATCAACTCGCGCACGTCCACCGTGATGGTACCGGGGATCTCATCGGGCAAGCACTCGATTTCGACTTCGCGCAACACGATTTCGTAGATGCCGCCTTGCTCCTTGACGCCGCGCGGTTCGCTGGTAGTTCGCACTGGAACCTTCAACACCATCCGCTTAGTCATGTCAATGCGCTTGAGGTCGCAATGCAGCAGGTTGTCCTTGATGGGATCGTGCTGCCAGTCCACGACCATGACCGGGGTGCTTTCCATCCCGTTCACCTGGACTTCAAAAATGGTATTTTGGCCGCCCGCGCTATGCAGGATACGGGTGACTTCCTTGGGGCTGACCGAGATCGGCACAGCGTCCTTCCCCGCTCCGTACAAAACGGCGGGGGCCAGTCCGCGCGCGCGCAGACGCCGGGCTTCGTTCTTACCGCGTGTCTCGCGCGGTTCCGCGGTAATCGTGATATCTCTCTTCATAGTTCTCGCCTATACAAATAAGGTGCTCACGCTGCCATCCTCGTGAATCGACCGGATGGCTTGCGCCAGCAGGGGCGCCACCGACATCACATGGATGCGACTGCTACGGCTAGCCCCGTCGTGCAAGGGAATCGAGTTGGTGACAACCACCTCGGCGATCCCCGAATTTTCGATACGCTCTACGGCCGGGCCGGAAAGCACTGCATGCGTAGCACAGGCGCGGACGCTTTCCGCCCCCTGGCCCAGCAACGCTTCAGCGGCCTTTACCAGCGTGCCCGCGGTGTCGATCAGATCGTCCACGATCAGACAATGCTGGCCGCTCACCTCACCGATGATGTGCATCACCTCGGCGACATTCACCTCGGTGCGCCGCTTGTCGATGATGGCCAGCGGAACACCCAATCTCTTAGCGAACGCCCGGGCCCGCTCCACGCCCCCCGCATCCGGCGAAACAACCGTCAAATTCTCCCGCCGCAGCGGATTGAAATGATCGATCATGACCGGAGTTGCGAACAGATGGTCGACAGGGATCTCGAAGAAACCCTGAATCTGAGCGGCGTGCAGATCGAGCGCCAGAATCCGGTTGGCGCCGGCGCGTTCCAGTAAGCTCGCTACCAGCTTGGCTGATATCGGCATCCTGGGCCGGTCCTTGCGGTCCTGCCTTGCGTACCCATAATAGGGTAACACTGCCGTAATGCGTTGTGCAGAGGCGCGCTTCAACGCATCCATCATCAACAGCAGTTCCATGAGGTTACGATCGACGGGACTGCAGGTGGGTTGAATTACGAAGACATCGGCGCCGCGCACGTTCTCCTGGATCTGGAGATGGATCTCGCCGTCGGAGAAGGAGCGAATGGTGGCCTCGCCCAGCGGCGAGTTCAAGCACTGGCAAATCGCGCTGGCAAGGGCCGGGTTGGCATTGCCGGAGAAAATCTTGAGACGCTCGAATCGCATGGTTTTCAGGATCGGTTCCGCGGCGGCCATGGGGTGTTCGGATCGATATATTCGGATAACTGCCGGCGCCACAGGGAACGGTACCGTCCGCGGCTGACCACTGCAATCGGAAACATCTGAACCCCTGGCTTCACTGCCCGCCGAAGTGTTTCGAGAGCAACGCCCGCGGCAGCTTGCGAATCGAAGAAGCCGAACAGGGCCGAGCCGCTGCCGGTCATCGACGCGGGTGAAGCGCCACTACGAGCCAGCGCCCGCTTCAACGAGCCGAGAGCCGGATGACGCTTAAAAACAGCGGGCTCGAATTCGTTGACGCACAACTGTTCCCAGTTCACACCGGGCTGCGCGCCGGCCAGCGCCCAAATTACACGCTGGAAAGACTTAGTATCGGCAGCGGACGCCCCGCTTGTCAACGCGGGACGGTTGAGCGCGGCATAGGCCTCGGCGGTCGAACTATGAATCGCCGGCGCCAGCAGCAGGCCGCGCCGGGCCGGCATGTCGGGCAAGGGATACAGTTCCTCGCCGCGCCCCACACCCAACGCCGTGCCGCCGTAAAGGAAAAATGGAACATCGCTGCCCAGGCCCGCGGCGATTTGCGTGAGCTGCTCAAACGGAGTGCGCAGGCCGGCGAGCACGGGAAGCGCCAGCAGAACGGCGGCGGCGTTGCTCGATCCTCCCCCGAGTCCGGCGCCCATGGGGATACGTTTTTTGAAGCCGAATTCGACGGCGGCGGTGGTCCGCGCTTTATCGAGCAAAGCCTGGGCGGCACGCACGATGAGGTTGTCCGGTATTTGGGCGTTGCCTTCGACAGTGATGCGCGTACGGCGCGCGGGCGTACAGCGGATGTGAATCGTGTCGGCGAGCGAGATGGTCTGGAAGATGGTTCTCAGCTCGTGATAGTTGTCGGCGCGGCGGTAAAGGACCCGCAGATCGAGATTGATTTTGGCGAAGGATCGAACGGTGGCGCTGCGTGACGCCATCGCTCAATACTGCACGAGCGAGTAGACATCGTGACCGGACAGTTTGTCGCGTCCGTGCAGGAACTCGAGTTCGATGACGAATGCGAGACCGGCTACTTTGCCTCCAAGTTGCTCGACCAGGCGCGCGGTGGCCGACGCGGTGCCGCCGGTGGCAAGCACATCATCGACGATGAGCACGCGCTGCCCCGGTTCTATCGCGTCGCGATGGACTTCGAGGATGTCGGTGCCGTATTCCAACGCGTACTCGACGCGTTCGCAGGGGGCGGGCAGTTTCTTCGGCTTGCGCACGGGCACGAAGCCTGCGTCGAGGGCGTAGGCGATTGCGGGAGCGAAGATGAAGCCTCGCGCTTCAATTCCCAAGACGATTTCGATACCCTTGCCCGAGTAGTGCGTACAGAGGGCGTCGATAGTGGTGTGCAGCCCCTGCTTGTCTTTGAGCAGCGTGGTGATGTCGTAGAACAGAATCCCGGGCTTCGGGAAATCGGGGACCTCCCGGATGAGTTGTTTGAGCTGGTCCATTCGAAGGGAATCCCGATTGTAACATCGGGGGAGGAGGCTGGCTGGCGATTGCGGGAGCCGATTTTCGAACCTTGACGCCTGCCGCTCTGACGACTTCACTTACTCACGGAAAGATTTCGAAACAAAATGTTTATTGAATGAGCAAGTCATACTCTCGTCCCAACCGACAAGCTCACCCGCCAGCAGTTGGTCTCGTGCCAACGCCGCCGGGAACCGCAAGCCGTGGACCCGTTCCCCACAATCCTGCTCCCGAAGGCGCGCCAAACCCACATTATTCGCACCTGGGCACAATTGCTGTCCGGCCTCCTCGCTTATTTCTTCTCCGACCCCACGAATCCGATCGGCCGCCGCGCCGGTTCTGGTGGCTGTGGCGCGAGCAATTTGCGAAGCATGGAGAGAATCGCCGGAAGCTCTGTCGTGCTTCCCTACCTTGGGTTCGATCGCGTCCATTTTTTCTGATATTTCCTGGTTACTCGCGAGCATCTGTCGCAGATGGACGAACGCCCGGACAACTTGGATGCTTGCGCGAATAGCAACCGGGCCTGCGTACTTTAGGTGCGCTCCCCTGCCCGCTTTAAGGTCGCAAATTGCGACCTTAAAGCCATGATCACCTTCCCCTCCTTCGTCGTGAGCTGAAACATGAAGTCATCCGGAAAACGGTCCGCGTTGCGCTTTACTTGTTCGTTGAGGCGCTTCAGTTCCACGCCGTACAGTTCCGCGAGATCGCGGTCGAGCATGACGCGGTGACCGCGCAGGACGAAGATCCTTGATTCGATCATTTCGAGCGGCACGAGGTCTTCGGATGGCGTTTTCTTCATCGGGTATATCCCCGAGCTTACCCCGCCATCCAAATCGTCAAAAGCATTCCCTGCCCACTTATAGTTGATTATGTTTGATAATCAACATCATGATAGTCAATACAACCGCCAGTCTTGACTATTCCCCCGCCCGTGCTTTCCTGTGGCGGGAGTGTTTATGGACGTAATGTTCGAGTACATCGCCCGAGAGGCTAAACTTGAGCCTCGGGAAGAAGATGTTTTCAAACTGCCATCACGGTCACAAGGAACGGCGAGACTGAATCTCGGCAATTCACTTACCAGAATGCCGATGAGGTGACCGCCCGCCCTGGAAAGGCAAAGCGAGTACGAGGCATGGCTTCAGCAAAACAGAGACCAGCGGCAAGATCGAGCGCTGACTCACTCAAATCGACGGTGGCGAAGGCATACCGGGAGATCAGTTGCGCGCTCGCCTGGATGCCGATAAAGCGGCGTGGCTCGCAATTACCAATCTGTGAGGTTGAATTTCAGAACTCTAGGTCGGGCTTTTCGTTCGCGATGGTCGTCCTGGCCTGCTGGAGCCGTTCGAGCAAAACAGGCGGGAGTGCGCGCTCGATTTCGGGTGTGATGAGGCCGGTCTCGTCCAATACTTCCAGGTGCGCTATTTCCTTGGCCCGAAGCGAGTTCAATGTCGTGACCAGCAGGTCCCGCAAATTCGCCACGGGGATTGAAATGTCACTCAGTCGCTTCTGGACGGGGTCGACCTGCGGATGCGGCAAGGGCCGGGTCGATTCGGACTTCTCCCCGGCGAACAATAGATGGATCGCCCCGGCAGGCTCCTGATGCTCTTTCTTGAGCATGTAGCCACCCATCATCTTCCGACCATGGTGTCCCAAAGGTTCAGCGGCTTTGGCGATGGTGTCGAGATCATCGCGGTTGACGAGAATGTCTATGTCCCGCGTAACGAAGGACCGGCTGCGGCTCTTATCGATGATATGAGCATTGACGGCCCGCCGATAACCGCGAACGGAACGCCCGCTTCCCTCAGCGCCTGTATTATCTGATCGACATCGTTGACCAGCGAATACATTCCGCACTCAGAAATTACGTTCACGCCCCCGTATCTGGCTTCCTGTTGAAGCCACTCGTCGAAGGTGCGCATAGAGCGATTGTACCCGCCGGAAGCCAGTGGCACTGCGCCATAATCGAGCCATGCGCATAACCGGCCTTTGGGCTGCGCTCGTGTCCACGATGTTCGCCTTCGCCGCAGCGGCGCCCTCCGCCGAACGCCAAGCCGCCTCCGTCGCACAACAGTGGATGCGCGGATTGAGTCTGCGCGACAAGGTGGCGCAACTGATCTCTATGCCCTGTTTCGGCGAGAATCCGGCGACGAATTCGCAGGATTTTAAGAAGTTCAAACACGAGGTTCGCGATCTGCATATCGGTGGGATGATCGTCGTCAATCGCGTGGTGAACGGGACTGTGCGCAACGCCGACCCGTACGCCATGGCGGTATTCCTGAACCGCATGCAGCGGCTGTCGCGCCTCCCGTTGATCGTCTCGTCGGACTTCGAACGCGGCGCATCGATGCGCGTCGCAAACACGACGAAGTTTCCGCACAACATGGCCTACGGCGCGGCGCGTGATTACGAAGGCTCGCGTTTGGAAGGCGCGGCGACCGCACGCGAGGCTCGCGCGCTGGGCGTGCACTGGGTGTTTGCGCCCGATGCGGACGTGAATAACAACCCGGAGAATCCGATCATCAATATCCGTTCCTACGGCGAGGATCCCGCCGATGTCGCGCGCCACGTCACCGCTTATATCGAAGGCGCGCACTCGGATCCGAACAATCGCGTGCTGGTCACGGTGAAGCATTTTCCCGGACATGGCGACACGGCAACCGACACGCACTTGGGCCTGGCAAAGCTGGACGTCTCGCGCGAGCGCCTGAATACCGTCGAATTTATTCCGTTTCGCGCGGCGATCCGCGATGGTGTGGACTCGGTCATGACGGCACACATCGCCTTACCGGCCGTCGAGCCGCAGGAGATCCCGTCGACAGTTTCGGCCAAGGTGCTGACAGGCGTGCTGCGCGATGAACTGGGATTCAAGGGCATCATCGTGACCGACGCGATGGACATGCAGGGCTTAACGAAGCAGTTTCCAGCGGGCGAGGCAAGCGTGCGGGCGATCGAAGCGGGCGCGGACGTTCTGCTGATGCCTACTGACGCCGACGCTGCGATTGCCGCGATCGTGCACGCGGTTGACAGCGGGCGCCTCACGCGCAAGCGGATCGAGCAAAGCGTGGCGAAAGTCTTGACGGCCAAAGCGCGGCTGGGTTTGTCGCGCAAACGTGCGGTGGACATTGAAAGCATCGCCGACGTGTTCGACGATCCGGCCCGCGACGACCGTGCGCAGCAGACCGCGGACCGCGCTGTCACGCTGGTTCGCAACGAGGGCCGCAGCGTGCCGCTCGCCTCGCCCGATCAGGCGTGCCTGTTCGTGTTGCTCGAGGGACGTTATACGCAGCAGGGGCGCCAGCTTATTCTCGAAGCGCGGAAGCGTTGGCAACAGATGAGGGTGCGCGTGCTCGACCCGGCTTCCCCGGAAGTGGAATTAAACGACAGCATCCAGATGGCCGCAGGTTGCAGCGCTGTGGCTGTTGCGGCGTACGTGACCGCGGGGGCTTATCGCGGGAATATCGCGCTGCCCGGCCCGCTTGCGAATTTCGTCACCGCTCTGACCGGGGCTTCGACGCCGGTGGTGCTTGTCTCCTTCGGCAATCCGTATCTGCTGCGGGCGTTTCCCAAAGCCGCGGGATACATGGCGGCGTTTTCGACCGTGCCTACGTCGGAGACGTCGGTGGTGAAGGCGTTGTTTGGTGAGATCGCGATCACGGGACGATTGCCGGTCAGCATCCCGGAGCTGGCGAGGATCGGGGATGGTATTCAGGTGCCTCGCGGCGATGCGGTTCGGACACAATAGTTAGATCGCTCGCTTACGCGCGCGGCTCTGAGTTGAGGAGACTTGACGTTCTATGCTCGAAATAACATGGCTGGGCCACGCCACTGTGCAACTGCGGCTCGATTCAGGCGAGGTTCTGATACTCGATCCGTGGATCGAGGGGAACCCGGCCTACCCGGCGAGTCACCAGATCGACCGCGTGGATTCCATTCTGATTTCGCACGGCCACTTCGATCACATCCATGACGCGATCCCGCTGGCCAAGAAGCATTCGCCCAAAGTGGTGGCTATCTTCGAAACGGCGAAGTGGCTGGAATCGAAAGGTGTCGCCAATACCAGCCCCATGAACAAGGGCGGATCGCAGATGGTGGGTCCGGTGAAGGTGACGATGGTCCACGCGATTCATAGTTGCGGGATCATTGAGGGCGACCAGATCATCTACGGCGGTGAGGCGTCGGGGTACGTGCTGCGGTTTGCCGATCAGCGGTGCCTGTATTTCGCAGGCGACACCAACGTGTTCTCGGACATGCAACTGATTCGCGAGCTATACCGGCCGGAGCTCGCGTTTCTGCCGATCGGCGACCTGTTCACCATGAGCCCGCACGAGGCCTCGATGGCGGCGAAGCTGTTAAATGTCCGGCGCATCATCCCCATGCATTTCGGGACATTTCCGGCGCTCACGGGCACGCCGGGCGAACTGGCGGCGATGCTAAAAACGGACATGCCCAGCACCGAGGTTTGGACCCTCGAGCCGGGCAAGCCCGTTCAGTGGTAGGCGAGAGCGGACGGCCGCTCAGTTATTTTTGGCGTTGTCGATGGCGTCCATCGCGATGCCCCACGCATTGCCGTAGTGCTGGATAGCGGCGTCGTACTTCAGTTGCGCGGCAGCCTGATCGGCGGCCTGCAGCTCCTTGTTGGCGTTGTCGACGTCCTTGGACGGGACGCCCGCGGTTTGCGCGGCCTTGATGGCAGCGGCGACGATGCTCTGATCGATGCTGACCAAGGATTTCAGAATCGTTTGAATCGCCGCATCCGGGACCTGGCTCTTCTTGTCGTTCATCACCTTCAGGAGCTGCACCGCAGCGAGGCCGTGCGCTTCGAACACAGAACTGCCTTCGGTGGTCAGCAGGCGGTCCTTATCGAGCCACAGCGACGGATCGAGCGAATCGTTCATGTCGCTGGCGGCTTCATCGAGAGAGGCGATGTCGCTAGGGGTGACGTTGGCGGCGGTTTCGAGATTCAGGATCTGGTCGCCAATGGTCCGGTTCAGCGCGTAAGGGCTCGAAGACGTCGGAGTCACGGGCGGCGGCGGAACAACCGGGGCCGGCGTGACCGGCGGCACGGGCGGAATCGGAGCGATGGGTCCGCCGGGATCGGGAAGACCGGTGTTCACCGCGCACGGGGCGGTGAGGGAAGCCGCGGGGATGGTCGCGATGGCGACCGGCGCCACGGCCACCTTGGAGACGCACTGGCCGCCGTAGGATTCGCAGTTGGTTCCGAAGCAGACGCCGGTGAGCGTCACCGTGGCCGCGCTCCTGCCGCTGAGCACGATGTTCCTGCCGGGCGTCAAAGTCCCCGTCACCTGAGCCGATAGCACGGCCATTTTGCTTTCGATCTCGCGGCCCAGATCGGTTTGAGTGAGGCTGGTGACCGGGAGAGTGGAGATCCTGGCGAACTTGTTCAGCGCCGCATCGTGCACGTCGGAGAACATCGAGTTGCGTCCGTTATAGCGATACAGGTTGCTCTGGTGATACATCTGCGGATAGATTTCGTAGCGCAGCATGTAGGTGAGCAGGTTGTCGCTTTCGCGGTTGATGATATCGGCGTACGTCTGCGTGGTTGGGAAGAATGCGGGACCGCCCGCGCCGCCAATCCTGAAAATGCCCTGCGGCCCGTAGAAGTAGTTGTACTCGTCGGTGAGCGAGCCCGGAACGCCAGGCTGACCGGTAACCGTGTTGTAGAACAGATTGGTCGGACGGCGGGGGATCATTAATAGCGAGTTCTGGAACGTGTTGCGGATACCCGTGTTGGGGATTGCCGGAACATATTCGGGGTGCGATGTATCGGACACCAGGTAGCGGATTCCGAGGTCCGAGGCGGCTTTGAGGAACGCCGCATTCTTCAGGCCCGTGATTCCGGGAGTGACCATGCTGGTCTTATCGAGGGGCAGGGTCAACAACTTGGCCAACACCGCGTTCTCGGCGATTTCGGCGCCCGCTTGCGCATAGTTCGCCGCGATGCAGGTGCGCACTCCGGCATTGGGCGCCGGGTTGTAGCAATCCAGATCTTCGTGGTCCCAGGTGTGGTTGATCCAGAAGAAGCTGCCGCGCAGGTTGACGCTTTGGTTCACCAGATCGTCTTTGGTGAGCAGCGCACCCAAGCCGTCGGTAGCGCCGACGCCGTTGAAGGCGTGCGTCACCTTGAAGCGTTGGAATTGAGAATTCGCGTTCCAGCTTTTTTGCCAGTCGGCCAGGCCTTTCAGATCGCTACCGGTGATGCGCAGCGTCGGGCACGCATTTGCGGGATCGAAGGTGGGATCGGTGACAAAGCCCACCGGAGTGCAACTGGCGACACCCTGCACGTATTCGTCATTGGACAGGAACACATCGTCCACCTGCGGGGTGAGGTACACCTTGCGGCCGCCGAGGAAGACGCCCTTGGTGACCCAGTTGATGATGCCGTAGTTCAGGGTCAGCGAATGCAGCAGGTAGGGGTTGTTATCCATGGTGAAGACCATGTATTCGCGTCCGTCGGCTTTGGTGTGCACAGCTCCGGCCACCAGCCCGCCAACACTCAGGATGGGCGTGGTGGTCTCTCCGGCCGCCGGCGCCGGCTTGGCGTAGTACAGATACGCGTTGGCGATCTTCACCGGGTTGGCCGGGTTCAAATAGGGGAACAATGGCGCTGCGGCGGGAGTAAAGGTTGCCATCGCCGGGGCGGCATCGGTGGTCGCGACCGCATGATCATAAGCGAGGCCGTAGCGCGCCTCAGGGAAGGCATAATAGGCCACCAGCCGCACGCCGAAATCGCGCGCATAACCTTCGAGCGTGTCCCAGCCAGCCTGCGATACCGAGCTCTGGCACACTTGTGTGGCGCCGGCCGGCGTGTAGCAGTAGCCGAGATTGCCATCGGTGAGAATGATGCCCTGGAACAGGCCCTTGGAGCCGGTTGGATCGGTCAAGGCCGGCAGCGGCTGAGGAACGGGGGCCGCACCCACGGTCGCGCCCGGCCGCAGAGTGAACGCGGTTTGATAGGGAATGCCCAATGTTTCAACGAAGAATTTGATGGCGGCGTAGTCGGGCTCAGTGCCGTCCATGGCGACAATGAGAAGTTTCATGTCGCGCGGCGCCGCGGCTTTGACGCCAACGGCCGAGTTCGTACTCGCCGCCGGCGCTATCGAGCGTGAAACCATGCTCGCGGACTCGGGGGAGTGAATGGACCGGACCAGCGCCGGGCCAGATGGGCTTGCGTTAGCAGCGAGCGCGAAGGCATATAGAATCGATAGAAGACGGTGATCGGACTGCATACTTTGGAACTATCTTGCAACGTGTACGTGGAAAGCGAAAGAGAAGTTAGTTCCAGTACAAATCCTTAGACCGGGTTTACTGGCGACGTACTATTCCAAGCGCGGGTGGCTGAACGAAAATGCCATTATTTAGGCTCGTCAGAAAACATCGTGGGTGGATTCGGGCTCGGGCAGCTTGCCCAGTGAGTGATAGAGGGCGAGTGCGAGGCAGCGGAAAGTCCGAAAGCCTTAGGATTTTCTCATCACGAACTGACTTACTTATTTGACTCATCGGTTACCGCCCGGCGCTTGGAAAGAGGCTGAACTCATCGTATTTTGATGCGCAAAAAACCCGGCGAATGGCTTATCAATCGCCGGGTTGGTTTAGGTGACGAGTCTTATGCTACCGAGCGTTTCTTCTTGCGGGCGTCCTGCTCTTCGCGGTAGAGTCGATTCACCCAATCGATGTTAGCGTAGCTGGAAAGGATGTTGACGTGTTGGCGGTTGCCGTTCGACGCAGCCTCCACCTCCGCCAGCATTCGCCTGAAAGTGGCGTAGTCTAGCCGGCCCGCGTGTTTCAGCGACTTTGCTTCTTGCGCTATTTCGCCTATCCTGTCCCAATTCGGCTCTTGTTTCATAGGCCCGCCAGCGCCCTTAGAACGTCTTCAATCATCTTACACCCCACCGGGTCGTATGATCGCAATTGGCTCCAGTGGGTATGGAATGCGACCCATGTCTCCGCCAGATACTCCCCGGAAAGTTTCGACGCATACTTCGTAATTGAGCGCTTCGCCGAGTCTCCCCACGCTCGGTCGAGAATCCTGGATACCGCGTCGCCCCCAACGCTTTGCCGATGGTGTGCCGTTTCGTGCAGCAAGACTCGGCGCATAGACTCGAACTTGTCGTCTGTCGCCACCGATATCTGCGAACTTGCCCCAGGAACAAATAGTTCGCCGTAATGATAGCCCCGACGACGAATCGAGTTCACCTGAACAGTACCGCCCGCGCGGTAATCGTAAAGACCTTTCCAGTCTTTCGGAAGATCGCACGTGATGGCGATGCTTTCGATCTTGTGTTCGGAGAGGATGCCGAGTGCTGGCGATCCGTCGAGCGCACTCAGAACACGCCCGGTCTGTACATCTGACAGGTCGGAATGGACGGTTCCATAGTGTACCCCCTCGCGGACGCGAGTCACTTGATCCAACGCTAACACCCATTGGCACCGACACCGCCAGCCGCCCGCCGATAGGAAGACGTTCGGAATCTGCCCGTTGCTCATCTGGTTGATGCGCTCGCGGGTGTAGGTGAGATTCCGCTCCAGTAAGTGGCGACAGAACGGGCGGGCTTTGATCTCCACGGTGTAGCCGGCCCATCGAACGCTCCTTCCCCGGTCGCGACTCTGATTGCCTCGACGGCCAGCGCCCGCAGCCTGCCGCCGTGACGCTATGATGAGGGTTCTCCATGAGCGCGAAAACCGCACTGATTACCGGAGCCAGTCGCGGCATCGGACGCGCCTGCGCCGTGGCATTGGCCCGCGCCGGATCGCGTGTCGTTCTGGCCAGCCGCGACCTCGACCGGCTGGAAGAAACCGCTGCCACGGTGCGCGAACTCGGCGCCGAAACTTACGTGTGCGCGCTCGATCTTGCCTCGCCCGACTCGATCAAAGAAGCCTTCGCTAAAACCGCGCACGAGTTCGGACGCATCGATATTCTGGTGAACAACGGCGCGATCACGCGCGACAACCTTGCGCTGCGCATGAAGAAGAACGATTGGGACGCAGTGCTCGATACTAATCTCACGGGGGCTTTCCTGTGCATGCAACAGGTGCTGCAGCCGATGATGCGCGAGCGCTGGGGGCGCATCGTGAACATCTCATCGGTGGTGGGCTTGTCGGGCAATGCGGGCCAGGCCAACTACGCCGCCTCCAAAGCCGGACTGATCGGCATCACGAAAAGCCTGGCGCAGGAGATGGCCAGCCGCAACATCACCGTGAACGCCGTGGCGCCCGGATTTATTCAGACCGATATGACCGCGGTGTTGAGTGACGATGTGAAAACGAATCTGCTGGAGCACATTCCGCTGAAACGGTTCGGCACGGCCGAGGATGTTGCAGGGGCGGTCCGGTTTTTAGCCAGCGAGGAAGCCGGATATATCACCGGCGCCGTTCTGAACGTGAACGGCGGAATGTATATGTAGCTGCATGAGCGAACAATACAATGATCGCGAGTTAGCGCGTGCTGGGGCCTGGCTGCGAGGTGAGCACCCGCCTGGCAAGTTGGGACGCCTGACGATGGTGGGCGCGCCCGCTCACTCCGCGTCGCTGACGCCGGGCCGCTACGACCTCGCCCCCGCGGCGATCCGCAAAGCGCTCGACGAATTTACGACCTTCGACATCAACGATTCGGTGAACCTGCTGGACCTGGCGATGCGGGACGCGGGCGATCTCGACGTGGGCGCGGCCCCTGCGGATCTGCTCGAAGTGGTGCGGCGTGCGGTGAGCGAAGCGCTGACGGACTCCGATGCGCTGGTGATGTTGGGCGGCGACGGCACGATCGCGTATCCGGGCGCGATGGCACTCGAGGACTGCGGGCTGATCGCGTTCAACTCGTATCTCGACACCGGCACAACCAGCGGAGGCCTGAACAGCGGCAGCACGATTCGCGCGCTGCTCGATCGCGGTTTTCCCGGCGAGCGAATCGTCGCGATCGGCATACAGTCGTTCGCCAACACAGAGGCGCAGATGAACGTGGCGCGCGACGCCGGTATTCGCGTCGCCGGCGCGGCGCAGGTGCGGGAGCGGGGCATCCGGCGCGTGGTGGGGGATGCGCTCGAATCGTTCACCGAAGGCCTGGTTTACGTACATGCCGGGCTGGACGTGCTCGACCGCGCGTATGCTCCGGGCGCTCCTGGTTCGCGGCCGGGCGGGCTGACACCGGGGGAATTGAACGACGGGGTTCGCCTGTGCGGCGAATTTGCGCGCGTCCGCGTTCTGGATATTGCCGGACTGGACCCGGAGCGCGACACCACGGGACACACTGCTCTGTGCGCCGCGGCCTGTCTGCTGAATTTTGCTTCGGGGGTGCACCGGCGATGCTCGCGATTGTCGGTTGCTCGCAACTTATAACGTTGCGCGGGGGCGCCGGGCCGCGGACGGGGCCAGCGATGCGCGAGTTGGGCATCGTCGAGAACGGCGCGGTGCTGATCGAGGGTGACGCGATTGTCGAGGCCGGTCCCGCCGCTGCGTTGCGCATTCCGCCTGTCTGCGAGGTGATCGACGCACAGGGCCGCGTGGTGATGCCGGGCTTTATCGACGCGCACACGCATCCGGTGTTCGCCACTCCGCGCGGCGCAGAGATGGACGTCGCCAGCGGACGCGGCGGCATTCCCTCCACCGTGCGGCGGACGCGCGCGGCAACCGAAGAACAGTTGTTCCAATCGGCCAAGCTGCGCGCCGCGCGTTTCCTGCGATGCGGCACTACGACGATTGAAGCGAAGTCGGGATTCGGACTCACGCTCGCCGATGAGTTGAAGCTGCTCCGTGTGATTCGCCGCCTGGACCGGGATGGCGTGATCCGCACCGTGCCGACCTTTCTCGGCGCTTATCTTGTCCCGGAGGAGTACCGCGCGCGCCGCAGCGATTATGTCGATCTGGTATCGCGCGAGATGCTGCCCAAGGTTGCCGCCGAACGCCTGGCCGAATACTGCGACGTGTTCTGCGAGCCGGAAGTATTCAGCGTCGCCGAATGCCGGCAGGTGCTCGACAAGGCGCGATTTTTGGGACTGGGTTTGCGAATTCACGCCGATCAGTTTTCCGATTCGAACGGCGCTGCGCTCGCGGCCGAGTTGGGGGCAGCCACGGCGGACCACCTGGAGTGCACCGATGCGGCGGGTCTCGCCGGGCTTCACGATACGGGTGTTCAACCGGTGTTGCTGCCGGCTTCGGTGTACGCGCTGAACTCGGGCGTGTATGCGGATGCCCGCGCGATGGTCGACGATGGGATGGGCGTGGTGTTGGCCACCGGGTTCAATCCGGGCTCCTCACCAACTCCGTCGATGACGATGGTGCTGTCGCTGGCGGCGACGCAAATGAATATGACGATTGCCGAGGGCATCACGGCGGCGACGGTGAACGCGGCACACTCGCTGGGACGAGGGGATCGCATCGGATCGATCGAGGCGGGCAAGCTCGCCGATATTGTGATTCACGATTGCCGCGACTATCGCGAGCTCGGCTATTGTTTCGGAGTGGAGCACGCCTGGCGCGTATTCATCGGCGGGCGCCAGGTGTTCAGCCGCGATTCATCCACACCGTTTTGATGTTCACGAACTCGAGAATTCCGAACTCGCCCAACTCGCGTCCGTAGCCCGACCGTTTCACTCCGCCGAACGGCAGGCGCGTATCGGAGGCGACCATGCCGTTGATGAACACCATGCCGGCCTCGATCTCGTCGATGAAGCGCTCGCGCTCGGCGGCGTCGCCGGTCCATGCGCTGGCGCCCAAGCCGAAGGGGGAGTCGTTGGCGACCTGGATTGCTTCGCCGATGTCGCGCACGCGGAATAGCATCGCCACGGACCCGAAGATTTCTTCGCGATATACAGCAGAGGTTCGAGGGATGCCTGCAAGCACGGTGGGAGGGTAGTAGTAACCCGCGCCGCCGCAACGTTTGCCGCCCGTCAACAGGCGCGCTCCGTCGGCGAGGGCGCGCGCCACCTGATCTTCAAGGTCGGCGCGGATCTGCTCGGTCGCAAGCGGGCCGATGTCGGTGGCTGGGTCCAGGGGGTCGCCCACGCGGAGTTGACGCATGCCTGCGACGAAGCGGGCCTCGAACTCATCGTAGATCGCGTCCGCCACGATGAACCGTTTGGCCGCGATGCAGGACTGGCCGTTATTGATGGTGCGCGCGCGAACGGCTGCGCCCACGGCCTCCGCCAGATTCGCGCCGGGCATGACGATGAAGGGATCGCTGCCGCCCAACTCGAGTACGGTCTTCTTGATCGCCTTGCCGCAGATGGCCGCCACTTCGCTGCCCGCGGCCTCGCTGCCCGTCAACGTTGCGGCAGCGATTCGGTCATCTTGAAGCACGCGCGCAACCCGGCTCGACCCGATCAGCAACGTTTGAAACACACCGGCCGGAAACCCCGCCTGGCGAACGATCTCTTCGATGGCCAGCGCACATTGCGGCACATTCGAGGCGTGCTTCAACAGCCCTGTATTGCCGGCCATCAGTGCGGGCGCGATGAAGCGGAATGCCTGCCAGAACGGAAAATTCCAGGGCATGACGGCCAACACGGGGCCGACGGGTTGGAATCGGACGGTCCCGCGCGCGGCGCCGTCGAACACTTCCCGCTCCGCCAACAATTTCTCGCCATGTTCAGCGTAATAGCGGCACGCGGTGGCGCACTTCTCCGCTTCGGCAACCGCAGCCTGAAGCGGTTTGCCCATTTCGAGGGTCATCGTCGCGGCGAAACTTTGCTTCCGCGCCTCGAGAATTCGAGCGGCCTCCAGCAACCATTGTGCGCGTTCCTGTAGGGTGGTACGCCGGTAGGAATGGAACGCGGCTGAGGCGCGATCGAGCTTCGCCTCGAGTTCGCTGTCGCTGAATTCGGCGAATTCGCGGACGAGTTCGCCCGTGGCCGGGTTCACTGTTTTTATGGACATTTGTTGGCCTTTTCAGCAATACATAAACACCCAAAGTTGTTTTCGACCAGAGCGGGGACAAAGTCAAGGGCTCGATGTTACCGCGTTTCTAACGCGTTACAAAACCGTTGACACCCCAGCGGAGGAATTGCTACTTTCGCCATGACCACCCCGGTTCAATATGACTACAGAATTATCCGGCAAGAGCGCCATCCCTGAGCGTATCCTGCTGGTCAACAACAATCAAATGGGCCTCTCCGTACGAAAAGCCGTCCTTGAGGATCTCGGCTATCACGTCACCGCAATACGGTGTGGCGTAGAGGCATTCAACCAGTTCTGCGAACAGTCGTTCGATCTCGTAATCACGGATTACAGGATGCCCACGCTGAACGGGATTGAACTAACGGCCCGCATCCGCGAACGGAATCCTCGTATTCCGGTCGTGATCATCTCAGGGCTCGCCGAAGCACTGGGTCTGGATGAAACCAACACTGGAGCCGACATCGTAATTCAGAAGAATTGTCACGAAGTAGCCACACTCACGCGGGCCGTGACGCGTTTGCTGTCACGCCGTGTTCCGCGCAAGCCCCTTCGAGTACAGACGGCCGCAGCCCACCGGCGCACGGCGAACGCCCGCCAGTATTAGTCGAGTCCTCAATTATACGTCCAGTTCTTCGAGGATCGCCCGCACGCCGGCATCATCCGGCTCGATCCGTTCGTGAATCCGCGCGGGCGGGCGGTCATCGAAGGCGCCCCGCAAGGCTAGTTTCGCAACGCCATAGCGCTCGCTACCGGTGAGCGTACGCCCGTTGGTCTCCACCCATGGCGCAAGCGCGGCATCGGCTACGAAGACCCACACGCGTTGCACCGATTTGCGGTCGTGGCACACATCGAAGGCATACTCGATGCCGGGTGAGCCGCCGTGTACGCAAGGACGCTGGCCAGCGAAAGCGTACTGGTAAACGTATCCGCTTTGCGCGGAATAGGTTTTCATGCGCCGGTTCACCGGGACGGCTTCGAGCAGCGCTTGCTTCGGTTTCCTGAACCTGAACCACTCGGGCACGGCTACCATGAATCTAGCATGGAGCTGGGTCTCACACGGGGGATCGCGTGTTTCAATGCGCGCGACTTTTACGAATGCCACGAGGTGCTGGAGGACGTGTGGTTAGCCGAAACGGGCCCGCGCAAACTGTTCCTGCAATCGATCATTCACTTCGCGGTCGCGTTCTATCACGAGGGCCGCGGCAATCCGGTGGGCGCGCTGCGGCAACTGCGCAAAGCCATCGCGAAGCTGGCTCCGTATCTGCCCGATTTCGAAGAGGTGGACACATCGCGGCTGTTCGATGAAGGGCTGCGCTGCCTGGCCGCGATTGAACAGGGCGAGCGGATTGGCGCAGAACTGCCGCTGATCCACCTTGTGCCGCAAAGCGAAGACGCGCAGTAAGCGGTAGATTCAGACGTATGGGCACCGCGCCGAAGTTGGCCACCGTAGCGATCCTGTTCGCGCTCGCGGCTGAGGCGCAGACACCAGTGCCCGTGGAATACAAGTGTACGGACGACGATATTCAACTTCTGGGGCAGAACTGCTCGGACACCGAACCGTGTCCGGTTTATCTGGAGCTTTCCGGTTTGGACGTATCGGGTTCGAAGATTTTCATCACGGGCAACATTCACACCGAGACGTCGACGCTCGCCTCTATTCTGCTGGCCAGTGCCGATGGCGGCAAGACGTGGATGGAACCGCACCCGCGCATTCCCAATGCGGGCCTGGATCAGATACAATTTTTTGATTTTGAGACGGGGTGGATTGCGGGACAGATGTTGCTGGGGACGCCCAAGGATCCGTTCCTGCTGATCACGCGCGACGGGGGGAAAACGTGGCGGGCGCAGCCGCTATTTGAGGAGAGCCATCCGGGGATGATCGAACGTTTTTGGTTCGATTCGCGCACGACGGGGTGGCTGCTGATCGATCGCGTCCAGGCCGGAGCCAACGGAGTGCGGCACGAGTTGTACGAGACGATGACGGGGGGCGATGGGTGGATGCTGCGGCAGGCGGGCGCGAGTCCGATCGCGTTGAAGAACGCTCGTCCGGGCGCTGCGAATTCGGATTGGCGTTTGAGCGCGGATGTGCAGAGCAAGACGAACCGGCTGGAGCATCAGGAGGGGTCGCGATGGGTGCCGGTGGCGCTGTTCCCGGTACGCGCGGGACAGTGCAAGCCGCCGGAGCGCGCTGAGGTTGCGGCGCCGGAGAGTGAAGCGCCGGCGGAGGAAGCGGGCGTGAAGAAGGCGGCGCCTGCGGGTGAGGGGAAGAAGAGCGATGCACCGAAGCCGCGGAAACGTAAGCCGTGAGGGACGATCTGCATTCAGAGCCACGCGCGTAAGCAAGTGATCTATTCTGCCGAAGAATGATCGCTCCGTTGCCGTTCAGAGCCACGCGCGTAAGCAAGTGATCTTTTTCCGAAGAATGATCGTCGCGGTAGGGATGGCCGTTACCGACCACCCCCGCACAGACACGTGTGCGGCGCTACCGCACACGATTCTTACTTCGGCTGGTCAAGATGGTCGCTACTCCTTTTTTGTGGCGATTTATCCCGACGATTGCGCTTCCTCGCGGTCGCGGCTCAGAATGAATCCCGGAGTGGCACGAAGTACGACGAACTGAGCAGCAAGTGATCGCTCCGCTGCTATCGCGCGGGTGACGAGGCCAGCAATTTGCGATCGGCCAGCCAGTCGGTGAAGCGTTGCGGCCAAGCTGCCACAGGATGCGGCGACTCCCGCAATCCGAATCCGTGGCCACCGCTCGAATAAATGTGCATTTCCGACGATACGCCCTGTTTCTCGAGATCCAGATACAGGTTCACCGTCGTGACTACGTGCGAGCGGTCGTCATCGGCGCACACCAGGAATGTGGGCGGCGCGTCCTTCGGGACCGTCACCGCGCCAGGTCGAAATCCCGGATAAATTACGGCCGCGAAATCGGGGCGCGAGCTCACCCGTTCGATCGCATCGGCTGAGCCCGCAACGCCCGCGTCGAACTTCGTCTCGATCAGCGCCGCCACTTCCCCGCCCGCGGAAAAGCCCATGAAGCCGATGCGCGAGGGATCGACGTTCCACTCTTTGGCGCGACTCCTGACCGTGCGTATCGCGCGCGCCGCGTCGGCCCAGGCATGTTCGGCGACGGTGTATTTCGAGCCGGGAGCGCGGGCCAACCGGTACTTCAAAACGAACGCGGCGATACCATTTTTGTTCAGCCAGTCGGCGACTTCATAGCCTTCTTTGTCGATGACCAGTTGCGTGTGGCCGCCGCCGGGTGCAATCACCATCGCGAGACCGTTGGCCTTCTCCTTGGGCGGCAGGAAGACGTAGATCGACGGATAGTGCACCACCGTGAATCGCTTCGGCAGTCCGGGATTACCGGAGGGTTGAGAGACCTCGGGGGCGGTCTCGGCCTGGAATCCCGGAGCCCCTTCCGGCCAGAGTTTGACCTCGTCACCGCGGTTGGCCGCGAACAAGATCGTTGGAATAGAGATGATCAGGGGCAGAACTTTGTTGTACATGCGGGAAAGGGGCCAGTGTAGCATGAAGTTCCTGGAACCGTTCCACGCGCGGGGACATCGTAAACGAGTGAAGATTTTCTTCGCAATTCTACTCGGCGTTTTGTTGGCCTGCAATGTACCGGCGCAGGAGGCCCTATCTCCCGCGCCTGCGACACCGCTGGCCGGCGCCGCTGAAAAGCCCGCCTCCGAGATACCGCCGGTGGACAAGCGCATCTTCGGCGTACTTCCCAATTACCGGACCGTGAACGGCGCGGCTGGGATTGAGCCGATCACCGCGCGGCAGAAGTTTCATATCGCCTTGAAGGACTCCTTCGATCTGCCCGGCTATGCGATGGGCGGCGCATTCGCGGCGTTGTATCAGCTCGAGAATTCCAATCCGTCCTTTGGTCAAGGCATGAAAGGCTACGCGCATCGCTATGTGACCGCGTACGCCGACCAGGTAATTGGCAACATGATGACGGAAGGAATTCTGCCGTCGCTGTTGCACGAGGATCCGCGTTATTTCCGGTTGGGTGAGGGAACCAAGAAGCACCGCCTGGGATACGCTGCCACGCGCATCTTCATCACCCACACCGACGCAGGCACGACGCGATTCAACACGTCGGAGGTGCTGGGCAACGGGATCACGGCATCGATTGCCAACGCGTATTACCCGGACAACCGGACGTTCTCCGACACCTCGCAGCGTTTATATACGCAGCTTGCGACCGACGCTTTTTCGAACATTCTGAAAGAATTCTGGCCGGATATCAAGAAGCGCTTCCTACATTAGCCAGCGCGAGCCGGCCCGCCTCGAGCACGCGCAAGATCGCGTCCACATCGTACACCGCGCCGCCCCACGTTCCACCGCTCACATCCTGCAACGCCGCCCACAGCCGCGTATCGTCCGGCAATGCGGGATCCGGGGCCAAGTCGTCGCGCGGCGGGCGTTCGGCCAGAATGCGCGTCCCATCCTCGACTCCGCCTTCGCCGATCAGGTTCACCGTGCCGTCCAGACGATTGCGATCGACGACGATCTCGATGATGTCGCCCTCCCGAATTTTCGAAATCGGACCGCCTGCCAGCGCTTCCGGAGAGACGTGGCCGATGCACGCGCCGGCCGATACACCGCTGAAGCGAGCATCGGTGAGCACGGCGACATGCTTGCCGAAATCGAGATTTTTTAAGGCTGCGGTCATCTGGTAGGTCTCCTCCATGCCCGCGCCCATCGGCCCGCGGCAGATCAGCACGATGATGTCGCCGGCATGAATGGAGCCGTCCTTGATGGCCGCCATCGCCGCCGGTTCGGAGGTGTAGACGCGCGCCGGCCCGCGCTTGCGGTAGATGCCATCGGCGCTCACGACGCTCGGATCGATGGCCGTGCTCTTGATCACCGACCCTTCCGGAGCGAGATTGCCCACGGGGAAGCAGACGGTCGATGTCAGGCCACGGCGCCGCGCGGTATCCGGATCCATGATCACCTCTCCGGGATCGATGCCGTCGCGCTCGGCCAGGACGCGGCGCAATCGGGCACGGCGCTCGGAAGTTTCCCACCAGTCGAGCATGGAACCCAGAGTCTCGCCGCTGACCGTCAACACGGAGGTGTCAAGCAGTCCGGCGCGGCGCAGGTGCAGCATCGCTTCGGGAACGCCGCCCGCCAGGAATACCTGGATGGTGGGGAAGAAGCGCGGCCCGTTGGGGAGCGCGTCGACGATTCGCGGAACCCGCCGGTTCACTTCCGCCCAATCCTTGGCGGAGGGCCGGGGCAGACCCGCGGCGTGGGCGATTGCGGCGACGTGCAGGATGAGATTCGTAGAACCGCCGAAGGCCGCGTGCGTGACCATGGCGTTTTGCAGGGCGGCGGGGGTCAGAATCTTCTTGATCGGGATCGCTCGCGATTCGAGCTCCAGCACGGCGCGCGCGGAACGACGGGCCATGTCGGTCCAAATGGGATGTCCCGACGGCGCCAGTGCCGAATGTGTGAGCGACATGCCGAGTGCCTCGCCCACCACTTGCGAAGTCGCGGCCGTTCCGAGAAACTGGCAGCCGCCGCCCGAAGATGCGCACGCCCGGCAGCCGACTTCGGCCGCGTACTCGAGCGTGATCTCGTTGTGGGCAAACCGCGCTCCGATGGATTGAATGCGCCCGGCGTCCTCGCCATCTTCGGCCAGCAGCGTTACGCCTCCGGGCACCAGGACGCACGGCAGATCCCCGGAGCCCGCCAGCGCCATCATCATCGCGGGCAATCCCTTATCGCAAGTGGCGATGCCGATCACGGCGCGGCGCGTGGGGAGCGAGCGGATCAAGCGCCGGAACACGATGGCAGCGTCGTTGCGATAGGGCAGCGAATCGAACATGCCGGGAGTACCCTGAGTGCGCCCGTCGCAGGGGTCGGTGCAGTAGGCCGCGAACGGGACCGCGCCGGCGGTTTTCAACTCTTCGGCAGCAGCCTCCATCAACAGGGCAACTTCCCAGTGGCCGGTGTGATAGCCGAGCGCGACCGGCTTACCATCGGCTGCGCGAATGCCGCCGTGTGTGGACAGCAGAAGCACTTCGGGACCGCCCACCTGCCCCGGATTCCAACCCATTCCCACATTCTGAGTTAAGCCGAACAGATCCCCCGAAGGCCGGTGGAGCAACATCTCGGCCGTGAGCGGGAGCGCGCCAGGTGGGCCCGGCCGTCTGGAATGAACGTCATACAGCTCATCCGGTCCGGCACCGGTAATCTGTTCCAGGGAAAATCTGGGCATGCTGCTTCAGGATATCCTTGGGCCGCGAGTTTGAGAGAAAGTCGCCCGACGGGAGACTACAAGGTTGAAGGCGAAATCGATATGCGACGAGCAATCGTCTACGCGACAATTTCAATCATGGCGGCTGCTGCCGCTTTCAGCGCTCACCATGGAGCGCGCGCCGAGTATATCGGCGGGACCCGTCCGGAGTTTGCCAATAACGCCTCGGGAACGCTGCAGGCCATCGACGAGCAATACTTCGTTTTCTATGGCAAGAAGACGAGCGTGCGCGTTCCGTACGAGCGCATCAACCTGCTCGAATACGGGCAGAAGGTGGACCGGCGGTATGCCATGGCGGTGCTGATCTCGCCCGTTTTCGTGCTGAGCAAGAAGCGCCAGCACTTCCTCACGGTGGGCTACACCGATGAAGCCGGGCGCGAGCAGGCGCTGATCTTCAAGGTGGAGAAGAGCGAGATCCGGGCGATGCTGGTGAGCCTGGAGGCGCGCACGGGCCGCAGAGTGGAGTTTCAGGATTCCGAAGCACGGAAGGCGGGCAAGGGATGATCGCCCTATTCGCGATGGTGTGTTGGCTGGCGGCCGATACGCCCGCAAAGACCGGGGAGCGTGCGGGGCCGGCTGCCGCGGCGGCGTTGGGCGATGTGCGGCGCATCTTTGTTGACCGGCTGACGGGAGGCGAAACCGCGGCGCAGCTCCGCGATCTGATCATCACCGCGCTACAGGCATCGAAGCTGTTCATCGTCACCGAGAATGAGGAGCGCGCCGACGCTTTTCTACGGGGGGCGGGCGAGGATCTGCTGTATACGGATAAGTTCAGCAGTTCGGATAGCTTGAGCGCCCACGCCAACGGGGGCAACAGCTCCTACTCCGCGCCTTCGCGGCTTTCCAGGAACCAGAGTTCGGGGGTGAGCTTGAGCGAGAACGAATCGACGCACATCGAAGAGCGAAAGCACGAGGCAATGGCGACGGTTCGTTTAGTGAACAAGGATGGGGACGTGATCTGGTCGACCACGCAGGAGAGTATGGGCGGAAAATTCCGGGGCGCTGGGGCGGACGTGGCCGCGCGAATAGCACGCCAGCTTGCCGCCGATCTGGACCGTGAACGGAAGGCTAGGCGCTTACCGTGAGATCCGGACCAGTTTCAAGGAGCAAGTATGGCCGCTGACGACTTCTACCTGGGCGGCGGAAACTCCGGCTTCCCGCGCAAGGAACGCGCAAAGCTCGGCATTCGCCTTGCCTCGCTGTGGCGGCGCGGCCACCCGGATCTTCAACGTGCCGTCCGCCAACTGGCCCACGATTTCGGTTTTCGGACTCTTCGGGATTACCTTTATCCGGAGCACCGGCGCGCGCCCCTGGGCGAAACTCTCTTCGAGGAGCTTATGCACGGAACGGCGCCGGGGGCCATCGCGCCATGGTGGGATTACATCGAGGGCATCGAGGATAGCATTCGGGACGTTTCGAGGCGGAGGCGGTCCGGCCTGGGTTTGCGCCCCAGTACGCGCGTGCAATAGCGCTCAATGGCCGGCCTCGAATGCGCCGATCAGTTCTTGAGGCGTAATCGCGGCGGTGCCCAGCTTTCCGACCGCGATTCCGCTAGCCGCGTTGGCCAGTTCGGCGGCCTCAGATGGGCTGGCACCGGCGCACAGCGCGACGGTGAAAACCGCGATGGCCGTGTCGCCCGCTCCCGAGACGTCGAAGACTTCGCGAGCTCGTGAGGGGGCGCGAAACACAGGCTCACCCGGTTGAAACAGCAACATGCCCGCCTCGCCCAGAGTCAGCAGAATCATCCGCGAGCGCCATTTTTCCAGCAGGATCCGGCCGACTTCGAGAACCGCCGAATCGCCAGCGTTGCCGGGCATCTCGTGGAGACCGGCAGCCCGGAAGGCTTCGGAGCGATTGGGTTTTATCGCGGTCACTCCGGACCAGTTGAGGGGATTCAACGGACTGGGGTCCACGGTGACGACTTTTTGGTCGCGCGCCGCCCCTTGCCGGACGCAGTCGACGATCGGTTGATGGAAAAAACCCTTGGCGTAATCGGACAGTATCACGCCGTCCGCATAAGCCAGCAACTTCTCGATGGCCCCGGTAACGGCGGCCGAGGCTGTTGCGGAATCCGGAGGTAGGCGTTCGCGGTCAACGCGGACCACTTGCTGGTGTTTGGCGACGACGCGCGTTTTGACGATCGTGGCGTGGGCGGAATCGCGGATCAGGCCGGGCCGGGTTTCGATCGCGGCATCCTCGAGCGAGCGGGAGAGCCGGGAGCCCGCCGCGTCGTCGCCGATTACGCCGGCCACCGCTGTCCAATCGCAGAGAGCGCGCACGTTGCGGGCGACGTTGGCCGCCCCTCCGGGATAGGACGATTCAGCGGTGACCCGCACCACGGGCACGGGCGCCTCGGGCGAAATGCGCGTCACTTCGCCCCACAGGTACTCATCGAGCATCAGGTCGCCCGCGACCAGGATCCGGCGGCTCCGGGCGCGATCTAGAATCTCTCTGACGCGATCACTGCCGATGGACAAACTTCAGTGTAACCGGACAGTGACGCAGGGCCGTTAATGGAAGTAGCCGCGCGCCAATTCCGGCTTCACCTCGAGCGCGCGCTTCCAAAAGGAGCGCGCCTGCTCTTCACGGCCTAACGCTTTGAGCGTGTGACCCAGGTTCAACAGCGCCTCCGCAAAGTCCGGACGCTCGGCGATGGCTTCCTGATAGAGGCGTTCGGCATCGTCCAGTTGACCGGCCTTTTGCAGCAGCAGACCCGTGTTGTAGAACAGCTCCGGCGACCGCTCACCCACCTCGATGAGGCGGGCCTGTAGATCCAGGGCCTGTTGGTGATCCTCCCGTTCGATGGCGAGCGCGGCGAGGCCCCGAAGCGCATCCGGAAGATCGGGCCGCTGCTCGAGCACCAGTTCGAACGAGCGCCGCGCGGCGTCGCGGTCGCCCATGTTCCAATAGGCCAGCGCCAGATTGAGATGGGCTTCCGGCCAATCGTGGCGAGCGCGGACGCAGGCCTCGAAAGCTTCGACGGCTTCCCGCCACGCCTGGCGTTCCAGCCGAAGGTAACCCAGCCGGAACCAGGCCCCATCCGGCCCCGGCGCGTTCGCAACCAGCCTTTGATACAGCCTTTCCGCCTCTTCGCGGCGGCCCTGCTTCTCGCAAACCAGAGCCAGGTTGAACTGGACGTCCGGTGCATCGGGGGTCAATTTCAGTGCTGCTTCGTAACAGCGCCGGGCTTGGGACAAATCGTCCTTTTCCTGATACACCGCGCCGAGATTCAGATAAGCCTGCCCGGAATCGGGGCGAAGCCGCAATGCCTCGGTATACGCTTCGACGGCACGGTCGAAGGCGCGCGTGCGCTGCGACGCCACGCCCAGGTTGAACCATGTTTCGAATTGCGCGGGTTCGCGTTCCAACAGCTTCGAGCAGTGCTCCGCGGCCGCGGCGTACTCGCCGGAGGAGAAGGCGCGCGCCGCCAGGCCCTCCAATCCCGCGGTGGATTCGGGCCGGACCGATAACAGCTTCTCCGACCAGAGCCGCAGCATTTCGTCGTCCTCGCGGGCCATGGCGATCACGACCATATTGGTAGCGCACTCCGCGGTTTGCGAGTCGCGCGCCAGCAGGCTCTCGTAGATGGCGACGGCCTCGTCAAAGCGCGACAACATCTGCAGTGCGACGGCCTTTCCGAACAGGGCGGTGTCGTCTTCGGGTGTTGAGGCCAGAACGGTTTCAAAGCGCTCCAGCGCGGGGGCACCCTGGTCCTGGTGGAGCAGGGCGATTCCGAGTCCAAGCTGGGCCTCGACCCGCTCCGGCTCTTTCTCGACTGCCGTGGTGAACGCCGACGTGGCCTGCTTCCAGCGCCCGAGCCGTTCATAACAGACGCCGAGGTTATAAGCCGCGGCGGGATGAGCCGGTGCGGCCGCCAGCAACCGCTCGTAACTGGCCGCGGCTTCGCTGAATTGGCCCAATTCGAATTGCAGCAGAGCCCGCGCTGCGTCGATCTCCGGGCCCGTCTCGCCCGACTGAACAGCCGTGTTGAGAACATTCAACGCATCCTGCGGTTTCTGCTCCAGGTGCAGGGCCGCGGCTCTGGCGAGAGCGCTGTATCCCCCACTGACGCCACCGTTTCGGGGAGCGCGTTTTTTGTTAGCCGCAACGGGCTGATCAAGACTGGCAATCATTGCTGGTTTTCCTTCGGATCCGCGACCATCGCCGCTGACGGCGATAGAAACGCGCAAATCTTTCCGAGCACATCATATTGGTGTTCGACACGCACCCAACGTATCCGGCTATTTTCACCGTGGTCGCTGAAAAATCCGATGCCTCCCGATTTCAGGCGCGGATCACTCCAGGAGTCGACCATGCGTTGTTGAACCAGCACGGAGAAGTCCGCCCCTAGCGCCTCCAAACGGACCGGTATCAACGTGTTGCCGCGAACGGGCATCGACGGGATGGCGATCTCTCGAGCGGGTGTGGCGTGTCCGTCCACGACCGAATATCGCCGTAGGACAAAACCGCCCGGCGAGCCCGGCTGAATCGACAGCTTTGCGGCGTAATAATTCTTCGTGTCCTGCGCGCGGAATACCCAGCTCAGGGCTTTGGAATCGATTTGGCCGAGAAACTCCATCGTATAATCGCTCAAATTCATCGACGGCCGGTATAGAGCCAGTCCTGCCGGCTGGGCAAAGCCCGTGGCGTCCAGGGTCCAACCGCCTCCGTCCGCACCCGGCCAGGCACGCAACCCCGCGCGGAAGTCATCCGCCAGCGAGATTCCGGCGCGTGCCGCCATCCGTTCCTGCGGGCCGTCCCACCACCGCCGCCTATGACTCTTATCGGCCGGCCGGGCCAGAATCCATAGAGCAAAAACGGCGCAGAAAGCTGCCGCCAGCATCGTGAGCATCGCGCGGATTCTGAGTGAGCTGAGCCCCGTCGGTGGCGACGCCGGCGCGTGCGGCCATTCCGGCCGGAGCCTGCAACGTAGTCGTACGAGCAGCGGCCCGAATGGTAGTGTTGCGTGGTTCGTCACGCGAGGCCGGTCTTGGGGCGGGCATGCGCGATCCGGCAACTCCAGAGGGAACAGCCGTATGGGAGGGTCGATGGCTGCGGCCTGTGGAGTCGCCATGCAGGTGACCGGGAGTCTCAGCCATTGTTCGAGCGGAGCCGGCCGCACTTCGGTGCGTACGTAACAGGGCAACCCGAGCGGGAGTAGCCGTACCGGGGGCCCGACCGTCGCGGGCTTCGTGAGCCACACGCTGCGCCCGCCGGCGGGGTGTGCAGGGAGGGTGGTTATGCGTACGTGATCCGGCAACTCCAGCGGGAGAAGCCGCGCGGTGAGGTCCGTTGCCGCGGCACTGGTGGCCAGAAGCGTGACCGGAGAAGTACAGGCCAGCGGCTTGGGATGCGGGACCGCTGCGCCTGTCGCGAGACGCAGCGCGGGGCGGTTCAGCGATTCGCCAGCGTGACGCGGCAGATCCAGTGGGAGCAGACGCGCTGCAACATCCGTTACTGCGGAGCTGGTCGCACGACAGGTGACCGGCAGTGGTGCCGTACCGGCTAGCGGCTTGGGATGGGGAATGGCTGCGCCTGTCGCGAGACGGAGCGCGGGGCGGTTCATCGACTCGCCAGCGTGACGCAGCAGTTCCAGTGGGAGGAGACGCGCTGCAACATCAATCACTGCGGAGCTGGTGGCACGACAGGTGACCGGCATACAGGCGCTCATCAGCCAACCGTTGGCGATTGCCCATGGTAATGCCGTACCGCCCAGCGGCTTGGGATGCGGGACCGGTACGCCGTCCGCAAGCGGTAGCCCGACCCGACCCTCGTTGTCCGTCGAATATGGTTCCGAACAGATGACCGGCACCGCGCTGCGCTTCAGCCAGCCGCCGGTGGGTGCACAAAGACTGCTTGCCCCTGCGCCAGACGTCGACGCGAGTTGAAACTGGCGCACCGGAGGGTTGCGCGCTGTGGTGAATCTGATCGTCGGGGACGTGACTGGCAATGAGATCCGCCCCGGCCAGGGTTCGGTTGTCGAGCGCGGCGTCCCCGCGGCTTCTAAAAGCGGCGCAAGAGGTGCGCGGAGTGGGTTTGCGCTCGCCCGCGGAAGCTCAAGGCGGCTTGCACAGGCGAACGCTGGTTGAGGATGACACGCCGGTCCAGCCGGGGCTACCCGGGAGACAGTGGAGTGCGCAATCCGCAGACCCGAAGCGGTCCACTCAGGCGCAACCGGCCGACCGGCGAGGCGTGATGCAGGGAAAAGTGTCTGTGCGGCGCAGCCCGTGAAGCCCGCAACACGGGGTGGATCGGCGACCGTGGCGGCCCCGGGTATCACGAGGATCGCACCTGCGATAACCGCCATCCCCTGCGCTGCGCTCAGGCGGTCTTCGACCTCGCGCAGACGCTCCAGCGCCAGCCGCTGCTGTTGTTCCTGGAACTTGCGCCGGTGCGCATCCGAACAGAATTGCGCATCCCTCAGCCGGAGATAAACGGTCAGACGGGCTCCGCACTCGAGACACTGGGCGCGCCCCTTGGACATCCACTATCTGATCGTCTGTTTTGCGCCGGTTATTAAGGCACCGGCCTATAAAGCGGCCGGCATTTTCAGGGACGACTTGGCCAGGACCCCATCCAGCATGGCGAGAGCCGACTCCTCGCACAAGCCCCGTGAAATGCAGATCTCGTTCAAAACCATCTGTCTGGCCCGATCGAGCATCTTCTTTTCACGAAACGAGAGCGGCCGCTCCGCCTGTACGATCAGCAGAGTTTTAAATACCTCGGCGATCTCCAGGAGGCTGCCGTGACTCATCTTGTCACAGTTCTCTTTGTATCTTTCCTTCCAGTCCGGCACCGGCTTGCAGTCCCCCGTCCCGAGAAAGCAAAGCACGCGGGCGGTCGCGCCATTCTTGGTGACTTTTCGCAATCCCACGTCCTCAACGTGGGAGAACGGCACCATTACTGTCATGTTATTGCAGCTTAGCCGCAATAAGTAAAAGCGCTCAAACTTCGGCCCGAACGAGCGGGCGCTGATGTTCTCAATGGTCGCCAGCCCATGGTTCGGGTAGACGATTTTCTCGCCGATATTGAAGGTCATGCGGGGACCTGTACACCTTTAAAAAGTTGTTCAGTTTCCTGAAATTGCGCGAAACAGAATCTTAATCCCAAGCGCAGTCATTGTCAATAGCGATTCAGCGCAAGTGCACGAATTCATTCGAGATATTAGTTCTTCCGGCTCCCTGCAACCGGCCCTCCCCGTGTTGAGTGGCACTGTTACTGCAACGCCCAAAGTGGGTGAGTCACCCGGCGCAGGTGTGAAACCACACCCTGTGCGTCAAAAGCCGGTTTCGGCCATCACCCGGCGCACAAACGTCAGATTCCGGCGCATATCCGCTTCCACGGATCGCGAGGGCGCGTCTGTTTCCAGGTTGGCGAAGCCGCGATACTCGATCTCTGAAATTACATGCAATACGGCAGCCATTTCAACTTTTCCTTCCCCCAGATAATTTGGGTTGTCCTTGAAATGGAACTGGCAGATTCGCTTACGCCCCAATTGGCGTATTTCGCGGGCGACATCGAAGCCGAAATGCGTGGAATTGCCGATGTCGTAGTAGACCAGAACTGCCGCGGAGCGCGCCCGCTCCAGAATGCGCAGGTTGTCGTCCGCCGAGATGGTGTCCTCCAACCCCAGGATTACCCCTGCCTTCTCCGCCTCCGGACCTAGCTCCCGCAGGACATCGCCGACGTAATCCATTTCCTCGTGATTCTGCAGTGCTCCCTCGCCGAAAAAGGGCAGCAGGATTACCTTCGTGTTGAGGTTCCGCGTGATCGGAATGCTATCGGCGACCCACTTTCTGCCCAGGGGATCCTTTTTGAGGAAGTTCGTATGCAGGATGTCCAGGCAGGTTCCGTCGATCGGAATTCCGTGGGCCTTAACGGCTTGTAAGTACTGCGCCTGGATCGCCGGATCCGCAAGGGGCAACCGCCCATCGACGGGCTTACGTCCGAGGCTGACCTGCACACCCTCGAAGCCGAGCTGTTTGGCGAGCGCAACCGCCTCGACTTTGGCTGTCTGGCGTAAATTCCAATCGGTGACCCCGATGGACAGCCGCGCGCGGGCGGCCGAAAGCGTGGACGCACCGGCAACTGCGCCGGCAGCGGCTTGAACGAACGTTCGTCTGGTCATTCGGCTCTATTGTTATCACAAGCCGGACCCGCAAAACATGTGCGAATCTGGAACAGCTAATGACGTTGTTCGCGGCATCCATTTTTTTGAGCGCGTTTCTGCTGTTTCTGGTTCAGCCGTTGATCGCCAAAGCGATCCTGCCCTGGTTCGGCGGATCCGCGGCTGTGTGGACCACCTGCCTCATGTTCTTCCAGACAGCGCTGCTGGCAGGCTACGCGTACGCCCACGCATCGGTGCGGTTTTTGAAGCCGCGCACACAGGCCGCGCTGCACGCTGTGTTGCTGTTAGCGAGTCTATTCACGCTGCCGATTCTGCCCGGGCCCGGTCTGAAGCCGAGCGACGCTTTCGATCCTGCGTCGCGAATTACGATTCTGCTGATGATCTCGGTCGGCCTCCCCTACCTGCTCTTATCGGCCAACGGTCCTCTATTACAAGCGTGGCTCGTGCGCCAGCGCCCGGGCGCCACACCCTATCGCCTTTACGCTCTTTCGAACGCCGGCTCGTTGCTGGCGTTGGCCGCATTCCCCGCCCTCATCGAACCGTACACGCGACTGCGGCCGCAGGGATACGGATGGTCGATCGGCTATGCCGTGTTCGCTGCGTTGTCGGCGGGGATCGCACTGAAGGTATACCGGAGCTCGCCGCCGCCGGCTGTGGCGCGAGCGACCGAAAGCTCCGCGATGGGCCCGCCGTGGACGCGGCGTCTGTGGTGGGCGGCGTTCGCCTTCTGCCCTTCAGCCTTGCTCGCCGCCGTCACGAGCCACATGACTCAGAACGTTGCGCCCGTTCCCCTGTTATGGGTGGCGCCGCTGGGTCTATATCTGATCAGCTTCATCGTCACGTTCGAGAGCGACCGCTGGTACGGCCGGCCTGTGTGGTTCCCGCTATTCATATTCGCGGTGGCGCTGATGCTCGCGTTTCTGTTTCCGGGTGCGCTCCAGGCCGGGCCGAAATGGGAGATTCCGGTATTCGTCACCGGCTTTTTCATCTGCGCGGTGGTGTGCCATGGAGAGCTGTACAGGCTGCGCCCGGAGCCGCGCTGGCTAACTTCCTTTTACCTGATGATCGCGACCGGCGGCGCACTGGGCGGCGTGTTCGTGGCGGTGATTGCGCCAGTGGTTTTCAGCGATATGATCGAGCTGCCCGTAGCCCTGGCGGCAACGGTGATCCTCGTCGGTAGCGTACTACATAAGGGCCGCCGCGCCTTGCCCGGGCCGGCCGCCCGCTATGTCGAGTACGCTTTGGTAACGGCGCTCGCGGGCGGATTCCTGTATCTCCTGTTGTGGCAGCACCCGCGCTGGGCGGCGAGCTTCAAGGTGATGCGCCGGAACTTCTACGCCGCGGTCCGGGTGAGCGACACCACTGAGACGGAGGAGACAGAGCCCATGCGCGAGCTGACCCATGGCGTCATCATTCATGGCAGCGAGTATCTGCGCGCGCCGTTTCACCGGCGTCCGACCACGTACTACGGGCCGGCGTCGGGTATCGGCATCGCGCTCGATCCTGAACGCGCCGCACCGCCCCGCAGCGTTGGGGTAATCGGTTTGGGTACCGGCACCATCTCGGGTTACGCGCGCCCCGGCGATAGCTACCGTTTTTACGAGATTAACCCGATGATTCTCGATATCGCAAGGACCTGGTTCTTCTATTTGAAGGAGTGCCCGGCCCGGTGGGGTGTATCGTTGGGTGACGCGCGGCTGTCGCTCGAACGCGAGACGGGGGAGCGTTTCGATGTGCTGGCCGTGGATGCTTTTTCGGGCGATTCCATCCCGGTACATCTGCTGACCATCGAAGCCTTTCGCGGCTACTTGCGCCATCTGGCGGACGACGGGATCGTCGCGGTACACACGTCGAACAAGTTTCTGGAGCTCAACAAAATTGTGGCGCGCGCGGCCGCGAGTCTGGGCAAGGGCGCGGCGCTGATTAGCAGTCCGGATGACGATTACACAGGCAGCTACAAGGCGGATTGGGTGATCGTGGCCAACGACGCCCGCACGCTCGCGCGCCCGGAGTGGAAGATTCCGCAGCGCATCCCGCTGCCGCCGCCCGGAGATCTGTGGACGGATGATTACAGCAATTTGCTGCGGGCGCTCAAGTAGCTTCGTGGGGTGAGGGGAGCCGGTGTGCTCACGCCTTTCGATTTAAAGTAGGGCGAATAGCACTGCCATGCGATCCTCTTCTATCACCCGCCAGCCACGGTGCTCACGCAATAAGGACGCCAGCGGTGCGTTTGGAGGGCAGAGCACCGCATCGATACTGTACTCGTCGAGCACGTTCTTCCACTTGCTCTCGCCTGTATCGAGTGCCAGGTAGTCGTTTCGGACCTTGAGGCTGTAATACTGATGCCGGTCATCCATGAAGACTCGTTGGCGCGGGTAGTTCTCGTAGATGAGATAGTCCGCCCATTGATCGGATGTGTAGACTCTCGAACGTGCGATCAAATCAGCCTGGCGCGAGGCGACCGCGGATGGAAATACCTCGCCCGGCAAATCGGTTGGCCATGCCAGGCCGCCCGCCACGCAAAGCAAAGCGATGCTGGCCGGAACTAACAGTGTGGTACGGCCCGCGTTGGCGCCGAACCTGCCGGCAATACCGTCCAGAATGCGAGCCACGCTCGATGGCGGCAACCCAACCGTCCAGCGCGACCACCAGATCGTCAACTCCGAGGCGATCAATGGAGCCACGACGATGAGAAACAGCGGCGTGTGACGCACCGATACCAGCGCGCAGTAACCGAAAAATACGATCCACAGCGGCTCCACGACGCGCCTGCGGGACAGGTATAGCGCGGCGACCCCAAGCCCCACAAACAACGCCGCCATGAACCAGAACATCGGCTCGGAACGGAATACCGGGGACTGAAATTCATGAACGTAGGTGACCACCCACTTGTCGTTCAGATACAGCAGCACATCGCGATGAAAACGGAACCCGTATGGATTGATGCCGGAAGCGAGCGCGCAGGCCGCAAGCAGAGAGGCATACCGCCTTGCCTCAGCGTATCTTCGGACCCGCCATTCCGGCGATAACCAGCCTTCTACCAGGCACCCGGCTACCAATAATCCGAGATACGGGAAGAGGATGAAGAAGCCGCCGTGCAGATTGGTCCACAACACGGTGATTCCCGGCAACGCCCACAGCACTGCTTTCGGGCGGCGGCGGTCGGCGTCGATCATCCACGCAGTTACAGCCAGTAGACCAAAGGTGAATATCTGCGGCCGGGCCATGAATGCGACGCTTGCCCCATTCGCCGCGATCAGCGCGAGCGCCAGTGCGATGAAACAGTTTACCCCGCGGGCGAGCATGGCGCGGAACAGGACGGTGAACGTTAGACCCAGCACCACGCCTGTAACCAGCACGACGCCCTTCAGCGACCACGCTGCGTGGACTGCGCCGAACAGCAGCTCCGACAGCCACTCAAACAAATACCAGCGCTGACCCGGGTAGGCGAATGAGAAAATATCGTTCGCGGGAATTGCGTGTTGTCCGATCATGAATTGGCCGGCGCGTATCTGGAGCGCCACGCTCGAATCCATCAGCAGCCGCTTCCATCCGTTCTCTCCAGCCAGGAACGACCACAGCATGAAAAAGACGAAGAACAGGTCGGAAGCGGAGGGAATGATCACCCTGCGCCAACCGGACAAGGCGGCAGTCCCGGCCCGCAGCTTGACGACGGGAGCTTCAGCGGTCATGATCTCGTCCGAAATAACCGCTCTGCGGCATCACTAGGTTTATCGGACACTCTTGCGGGGGACTTTAGCCGCCTTTCTGTCCCGCTTCGTACAAGCGTGTCCCACATGCGGACACCGCCGGTTCATAAGCCGGGAAGGGTTCCCCCGGAGCTTCCGTATTTACAAGTAGATGCGGCCCCGGACGGGAGTGGCCCCGCGTTTGCCGCGATAAACTTGTAAGAGACGCGTAATTATGGATATTCAACGTCAGGGCGCGGGCCGCCGCAAGCTGATCCGCCGTGTGCTGTTCGCAGCGATCATTGTCATCACCGTACCGCTCGTCACGTGGGGGCTATCGAAGCTAAAGCCGGCAGCGCCTTCTGTCGAACGTTCCACTCTGTGGGTCGAGCCGGTGAAGCGCGGTCCCATGTTGCGCCAGGTGCACGGACTCGGGACTCTGGTGGCCGAGGACGTGGTGCAGATCCCGGCACAATTTGATGGCCGGGTGGAAAAACGTCTGGTACAGCCCGGAGAGAACGTAAAGCCTGACACCATTCTGCTGGTGCTCAGTAATCCCGATATGGAACTGTCGGCCAACGATTACGAGTGGCAGGTCAAACAAGCCAAGGCCAATTACGAAGATTTGAAAGTGAGATTGGAGAGCAACCGACTGGACCAGGAGAGTCTCGTTTCGAAGACTCAGTCGGACTTTACACAGGCCAAACTCAGCCTTGATCGCGACCGGGAACTACAGAAGCTCGAACTCAAACCGGATCTGGAAGTGAAGCTATCCGAAGCCAAGTATGTCGAGAGCCAAAACCGGCTATCGAACGAGAAGAAGCGGCTCGCGATTTTGGGCGATTCCATCAAGGCACAACTGGATTCGCAACACGTACAAATCGAGAAGCTGCAGGCTGCCTACGAGTTGAAGCGCAAGCAGTATCAGCAAATGACGATTCGTGCGGGCACCACCGGCGTTTTGAAGGAAGTGAACGTCGAAGCGGGACAGAGGGTGGCAACTGGGACGGTGCTGGCCAAGGTCGTGCAGCCGTGGCGATTGAAGGCGGAGTTGAAGATTCCGGAGACGCAGGTGAAGGACATCGGAGTGGGACAGGACGCCGACATCGACACACGCAATGGAATCATCAAGGGCAAAGTGATGCGCATCGATCCGGCGGCGGTGAACGGCACGGTGACCGTGGACGTCAAGTTGATGGGCGAGCTGCCGCAGGGCGCGCGCCCGGATTTAAGCGTGGACGGCACGATCGAACTGGAACGTTTGGCGGACGTGGTCTATGTGGCGCGCCCGGTGTTCGGTCAACCAAACAGCCAGATCACGTTGTTCCGGCTGGAACAGGATGGGAAAACGGCTACGCGCGTTCCTGTAAAATTAGGGCGCAGTTCCGTAAACACCATCGAGATTTTGGACGGTCTAAAGGTGGGCGACCAGGTTATTGTGTCGGACATGTCGGCCCAGGATGCGCAGAGTAGAATTCGACTGAACTGAGCGAGCCGCGTGTTCGTATCATATGGAAACGCAGAAACGAGGAGAACTGAGCGAATGACCCCAAACGGAAGCCTGATCCACCTGGATGGCGTAACCAAGGTGTTCATGACCGATGAAGTGGAAACGCATGCCTTGGCGGGCATTCACCTGGACATCAAAAAAGGCGAATATATATCGATCGCCGGGCCGTCGGGCTGTGGCAAGTCGACGCTGCTCGCCATCCTCGGTCTGCTGGACAGTCCCAGTGGCGGCACGTATATCTTGAACGAGAAGCCGGTTCAGAACCTGAAGCTGAGTGAACGAGCGCGTATCCGAAATCGCGAGATCGGCTTCATTTTCCAGGCGTTCAACCTGATCGGCGATTTGACCGTTTACGAAAATGTCGAACTGCCGCTGACCTACCGCGGGATGCCGGGCGCCGAACGGAAAAAGCGCGTGCACGATGCGCTCGAGCGCGTGGGTATGTCGCATCGCGTGAAGCACTACCCGTCGCAACTTTCGGGAGGTCAACAGCAGCGCGTAGCCGTGGCGCGTGCGCTGGCGGGCGATCCGTCCATCCTGCTGGCCGACGAGCCTACGGGGAACCTGGATTCGGCAAACGGCGAGGCTGTCATGGACCTGCTGCGCGAACTGCACCGCGGCGGGGCCACGATCTGCATGGTGACCCACGATCCGCGCTACGCACGCTATGCCGACCGCAACATACATCTGTTCGACGGGCGCATCGTGGAGGAGAACGTGGAGGCTGCATGATACGACGTAATCCCGACGCGTTGGCACTGGCTGCCATCGGGCTGTTCTTTATGGCGCTGAACGTTCCGCGTGTACTGGTGCAACAGGCAAATTGGAACGTCACGCCGATCAAGGCTGCCGGCATCCAAACCCGTACGGAGATGGATGGCCAGCGCCGCATGATCCGGGAGAGAGTGGAAGAGATTCGCGACTCGATCCGGCGCGAAGGCTTCGACGAACACGGCCGCCGCCCGAATTGATCTACGCGGCACGTGGTGCTATGGCATCCTGAGTAGTTGGACACGCGTTCAAAAATAATCAGCCCTGACGAAGCTCTGGTGCGCGCAGCATGCGCACGCACCGCCGTCGCCGCCGGTTACTTCGACCCGTTGCTGGCACAGCACGCCGCGCGCCTGGCAGAAATCCGCGCGAGATGCGAAACGCTGATCGCCGTGGTGCTCGATCCCGCGAGTCCCATTCTCGAGGCTCGAGCTCGCGCGGAGTTGGTAGCGGCTTTGGATTCGGTCAGCTACGTTGTCACCGGCGGGGCAACCCTCGCCCACGGATCCTTCTTCGATGAGACGGACACACATCGCACCGCTTTCGACCGCCTGGTCGAGCACGTTCGTGAGCGCCACCGCACCGCCGTTGCCGTCTGACCGACATGCGTCCTTCACGGATTCTCGTCGTGCGATTGGGCGCGATGGGCGATGTCATCCACGCGTTGCCCGCGGCCGCCACGCTGAAGCGCACCTTCCCGTCCGCACAACTCACCTGGGTGATTGAGCCGCGATGGGCGCCGCTGCTCGAACACAATCCGTTCGTCGACCGTGTACTGCAATTCGACCGGCGGCAGTGGTCCCAGGCTGGCTCGTTCTTGAAGAAATTGCGCGCAGGCAGGTTCGACGTGGCCATCGATCTTCAGGGCCTCATCAAATCCGCGCTGATCGTGGCCGCATCCGGAGCGCGGCGGCGTATCGGCTCAAACCGGCATCACGCGCGGGAACCAATTGCGAGCCTGTTCTACAACTGCAAGCTGAACGAATCGCCGCCGCATGCCGTCGATCGCGGCCTGGCACTGGCGAGATTGGCGGGCGCACCCACGCCTTCCATCGACTTCCCGCTTCCCGGTGGCCGCCCGGAAGGCGATCTGCCGCAGGGGCCCTATATCCTGGCATCGCCGCTGGCGGGCTGGAATGCGAAGCAATGGCCGCTCGAATATTACTCGCAGGTTGCCCACGCCCTGCAGCAGGAGAACTGCACGTTGGTCGTGAACGGCGCACCCCAGGCGCGTCCGGTGCTGGAATCGATCCAGGGAGCTTGGGTACACACGTCGAGCATCGAGGGTTTAATTCATGCCACGCGCGGCGCGAGCGGAGTGATCGGAGTGGATAGCGGTCCGCTGCATCTGGCGGCGGCGTTGCGGCGGCCCGGAGTTGCGATCTTTGGACCCACCGATCCGGCGCGCAACGGACCCTACGGCGGAACCATGACCGTGCTCCGCGATCCCACCGCGCAAACCAGCTATCAACGCGAGCCGGAAATTGCCCGTAGCATGCGCGCTATCGGACCCGATGCCGTCGTGGACGCCCTGCTCACGAGAATTAGATTCTACGCCGAAAGGACACGCGTGTGAACCGCCGCGCGCCGTGGTTTCCGAAACGTTACGCCGACGCCGTGGCAAAATTGCGAGTGACCGCGGGCCTGGTGCTCGCCGCCGCGTTCCTGTACTTTGCCGATCCCAGCACGCGATCGCTTGCTATCGGTGTCCCCATCGCGTTCGGCGGACTGGCGCTGCGGGCGTGGGCCGCGGGACACCTCGAAAAGAACCGGCGGCTCGCGGTGAGCGGTCCATACGGCTACATGCGCAATCCGCTGTACGTGGGCACTCTGCTGGTCGCGCTCGGATTCGTGATCGCGGCGCGCCGCTGGGAGTTGGGCGTTCTGTTCGCGGCGGTATTCGGCGGCGTGTATCTGCCGGTGATCGAACTCGAAGAACAGCACCTGCGCGAACTGTTTCCGAGCTATGACGATTACGCCTCGCGCGTGCCGATGTTAATTCCGCGCTGGCGGCGGCCGGGCAACCCGCGCCGTTTCGCGTGGCGATTGTATACGGTGAATCAGGAGTATCGAGCCGGGCTCGGATTTCTGGCCGGGCTGGCGGTGCTGCTGTGGAAGGCGCTGCGATGAGCGCGCGGCCGCACGATATTATAGGTTTTTACCATGTCAAAGCTATCAGTCCGCGATCTGGATCTGAAGAATAAGGTCGTATTCATCCGAGTGGATTTCAATGTTCCGCTCGCGCCGGGAACATCGGAGATCACCAGCGACAAGCGCATTCGCGCGTCTCTGCCCACGATCCAATTTGCCCTGGACAACGGCGCTGCAGTAGTGCTGGCCAGCCACCTGGGGCGTCCCAAGGGCAAGCGCGTACCGGAGATGAGCCTGCTTCCGGTTGCGCAACGCCTTGGTGAACTCTTGCCGGGAGTCAAGGTGGTGATGGCGCCGGATTCGATCGGGCCGGACGTGCCTACGCCGCGAACCGGAGAGATTCTGCTGCTCGAGAACCTGCGCTTTCATCCGGAAGAGGAGAAGAACGATCCGACCTTCGCGAAGGAACTGGCCAGCGGCGTCGACGTGTACGTCAACGATGCATTCGGCTCGGCCCATCGCGCTCACGCATCCACCGTCGGCATGCTGCGCTTCGTCCCAGTGTCGGCCGCCGGACTCCTGATGGACAAGGAACTTCAGTACCTGACCAAAGCGACGCGCAACCCGGAGCATCCGTGTATCGCGATTCTCGGCGGCGCCAAAGTATCCGACAAAATCGAGGTGATCGAGAATCTGCTCAAGTTCGCCGACCGAATTTTGATCGGAGGCGCGATGGCCTATACCTTCCTGCGTGCCGAAGGAAAGCCCACCGGAAAATCTTTGGTGGAAGAGGACAAGATCGAACTGGCGCGAAGGCTCCTGCTCGGCGCAGGTCACAAGCTGCTTCTGCCGTCCGATCACGTCGTCGCCTCCGAGTTCGCGGCCGGTGCGGCTCACGAAGTGGTGGACACGATTCCCGACGGCAAGATGGGCGTGGACATCGGGCCGAAGACGGTTGCCGAATTCTCGGGCATCATCAGGCAAGCCAAGACCATCATTTGGAATGGCCCGATGGGAGTGTTCGAAATGCCGCCTTTCGACCAAGGCACGGTGGCCATTGCCAAAGCGGTGGCCGAATCCGGAGCAGTGTCGGTGGTGGGCGGCGGGGATTCCGAGAAGGCCGTGAAGTCCGCCGGCGTTGCGGACAAGATTTCGCATGTGTCGACGGGTGGCGGCGCCTCGCTCGAATTCCTCTCCGGCATCGAGCTTCCGGGTGTCGCGGCGCTGCAGGACAAGAAGTAGCCGCCGGTGGTGAGCAAGGCAACTTCGCTACCCAAGAGCAAGATCAAGATCGTTCTGCTGGAAGGCATTCACGCGAGTGCCGTGGATGCGTTCCGGTCAGATGGATACACGCGCGTCGATGCCCGCGCGAAATCGTTGAGTGAGCGGGATCTGATCGCGGCGGTGCACGACGCTTACCTGGTCGGCATCCGCTCCGCGACGCAACTGACCGCGAGCGTGTTCGCGGCGGCTCCCAGGCTGATTGCGGTGGGCTGTTTCTGCATCGGCACAAACCAGGTGGATCTGGACGCGGCCGAGGAGCGCGGCATTCCGGTGTTCAACGCGCCGTTCTCGAATACTCGCAGTGTCGCGGAGCTCGTGCTGGCGGAGATCATCCTGCTTCTGCGTGGGATCCCGCAGCGGAACGCGCTGGCGCATCGGGGCGGGTGGTTGAAGACCGCGGAGGACTCGCACGAGGTTCGCGGGAAGCGTTTGGGGATCGTCGGCTACGGGCACATTGGCACCCAGGCGGGGCTGCTCGCCGAGTCGCTCGGGATGCGGGTGTCGTATTTCGATATCGAGGCGAAACTTGCGCTGGGCAACGCACGGGCGATCGCGACGCTCGACGATTTGCTGGAGTCGAGCGATGTCGTGACTTTGCACGTTCCCGAGACCGCCGAGACTCATCACATGATCGGCGCGGCTCAACTGGCGCGGATGAAGACGGGCGCACGGCTGATCAACGCGTCGCGCGGAACGGTTGTGGATATCGATGCGCTCGTCGATGCGCTCGAATCCAAGCGGCTGGCGGGCGCGGCGATCGACGTATTTCCAGCGGAGCCTAAGGGCGCAGGCGACGAGTTCCATTCGCCTTTGCGCGGGTTCGACAATGTTTTGCTCACTCCTCACGTGGGCGGCAGCACCGAAGAGGCTCAGGAAAATATCGGCCTCGAAGTCGCCAGCAAACTGATCAAATACAGCAACAACGGCTCGACTCTCGCGGCCGTCAACTTCCCCGAAGTGTCGCTGCCGGAACATCCGGGCAAGCACCGGCTGCTGCACATCCACCGCAACCAGCCGGGCGTGTTGTCGCACATCAACTCGGTGTTCTCGAATCACAAGGTGAACATCGCCGGACAGTATCTGCAGACCAATGCGGCGATCGGATACGTGGTGATCGACGTTGAGACCCGCGAGCCGGGTGCAACGTTGATGTTGAAGAACGAACTGGAAGGCGTGGCAGGCACGATCCGGACGCGGCTGTTGTATTAGGCTGACTCTTTCACAAGCCGAACCTTTGATAAGATCCCGGCGGCACCGCCACTACCGTGCAGGCCCATGCACGATTACGACCGGGTAGTGAAGATCATCTTAAAAGACCGCCGCTCAAGGTTATTGCTGGGCGCGATTTCGGGTATGCCGCACTTGCGTTGGTTACCAGTGGGTTTTGAAAAGACGCAATCGACGGCAGAGAGGCAAGCCGATCTGGTGGGCAGGGCGCCGGATCGCACGCTGGTCCATGTCGAACTGCAAAGCACCAATGATCCGAAGATGGCCCTGCGGATGGCCGAGTACTATCTCAGCATCTATCGGCGGCACAAGAAGTTCCCGAGGCAATTCGTCCTCTATTTGGGCCAAAAGCCGATGCGGATGAAGACAACGCTCGGGCCGCACGACCAGTTCAGCTACACACTCATAGATGTGCGTCAGTTGGACGGTGAAGATCTGTTGGAGAGCCCAAATCTCGGCGATAACATATTCGCGATACTGGCGCGCTTGAGGGACCGGAAAGCAGCGGTCCGTCGAGTGCTGACGAAGATTGCGAAGCTGGCCCCGGCGGAACGAGGCGGCGCTCTGATGGAGTTGATGATTCTATCGGGCCTGCGTAAAATGGGCAAGGAGATCGAGGAGGAGGCGAAGAGAATGCCAATTTTAGACGACATCATGGATCACGAAGTACTCGGGCGCGAGTACAAGAAAGGGCACAAGGAAGGAAAGGCGGAAGGCCAGGCCGAGGGAGAAGCCGTGGGCGAACGGAACCTGTTCCGCCGTCAGTTGGAGAAGCGATTTGGCCCGCTTCCGGAATTGGCTCAGCAACAGCTTGCAACCTGCTCGACTGCGCAGGTCGAGACGCTTAACGATGCCCTCTTCAGCGGCGCCACCTTGGAGGAGATCCTTACGCGCCTGCGAGATTGATTGTGGGCGTCGGTGAACCTGCAATCACGATCGCGGTGAACCGAGGGTGCCTTCGCAGGCCTCAATCAGATCGCGGCGCAACGCCTCTTCCTTTTCCGGACAGAGCTTCGATCCGCCCGCGGTCACATAGAAAACGTCCAGTGCCTTGTTGGCTTCCGTGTCGATCAGCACCACGGTGATGTCACACCCGGCGCCCGAAATCGTACTCGCCAGATCGTACAACAAACCGGGCCTATCTGGAGCGACGATCTCAATCAGCGTGGCCGCCTGCGATGCCTTATTGTTGAACGCAACCCTCGGAGCAATGCGCGATGGACGCGCCGCTTTGCGCCGTCCCGCGAGCAAACGCTTCACATCCTGCTTCCCCGATACAACGCGCGAAACCGTATCCCGCAGTCGATCGACTTCCGGCGGATTCAGCTCGAGCGTACGCGACGGATCGGCGAACGTGAAACAGTCCAGCACCGTCCCGCTTGCGTTCGCGAACGCCTCGGCGCGAAGGATGTTCATGCCGAAGGCCGACAACGCGCCTGCGATCGACGCGAAAAGAAACGAATGATCCTGCGCCGCCACCACCAACCGCCAATATCCGCTTTCCGGCTTCAGTTCGGTGACTACGCCCGTCTTTCGCGCCTGGTCCGCTAGCGCCGCGTGGGCCTTGATCTCCTCCGGCGGATGCGTGCGCAGATACCGGTTCGGCAGACCCTCAACGAAAGCCGATGTCACCGGGTCCGCGCCGTCGAAATGATGGATGCGCTGCGTCTCGAGTTCGCTGGTCAGCTCCTCGTAAGCCGCCAGGTAGGCGCGCCACAACTGGTCCGCACGCCACGGCGTCATTGCCGATGGGTTCACCGCGGTGATGTCGGCGTACGTCATCAGCGTCAGCATTTTCAGGCGCTCCACGGTGCCCACTTTGCCCGCCAGCAACTGCGCCGTATGCGCATCGTGAAGGTCGCGGGAGCTCATCGCCTTCGACAATTCCAGGTGCGATGCGATCAGGTGGCGGACCGCGTCCAGCTCCGGAGCGGAAATTCCGAGCCGCTCGCCGACGCGCGTGGACAGATCGGCCGATGCGCGCACATGATCTTGTCCCGAGCCCTTGCCCGCGTCGTGCAACAGCAGCGCCATCCTGAGCAGCGCGCTGTCCGGCACTTCATACAGCAGATCGCGGAACCGCGCGTCAGGGATATGTTCCAACACCTCGATCGCCACCAGCGTGTGCTCGTCCACGGTGTAGCGATGATAAAAATCGCGGACTACCAGGCAGTCAATGTTCGCCCACTCGGGGATGATCGCCGAGATCAGTCCGGCGTTGTGCATCACGCGGAGCGCCGCTGCTGCGTGCGGCAGTTCGAGGACGCTCTTCAACTGCGGCCAGAGGGGAGATCGGGTGGACGCTTCAGCGAAGGTTTGCGACGACTCGCGCAGCCGCCGCTGCACGTCAGAGGACGGCGCAATGCCATGCCGCGCGACGAATTCGATCAATCGCCACACCAGCGCCGCATCGGAGCCCAATTGTCCGGCCGCGCGCACCAACACGCGATCGCGAACTACGGTGAACTCGGAATTCGATAGGCGCGATCGCCAATCGCGAAATTGACGCAGAAGGTTGGGCTGCGATTGCTCCGCCGTCTCCAACGCATCGCTGACCTTTGCGAACACTTCGCGAGCCTGCCGGTAATACTCGCGCATCATCGCCGCGGCATCGGCCGACATCGCATCCTGCATCTCGAAAGAGAGCAGGTTGTCGTCGCGCCGCGAAGCTTCGTGGAGAAACCAGCGTACGGGAGCGATGAATTCCCACGCGGATTGGAGGCCGGTCTCACGTCCAGCGTCCATCAACTCACCCAGCCACGCCGCCGTCTGCATGTCGCGCAACGCGCCGGGGCTTTCTTTGATGTTCGGCTCCAGGTGAAAAATTGTGCCCTGATATTTGGCGTGGCGCGCGCGAGCCGACTGCGCGAGCATGCGGGCCAGCGTCTTGCCGTTAACACGCACGAGCTGGCCGATAGCCGCGTCCAGTTCCGCCGCAAGCGCGTCGCCAGCAGTGATGGGACGCCGGTCGAGCAGGCTTATGCTGAGTTCGACATTCTGCTCGTAAACCTGGCGGCACTCGTCCACCGTGTGAACCGAGTGGCTGATCCGCAACCCCGCATCCCACAATTCCCGCAGAAACACGCCCAGCGGTTCACGCATCGCCGCCGGCGTCAGGTTGGGACGCGTCAGCAGCAGCAGGTCAACGTCGGAGTAAGGGAACAACTCGCGCCGCCCGAAGCCGCCCACCGCGAACGCAACGGCATCGTCGCCGAAAACCGGCGCGAGATGGCGCGCGAAGGCCTGCTGAACCACCTCGTCCATGCGCTGCGAACGATCGCGCAGTAATCCGGCAACATCGGCCGCTGAAAGCAGCGCGCGGTCCTGCGACACCTGCATGCGGCTAAAGCGCGGACTCGCCCCGGTCGTCGTTGCGAATGCGAATCGCTTCGGCGACGTCGAAGACGAAAATCTTCCCGTCGCCGATCTTGCCCGTGCGGGCGCTCGAGACGAGAACGTTGATTACTTCCTCGTACCGCTCCGAGGGAACCACCATTTCCAGCTTCACCTTGGGCAGGAGATCCACCTGATACTCCATGCCCCGGTACACTTCTTTGTGGCCTTTCTGCCGGCCGTGGCCGCGCACTTCGGATATGGTCATGCCATCGATTCCGATACCCTTCAATGCCTCTTTCACCTCTTCGAGTTTGTGCGGTTGAATGATCGCTTCTATTTTTTTCATGCGTGCCTGACGTTTATCCTTCGAGGATGTAGCCTTCCTCTCCGTGCATGCTCAAATCCAAACCCTCGCGTTCGTGCTCCGGGATGACGCGTACACCCACCAAAACATCGCACACTTTCAGGATCAGCAGCGTTCCCACCACCGCCAGCCCGATTGCGATCGCGACTCCGATGCCTTGATTTACAATCTGATTCCAGTTGCCGTCCACCGCCCCTAACGGCAGCACGCGCCCTGCACTGTCCTTCAGCCCGTCGTTCACCGCGCTGGTCGCGAACACCCCTGTAAGCAGCGCGCCCAGTGTGCCACCCACTCCGTGAACGCCGAACGCGTCCAGGCTATCGTCGTAGCTGAACCGGTTCTTCACCACCGACACCATCAGGTAACACACGACGCCGGCCGCGAATCCGATCAGCATCGCCGGGAACGGCTTGACGAAGCCTGAGGCCGGCGTGATGGCTACCAGGCCCGCGACGCAACCCGAGATGCCACCCAGCACGCTCGCTTTCCCATTCCGCAGCCACTCGGTCAACAGCCACCCCAGCGTCGCCGCGGCCGCCGCGAAGTGCGTCGCCGTGAATGCGCTCGTCGCCAGACTGTTCGCCGCCAGCGCGCTGCCCGCGTTGAACCCGAACCAGCCCACCCACAATAGGCATGCTCCGATGAAGCTGATTACCAGGCTGTGCGGCTTCATCGGCTCCGACGGATACCCCAGCCGCCGGCCGAGATAGAGCGCGCACACCAGGGCGGAGACACCGGAGGTAATATGAACCACCGTGCCTCCGGCGAAATCCAAACACGGCACCCGCCCGCCGCTGAAGGCGTTGAGCAATCCTCCCTTGCCCCACACCATGTGCGCCATCGGCAGATAAACAACGAGCAGCCACAAAGTCGTGAATAGCAGCATGGCGCTGAACTTCATCCGCTCGGCGTAGGCACCCGAGATCAGCGCCGGAGTGATGATCGCGAACATGAGCTGATAAATCATGAATGTCTGCTGCGGAATCGTCGCGGCGTAATCGGCATTGGGCGCGCTTCCGACATTGTTCAGAAACAGGTACTGCAATCCTCCGACGAACGGCGAGCCTTCAGCGAAGGCCAGGCTGTAGCCGAAAATGGCCCACAGCACTGATACTACAGCCATCAAAACGAAGCTGTGCATCATCGTGCCAAGCACGTTCTTGCGCCTCACTAGGCCGCCGTAGAACAGCGCCAAACCCGGTCCGGTCATCATCAACACCAGAGCCGCGCTCACCAGCATCCAGGCGTTGTCGCCGGCCGACTGCGCTGCCTTGGCTGCCTTATCGAGATCGGACAATCGCTGTTCGAGCGGCACGGTTCCCTGCGCGAACGCCATTACGGGGAGCAGAAACACTCCTGGCGCGCACCGAAAATATCTCATTAGCTCCTCGACGTGGATTAGAGTGGAGTTTTGATTATACGAGCCAGACCCCGCTTCCGCTTACTGCGATTTTGGATTGGACCGATCTAAGATTTCTATGGGCGGCGCGTGTACCGGGCGTCCACCCGGCTGCTGAACTCGAAGCCGGTGAGATGTTTCTGTGGCGCCACGCACGCAACATGACGGACCGACGCGCTGGTTACAAGCCGGGTTTGGTCCGCGGCGAGCGTGACGTAGGTGCGCAACGGGATCGCCTCCGGCAACACCGCCCGCATGCCCGAAGGCGAGATGCCCAGACAAGTGCCACGCATGAATCGCTGTGCGCCGTGGGCATCCTGCCAGCTCACTTGCACGACGCCCGAAAACGGTAACCTTTCATCTCTCCGCATACAGCTCATGAACCTTATCGGCTAGAATGAGCCGTTATGCGACTCCTCTCGGGCACAATCGCCGCGGCGGTTACGTTGACGCTCGCCGCGGCAGCCGATTGGCCCCGCTTCCGCGGTCCGAATGGAACGGGCGTCGGCGAGGCGGAGGCGTTACCCGTCGAGTTCGGACCAGCGAAGAACCTGGCGTGGAAAACCGCTCTGCCGCCCGGGCATTCCTCGCCAGTGATTGTTGGAGACCGCATCTACTTGACCGCGTTTGAGGGCGAGAAACTGCTCACCGTGGCGCTCGATCGCGCTACAGGAACCGTGCTGTGGCGGCGTGAGTGTCCGCGCCCGCGCAAGGAGCCGGTGGACAAACGGAACAGCCCCACTTCCCCCAGTCCGGTTGCGGATAGCAGCGCCGTCTACGTGTTCTTCCCCGATTTCGGGATGCTCTCCTACACGCCTGCTGGCGTCGAGCGGTGGCGCCTGCCGTTGGGACCTTTCAACAACATGTACGGCATGGGCGCTTCGCCCGTTCTGGCCGGCGGCATCGTCGTGCTCGTGTGCGATCAGGCAGTGAATTCCTTCATCGTCGGAGTCGGCAAGGATGACGGCAAGATCCGTTGGAAGCGGCCCCGTCCGGAAGCGCTCAGCGGGCATTCGACGCCGGTGGTCTATCCATCGCCCGATGGTCTCCAGGTGATCGCGCCGAGTTCGTTTCGCATGGATGCGCTCTCGGCGAACACCGGCGAGATCATCTGGTTCGTGCGCGGCTTGGCGTCGGAGATGAAATCGGTGCCTGTGCTCGACGGCGGCGTTGTTTACATCAACGGCTACAACACGCCCGAAAACGATCCGGGAAAGCAGGTTGCGGTGGCGTCATTCGACGATCAACTCGCCAAGGACGACAAGAACAAGGACGGCAAGCTCTCGGCCGCCGAATTGTCCGACGCGCACGCGAAGTTGTATCTGCCGTTCCTGGACATTGACCACGATGGCGCGCTCGATCGCGAGGAGTGGCGGCTGTTCGCGCTCACCATGTCCGCCGAAAATGGGCTGCTCGCGATCCGGCCCGGCGGCAAGGGAGACGTTTCGGCGACGGCCTATAAGTGGAAATACCACAAAGCGATCCCGCAGCTCCCCTCCACGGTTCTATACCGGAACGTTCTATATATGATCAACGATGCCGGGGTGCTGACCACGCTCGACCCGGCAACAGGAACGGTGTTCAAGCAGGCCCGCCTGCGCGGCGCGCCCGACAAATATTTTTCATCGCCCGTCGCCGCCGATGGAAAGGTGTACTTCGTCAGCGTGGGCGGCACTGTCACCGTGCTCGAGGCCGGGCCCGATCAGAAACTGCTGGCCGTCAATGAACTCGATGGTGAAAGTTATGCGACGCCCGCCATCGCCGGCAACCGGATCTATTTCCGAACCAGCAACGCACTATATTGTTTCGGGCGCGGACGAAAGGAGTCTGCGCGATGACTTTTGGTTCTATTTGCGATCATAGCCCGAAAAACAATAACGATCTGCGAAAGTAGTTCAAGCAACCAGGCGTGCTCGCTCAGCGGAAAGTCAGTGGAACAGGTGTTCCATGTCGCGCGATCCGTGCACAACCCGCAGGATCTTTAGCGCGAAATATTCATAGTTTGATCCGTTACCCCTGGGTTCTCGGCCTTCAAGTAGATGCGTGGCGCAATGGGATGGCTGGGAGGCAGGGACTCGAACCCCGATACGCAGATCCAGAGTCTGCAGTCTTACCATTAGACGACCTCCCAATGGCGGCAATTCCATCTTAGCGAACTCCTCAGTCCTTCAACAATAAAATTCGTCCGGCCGGCAGCACAGCGGTCCACGGCTGCGGACTTGCGGATAGCTCGTCCCAACGGTCGCGCGGGATCTCTGCTTCCAGATGCGGGCAATCTCCCGGGTCCGGCGGAGCGTGCAAACGCAGGTACAGGGTCACTTCGAAAGGCGATTCTACCGTGGCCATCACCCAACACGGGAACGCGTTCGCAACCGGCAATGCCTCCGCCGACAGTTCAATATCGTGGGCGCGGATTCCCGCGTAAGTCATGCCGGTAGGCGCTGGCCCGTCCAACCCGAGCACACAATCCCAATCGCGCGTGGCGGCCCGGTCGGGCGCGAGCACGTCCGCGCGAGACAGATTCTTGCATCCGGTAAGCCGCGCTGCTTCGAACGTGACCGGATTGCGAAACAGCTCCCGTTTGGGGCCGCTCGCAACCGTGCGTCCGCCCGAGAGCACCAGCAGCCGGTCGCAGAAGCGGAAGGCTTCGTCACGATCGTGCGTCACCATCAGCGTGATGCCTCCGAAACGCCCCAGAATAGCGCGAAGATCCTCTTCCAGCCGCCTGCGAAGGTGGGGATCGAGCGCCGAGAATGGCTCGTCCAGCAGCAGGATGTCGGGTTCGATCGCCAACGCGCGGGCGAGCGCGACCCGCTGGCGCTGGCCCCCCGAAAGCTGGTGGGGATAGCGGTCGAGCAGCTTGGAGATCTGCACGACATCCGCCCAGTGCTGAACGCGTGTGCGCCGTTCGTCTGGCGGCAACCGCTGAAGTCCGAAAGCGATGTTCTGCACCGCGGTGAGGTGCGGGAAGAGTGCGTAATCCTGAAATAGGAAGCCCGTGCGTCGCTCCGCGGGCGGCATGCAGACTCGAGTCGACGAATCGAAGAGCATGCGCCCGTTTAAAGAGATGCGGCCGAGCTCGGGCGTTTCGAGGCCGGCGATGCAGCGCAGTGCCAGGCTCTTCCCCGCCCCCGAAGCACCGAGGATTGCCGTGGCGCCCGAGCGCGCACTGAGCGTCAGATCTAGCCGGAACGTGCCCAGCGCTGCGCCGATCGAAACATCGAGCACCGAGGTACCGGCGACGGGCGGTGTGGCATCGAAGCTCAACCTCAGCGGCTTAGCGGGCTGCTCCGACATATCGAGGGATCGCAAAGGCGCAGGCGCCGTCCAATGGTTCAGCAATGCAATGCTGGCGAGCGAGACCACAACCAGAAACAGCATCCACGTGAGGGCCAGCCCGAGGTCGTTCCCCTCGACGGCGAAGAAGATCGCGACGGGCATGGTCTGTGTGCGGCCCGGAATGTTGCCGGCGAGCATGAGCGTCGCTCCGAATTCGCCCAACGCGCGGGCAAAGGCGAGCACGGTCCCCGCCATCACACCCGGCCAGGCCAGCGGCAACAGCACGCGGGTAAATACGCGCCATTCACCCGCGCCGAGCGTGCGTGCCGCGTCCAGCAGATGCGGGTTCACCTGTTGAAATGCGCCGAGAGCCGCGCGGTACATGAGCGGGAACGCGACCACAGCGGCGGCGATCACAGTGGCCGGCCAGGAGAACGCGACGGCCAGTCCCGCTTGTTCGAGCGCTGCGCCGATCGGGCTGCGGCGGCCGAAGATCAGCAACAGAATGAAGCCGACGACGGTCGGCGGAAGAACGAGCGGCAGGGAGAGCAGACCGTCCACCAGGCCGCGCCACCGGCTGCGCATCCGGCTCACCATGCGGGCAGCCGCCAGCCCGAGTACGAAGGCGATCAGGGTGGCGGCGGCCGAAGTCTCAAGCGAGATGCGGAGGGGCGACAGGTCGGCGGGGATCACGGCGCGACTGTAGTGAACCCGTGCCGCGCGAACACAGCCGCGGCTTCAGCTCCGGCGAGGAATTGCACGAACTCGCGGGCCGCGGCCGGGTTCGGAGCGCCTTTGAGAACCGCGACCGGGTAGAGCACGGGGGCGTGCGTGTTTTCGGGGGCGAGCGCCACGACGCGCACGCGATTCGATTCGCGCGCATCGGTGCGGTAGACGATTCCGGCCGGCGCGTTCCCGGTCTCGACATAGGTCAGCACCTGCCGGACATCCTTGGCCAGCACGAGTTTGCTCTTGACTCGATCCCACACCCCGAGGGCCTTCAGCACCTCCCTGCCGTACTGGCCCGCGGGAACACTGGCGGGGTCGCCGAGGGCGATGGTGGTGACCGCTGGTTCTACGAGGGCGGCGAAGCTGGCCGGAACGGTCGTACCGGCAGGAGCGATCAGGGCGATCTCGTTGCGCAGAAGAGCGCGGCGGTCGCGCGAGTCGATGAGGCCGCGCGATTGAAGGCGGTCCACCGGTTGGGGCGCCGCGGAAAGAAAGACGCTCACCGGCGCGCCTTGCTCGATCTGCTGCGCGAGGGCTCCGGAGCTGCCGAAATTAAACGTGAGTCGCACAGCGGGATGACGCGGCGCGTAGATCGCCTGGATGTCCCGCATCGCGTTCTGGAGGCTGGAGGCCACCGAAACTGTCAGTTCGCCGGGAGCTTCGTTGCGGCAAGATACGACGGCAAAGAGGGCGGCAATCGCGGCGGCGCGGAGGTTCTGCAAAATACGACGATAGCAGTATCGGCGATAATGCGAGTGTATACGTCTTACGTACAGCACATGATGTACCGACCCGGATTGTTGATTTTGTGCGTGTTCGCGCTGGCGGCGCAGGAGAAGAAGCCGGAGCCGCCCGCCGCTCCGCCCGAGGTGGATGCCGCGCTGCGGGCGCGCATACAGCAGTTCTACCAGGCGCACGTCGACGGCAAGTACCGCTTGGCGGACCAGGTGGTTGCCGAGGACTCCAAGGACTGGTTCTTCGCCGCGGCCAAGCCCAGGTACCTGGGCTTCGAAATCATCCGCATCAACTATTCCGACGAATTTAAAAAGGCCGAGGCCGTGGTCTCATGCCAGGCCGACTGGTATGTGCGCGGCACCAAGATGAAGGTGAACCTGCCGAGCACGAGCCTGTGGAAGGTGGTGGACGGACAGTGGTTTTGGTACATCGTGCCGGTGACGGAGGTGAAGACGCCGTTTGGAACGATGAACTACAACGGCGGTGCCGTTAAGGACGGAGCGCCCCCCGCAGCCGTTCCGGGACTGCCGGGCGACCCGCAGGTGCTGGCCCAGAAGATCCTCGAGCAGGTGCAGACCGACAAGCAGGATCTGCTGCTGAGCAGCTACGAAGCGTCGTCCGGTGAAGTGAAGATCTTCAACAAAATGCAGGGCCCGATCACTTTGCGGGCGGAGATCGATGGAGCGTTCCCCGGGCTTACGTTCAAGCTCGACAAAACCGAGGTGAAGGCCGGCGATTCTGCAACGCTGCAGATCCGTTTCAAGCCGAAGGATCGTGTCGCCAAGCCGTCTCTTACCGCGCGCGTTTACGTAGAGCCGACAGCGCAGGTGTTGCCGGTGAAGCTGACCTTCGCGATTCCGCCCGAGATCGAGAAGCTGATTCCGAAGGACGCGCGCCCGAAGCCCTGAGCTCGTCGCGGTGCCGATCACGACTCGTTCTGAGCCGCGACGCTAAACGGAGCGATGATGTCACTTGCTTACGCGCGTGGCTCTGATCGAAAGATGTCACTTGCTTACGCGCGTGGCTCTGAAAGTGGTTGGCCGCTTGCACTAGTGACGCCGTATGATCAACACTTCGTACCGGGCCGGGGCGCACGGCCTGATGAACGAGATGAGCGCGCGGGGTCGTCCGCCGAGGGAAGGAACGCCGTTCCAATCGCCTAACGAGACTCCATCGACACCGCGGAGCGCGGCCGCGCTTGGGTCAATCATCAATATCAACCCCGTCAAGGCCCCCGCCACAGCACCCGCAGCCGTGCAAGCGCCGAAGCTGCAAGGAGATGCCGCCGTGCTCCAAGCCTTGAAGGACGCGCTCAGCGCCGCGGGGGTGAACGTGGAAGGGCTGGGGTTAGCCGCCCACAATGACGTGGTTACGTACCCCGGCGGGGCTTACACCAATCGCTACATCTCGGTGACCGCCAATGGCCATGAAGAAGGACTGATGACCGATCTGGTCGGGATCAATCCGAACGTGGCGGTGCTCGACATCAAGCACATGCTTGGCAAGGGTTGATTCCAAAATGGAAACGGCCGGGCTTTGGAGAGCCCGGCCGCTGTTTCGATTCGGTACTGGCGCTTAGATAATCGGCAGGAACGAACCCAGCGCGTAGATCGCGGTATTCGTCGGATCCGACGGATCGCTAATCACAAACCCGAGGTTCTGATTGGTACCCGTCGCGGTATCGGTTGGGACCTCGAAGGTGATCGTGTAGATACCCACTTCGCCCGGCAGGTACTCGGAGCCGATCACACGGACTCCGGCGTTATTGACGCCGACCGTGATCAGGGCGTCGGAAGCCTGCCCGCCTATACCTGCCCGGTTTGTGCCCGTGGGGGTCGCACCCAGACCAAGACCGGTGACGAACATCTTCAACTGTTCGCCGCGGCGCGCCGGATTATCCGGAGTGACGTAGCTGCCGTCGGAAACATGCAGCAAGACTGCCTGGCGGCGTCCGTTGGGAAGCGCCGTGTCGAAGATGCCCGGCTGATACTTGAACACCGGAACGTTGGCGACGGTCGTCGAACCGCCGCTCACGGTCACGACGACACTGGCCGGACCTGGGGTCACTTCACACGGAGTCTGGAACGCGACCGCTTCGCCGCCCTGCTGGGTATTCGACACCCAGTAGATCGGAGCGGGGATCCCGTTGACGCTGATCATCACGCCCGAGAGCTGGTAAGGCAGCGGTCCGACGAACTGGTTGGCTGCGTTCGTCCCCTGGACGTTCGTCGCCAAGCCCGCCCCTGAGACGATCGCGATGCCGCACGGAGTAAGACCAGCGGCCCCGCTCGCTGCATTGCGGAAGCTGCCCGGCACGATACCCGGGCCGGGTACGCGAGCCGTCAGCGTGAACTGTGTGAGTTGGTTGCCGCTCGACGCCTGAACGGTGATCGTCCCCTGACCGGCGCCCGCTGAAACGCTCGTACTGGCGTTACCCTGGGCGTCCGTGATGACGGTGGCCGATCCGACCGATGCGCCGCCAGCGGTGACACTAAACGTCACCGGAACGCCTTGCACCGGCTGACCATTCTGATCGGTGACGCGAACCACGACGGGCGCGCCGAAGGGCGTACCGACGACAGCGATTTGGCCGCCGCCCGAAACCGCAGTGATTGCGCCGATGGTGATGGGATTGTTAGCGGTAACGGTGAAGCGGGCCGTCGCGGCCGTCGAGCCGGAACCCGCCGTAAGTTGAACGGCAATCGTCCCCACCGCGTTTAGCGTGAGGTTGGCTTGCACATTGCCCGAGGAATCGCTCTGGCTGGAGGCACCGCTGATGGCGCCGTTGCCCTGCACGACCGCAAAGGTGACAGGAACGTTCGCTGCCGCCACGCCGGTCGCATCGGTAACCTGGGCACGCAGAACGAGTTGCTGGCCCACGTTCGCCGACTGGTTGTTGCCGGACACGATGTTGATCTTGCCGGGCGATCCGGGCGCAACAATGATTGTGATCGGGTTGGATTCAATCGCTCCGCCGATGTTGAGCCGCAATACGGCGGTGCCGGGAACGGGACCAAGTACGATATTACAAGACACCAGTCCTGACGCATCGCTGAGCGGAGTTCCGCCGGCGCAGGAGGCTGTGGGAGTCGTCTTGGGGTCGCCCAGGTTAATCAGGTTGAGACCGATCCCACTGACATTCGATGCGCCAGGAAGGAGGCTTCCAACTTGGAACTGGATCGCTTGCGGCAGCGTTTGACCGGCCGTTCCACTGATCACTAATCGACCGGAGGAGTCCGCCGCCGGAGCGAGTAGGTAAGCGTTGATGGTTTGCCCTAGCCCGGTCTTCTGGGTGACGATGGTGAACGTCTGCGTACCGGCCGTCGATGTCGCGGTCACGTTGGTTTGCACGAACGCCGGGCCGTTGGTGCTGGAACCTACGAACTTCACACCCGCCAGGCCGTTGTTATCGGTGACCATGGAGATCCCCGATCCGAGGCCCGTTGTCGGGTCGATCGTGGGCGAGCAGGTGCCGGAAGGAAGCGGTTGGAAGGGATCGCCAATACCGGTGCAGAACAGCGATCCGCCGGCCGGCAGACCGTTGAAACCGGAGGCAGTGAAAGTCACTGTTTGTCCAGGCAGAGGGTTGCCGTTGCCGTCGCGAACAGCGACCAGCAGCAACTGAACGCCCTGCGTATTTTCTGTGATGAGCTGCCCGTTGCCGCTAAGGATGAACAACCCGGAGCCGACGCAGTTCTGGGTGCAGCCGCCAGGGTTTCCACCTCCTGTGCCGCCGCCCGAGACGGTGACGTTATAGGTCGCCTGGAGCACGGCTCCCGCAACGCCCGCCTGCACCTGATACGTTCCGGCACTGTTCAATGCAGTCGCATAGACCTGCGCGTAACCGTTCGAATTCGTGCTGGCGCTTTGCGAGCTCAGAGTCAGGCCGCCGTTCACGACGGTGAAGTTCACGGTGGTTCCGAAGACCGGCAAGCCGTTCGCATCGAGCACGCGCGCCACGAGGGGCCTGGAAACGGCTCCCGCGGCGATGGTTTGATTAACCCCGATTCCCTGAACCGATATGCCGCCGCTGGTTGGATTCGGCGCCGCAAATACAAGGCTTTGTCCGAATTGATTCGGGATGAGCGTCTGAGATTGCAGCGTGTTGCTGGCCAGATTGATGTTGTACAGCGAGGTAGTCCCGTTCGCCGTCGCAGTCACAAACAGAGTCCGGGCCTGCGCTTCTGTGGATGGGGCGATGGAGGTGATCTGAGCACCCTGCGGCAATCCCACCAGAATCGGACTTTGCGTGAACCCGCCCCCAAGGCTCAACTCATACATCTGGTTAGCCGTGGAATGCACGAAAATGCGGCTGTCGGACGCTACCAGCAACTGATCGAGGTTGCCAATGACTCCAGCGCCTGAGGCAAGGGTGGCCGTTCGGTTCGCGAGGTTGAAGATGATCGCGGCTCCGGTCGCGCTATTGCGGTTCAAGGCGACTGCGGTCTGCGCGTCGCTCGAGAATTGAAGCTTACCTGGCGTACCGCCCTGCACGGCAATCGTCGGCGTACTCGCGCCGCCCGATCCGGCCGTGAGCAGTAGAGTCTTCGGGTTAATCTCGAAGATCCCGTTCGGGGCGCTGACATATAGAAGTCCGCTTGGCGCGGTGGCGATGCCGGTTGCCGCGCCAGTGCCCGGCAAAGTGACGGTCGTGCCAATAGAATTGGTCGGAAGGTCGACCGGAGTCACAAATGAACCCGTGAAGGTTTGAGTGCTTAATATAAATGCGGTCTGGCTATCGAGGCTGAAGGCGACATCGACCGGCGTGCCAGTAACGTTCAGCGCCGAGCCGGCAATCCCGTCCGTCGCGGTGTCGATCAAATAGGCGATATTGCCGGCGATAACAAAAAGCCGACGGCCGTCCGGGCTGATCGCGGCCAGCGAGGGAGCGGCGTTTAAGGACGTAAGAATCTGACGGGCATTGGCCAGGTTCCGGTCCAGAACCGTGATGCCGCTGCTGTTCGTAATGACATAATACTTCGTGCCATTCGGCAGGGCAAGAAGTTGGGATGCTCCGGCCGGTACGCCACCGATCGTGGTGAGCGGGCCGAGAGGGTTGGGGGTATAGACCGGAATGGATGTGTTGGTTCCTTGGGAACCGGGCAATAAAACAAGGGATTGGGCGCCCACCAAACCGGCGAACGCGGCCAAACAGAGGGCTCCTCTGATAAGGAACTGGCTAAAACGCATGAGACTCCTCTTGGGTTTGAAACTTGGACGCAGGGGGGACAAGGATGAGTGTATCACACCCTATGGAAGTAGGGGAGTAGGATGGGCGAATAGACAACGAAAAAGGGGAGCCGAAGCTCCCCTTTTTTCGTACTGCTGTTACTAACTCGGCTGACTAGTGCGCCTGCACTTCGCCAGACTGCTTGGTCCGGTTGAGACCAGGCGCGTCGAGCACGATTCCGAGGTAGCCTTCCGATGCGCCAGCGGCGGTCGGCAGTGCGCCCTGCGCGCTTACATAAGCGAACGCATGGCAATACTGGAACTGCGTGGTGGCGATCATGTAGCCCTGGAATCCAGGAGTGGCCGCGATACCGAAGTTACCGCCGCCGGACAGTGTGAAGGTCAGGATCTGGCCACCGGGAACGGTTGCGTTGGTGGTCTGAGCCGGAGGAGGCGTGCCAGGCGTGTAGTAGTTCAGGGTCACCAGACCGGCTTGCGGGGTGGTGCCGAACGGATCTACCGACGTGTTGGCAATGGCGATACCCGTATCAAAGCCCTGTTGGTTCGTGATGAACGGGAACAGAATGTTGCACGAGCACTTGTTGATGATGAAGTCGTTCAGAGGCGTCTGGCCCGGAGCAAAGCGCGGGATCGGAGCGGTGTCGCTAGCCGTACCAACGTTGCTCAGCGGAGCGAAGCTGCCAGTGATGCTGCTCTGCACGCCAGGAGCAGGCAGGTTATTGCCGGCGTTGGCGCTGAAGGCGACCGCGACGGGGATGGTGACACGCTCGTTGTTGAAGGGATCGGTGAACAGGATCTCGTACACGGCCATGCCGTTGCCACCGGTGATGGTGACAGGAGCAAGACCAGCCGAGTTGCCCGATGCGGCCGAGTAGCTGCCGCCGCCGTTAGCATCGGTGTTCACGAGGACCGCGAAACCGCTGATCGTGGTGGAGGAGACTGCCGGGATGGTGAGGTTGACGCGCGTCGGAACGAAGATCTGCGAGCCGTTGGCAACTGAACCGAAGTTGACCATCAGGCGGGTACCTGCGTTGGCCACGCCGGCGAGGTTCATGCCGCGAACCGTCGGGAACGCAGCGTTGGCAGGAAGGAACGGTCCGTAACCAGCCGGGATACCGGGGGCCACGATGCTCGCGCCGTTAACTTCGAAGCCGCTCTCACTGAAGTAGCTCGACCCAACGGTGTCCTGGGCTGAATCGCCAGGGTACACACCGGGGAAGGTCGGGACACCCGCGGTAACGGTCGGGAAGTTCGAAATGTGAGTCTGGTAGTTCTTTTCCTTCCAGGCTGACGGGAAACCTTCGTCAAAGCGGACCGTGAACTGCTGGCCGCTCTGGCCGCCGCTATTGAGAGCCTTACTCGGGTCGCCAGCGATATCCGGGTTTGCGCTGTTGCACTGCACGAACGAGAGAGCGCTCTGAACGCTGCTGGTCAAACCACGCGACACGAAAGCGACGGTCTGTTGCGGGTTGTTGATGGGCAGCAGGTTGGGCGGGCTGACAGAGATGTTAGCCACGATCTGGGTAGGAACCAAGGTGGAGCTGACGCCCAACTGATTGGCGTTGCTGCGCACGTTGGTGATGCGGATCGTGCGGGTTCCGGAGGTGCCAGGAGCATCGATCGGCACGCCGAAGAACGTTACCTGGTTGACGCCGGTTTGGCGGGCCTGGAAAACGTTCGGACGGCCGGTGGTTCCGTTGTAGGTACCAGCGCCAGTGCCGGTGCCGGCGATCGGGCAAATGCCGAGCGACGTTCCGCCTGGATCGCAAGGAACCAGCGCCACACCCGGATTCGCCGGGGAGTGGGGCTCATCCATGAGCATTAGGACTTCAGAGAACGGGTTGGCGGTCAGCCGACTCGTCAAATTGGTATTGAGAAACACAGTTACGTTGGCCTGTGGGACCGGAGCGCCAGCTTGGGTTGGCGTGCCACCGGTGCAATTCAGCACGATGTCGCCGACGAGCTCCGCCAGTCCTTCGGCGCGCACGATTGGTGTTACCGCAGCGTTAAACGTGCACTGCAGTGCGGCCGTACCTTGCGCGTTCGCGGGAACGGCAAAGCTCGACAGCAGCGCCAGTACAGCAAACGCTAGAAGGCATTTGCGAAAATCTGCCATTTAGAACTTCTCCTTGTGAAGTGGTTGGGATCGGTTTGAATTGATGGAAGTTCTCTTTATCAACCTGAGCCTCATTCAAGCAATTGAGCGCGAATTCTCGAGCTTTTCCCCAGAAATATTCACCGCCGGCCGCGGCGCTTGTCGCGTCTGGCCCGCCGGAACTTCCTGCACTCGTTTCTCGCGCTGCCTTTTCAGGCTCATTCGGTTTCAGGACTTCTCTTGTATTACTATGTGCTCGCGGGATTCATGCGTGGATGAAAACCGCTAAGTCAATCTTGGACGCAGTCAAGTTATTCTTATCACCCTGCGCCGGACAAGTCAAGCGCAAAGTAATGTTTGCAAGGCGCTTATGCCCCTGAAGAAGCGAGTCGCGCACTGCAAACCCAATTAGAGCATGCGCGCGCTCCCGGAACGACCAAAAAACACTCAAAGGTCTTGTTCTCACATTGAACGGCTACCAACATGGTGTTAGCTGCGACATTCGAGGGTCGAAGAGTGCTTTCCGCTATTGAACGGAAACCAGGACAGTGTTAGCTGTCACACTGCCTTCCCGAATCACAAGGGGCACATTCAGGCCGGGAGCGATCCCCGCCGGCAGCGAAATGTTCACCTGATAGAGACCCGTAAAAGCGGGGCTCAATCCCGCAAACAGCACCGGGACATTCACCCCGCCAATCGTTGCCGTTACGGTAGCAGACGTACGCATCACACCCCCGCTAGCTACAACCGCGCCAAGCCCGGTTCCGAATGCCACGATGTAATCGCCCCGGCGCGCCGGGTTCGTCGGCCCGTTGATCGATCCGTCGCGGTTGATCACAGCGCCTTGCTGCCCGCCCAGGGTGAATAGAACGGGCGCAAGCGGCGAAATCGTCACCGGCAACTCGGCGGTCCCACCCCCCGAGGTGACGTGAACCGTGGCTGGTCCAGGTGGCAGCCCAGGGGGCACCTGAACGTTCAACTGGAACGGAAATGCGGCCACGACCACCGCTGGCACGCCGTTGAAATCGACCGAAACGGCCTGCGGATCGCGACCGAAGCCGGCGCCGAAGATCGACACCAGACCGCCGGACGCGATGTCTGCAGTAAACGTGGCCGCGTTCAGCACGCCCCCAGCAGCGATAGAGGCAGTAAGCGGTCCAACGATCCAGGAATCGCCCTGGCGCTGGACGCCGAGCGTAGTTTTGCCCCCGCCGCTCAATTCATAGCGCGCCGGAACAGGCTCCAAGGTGGTCAGCGCCCCCCGATAAGAAGGCCCGCTCAGGTCGACCTCATAAAGTGGCGCGGCGCCGTCGCAGTAGACAAGGTTGGCTGAGCCGGCCTGAAACGCTGCGCCGCAGGAACCGCTCGCAGAGGTGATGTCGATGGTGGCGTTGGCCGCAATCTCGAAGCCGCCCGCGCGCGCAGGTCCGGGCAGGAACACGGCAACTCCGGAAATCGAGGCACCCTCTACCAGGTATTGCTCCAGGGTGGTGTGGGCCGAAGCCGGATCGGGGTCGGCAATAAGAATTTGCCCATCGGCGCCGATGCCGGTAGCGACCACGAACCGCGCGCCGGTGAGCGCGACCAGAACGGGGGTTCCCTGGGCGAGCCGGTCGCGGATCGACGACACCAGAGGCAGACTCGTCACCACCCCGAGCGCCCCTCCTGTAAAGGCCGGAACGCGCCACAAATTTACGATCGCATCGGGGCTGTCCCCCACCCGCACAAAACCGTTGCACACGGGAACGCCCTGTGAATCGGGAGCGCACAACGATTTCAGAAACTGATTGAGGCTTTGCGGATCGGCCAGGCCGGCGGGCGATGGTGCGTCCCCGCGCAACTGGTAATAGCGGACGATGGAGGCTGCGGCAGTAAGTAGTCCGCCCTTGCCGGCAATGGTATCGGAGCCATCGGCGAGCGTGCCCGGTACAGCCTGGGTCAACGCGGGGAAATTTGCGATCTGGACCGCCGCGGTGCGGGCGCTGAGTGTGATCTCCTGCCCCCCGGCTTGAACATTAATCAGGGCGATGCCGGCGGAAGGCAGGCGAACCGTCGCGCGCGCCTGGCCGTTCTCGTCCGTCACTGCGGCGGCCGATTCGATCGCCGCGCCGGGGGACGCAATGAACTGAACCGGGGCGCCCGCGACGGTATTCCCGGCTTCGTCGGTGAGCACGACGATCAGCGGAGCCGCCAGTACGCCGCCCGGAGCGCCGGACTGATTGTTGCCCCCTAACACAGCGAGATGCAGACGCGCGTCGGCAAGCGCGCGAACATTATAGATAGCCTGCGCCGAACGCGCGGGATTGGAGACATCCACCGCGCGCACGGTGACCACGGCGGACTTCGACGCGGACGGGACGTAGCTTTCCCACACGTAGGCACCGTTCTCTGCCGTGACCGTGAAATCGGGCTGGCCAGTGATGGAGACGCGTACGGTGGCATTGTCGTCGAAGCCGCCGAGCGAAAGGCGCACGGGCGTACCGGCAAGCACAGAGGCGGGGGTCGCATTCACCAGCGGCTGGCGCGGCGCTTCGGTAACACGGGCCTGCGCGTCACCCGGCGTGTAGTCGATAAATCCCCCTTCGAAGTCCTGACGGCGCTTTCCGTTGAATGCGGTCTCATCGCCGGTGGGAGCACCGAGCCGCCCCGCCGGGCCACCCGAGCCAAGGTATTGCGTCAATATCGGGCCGGATACGGCGTAGACCTTCGCGGGCCGGCCAACGGCTACCAGGAGTGCGTTTTGGAATGGCTGCGATTGGACCGGCGTGGCGCGGAACGTCAGCGCCGCCGTCTGCGGACCCGCCGGGTTGCCCGCCAGGCCGGTTTCGTAGCCCAGCAGAGCCCACTTGGATAGGATGTCGCCCGACACCACGATCGGCGGATTGCCGGCCAAGGCTCCGTTCTCGAACAACTGCCGTCCCGCGGCGTTGGCGTCGGAAACCGGATAGCCCAGCGTCCCCGCCGGTCCGCCGAGCGCGAGGTATTGGGCCAGCAGATTCCCGCTGATCAGGAAAGCGGTCAGGGTACGGTCGGAAACGGCGGCAAGATAATCGACGCCCGCAGTGGATTCGAGTTGCTGGATGTAGCCGGAGCCTGCGCGGACGACGCTCGCCGCCACCGGTAGTCTTATCGTCAGACGGTTGCGCGTAACTGCATCCTGGAAGGCTTGCGCGACGGCTGGCGTGGGCGCTCCTTCCCCGATTTGGCAGCACGGAGCAGTGACGATGAAGGTCACCACGGTGCTGGTTTTGCCTTCACTCGAAGCTGTTACCGTTGCCGTGCCGCCGCCGACGGCCTTGACTGTGACCGAGGATCCGGCGGGTTGAAGAGCAATGATGCGCCCGTTCGATGTGGTCCACAGCAACGCGCGATCGGTAAGCGGGGCGCCGTTGGGATCGAACAGCGCGGCTTGAAGCGCAAACGTGTCGCCGAGTTGGAGGCGGATGGGGGCCGCTCCAGCAGACACGGTGATGCTGGCTACCGGGTTTCGCAGTACGGGCGGGCTGGACGGGTTCGCGGGATCGTATTCGATCGCCCCGCCTTCGAAGCTCTGCCGGACATGGCCGTTGGCCAGTACCAGTTCGTCGGAGGTAGGGATGCCGAGGAAGCCCTGGTCGGAGTTGTTGGCGTTGAACAGGGTGTAGATGGCGCCGCGAACGCCAATCAGCCGGCCGGTATTGGGGCCCGAAGTGATGTTGTAGATGGCTCCCTGATCGAAGTATTGAACGGTGGCCTTGGTGGCTGCCAAAGAGGTTACGGCAGTTTCGGCACTCTCGGCCGGGCCGAGCGTAGCGATTCCGCCGAGTGCCAGCCAGCGCGCATAGAAAGGATTACGGGTCGCAAAGTTCGTAGCCGTGTTATTGACGCTGTTTTTGAAAACAAACAGCGCATACGGCTTGTCGAACAACTGATACTGGCAGGTGTTGGCGATGCGCAGCGACGGACAGTTCAGCGTGTCGGTGGTGGGCATGCCGGCCGTGCTCACGCCGACCTGCGTGAAATACGCGTAGAGTCCCGCTTGTAGTTGGAAGACAGAGGTATTACCCTCCACCACCTGCGTGCTGACGTTCGGCATCACCAGGGCCAGTTTCACGCCGGTGCTCTTGGCAGCGTCGGAGAATTCCTGGACGAGGCCATTGGTGCCGAGGCGCTTGACATCGGCCAAGGGCGGCAGCGACACCTGATAGGCGAACCCGCCGCGGTAGAAGGCGGCCTGAAACTGCTGCTGGATCTGAACGTTCGGGGCGCCGCTCCCTACGTCGGGCGTGGTGGATTGGCCAAGCGCAACCAGACTCACGAAGGCAGGCAGGAACCGCGAGGAAGACATGGGGCTGTTTCTAGATTAAACCCGGAGCTTAGCTGGAATGTTGCTCCCAGGCTACATTCGGCGGGGGCTACGGCCCTCCGGACCGCCAGGTTCAGGTCTCGTCGGGCTCGTCGGCATGTGACCTGAGCATGGCATCCAGCAGGCCTTCCGGGCTTCGAAAATTGGTGCGGCCCAGGCGCTCTGCTGCTAGCGCAAAATCAATGATTCCAGCCTGCGCAGCCCTTTGAAGTATGCCGAGTGTTCCAGTTACCCGAAAGGCTTTGGCGCCGGGCCGCTCTGACGCCCTTTCGGTCGTCGATCAGCAAAAGGTCGGCGTTGAGGACTACGGCGAGTTGAATAGCCGCCTTCTCGCCCGCATCGATCCCTCTCAGCGAATCGTCCGGTCCACCTGCCGGGGCCTCATCATGGATCTCCAGCCACGGCGGTGGCGCAGCAATCCACTGTCGTACAGACGCAGGCGCTTTGGCCGACGCCAGTTCGCTTTGCACGGGGATTGGCAGCACCACTCTCTCGAATAAGGCCGGAAGAAGATGGATATGTCCGATCAAGATCAAGGGAAGGGGGTGGGGCAGAGGACCGGATTGGTTCTCACTTACGCTATGGCGGGGAGCCGAAGCGGGCCGTATCATTAGGCGGGAGAACCGATCGAGAAGTGCCTGGACGTGCTCCAAAGATAGATATCCTCGAGATTTCCGTCAACAAATCAGTACGCAACTCGGCGTTGGTAGTTCGCTGCTGCTCCGTGACCAAGCGAGCCCGAACCCGGCTGACAGGTACAGGGTGCCGGCTCTGTCAACCACGACAATCATCGTCGAGCCCTTTGTCGCGATGCAGCCTGTGTCGGCGATACCGTTCAGCCACGCAGGCAGGCCATCTTCGACGGCCACTATGTTTCCATCCGTTCTGACCGGCCGGCGATAGAGTTTTCCCTGGGCCGCAAAATGATCTGTCGACGCGGAGACAAGAATGTCATCGCCCGAGAACGCTACCGCGGAGCAGTGCAATGCGTGCAGGCCTTCGCTTTCCACGGTCCACGTCGCTCCTGCGTCGCGACTCATGCAAAGGCCGATAGCGGACGCCGCGGCGACGATGTCAGGATCCGACGGATGCGCGCGCACCTCATGAACATCGCTGTCGATATGGATGGTGGGCTGCCAGGTGCTTCCGCCATCCGTTGAGCGTGGAATGCCGCCCACGTGAACGTTGGCGAAAAGAATGCTCCCGTTCGAGTTGGCCGCAACCGAGCGAATGCCGAGCGGTGGCCCGACACGCTCCCCATTCACAATTGCCGAACCAGCAAACCAGGCATCCCGCCCCGCCATGCGATCAAAACCATCGATGGGCTCGAGCTCACCCCGATCGTTGAGCCGCAGCATGCGTGCATCGTCCGTTCCTACGCAGATTGCGTCTCTAACAGCCATACAGCACGAAAGCTCGAACTCGCTCGTAGCGACGGTTGCCCATTCGCCACCTGGTGCACGCCTGCGCAGCGAATGCCGGCCGACAATGGCGAGCGCGCCGCCGCGTCCATCCGATGCGAGACCTCTGACGGGCTGGTTCGCAATCTCTTGGGTGCGGTCATCGCCGGTGACTGCGAACAGCCCATCGCCCCACGTCGCCACGAGTATCGTGGGTTTCATCACGGATCACCTTCCTCTCGCCCAGAGCCGGGCTTTGACAACGTTCGTTTCCGCGTTGCAATGCAGAGCAGCAATACATTATTGCAGTGCCGAATGGCTGTAGAATCGGGAAATCGCTTTTTGCAAAAGAGGACGATGGCGATGGCTGAAACTGCTGCGCCGACCGTCGAACTGGCGGAACTCGCCACGCGGACGCGGGGGATGCGGGGGCCCTGTCTCGGCTGCGGCGCGCGTTCGAGACGCTCGGTGTCTTCCAACAAGTATCGCCGGGCGTTGTTCGAACGAAGGGAACGATGCGGAGGACAAACCGGCCCGGCTCGCGAGTGCTGCTGGTGGAGTGGCTAATTCCCGCCACGCCGGAGTTTCATTTCGGCAAATGAGCGGATATCACGATGATGGCGTGTCTTGGTGGGGCGCGACCGGACACGAGGTGAGTCTGGACGCCTGTTTGCGGAGCCGGAGCGGGGCGGCGGTTGGGGTGCGATGATACTATACATCGTGCGCCGCACGCAGCTCTATCTCGACGACCAATCGTGGGGGGGTGCTGCGCGCTCGCGCCCGCCGCGAGAAGACCACCGTGTCCGAGCTGGTCCGGCAGGCAGTGCGCGAGCGTTATCTGGGCAGCCACGAGCAGCGCGCGGCGGCGATGCAGGGCCTTGTAGGAATCCGCAAGTCTCGCAGCCAAGAGCGGGATAGCAGCGAAGAAGTCAGGCAGCTTCGCAAAGGATCGAGGCTTAATCGGTTGGGCGACCGGTGACTATCCTGGTCGATTCCGACATACTGATTGAAGTCTCCCGAGGCCGGAACAAGGCCGGCGTGTCCCGGTGGCTCGACCTCAGCGCATCCGACGCCATCGTTCTTTTCTCCCCGGTAAGCGCAGCGGAATTGTGGGCTGGAGCCCGGCCGTCCGAATCCGCGGCGCTGGAAGTGTAACGGGTCACAACGGATGCCCCTTCCATTCTCAGATTGCTGCCCCTCAAGCATGAAGCATGCACTGCGCAGGAATTGGAGCGCCCTTCGGGCGGTCTTCGCGTTTGAATGCCCAAGGCCTCCGCTCCAGAGCTTCAC